>JAAXKB010000025.1 GCA_012269545.1 Gammaproteobacteria bacterium | reverse complement strand
AAAGCCAAGCTTTCGACGCGGACGCGTCTGAAACCAAGTCGCCCCCATGTTCTTAGAGAGCCCGTTTATATCGGGCTCATAACATCGGTGATTGTTCGAAAGGGTCGTTCGCTGTTTTTTAGCTCCCGTTCTGTTCGTTGTTGAATTGCGTCGGAGTATAACACATTCGCGTTATTGCCCTTAGCGTTACCGAGGTCCGAACTGCCAAGTGAGGCCGTCGTCACATCACAAGTTTTCTGGCGGCGGTGTATGCTTTCTGGTACAAAATCGCGTTGTAGTAAAAAGCCGGGTAGAGCCCATGAGTTTAGATTCCAGACGAATCGAAAAAGTCTTCTCCGTTATGCAGGGAATCGCCGAAGCGGGCGACGGTCTTGTGCATGTCGGCGCGATCGCGGATGTCCTGCGCGAAGAGAACACTCCTGTGCCGGCCTGGCAGCTGCGCGCAGATTGCACCGCACTTTCCAGCGCCGGGCGCATCACCTTGGATGCGGGGTCTGGCGCTTGGCTGATCACTCCTGAGCAGAGGGTTGAGGGCGTCGCCTAAATGAAAACCGTGGTTGATACGTCGGCCTTGCCGACCATCGATCGACCGGGGCGTATCTGCATTCTGCAATCTAAATGGTATCCCGAACTGGTGCAGAGTATGACTGCGGCCTGCCAGCAGGTGTTGGCTCAGGCAGGCTATACCGACGTGCAAACCCATACGCTGCCGGGTTCGTTAGAAATTCCGTTGGCGGCCAGAGATTTGTTGGTGCAAGACATTGAGCAGCAGATCGATGCCATCATTTGTTTTGGCGTGATCATCAAGGGTGACACTTTGCACTTTGAGATGATCAGCGAAGAGTCCATGCGCGGTTTGGGGTCGGTGATGCATGACTTTCGTCGTCCGGTGGTGGTTGAGATCTTGCCGGTGTTCACGATGCAACAAGCGGTCGATCGGGCGTCTGACGATGAATTCAATAAGGGTATAGAGGCGGCGGTAGCGGCGATTGAAATGGTCGCCTGGCGACGGTCTATTGGCGCGTAACTTTAAATAGGCGCTGCTTGTCTCGCGCCCAGTCTTTTGCACGCGTGGCGTCGCGCTTGTCGTGTTGCTTCTTGCCCTTGCCCAAAGCGATCTCACACTTCACTTTGTTGCCTTTCCAATACAGTGCCAGAGGCACGATGGTGTAGCCCTTTTGCTGGCTGGCGATAAATAAACGCGACAGCTCCTTGGCGTGCAGTAGCAACTTGCGCATACGCTGGGGCTCTGCAATGACGTGGGTAGACGCGCTCAGCAAGGGCGTGATGTTGCAGCCTGAGAGATAGGCTTCACCTTGGTGAATCTGCACAAAGGCTTCCGCCAGTTGCACTTTGCCGTCACGAATGCTTTTCACTTCCCAGCCCATCAACATCAGTCCTGCCTCAAACTTATCCTCGATAAAATAGTCATGACGCGCGCGCCGATTCTGCGCAATGCTGCCGGGGCTGGTTTTTTTTCCTGACTTTGCCATGGGCGTGTCCGAGTGACTAAGGGATGAGGCAGTAGGAGTATATAGCACTCTGCGACCGCTCTGAATTCATGCCACAGGTCCTGCTGTAATTCGGCAATTCTGCTCAGTTTTGGTCATGACGACGGCATTCGGTAGTACAATCTCTGGCATCTTTGGCGAGGGGTTCACATGACGACATCCACTTCGGCTTCTTCACAGCGCTGGTCCAGTCGCTGGCTCTTTGTGTTGGCTGCCGCAGGGTCTGCTGTGGGTTTGGGCAATATTTGGAAGTTTCCGTACATTGCCGGTGAAAATGGCGGCGGTGCCTTCGTGCTGATCTATCTGGTTTGTATCGCCGCGGTGGGCATTCCGATTATGGTCAGTGAGGTGCTGCTGGGAAGACAGGGGCGCTCCAGCCCCATTCACACCATGCGTAAATTGGCCAAAGTCTCGGGACGAAGCCAGCGTTGGTCCGTGTTGGGTTGGATGGGTGTGCTGGCAGGTTTCTTGATTCTGTCCTACTACGCAGTAATTGCCGGCTGGGCGGTGAATTACATTTGGCTGAGCGGTAGCGGTGCTTTTGAAGGCTCGTCCGCGCAAATGGTTGGCCAGAGTTTTGACAATTTTTTGGCCAGCCCGCTCCAGCTCATTGGCTATCAGACTGGATTCATGATCCTCACCATATGGATTGTTGGCCGAGGGGTTACAAAGGGGCTGGAAGCTGCAATACGGTGGTTTATGCCGCTGCTGTTTTTGCTGTTGATCGTCCTGTTGGTATACAGCCTCAACTCTGGCGGGTTCGATCAGGGCTTGGCCTTTATGTTCGACATGAAGTGGGATGCGGTCACCGCCGATTCATGGTTGATCGCGATGGGCCAAGCCTTTTTCACCCTGAGTCTCGGCATGGGCACCATGATGGCTTATGGAGCCTATGTACCCGATGACGCCAATCTCGGCACCACTGTCGTTACTATTGCCGCGCTGGATACGCTGATTGCTGTTGCCGCGGGTCTCGCGATCTTCCCGATCGTCTTCGCCAATGGACTGGAAGTGGCTCAGGGCCCGGGACTCACATTCGTCACACTGCCGTTGGCTTTTGGTCAGATGCCCTTTGGCAGCGTCTTCGGAGCACTGTTCTTCTTGTTGCTGAGTTTTGCCGCGATCACCTCGGCCATTTCCTTAACAGAACCTGCGCTGTCGTTCTTGGTCGAAGAATACAATGCCAAACGACAAAGGGTGGCTATTAGCCTTGGCGTCATCTGTTGGCTCTTGGGGCTGGGTACGGTGTTTTCCTTCAATGTTTGGAGCGACGTCACCTTTGCCGGCGGTCTCACGTTTTTTGAAAGCGTGGACTATTTTTCCCAAAATATTCTGCTGCCCCTTGGGGGCATGTTGATCACGTTCTTTGCCATCTGGCTGTTGCCAAAGGGCATGGTTGAGCAGCAGTTAGGTATCGAAAATCCTACCTTGGGCTGGGTTTGGAGGGTGGTTGCTGGAATCGTCGCGCCTCTGGGTGTCATGGCGGTATTCCTGAGCACCATTTGGCCCATGTTGTCTGGGCTTTGGCAGTGACGGAAATTTCCCGCTCGTGTTTGCTGATGGTGCCCGTAGCTCAAGCTTATGGCGTGGTTGCAGACATTGAACGGTACCCGGAATTTTTGCCCGGCTGCCATGCGGTAACTGTGCTCAATCGTCACCAAGACGCGGATCAAGTGGATTGGGTCGAGGCAGAAGTGACCGCCGCCAAGGCGGGGGCGGAATATGGGTTTGTGACGCTGAACAAGGGAGTGCCTAACCAGGGCATCGAGGTGTCGCTGAAGAGCGGGCCGTTTCAACGTCTGGAAGGGGAGTGGCGCTTTAAAGCGCTGGGAGACGAGGGCTGTCGCATTGACCTGCGACTGGACTTCGTTGCTGCGGGTTTGCTCGCCGGGTTGATTCATCCCATCGCACAGAAACTCGCTGATCGCATGGTGGAGGCGTTTGCCCAGCGAATCGATTTTGTGGGTAAGCAGGCTGGTGTGTGATGAAGATTGAAGTGCTTTATGCCCTGACCGCCAAACAGTACCAAGTGGTGCTTGAGCTTCCTAAGGGCGCAACCATTGCGCAGGCGATAGAGCACCTTGCGCAAATGCCCGAATGCTCTGATTGGGAAATTAATGGTTCGGCAGTAGGCGTGTTTGGGCAGGCAAGGTCGTTGGAGACTTCGCTCGTAGCGGGTGATCGGCTGGAGATCTATCGGTCCTTGCTGATCGATCCGAAAACCGCCAGACGACGCAGGGCCGAAAGCCAGCGCGCTGGTACCTAGGACGTCTCGTCAGACATGGCGCCAGCCGGTGCCTCTTGGGAATCCTCTTGAGCCTCTTCTTGAGCTCGCTCCTCCGCCGTGGTGGGTATGAAGTCTCCGGTGATGGTGACCAAGGTGTCATCTTCGAATACCAGCACCATTTTGAAAGCTTGCATGAAGATGTCGGGCACCTCCATCGTGTACAGGTAAACCCACTGATCATCGTCAAACGGGTCCTGAAGTACCGGTCTCCCCATGACGTATTCCACTTGATTCCTTGTCATACCGGGCTTTAAGCGATCGATCATTTCTTGGGTGATGACATTGCCCTGCTGCACGGACAGCTTATAGACCCGAGGTATCTTTAGGTCCGGCATTTTGATCTGCGGCAGGCTGCACCCGCCAACGCTAAGGGCGAGTACCGTAAAGTAGAGATATTTCATGGACGTGATGTTAAAGGCTCCGTGTGTTGAGCACCATCTGTTATCGCGTAGAAGTGGGTTGATTGTGGAATTAATTCTGATGCTTAGTGGTTCGCCACCGCGATCGATGCTTCGCTGAGAAGGGTCTTGGCATAGTCGCGTGTTTTGCTGGTGACGTCAGCACCCGCCAGCATCCTCGCCAACTCCTCGACGCGCTCGTTTTCGGACAAAGCGGTGATATCAGTGTGAGCGCCGTTTTTGATCACACGCATATGATTGTGCGACCTAGCTGCTACTTGCGGCGCGTGGGTTACACAAATCACCTGTGTACGCTCAGCCAGTTCCCTGAGAATTCTGCCAACGGTATCCGCCGTTGTGCCGCCAACACCAACATCAGCTTCGTCCAAAATTAAGCAGGGGAGGTCGCTGCGTTGGGCTGCGACGATCTGAATGGCAAGATTGATTCGAGTTTGCTCGCCGCCCGAAGCGATTTTGTTGAGTGGGCCCGCCTCAAAACGCTTGTTGGTGCGGACATAGAACTCAATCTGTTCCATGCCAAATTCGCCCTCGAGTTCGTGAAACACAATGCTCAGTTCGCCATCTTTGATGCCCAGTTGATGCATGTTGAGGTCAATGGCCCGAGTAAATGATCCGGCCTTCTTGCGTCGTCGGGAGGATAAGGTTTGGGCTTTTGCGCGATAAGCTTCGCGTTGCACCTGTTCGTCTGCCCTGAGTTGCTCCAGCACAGTACGATCTGAGGCGATTGCGTTGAATTCGTCTTGCAGGGTTTGAGCGTGTTCGCATAGGCGCTCTGGCTGGATTTTATGTTTTCGCGCCAGATCATATATTTGCTCCAATCTGGCCTCAGCATCTGCCAGCGCCTGCGGGTCAACAACAACCTGATCTTCATATTGGCGCAGGTCTCGCGCTGCATCGTCAATCAACGCCAGAGCGGAGTTTAGCGTTTCGACTCCGGCCTCCAGCGCGCTGTGGCTGTCATCAATCGACTCAATTATCTTGGTCGCTTGGCGCAGGCCATCCAGATTTTCTAGGCTGGCCTGCACTTGAGCGAGCTGTCCCTGAATGTTCTGGGCCTGAGCCAGTCGTTTGTGTTCGGTCTCCAGTGACATCAATTCGCCCTCGGCAACGTTCAGCGCCGCGAATTCCTCCAGCTGATAGCTCAGCAGGGTTTTGCGGTCGTCCTGGGTGGCGATGAGCCTCTGCAGGCGCTCGATTTCTTGCACGCTGGCCTGCCAGTCGTTCCAGAGGTTCGATACTTCTGTTGCCAGTTGCTGTGCCTCGGCAAATTCGTCAAGCATGTTGCGCTGCACGATACGATCCGTCAGTCGCTGGTGTTGGTTTTGATCTTGAATGTCGACCAAGTGCTCTGCGGCGTCTTTCAGATAGCCGAGAGTGACGGGAATGCTGTTAATAAACGCTCTGGAACGGCCCTCAGCACTGACGATGCGTCTGACTAGGCAGTGATCGTCAGAAGCGTCGATGAGTTCGTCTGCACAAAGCTGTTGATGCAGTGCAGAACCCGGGCGTAAGGCAAACTCGGCGCTCACGTCAGCTTTTTCAGTGCCGGGTCGGACACTTTCTGCTTTTGCGCGATCACCCATTAGCAGGCCAAGGGCTCCCAACAAAATCGATTTGCCAGCGCCAGATTCCCCGGTAATTCCCGTTAAGCCGGGCGCAAAGCTGATGTCGAGATGGTCGACTAGGACGTAGTTGCGGATGGTGAGTTGATTCAGCATATGGGTCGGTAAAATGTGGCTGGTAAGTAGCTCAGCAGCGTACCATTTTATGTTGCCCTAGCATGCACGGTGTCCGCCAGAATGATCAAGAATTCTCAGTCTAAGAATAGGTTCTTGATGAGCCGGCCGCCTGGTATAAGATTTCAACTGCGCGCATTGCGCGCAGTGGCAAGGGCGGTGGACGCATCCTCAAAGGGTTGAAAGCGTATGTCAGATACGAGAACGGGAAAATCGTTTGGCGGTGAGGTAGATCATCGAGCTCAGCAGTTGCTTAAGCTGCTGGTTGAGCACTACATTTCCGACGGCACGCCTGTCGCGTCCAAAGCGCTCGCTATGCTGCCTCAGGTTCAGGTCTCCTCGGCCACGGTGAGGAATGTGATGGGGGACTTAGAAGCGTTGGGTCTGGTGAGTTCGCCGCATACGTCTGCGGGCAAGGTGCCCACCCAGTTGGGGCTGCGCTTTTTCGTTGACACGCTGTTGAGTTTTGAATCCAGACAAGAGGATCGGGTGGAGCAGCTTGAAAATGAGCTTAACCCGAACATGAGCCCTAGCGAGCTGCTGGCCACGGCTTCGGAGATGCTTTCTCAATTCACGCAAATGACGTGTCTAATAACAACGCCCCGGAAAAATCAGGTGAACCTGCGCCAGCTTGAGTTTTTGCGACTCGACGAGCACAGAATCTTAGTGATTTTGGTGCTGGACGACCGCGAGGTGCAAAATCGGGTTATCCACGTTGAGGAGCCGTTTTCGGACAATGAGTTGTCTCAGGCAGCCGCATTGATTAATCGAGAATTCGGCGGCAGGCCGTTAATGGAAGTGCGGAATGCGGTCATCGGCAGTATGCGTGAGGACAAGGAGCAAATGGATGCCTTGATGCAGCGTGCCTTAGATGTGGCGGCTCAAGCCATGCCGGGCGGTGATAGCAATGGACAGGAACTCTTGGTCAGCGGCGAGCGTCGGCTGCTGGATTTCTCCGCAGATACGTCGGTGGTGAAGAGTTTGTTCGAAGCAATATCCAAAAAAGGCAGGGTGCTGACGTTACTCGATCAGTGCCTTGAAAGCACCGGTGTACAACTGTTTATCGGCAAAGAGTCCGGCTACCGTCCACTGGGCGACATGTCTCTCGTGACGTCGTCCTATCAAGTGAACGGTGAGCTGGCCGGTGTCCTCGGCGTTATCGGGCCCACGCGCATGGATTATAAAGACGTCATTCCAGTAGTCGATGTCACAGCCAAGGTGTTGAGCGCGGCGATGCGCAACGGCTCCTGAATCTTCCAACGGCTGAGAATCTGCGGCCACCCCTTGTTTTCTCTCGATCCACCCCTATAAAGCGCAGCAAAAGGGTGAATGAGGCACAGCTATGGGTAACGAACCAGAGTCAGAAAAGCAGGACGATGAGCTGCACAAGAACGAGGGCAGTGAGTCGGGCCAATCCTCTAGCGCCGAACCCGCTGACTCAGAAGCTCAGTCCGAGGCTCAGCAGGCAGATGCAGAGCAGCCGATTGATGCGGAGGATGCCAGCGATGAGGCCGACGAATTGGCCAAGGTGAAAGACCAGCTGCTGCGAACGATTGCAGAGATGGAAAATGTGCGCCGTCGTTCTCAGCGTGACGTAGAGAATGCGCACAAGTTTGCTGTGGAAAAACTGCTTGGCGATTTGCTACCTGTGCTGGACAGTTTGGAAAAAGCCGAGGAAGTTGCCAAGGAGACAGACAACGCGGCCAGCATGGCGGAGGGCATCAGCCTGTCGCTCAAGCTGTTTGTCGGCATTCTTGAAAAAGCAGGAGTTGCCATAATCCACCCTGTTGGCGAGCCCTTTGATCCCCAGTTGCACGAGGCCATGGCCATGGTGCCGAACCCCGATGCGGAGCCAAATTCGATCATGGACGTGATGCAGCGCGGCTACACCCTGAACGGTCGGCTGGTCAGAGCGGCCAAAGTTATTGTGGTGAAAGGCGAGTAATTGTTAGGTCCGACGTTTTCAGGCCTTGAAGAAATCGCGTTCGACCAAACATAGACAGCATCGTTGCAGACAACACTGAATCAAATTTAAAGATTTGAGGCGGGCCAAGAGCTCACCTTGAAAGAGTACTAGCGGAGAAGAAGATGGGAAAAATTATTGGTATCGACTTAGGCACGACCAATTCCTGTGTATCGGTTTTGGACGGAGGTGATGCGCGAGTCATCGAAAATTCTGAGGGTGATCGAACAACGCCTTCGATCATTGCCTATACCGAAAACGGCGAGATCTTGGTCGGACAAAATGCCAAGCGCCAGGCGGTGACTAACCCGCACAACACCGTGTTTGCGGTGAAGCGCCTGATTGGTCGGAAGTTCAAAGACGATGTCGTGCAAAAAGACATCAAGATGGTGCCCTATAAAATAGCGGCTGCGGGTAACGGTGATGCCTGGATTGACGTGAACAGCGAGCAACTGGCGCCCCCGCAGATCTCGGCCGAGATTCTAAAAAAGATGAAGAAGACGGCGGAAGAATACTTGGGCGAAGACGTCAGCGAAGCGGTGATTACAGTCCCAGCTTATTTCAATGATTCCCAGCGTCAGGCCACAAAGGACGCCGGCAAGATTGCGGGCTTGGATGTGAAGCGCATTATCAACGAGCCTACGGCTGCAGCGCTGGCCTACGGGTTAGACAAAAACCGCGGTGACGCAAAGATTGCAGTCTACGACTTGGGTGGCGGCACTTTTGATGTGTCAATCATTGAGATTGCCGAAGTCGATGGGGAGCATCAGTTCGAAGTGCTCTCAACGAATGGTGATACGTTCTTGGGCGGCGAAGATTTTGACCTCAAGATCATCGATTTCTTAGCGGATGAATTTAAAAAAGAAAACGGCGTCGACCTGCACAATGATCCTCTAGCGTTACAGCGTCTCAAAGAGGCGGCCGAGAAAGCCAAAATCGAGTTGTCCAACAGCCAACAGACGGAAGTCAATCTGCCCTACATTACGGCGGATCAAACTGGGCCGAAGCACTTGGTAACAAAGCTGACTCGCTCCAAGCTGGAATCCTTGGTCGGTGACTTGGTTAGTCGAACCATCGACCCTTGCCGCGTTGCGTTACAGGACGCAGACCTGAGCATCGATGATATTGATGATGTCATTTTGGTGGGCGGACAAACTCGTATGCCCATGGTGCAAGAGCAAGTTAAGGGGTTTTTCAAGCGAGAAGCGCGACGAGATGTAAACCCAGACGAAGCGGTGGCTATGGGAGCGGCTATTCAGGCAGCGGTCTTGGCCGGAGACGTCAAAGATGTGCTCTTGTTGGATGTTAGTCCGTTATCTCTGGGCATCGAGACCATGGGTCAGGTGATGAGCGTGCTGATTGAAAAGAACACGACCATTCCGACGAAAAAGACCCAAGTCTTCTCCACCGCAGATGACAACCAAACCGCGGTGACGATTCACGTGCTGCAAGGTGAACGCAAGCAGGCGGGTCATAACAAATCTCTCGGCCGGTTTGATTTGTCGGACATCCCACCTGCGCCACGCGGAATGCCTCAAATCGAGGTGGCTTTTGATATTGACGCGAACGGCATATTGAACGTTTCCGCAACAGACAAGGCCACGGGTAAGGAACAGTCCATCGTCATTAAGGCCTCCAGCGGGCTTTCCGACGAAGAAATTGAGCAGATGATTCGAGATGCAGAAGCGCATTCCGAGGACGATAAAAAGTTCGAGGAAATGGTGACCTTGCGTAATCAGGCCGATGGCTTGATTCACGGTGCTCGCAAAGCGGTGGAAGATGCGGGTGATAAGGCGTCGGAAGAAGAAAAGACTGCTATCGAGGCGGCGGCAGCGGACTTGGAAGAAGCCCTGAAGGGTGACGACAAGGAGGCTATCGAAGAGAAAATTAAGGTGCTCTCAGAAGCGTCTGCCGAGGTGGCGCAAAAGATGTACGCAGAACAGGCGCAAGCCGCCGGCGAGGCCGGTGACGGCGCGCCAGACGGCGATGCTGTGGATGCCGAGTTCGAGGAGGTCAAAGAGGACAAAGAGCAAAAGCAGTAACGCTTTGGTTCAATGAAATCCGTTCGAAAGCCACCCTTCGGTGGCTTTCGCCGTTAAACATACGGTGATACGCGCGGCCCTGACGTCAATCTTGATTGAACGATGTTGACGCGAATGTTGGGAAGAAAAGACATGGCAAAGAAAGATTATTACGAAGTCCTCGGTGTTGGCCGTGACGTTTCTGACAGCGACCTGAAAAAGGCCTATCGCCGCATTGCCATGAAACTGCATCCTGACCGTAACCCTGACGATGCGTCCGCTGAAGAAAAATTCAAAGAAGCCAATGAAGCCTATGAAGTGCTCAGTGACGCTGAGAAACGCCAACTCTACGACCAGTATGGTCACGAGGGGTTAGATGCGAATAACGGCGCGGGACCGGGCGGTGCCGGCGGCTTCGGTGATATTTTTGGTGATGTGTTCGGCGACATTTTTGGCGGCGGCCGCGGTGGCGGTCGTGGCGGTCCTGCGCGCGGTTCCGATCTGCGCTACAACATGGCGTTGTCGCTTGAACAAGCAGTGAATGGCGATGCCGTCGAGATTCGGATTCCAGTGCTGGCTGCCTGCGATGATTGCGACGGGTCTGGAGCGAAACCGGGGACGTCTGCTGCTACCTGTCCGGATTGTAATGGCGCAGGCCAAATTCGCGTGTCTCAAGGCTTCTTTTCGCTGCAGCAAACCTGTCCACGCTGTCGAGGCCGAGGCGAGATAATCGCAGATCCGTGCAACACCTGTGCTGGTGCTGGCCGCGTTGAAAAGCGTAAAACCCTATCCGTAAAAGTCCCTCCTGGGGTAGATGTGGGAGACCGAATCCGACTCACCGGCGAGGGCGAGGCGGGTCCGAATGGCGGCCCAGCCGGTGATCTCTTTGTGCAAATCGACGTCAAACCGCATCCGATTTTCCAGCGTGACGGCCGGAACCTGCACTGTGAGGTGCCCATATCGTTCCCTGATGCGGCGCTCGGTGGCGAGTTGGATGTGCCGACTCTGGATGGCCGAGTGAAGCTGAAAGTGCCGGCAGAAACACAGAGCGGCAAAGTCTTCCGCCTGCGCGGGAAAGGTGTCACTCAGGTGCGAGGTAGTGGCATTGGCGATCTGTTGTGCAAGGTGATTGTGGAGACGCCGGTCAAGCTGACTGACGAGCAGCGCACTTTGCTGCAAGAGTTGAAAAACTCCCTTGACTCGAATAGCAAGCATTCTCCGAGAGGCAAAAGCTGGTTCGATGGTGTAAAAAGTTTCTTCGACGAACTGAAACCATAGGTTTTTTCGGTATCGCGACCCAAACGTCTGTGGCGCATAGCGTTCGGGCATGGCGAATATGGATGGAGCGGGCAACGACATGATTCGAGTGGCAGTAGCAGGCGTGGCAGGGCGCATGGGTAAAACCTTGGTGCAGGCCATTATGGAGTCGGAGTCTTTGACCTTTACCGCAGGATTTGAGCATACGGATCACCCTCAGATCGGAGACGATGTGGGGACCGTGTGCGGCATCGGGTTGCTCAATGTGGCGCTCAGCGCTGATCCATCCCAGCATGCCGCGGACTTTGATGTTGTGATTGACTTCACCGTGCCCGCGGCGACGCTGGCTCTTGCCGAGGTCTGTGCATCGCAAGGTAAAAGCATGGTCGTGGGAACCACGGGCTTCGATGAAAGCCAGCAGCAATTGTTGCGTGCGTATGCTCAACGCACTGCGATTTTCGTGTCGCCGAACATGAGTGTTGGGGTGAATCTTTCCATGCGCTTGATTGAACTTGCGGCCAAAGCCTTGGGTGACGACGTGGACGTGGAGGTGATTGAGGCTCATCACAAGCATAAAATTGATGCCCCCTCCGGCACCGCCGTGCGAATTGGCGAGGTGCTGGCGAAGGCATTGCATCGCAACCTAGCGGAAGATGCTGTGTATGGTCGCCAAGGCATTACCGGCGCCCGGGACCCTAAGACGATTGGCTTTTCCACCATTCGTGGCGGAGACATTGTTGGTGAGCACACGGTGCTCTTCGCCGGCGATGGCGAGCGACTGGAGATTACGCATCGTGCTCACAGTCGAGCGAATTTTGCCCAAGGCGCATTGCGGGCAGTGGAGTTCGTTGCCGATGCTGCTCCGGGATGGTACGACATGCAGGATTTGCTTGGCATCTAGATTCTGCCGCCGCCAGTTATGAAGGCGCGAAACAGCGCAGATTTTTGCTGATTTTTTACTCATCTCTCCGTACACTCACCGCCTAACCCGCTGACTCGTTCTCAGCACTTTTGGAACTCTGCCTGCGCCTTCCCGCGTTTGGCCAGGTGTCCTTGGCCTGCGTCTGGGAAAGAGGTCGGAAAAAGGGCGTTATGGCAAAAAAACCAGCGGGGTTAGGCGTGATTGATCGCGGCCGAGAAGTCGCAATCCTTCACAGGTTGCAGATCAGTTAAAAGGGAATCTTCTTGAGACCTGCCCTATTAGTGCTCGAAGACGGAAGCGTATTTCACGGCCAATCAATTGGTGCCACAGGTCAATCTGTTGGTGAGGTGGTATTCAATACCGCCATGACCGGTTACCAAGAAATTCTCACGGATCCCTCCTATTGCCGGCAAATTGTCACGCTGACTTATCCTCAAATTGGCAATACCGGCGTAACGCCCGAAGACGAGGAGTCAGATCAGGTTTGGGCCTCTGGGCTCATCATTCGTCAGGTCCCTCGACGCGCAAGCAGCTGGCGTGAACGCGGCACGCTGCAAGACTATTTGGCAGCGCAAAATACCGTAGCCATTGCCGACGTGGACACGCGTCGCCTCACACGATTACTGCGAGAAAAAGGCGCCTTGGCTGGGTGTATTCTGGCGGATGACTCCGCTGAGACGCCGGCAGGCGAGGCGCAGGCGCTGCAGGCCGCGCGAGGCTTTGCCGGTTTGTCGGGAATGGACTTGGCGCAGGAGGTCACGGGTCCTCAGCGGCCATGGACGCAGACTTGCTGGAGCCGCGAATCTGGCTACGGCGAGTTGTCCGAACCGAAATTCAAGGTTGTTGCCTATGACTTTGGAGTAAAGCGCAACATCTTGCGTATCCTAGCGAGTAAGGGTTGCGATCTTACCTTGGTGCCTGCTCAAACCGGCGCTGCTGAGGTGCTGGCCATGCAGCCCGATGGTGTCTTCCTATCCAACGGACCGGGTGACCCTGAGCCTTGCGTCTACGCAATTGAAGCGATCCGCCAGTTTCTCGACAAGAATATCCCAATGTTTGGCATCTGCCTGGGCCATCAATTGATGGCTCTTGCCAGTGGGGCGCAGACAGAAAAAATGATCCATGGTCATCATGGCGCAAACCATCCCGTTCAAGATTTAGAGACGGGAGAAGTCGTTATCACCAGTCAGAACCATGGGTTCGCAGTGGCACAAAGCAGTTTGCCTGAACATCTCAAGTGCACTCATAAGTCGCTTTTCGATGGCACCGTACAAGGGATCCGCCACACGCAGCGGCCTGCCTTTGGCTTTCAGGGGCACCCTGAAGCGAGTCCTGGCCCGCAGGACTGCGAGTATTTATTCGATCAATTCATCGATTTGATGCTCGAGCAAAAGAGGTAAAAGTTAAATGCCGAAGCGTACTGACATTGAATCGATTCTGATCCTTGGCGCAGGCCCGATTGTGATTGGCCAAGCCTGTGAGTTTGATTACTCTGGAGCGCAAGCTTGCAAGGCCCTGAAGGACGAGGGATATCGAGTCGTACTGGTTAATTCGAACCCAGCAACCATAATGACCGACCCCGCCATGGCCGATGCAACCTACGTGGAACCAGTTGAATGGCAGACGGTTAGCAAAATTATTGAACGAGAGCGGCCGGACGCCTTGCTCCCAACCATGGGAGGTCAAACCGCCCTGAACTGTGCGCTGGATTTAGTCAGTGAGGGGGTACTTGAGCGGTTTGGCGTGCAGATGATTGGCGCCAGCCAAGATGCAATTGATAAAGCCGAAGACCGCGAGCGTTTTGATCAAGCGATGAAAGCAATTGGTTTGGAAACGCCCCGCTCGGCTATCGCTCACAGCATGGAAGAAGCCTTCCAGGTGCAAAGCCAACTCGGCTATCCCTGCGTTATTCGCCCGTCATTTACCCTAGGTGGTAGCGGCGGTGGTGTGGCGTACAACCGTGAAGAATTTGAAGAAATATGTACGCGGGGCCTAGATCTCTCGCCGACCTCAGAGCTACTGATTGACGAGTCGCTGCTTGGCTGGAAAGAGTTTGAAATGGAGGTGGTGCGGGATAAAAAAGACAACTGCATCATCGTTTGTGCCATCGAAAATGTGGATCCGATGGGCGTGCATACCGGCGACAGTATCACCGTGGCGCCAGCTCAGACGTTGACCGATAAGGAATATCAAATTCTTCGGAATGCCTCGATTGCTGTGCTTCGGGAAATCGGCGTAGAGACTGGTGGATCAAATGTTCAGTTTGGTATCAGTCCAGAAGATGGCCGTGTCGTAGTGATCGAGATGAATCCCAGAGTGTCCCGATCTTCTGCATTGGCCTCCAAGGCCACCGGGTTCCCCATCGCAAAAATCGCGGCAAAACTTGCGGTTGGCTACACCCTTGATGAGCTTGATAACGACATTACGGGCGGCGTAACTCCGGCGTCCTTTGAGCCTAGTATCGACTATGTTGTTACCAAGATTCCTCGGTTCACTTTCGAAAAATTTCCTCAGGCCGATACTCGCCTGACGACCCAGATGAAGTCGGTTGGTGAAGTGATGGCGATAGGCTGCACGTTTCAGGAGTCGCTGCAAAAAGCACTGCGCGGCTTGGAAATCGGCATGCTGGGCTTTGATCCTATTTTGGATACGAAAGATGCAGAATGGCGTAGCGTTCTTAAACGCGAACTGGCGTCACCGAGCACCCTGCGACTGTGGTACGTGGCTGACGCATTCCGGGTTGGCTTTAGCCTGGAAGATATTTTTGATTTGACCAAAATCGACCCTTGGTTTTTGGCCGAAATAGAGGACCTGATTGCTGAAGAAGCAAGCTATGCCGGCCGGCAGTGCGCCGATATGACCGAGCAGCTCTGGCGTCAGGCGAAACGTAAGGGCTTTTCCGACGGGCGTCTTGCCCATCTTCTACGCTGTTCGGAAACCGATGTTCGATCGGCGCGTCAGGCGGTGGGCGTTAAACCGGTTTATCGACGCGTCGACACTTGCGCCGCAGAGTTTCCTGCCAACAGTGCCTACATGTACTCCACCTATGAGGAAGAATGTGAGGCCCTGCCGTCAGATCGACAAAAAATCATGGTGCTTGGTGGCGGGCCAAATCGTATTGGCCAGGGTATCGAGTTCGATTACTGCTGTGTTCATGCAGCTCTGGCAATGCGTGAGGATGGTTATGAAACCATCATGGTGAACTGCAACCCGGAAACGGTTTCGACGGATTACGATACATCAGATCGCCTTTACTTTGAGCCTGTAACGCTGGAAGACGTTTTGGCAATCGTGGAAGTAGAACAGCCCACCGGAGTGATCGTGCAATTTGGCGGGCAGACACCGTTGAAGCTAGCGGAAGATCTCGCAAAGTTGGGTGTTCCGATAATTGGCACCAGTCCAGACGCTATCGATCGAGCGGAAGACAGGGAACGTTTTCAGACATTGGTCGATAAACTCAAATTGCGCCAGCCGTCCAACCGGGTTGCCTCCAATGCTGAGCAAGGTGTTCAGCGCGCAGAAGAGATAGGCTATCCGCTCATTGTGCGCCCGTCCTATGTTCTGGGTGGTCGAGCCATGGAACTTGTGTATAACGAAGATGAGCTTCGGCAGTACATGCAAAATGCGGTCGATGTATCCAATGACTCTCCGGTTCTTCTGGATCGCTTTCTGGATCAGGCGGTAGAAGTCGATGTGGACGCCATATGCGATGGGGACGATGTTGTGATCGGCGGCATCATGCAGCATATCGAACAGGCCGGCGTGCACTCTGGTGACTCGGCATGTTCGCTGCCACCTTACAACTTGCCAAAAGCGATTCAAGACGAAATTCGCGAGCAGGTGAAAGCGTTAGCTTTAGAGTTGAATGTTGTGGGTTTGATGAACGTGCAAATGGCTGTGCAAGGGGAAGATGTCTTTGTGCTTGAGGTGAATCCGAGAGCCTCGCGCACGGTGCCATTTGTATCGAAGTGTATTGGGCACTCCCTAGCGAAGCTGGCCGCGCGCTGTATGGCGGGCCAAAAGCTGAAAGATCTGGGTTTCACTGAGGAAGTCATCCCTCAGTTTGTGCACGTAAAAGAATCTGTGTTTCCATTCAACAAATTCATTGGGGTCGACCCCATCTTAGGCCCGGAAATGAAGTCTACGGGCGAGGTTATGGGCGTCGGCGAGACGTTCGGTGAAGCATTTTGCAAAGCCTCTCTGGGCGCTGGCGAACGTCTGCCTCAAGGCGGGCGGGCTTTCCTGAGCGTTAAAGATGTGGACAAGGCTGGTGTCGTTGACGTGGGTAGGAACCTTGTTGATCTTGGCTTTAAGCTGGTCGCAACCCGCGGTACAGCAAGAGAACTGCACAGGGCTGGCGTTGAATGTGATCAGATAGACAAAGTCAACGAGGGGCGTCCGGATGTCTCTGATATGCTTAAAAATGAGCAAATTGATTTGATCATCAACACTACGGAAGGCCGTCAATCTATTGCCGATTCAGCCGTGATTCGTCGCTTGGCGCTGCAGCAGAAGGTGTGTTACACAACCACGCTTACCGGTGGCGAGGCGTTTTGTATCGCGATTCGTCAAGGAATCGGTAACAAAGTGACCAGCCTTCAGCAACTGCACAGTGCGCTGGTGCAAGGAGAATAGTCCTATGCCAAACCCTATGACCGTAAAGGGCGCAGAGAGCCTGCGGGAAGAGCTGGCCTACCGTAAGGGTATATTGCGTCAAGAAATTGCTGAGGCCATAGCCGAAGCGCGCGCTCATGGTGATTTGAAGGAAAATGCCGAATACCACGCGGCCCGCGAGCAACAAAGTTTCAATGAGGGTCGTGCGCAAGAAATCGAGGCTCGATTGGCGGACGCGCAGATTATCGATGTGACCAAGATAGAGGCAAGCGGCAAAGTGATTTTTGGTGCGACGGTTACGCTCATTGATTGCGATACGGATGAAACGATTCGTTATCACATCGTCGGGGAGGACGAAGCCGACCTGAAACAGAATAAAATTTCCGTAATGTCACCAATTGCCCGTGCCTTGATTGGCAAGATGGAAGACGACGTTGTGACAGTCTCCACTCCGGGAGGAGATCGGGAATACGAGGTATCAGCGGTCGAACTCATTTAGTAACGCTCGAAACAGGCCGGGCGATCGCAACGGAGCGGCCTGCTTAACTCAGGTATCCGCCCGCTCGAGGTATCTGGCCACATTGGAAAGCTTTGGATTGGCCCTTGGGTTGTGTCGGTAAAGCACGGCGACCTTGCCGATTTTTTGCAGCACCGTGGATGACGTTTTTTCCGCCAGTTCAGATGCGATCTCATCGCGACTCGCACGGTCGATGCCAAAAACCTTGACTTTAATCAATTCGTGATCCTGTAAAGCCCGCTCGGTCTCATCGACGATGCCTTGGCTTAAACCACGCTCGCTAACGGCCACTACCGGGTCAAGGTGATGGGCAACGCCGCGGAGCGACTTCTTTTGCTGAGTGTTCAAAGTATTGGTTTGCATTGGGGTATCCTATAGCGAGCGGCGACTAAACTGCCAGCAACGTTTTTTTAAATGGGTAATCGGTGTCCTTAGAATGGCCAAACGCAGCAAATCCAGTGAGCGATGGTTACAGCGTCAGCGTAAAGACTACTTTGTGCGTCAAGCGCAGGGAGGCGGTCAAGTTTCCCGCGCACATTTTAAACTTGAGCAGATTGATCAACGTTTTCGCATCATCAAACCCAAACAGCGAGTGTTAGAGCTTGGGGCCGCCCCGGGCGGATGGACCCACTATTTGGAGGGCAAACTTCAGGGTGGTCTGCTGATTGCCGTGGACCCGTTACCGATCACCAGTAGTCAAGATACTTATGTGATCGAGGGCCTTGCCGGAGATCAAGCGGTGAACGAAGAAATATCGACAATATTAGACAGCCGGCAATTGGACCTTGTTTTATCCGATATGGCCCCAAATATTTCTGGCATACGCACAGTGGATCAGGCGCGAGCTATGGACTTGGCGGATGTAACCTTTGAAAGCTGCCAACGATGGTTGAAGCGGAATGGCGCGATGACGATCAAGGCCTTCCAAGGGGAAGGGTTGGATGATTGGGTCGCTGCATTGAGGAAGCACTATGCAAAGGTGCATGTGACCAAGCCAAAGGCCTCAAGATCCGAGTCGCGAGAGGTATTTGTCGTAGCCCAAGGTTTCCGTGTTTAGTTATTGAATAGGAAATAGTCGGAAAAAAGCGGTCAACATCACCCTTGAGCGTGAAAATGTCGTGTAGTCTGGGTGCGAAGGCGTACACACACGCATACGATGTGCTGAGATACGGTGGTCAGGGTAAAGTGTCTGGCTCTGATTGCGAATTCCATGTAAGGCGGCGTGGATCTTGGTAAAAACAAAGCGCCAACGTAAATAACGTGAGGAAACCCTGGTGTCTGATATGGGTAAAAATGTAGTTCTCTGGCTGGTCATCTTGGCCGTTTTGCTGACTGTATTCAGTAACTTCAACGTGGATTCCCAGAATCCGCCGGTGAAATACTCGGAATTTCTGAGCTCCGTCGAAAATGGTCAAGTGGACGAAGTGACCATTCAGGGTAATCGGATCTATGCGACGGATCGTTCCGGCGGAAGATACACTGTGACCGGATTCGACAACGATCCGGGTCTCGTCAGCGAGTTGCGTGATCGCGGAATCGAATTTCAGTTCGTTGAGGAAGAAGGGCAAAGCGTCTGGACTCAACTGTTGTTAGCCAGCTTCCCAATTCTGATCATCCTGGCAGTGGCCATGTTTTTCATGCGGCAGATGCAGGGAGGAGGCAGTGGCCGTGGCGGACCGATGTCGTTTGGCCGAAGCAAGGCCAAGCTGCTGTCCGAAGATCAAATTCAAACAACCTTCGCTGATGTGGCGGGTGTCGACGAGGCCAAGGAAGACGTTCAGGAGCTGGTTGAATTTCTGCGTGATCCCGGCAAGTTTCAGCGTTTGGGCGGCCATATTCCTCGCGGCGTGTTGATGGTAGGGCAACCCGGCACGGGTAAAACCCTGCTGGCAAAAGCCATTGCGGGCGAGGCCAAGGTGCCGTTTTTCTCAATCTCCGGCTCAGATTTTGTCGAAATGTTCGTCGGTGTTGGCGCGTCGAGAGTGCGCGACATGTTCGAGCAGGCGAAGAAACAGGCGCCATGCATTATTTTCATCGACGAGATTGATGCAGTTGGGCGTCACCGGGGCGCGGGTTTGGGCGGCGGACACGATGAGCGCGAACAGACGCTGAACCAACTGCTGGTCGAGATGGATGGGTTTGAGGGCAATGACGGCATCATTGTCATAGCGGCGACCAACCGCCCAGACGTGCTCGACCCTGCACTGCTCCGTCCCGGGCGATTCGACCGTCAGGTGGTGGTGGGCTTGCCGGACATTCGCGGCCGGGAGCAGATCACCAAAGTGCACATGCGCAAGGTGCCAGTAGCGGATGACGTGGACGCGAGCATTATCGCACGCGGTACGCCAGGCTTCTCTGGCGCGGATCTGGCGAATTTGGTCAATGAGGCAGCACTTTTCGCCGCCCGAGGCGGCAAGCGCCTAGTAAGCATGGAAGAATTCGACAAAGCGAAAGACAAAATTATGATGGGTGCCGAGCGCAAATCCATGGTTATGTCGGAAAAAGAGAAGCGAAATACAGCGTATCACGAAGCAGGTCATGCCATTGTGGGTAGGCTCATGCCCGACCACGATCCAGTATACAAAGTAACGATCATTCCCCGTGGCCGAGCACTTGGCGTGACCATGTTTCTGCCGGAAGAAGATCGTTACAGTATGAGCGCGCAGGGCATACGTTCTCAAATCTCCAGCCTATTTGGCGGCCGTATTGCAGAGGAGATCACCCTTGGCAGCGAACACGTTACGACAGGGGCTTCGAACGATATTGAGCGCGCCACTCAACTGGCCAGAAGCATGGTCACCAAGTGGGGCCTCTCCGAAAAACTCGGCCCGCTGATGTATGACGAGGACGATGGCGAGGTATTTTTGGGCATGTCTGCGGGGGCAAAGCCGAAGGCGCATTCTCCCGAGACCGCGTTCGCCATCGACACAGAAGTGCGAAAGATCATCGATGACTGTTATGCAGAGGCGAAAACGTTGTTAACCGATAACATCGACAAGCTGCATACGATGGCAGACGCTCTGATGGAGTTCGAGACGTTGTCAGCTGAGCAGTTGGACGACATCATGGCCGGCGGCAAGCCTCGACACCCCACTGAACCACCGTCTGGCTCTGGGTTCGATAAAAGCGACACAGAGCAGGGGTCTCCGATTGGTGGGCCAGCCGAAGAAACCTAAGCCAAGCGGGGCCGACAAAACAGGTTACAGGACACACGACCTGCGCTGTGCAGGGCGGGTCGTGTCCTTCTCAGAGCCTCAGTTGATGGGCGTTCTCAACATCACTCCTGATTCCTTTTCCGACGGTGGCAAGCTTTTTGACGGGAAGACAGTGCGCTTGGACGCCGTGCTCACCCAAGCCACTGCCATGGTGGAAGCGGGCGCCGTCATTTTGGATATCGGCGGCGAAAGCAGTCGTCCCGGAGCCGATGCGGTGAGTAGTCAAGAGGAGCAGCGACGCGTCTTGCCGGTCCTAGAAGCCCTGTCTGATCTGGAGGTTGTGTTATCCGTAGATACCTACCACGCGGAAACCGTGCGAGCTGCCATTCGGCACGGGGCAGGCATGATCAATGACATAACCGCAGGCCGTGACGCGGAAGTCGTGAAAGCTGTTGCAGACTCCGATGTGGCGTACGCGCTGATGCACATGCAAGGGTCTCCTCAGACCATGCAGAAAGACCCTGCCTATGCGGATGTGGTAACGGAAGTGTCCCGCTATTTGGCTGAGCGTTTCCGCCTGTGTCAGCGAGCAGGCATTGACGCCGACAGGCTGCTAGTGGACCCGGGTTTTGGTTTTGGCAAATCTCTTGAGCACAATCTGGCGCTGTTGCGGAATCTCGCGGCCTCCCGGGTGCAGACCTGCCCTTTGTTGGTTGGTTTATCTCGCAAGTCGATGATTGGCTTGATTACCGGCCAACCCGTTGACGAACGCATGCCAGGCAGTCTGGCGGCTCTCATGTTAGCGGTGCAAAATGGCGCAGATCTGCTGCGCGTGCACGATGTGCAAGAGAGCGCTGATGTGCTTCGCATGCTTGGTGCATACAACGCGGAATAAGCGCCGGCGGCAGGTCTTTCGCAGTCTGGCTGGCTTTATCGAGAGTCCACTGTCATTCTTTCGCCAGTTACAAAGACATTCCACGGCACGTTCGACCATCTGGTGAATAAATACCGAGAGTGGGGATTGCGGATCTGACAAAGGGGCGGATAAATGGGTCAAAAGCATTTTGGTACAGATGGCATTCGCGGTCTCGTCGGAAAAGAACTAATCACGCCAGAATTCTGTCTGCGGCTCAGCTGGGCGATTGGCAAAGTGTTCACCCAAGAAGGACGCCGCCCGCATATTCTCATCGGCAAAGACACGCGGATTTCAGGTTATATGCTGGAGTCTGTGCTTCAGTCCGGCTTTGTTTCTGCCGGCGCGGACGTCAGTTTGCTTGGTCCGATACCAACGCCCGCGATCGCGTACCTGACACGCACCCTGAATGCTGATGCGGGGGTGGTGATCAGTGCCTCACACAACCCCTTCTACGACAATGGCATCAAGCTGTTTGACGGCAAGGGCAATAAGCTCGGCGACGAGTTAGAGGGTGAAATCGAGGCCATGATTGATCAGCCGATGGTCTGTGAGGATTCTGCCAGTTTGGGCCGCGCCTCGAGGATTAATGACGCACCCGGCCGATACGTTGAGTTCTGCAAAAACTCCGTGCCTCGGGACTTCGGTCTACGTGGTATTAAAGTTGTGCTGGATTGTGCGCATGGCGCGACCTACCAGACGGCCCCCCGGGTGTTCAGTGAACTCGGTGCGGAGGTTGTCACAATGTCTGCGGAGCCGGATGGCTTTAATATCAATGAACGCTGTGGCTCCACCCACCCAGAGCAATTGCAGCAACGTGTCATCGAAGAAGCTGCTGATATGGGAATTGCATTCGACGGTGACGGTGATCGTTTGGTGATGGTGGATGAAAAGGGCAAATTGCTGGACGGTGACCACTTGCTGTATGCCATCACGCGCAGTCGTCAAGCGAGACAGACAATGCGCGGAGGCGTTGTCGGCACGGTGATGTCAAATTTAGGATTGGAGCGAGCATTACAGGAGTTGTCGGTGCCCTTTGTTCGGGCGAAGGTTGGCGACCGGCATATCATGGAGGCCCTGCACCAGCGCCAATGGACCCTGGGCGGGGAACCATCTGGGCATATTTTGACCTTGGACCTGTGCAGTACTGGTGACGCCATTATTGCTGCGCTGCAGGTGCTGGTCGCCATGTGCGACGCCGAACTCAAGTTGAGCGAGGTGGCCTCAGGTCTCACGAAGGCGCCGCAACTGCTGCTCAACGTGGACGTCGATTCACCGGCTGCGATTTGTGAACATCCCGATTTGGTCAAAGCAATTGCGGCTCATGAACAGACGCTTGAAGATCGTGGCCGCATATTGGTGCGGCCATCAGGCACTGAGCCGTTACTTCGCATTATGGTTGAAGGCGAGGATGAAGTTGAGGTGACTCGGGTTGCCGAAGAACTGGCAGAGCAGGCAAGAGCCATAAAAACCGGATAAACCCATTGACGCTTAAGGCCCTATTTCTGACCGTTCGTTCTGTAGGGATTTGGGTAATCTAGGTAATGTATGACTGAATCCTCAGGAATGTCCCATCGCCTTCGTGGCGATTGGCCCTTCCCAGCAAGAAAGACACCCTTCTTTTACGGCTGGGTAATTGCCGTGATATCCACGCTGGGATTTTTGTTCAGCGTTCCCGGTCAAACCATGGGAATGGCCGTATTTGCCGATGCATTTATTGAGATCACCGGTCTGAGTCGAACGGAACTCTCCCTTGCCTATATGCTTGGAACAATTTCCAGTGCTCTGTTCTTGACTCGCGCAGGTCGTTTTTACGACGAGTACGGTCCGCGGCTTGTGCTCGTGTCTGCCAGCTTGTTACTGGGCGCATCGGTTATTTTTATCTCCTTAGTTGATGTCATAAGTCTGTGGCTAACTGATTTGCTCGGGATCAACACGATTGCTGTGACGTTTTGCCTCATGGTTGTCGGGTATTTTGGCGTGCGCTTTAGTGGCCAAGGTGTCATGACAAGCGCTAGCCGCAATATGCTGTTGGTTTGGTTTGAGCGGAAAAGAGGTCTGGTATCCGGTGTGCGTGGGGTTATCGTGTCTCTGGGGTTCTCGCTGGCTCCGCTGCTGCTGGCCGTGTTGATTGATGTTTGGGAATGGCGCGCCGCTCTGTGGTGGTTGGCCGTAGTCGTTGGTCCGGGGTTCGCCTTGCTGTGTTTGTTGCTCATTCGTGATAAGCCCGAGTCTTGCGGCTTGCTGGCGGACAACCAAGCTCCCTCTCTGGATCGTCATGAAGAGCAAGTTGTGCAGCGGAATTTCACCTTGAAAGAGGTGCGCAGGAATGTGGTTTTTTGGCTGTACTCCATGGGCCTGTCGATCCATGCGCTGTTTGGAACCGCCGTCATTTTTCATATCGTTGCCATCTTTGCCGAGGCCGGCCGCAGCCGAGAAGAGGCATTCGCCTACTTTATTCCTCAAGCCCTCGTCTCTGTGGCGACCAATCTCAGTGCCAGTGCGCTGGCAGATTACACTAGGCTGAAACCGTTTTTGTTGCTGATGCTGGCGAGCTTTACGATAGGTG
>JAAXKB010000040.1:70340-173817 GCA_012269545.1 Gammaproteobacteria bacterium | reverse complement strand
ATACGATATTGCACAAAGTCTTGGCTGGCGGGGATCTTGCGAAAGCTAGCGCAGAACTGCATACGCTGTATGGAATTTATGCAGGCTATGGTTTCGAAGAGCTGCAACATTTGAGCCGAGCCCTGCAAGATTCCTGCGATGCGAATTTGGCGCCGCCGCTCCAGTCATTGCAGCAATTTGATGAGTTGTCGTCTGAGCTTTTGGAGAAAATTGAAGACTACCGCTCTCAAACTATGGCTTGAGTCAGGTGGCTGTTCCTATTTTCTGTAGCAGGTTGACGACAGTGGTTTGCATCTTGTCCCATTCTTTGAAGAGAAATTCATCTACGTTTTCCCTCGGAATTTCCCTGTACGGTATGCGCCAAAAGTGCAGACATACTTTTTGATTTAACCAACCGCCGCCGAGCAAGTCATGAATGTCCGCGGATCCTTCAAACCCGGCATGCGCAAGAAAAACCAGATCTTTACCCGGATTGGCCTCCAACATTCCCAACACACCGCCCAGTCGCGGAGGCAGGAGATTTGGCCAACGGTCTAGCTGATCTTTCAGTTTGGGGTGTCTGCTGCGCAAACTGTCGTGTTTTTTCTGGGTAAACCTCGTGCCCTCTGGATAGATCAGCACCGATTCATCTTCGCCAGCTGTGGCGATCAGCTGGCTCACCTCTTTAACCGCTTTTGCTGAGTCGGTGCCGGACCGATCAACAAAGACGTTTGGCAGGCGATGACCGCCAATGTCCAGACAGGGTAGATAACGCAGTTCTTGCTTGAGCACATAGCGCAAGCCTTCGCTCCGCTGTTTGCCGAAAAACAACAGCGGTAGAACTGTATCGCCCATACTGGAGTGGCGGGACAGCAGCAAGGCACTGTTGCCCGCGAGTGCTTCAGTGCCAGTGACTTCAATTCGAAGTTGGTATAGGCGTTTACCCATGTTGAACAGACTTTGGGCCCACCAAAATTGAATATCTCGATTTTTGTCCATGTGTTCGTGTTTCGGGTATCGAATCAACACAAATAGGAATCGAGCCAATCCCGCCCATTCGTGGCCTAGAAATCCGTAGATAAAGGTTAGGGCCTGCGGAGTGGTGCGAAATTTCGGCATTAGGCTCATGATCAACGTTATGATCACGACGAGGGGCAGCAAAACGATGGCCAAAGTTGTCAACAGGACCAAGCCTGAAAGTGTCAACAAACGTCGTTGAAACATGAGCACAGATTCCTTGCGTTTAACGTGGAGCATTCAGCGCGACAACTGATTCGCCATGAGATCTAGTCGCATGGCAAACCAGCGCCAGCTGATGATGCCGAACATCGCATTACTTAATGCGGTGGCGATAAAAATGCCGATATAGCCGAGGGCCTCATTGAGCAGGGTGGCCAGTGGCACATAGACGACGATCATGCGGCCGAAAGAGAGAGCAGTGCTGGGTAGTGGCTTGCCCAGCGCATTGAATGAAGCTGAAGACATCATCAGAACCCCCCAAAGTCCATAGCTCATTGGAACGATGGCAAGATAGATCGCGGCGACTTCAATCACCACTGGTGACGCTTCGATCCACGAGGCGACCTGCTCGCCGAAAAAGAACAGGGGTATTGCGACGATCAGGCCCCAGCCAAGACTGAACAGATAGCTGGCTCTGACGCCGTTACGCACGCGTCCAACTTGATGCGCCCCCCAATTTTGTCCAACGAAAGGGCCAATAGAGCCTGACAAGGCAAACATCAGCATGGCGGCCACGGCCTCGATTCGATTTGCAACACCAAAACCGGCAACGGCTGCTTCGCCGTAATCTGCAATCAGATAGGTGATATAGGCAGCAGTGACCGGACCAATCAGGTTTGTTGCGGTGGCGGGTATGCCGACGTGGAGAATCCGTTTGGCTGAGCGAACCCATCCTCGGAAGTAGGACTCGCTTAGCACTAAATCGCCTTGTGAAATAAACCACAACGAGACAATCAAGGCACCTAACCGGGATAGAGTCATTGCGGTTGCGGCTCCCGCAAGCTCCATGGCGGGAAAGCCAAACCAGCCGAAGATAAAGATTGGGTCGAGTATCAGATTGAACGCTGCGCTGATCGTCATGATCGCGCCAGGAATGTTGGCGCTACCATTGGCGCGCATGATGCTGCCGCAGATCATCGTGGTGGTGAAGAGCACGCTACCTGGCAGATAAATGTCAAGGTAGGAGTGAATGAGCGGCAGCAACTCAGGTTCGGCCCCCATGGCTGTGAACAATGGGTCGATGCTGAGCCAGCACAAAAAAGAAATCATCAGCATCGACGCAAATACTAAAATCAGGCTGTGAGTCCCCAGCATTGCCACTTCATCGGTCTGCAGAGCAGACAACGGCGAATTTTCTGCTGATTCAGCCATATTCTTCTGGCGGTTGCCGACACTGCGAGCGATCACAGATGAGGTGCCAATACTGATG
Source organism: Gammaproteobacteria bacterium (assembly GCA_012269545.1). Classification (GTDB taxonomy): domain Bacteria; phylum Pseudomonadota; class Gammaproteobacteria; order Pseudomonadales; family Azotimanducaceae; genus UBA4421. Next base: position 171,389 of record JAAXKB010000040.1, on the reverse strand, counting down.
CCCAAAGCGATGCTGGTTAAAACCATCACCAAGGGAAAAGTAAAGGTAATTGCAGCAACATGGGCGGTACTGAGCTGCCCGATGAAACCCAGTTCCAGTACTTGCACGAGAATGCTAGAAGAGACCCCCACCATCATGGGGGCCGTCAGTCGCGCTAGCGAGGCCGATACTGGGCCCTGAGTAAGATCGTGGTTTGACATGCGCGAGGAGTATCTCATGCATCGGTGTTGAGAAGAGATGAAATGTTGCCGTCGTCGTGATTTTTTAGTTGACGTCGGGAAGAGGGCGCTGAACCACAGCCTCATCTAAAAGCCTAAGACGCGCGAGGGCCAGCCAATGCTAAACTGGCCGACATACGAGGAGATACCTATGTCTGCCACTCTTGAGTTCACACCGGCGATAGCCGTGTCCGCCGGCCAGAAAGCCCAATATCTGCATTTTGCGCAATCGGCAGCGCGAGCTGCCGGACAAGCGATCCTGCCGTATTTCAGGTCGGGCGCACAGGTGATGAACAAATTGGAAGGACGAGGTTTCGATCCGGTGACTCTGGCTGATCAGGCTGGTGAGCGGGTGATTCGAGCAGCTATCGAAGAAAGTTATCCCGATCACGGCATTTTTGGTGAAGAGTTTGGTTTCAAGCCCGGTAACGGCCTTACGTGGGTTATTGACCCCATCGACGGCACAAGGGCATTTATGACCGGCATGCTGCACTGGGGGGTATTGCTGGCACTGTTTGACGGCGAGCGGCCCGTTATCGGGGTGCTGTACCAGCCCTACACGGATGAGCTATTTAGCGGAGATAACGAAACCGCATGGTTTGAGCGAGGCGGGCAGTCTCAGTCGCTCTCGACTAGCGTATGCGAGTTGGTAGAGGACGCCTGCCTGTCAACGACAGGAATCGATTGGTTAGCATCCTCTGAACAACGGCGCTTTAAGCAGTTGAGCGACGCCACCAAACTGACGAAGTTGGGCGGAGATTGTTATCTGTTTGGTATGTTAGCCATGGGTTCTTTGGATCTTGGCGTAGAGGCAGGGTTGAAGGCCTACGACATTCAAGCGTTGATGCCGATTGTTCGAGGCGCTGGCGGTGTCGTGACCGATTGGGAGGGAGGTAATCCCAGTCTGGGCGGTACGGTGTTGGCTTCAGCTAACGAGGCTTTGCATGCCCGGGCACTGGCTTTGTTGGCAAGGTCTTAGTGCGAGGGGTGTTTTCCGCTACCCATATCTCTGAGCGTATCGAGTAACAGTTTTTTTTCAGCAGCTTTGACCCGGCGCTCAATGGCATCGACGTCATCATCAGCGGATAGGGCAACTTTAATCTGGGCAATTATGGGGCCTGTATCGTATTCTCTGCCGACCAAATGCAGGGTGGCTCCAGACTCCAGCACCCCAGCGGCGTGTACCGCCTCGTGTACCTTGCGTCCGAAGAAGCCTTGGCCGCCGAAAGCAGGCAGCAGTGCTGGATGAGTGTTGATGATTCGACCGCTGTACTGGCGAAGGACTCCGTCGCCCATTTTTTTCATGTAACCGAGCAACAAGACCCAATCCACTTGTGCATCATTCAGGGCGGCGACCATGGCGCGGTCTGCTCCCTCGTGAGAACCGTGGGTTTTACCGCTGATGTGCTGTTTTTCAATGCCAGCCGCATCGGCGCGACGCAAGGCACCCGCTCGACTGTTATTGCTGATCACGAGAACCACTTCAGCAGCCAGAGCTTTGCTGGCGCAGGCGTCGATCAATGCTTGCAATGTAGAACCTTCGTGAGAAGCCAGGACGGCCAGTCGCATCATTCGGCGATCCGAAAAATCGCATGATGTTCAATATCGACCGCAACGCGCTCGTTTTGCCAAAACGTCAGATGGAAGGTGATGAACTGATGTCCCTTGCGTTCCCGGCGGTCTGTGACCACGCTGCGCAAGAGCACTTCGTTGCCAACACGCAGTGCCGAGCGATGGGTGATCTTGGATTTTACGTGAATCCACGCTGGCATCACGTATTCCTGCATCAAGGCTTCGTTGGCCAGAGACAGCAGATAATGAGGGTGAATGTGCGTTTGATAGAGAGCGTCATCATCATCGATTTCGTCGCAGTATCGCTTGTTTTCCTGGCCGCTAAGCTTCAGCGCACGCGGCGAGAATACTTCTCCGACGCATACATTGTCCCAGCAGATTTCGGGCCGCCCCGGTACTTTCATGTCGCCCTCCAGACCTAAATCCTCAGGCAGCTCTGTGACCGCGTGGCTGGCGATAAGCGCCACCAGTTCTCCGTTCTGATTGGTAGCGGCCACCCCTTGGCTCGCGTCCGTCCATGCAATGTTAAGTTGATCTCCGTGGTAAGTCGGTTTGATCAATTTAACCTCAAGGCTGCTGTCGCCAAGCCATGGTGCGCCGAATTGATCGACGAAAGGTTTGACCAAGTGACCGTAGATCGCGACGCCGGGCACCAAGGCACCGCGAAAGCCGTAGCGGCTCGCGATCTCATCGCTGTGCATGCGATTTTCGCTACTGGTACTGAAGTTGCGCGCGACTACTTGATAAGCGCTCATCGGAATTCCTCAACGTGGCAGGTGGATGATGTTTTTCGGCGGCAGCTCGCCCTCACTGAGGGGGCAATTGTCGCCCTTAAGGCGTTGCTTATCCATAGGCTTGGGCGGGAAGCCACGTAACGATGGCCTGCCAGTTAAAAATAACGAGCATGCCAAGCACCTGCAGGGCAATGAAGGGTATGACCCCTCGATATATGGTCGTGACGTCGACCCCTTCCGGTGCGACCCCTTTAAGATAAAAAATAGCAAACCCCACTGGAGGAGTGAGAAAGCTCGTTTGCAGGCAAACGGCAAAAAGAATGGTGAACCAGATAGGGTCAAAGCCTAGATTAGCGACCACTGGAGCCACTAAGGGCAAGACGATCAGGGTTAGTTCGATCCAGTCAAGAAAGAAGCCGAGTAAAAAAGTCGCAAATAAAATTGCGATGATAATACCCGTAGGCTCAAATGGCAGTGAAAGCAATGCGCCCTCGATCAACTCATCTCCGCCGAGGCCCCGCAGTACCAGCGAAAAGGCTGTGGCGCCGAGCAGCACGGCGAAAATATAGGCCGTCGTGCGCGTGGTTTCATGCAAGACTTCACGCATCACGGTTCGCGATATTTGTTGCTTGAGGATAGCCAGCAGCAGGGCGCCGCCAGCGCCGACGCCTGCGGCTTCGGTGGGTGTTGCTAAACCTAAAAAAATGCTGCCCAGTACAGCGAGAATCAGGAAGCCCGGCGGTAAAATTGCCCAAAACAGGTCTTTGATCGCCGCCCAGTCCATGGGTTCGCTCGGTGCGGCAGGCGCGCGCCTTGGCTGCAGCCACCCCACCAGCAGCAGATAGCCAATGTACAAGCCGCCGAGCAGAGCGCCGGGGAATACTGCGCCGAGGAACAGATCACCTACACTCATGGACATCCGATCTGCCATCAGCACCAGCATAATGCTGGGTGGAATCAAAATGCCGAGGGTGCCCACAGCACATACGGTACCCGCGGCTAAGGATTTGTCGTAGTCCTGCTCCAACATGGCGGGTAGTCCAAGCAGTGCAAGCAGCACGACCGACGCCCCGATGATGCCTGTCGTGGCGGCGAGTAGCAGTCCGATAACGGTAACGGTAATGGCAAGGCCGCCACGCAAATTGCCAAACAAGCGTGCGAAGCTGTGCATCAGTTGGTTCGCAATACCCGAGCGATCCAGCAGCAAACCCATCAGAATGAACATGGGCAGAGCGACCATGACCCAGTTTTCCATCACATCCCAAATGCGCTCGACAGTCAGTGAGGTATAACTCCAGTCCATACCTGTTGTGAGATGGAAGTCTGCTTCTAGTACGACGGCCAAGGCACTAAAAACAACGGATAGTCCGCCAAGTAGCCAAGCGACAGGAAAACCCGTAAACACCAAGGCGATGAAGCTGATGAACATGCCAATGGCGAGAATTTCATTTGCTGGCAAGGTGGTCTCCAAGGTTAACCGAAGACGAGTTGGATCGAGCATCGATAAATAAAAAGTGCCAGACTCGAATGGTCCTTGCGATAACGGTCATCAGCAGCAGTAAAAATGCCAGTGGCAGCACGGCTTTGATTAGCCAACGCAATGGCAGACCGCCGGGCGACGCGGACACCTCGGCAACTGCGAAGGACGAGGCGACGAAGGGGATGCTGTAAATCAACACGAGCGTGATAAAGGGCAGGAGCAACAAGAGAATGCCGTAAAGCTCTATCCAAGCCTTGGTGCGATGACGAAGCCGTTCATGCAGAACGTCGACGCGAATGTGGGCGTCGGCCTGATAGGCATAGCCTAGGCCCAAGAGAAAACCGATGGAATACAGATGCCATTGGAGTTCTTCCATCTCAATGCGTCCCTCATTGAATGCGTAGCGCATGAGCACATTGAGCATGATGACTCCGAGTAATATCAGCCAGATGTATGAGATGGCGCGGCCGACCTGATCGGCTATTCGGTCTATCCGCTGAGACCATTGGGTGTGGGGTAGATAATCTTTGTTCTGTGCCATTAAAAATCTCTTGGCAGATAGGCTCGCGACTTCCACTCAGCGTATTGCTCGCGAAAGGCGCGTTGAGAGGCAAGAATCTCGGCGAAATCGGCGTCTTTTTCGGCCTCTTCCTCAAGAATTTGATCTGACACTTTGTTCAATTCGCGTAGCAAGGGTTCCGGCAGAATCTCAGCAGAGACTCCAATATCCGCAAATCCTTGAATCACAGAGCCCTGCAGCGCTTCCGCCTGTGCCAGATTGCGCGTGACTGCAGCCGTGCAGGCAAGCTCCAACATAGCCTGATCGGGTGGCGCAAGCGCATTCCAATTCTCTAAGTTGATGACCAAGTGTGATGACGTGAACGGTTGGTGCCAGCCCGGGTAGTAGTTGTAAGGAGCTACTCGATTAAACCCTAAGGATTGATCGACAACGGGCAGCGCAAATTCCGTAGCGTCGATCGCGCCTTTCTCAAGGGCTTGGAAAATCTCTCCGCCAGGCAGCATGGTCACGCTTGCGCCTAAACGCTCAATCACACGCCCGCCGAGGCCAGCGAATCGGATTTTAAGGCCCCGGACGTCATCCAGCGTTTCGATACGTCGCCGAAACCAGCCGGCAGTCTCCGGGCCTGTCATCCCGCAATAAATGGGGTGGATGTTGTAGCGTGCGTAGAGAGCTTCGGTGAGCTGCCGGCCGCCCCCTTCGTACCACCATGCGCTGTATTCCCAAGGTTCCATGCCAAATGGCACGGCAGAAATCAGCGGCGACGCGGGGATTTTTCCTTGATCGTAACCTAGCCACGTGTAGCCCGCGGCGACTTTCCCGTCGCGTACTGCATCGGTGATCGAGAACGCTGGCACGATCTCACCGGGTTCAAACACTTGAAGATTAATGGCGCCGCCGCTGGCTGCTTTGAGCGCGCTGGTCAGATAAACCGGATTGTCCCCAAGCACCGGCATAGTTGTTTGAAACACCACCGGCAACCGCCAATTGATGCGGACGGCTCGGTTTGACTCTGTGGCTGGGCCTGCCGCGACCGCAGGAGCGTGGACGGGCCGAACGGCGAGGGTGCCGATCATGCCGACGATGAATGCAGTAATGACCGCAAACAAGGCTGCACGGTTACTGATGTGTTTTTTGTTCGACGTAGCCAAAGTTGTCTCCCCAAGCGCGAGTAGTTGGCTCCCCTGAGCAGGTCATCGATTGTGGTAAGGCGCGCCGCGACATGCAAGATACTCGTCAACGATCGCGCCGTTTTTCTCCACATCACGTACACAATTTACCGGTTACGTTAGGAAAAAGAAGATTCCAAGTGATTTTCCACACAGGAATGTATTGCTTGTGAGTTATTCCTTTTTTTGGCGTGTGGCGCGCTGTTAGTTTGCCGTCCGCGATGAGGCGGGTAGATGAGGTGTTTCGTCTTGCGTCCTTCTGAGTGATTCGTTCTCAGGAACGTGCCACACAATCGACCAATCAACGTTGAGGGCTTTATGCAAATCGGAGTACCGAAGGAAACTTGGCCAGGCGAAGTGCGCGCCGCCATTGTTCCTGCCAATGCAGGCAAACTGATCAAACAAGGATTTACCGTCGCGGTGCAAAGCGGCTGTGGCAATGCGTCCGGCTATGCCGATTCCGACTACGCGGAAGCAGGCGCCAGTGTTATTGAGAATCGCGGAGAATTGTTAGCCGGGTCCGATATCGTAATGGCCGTGCGCAAACCCGACGCACAAGACGTGGGTGCGTTAAAGCAGGGCGCTTTGTACATCAGTTTTTTAGATCCGTTCAACGAAAAGCCGCTGGTCGAAAGCCTAGCTGCACAGGGTGCTACTTCGATCTCCATGGAAATGGTGCCGCGCAGCACACGAGCGCAAAAGATGGATGCGCTGTCCTCGCAAGCAAATCTGGCCGGCTACGTGACGGTTATTCAAGCGTCCTATCATCTGCCGAAGATTATGCCGATGATGATGACACCTTCTGGCACGATCCCGCCCGCTCGCGTTTTCGTGATCGGCGCCGGCGTTGCCGGGTTGCAGGCGATTGCTACTGCCAAACGCTTAGGTGCCCGGGTGGAAGCGTTTGACACTCGGCCAGTCGTCGCTGAACAAGTGCAGTCGCTGGGTGCCAAGTTTGTGGAAATCGACCTCGGCGATACTGGTCAGACTGATCAAGGCTATGCCAAGGAGTTGACCCCCGAGCAGGTCGAAATGCAGCGAGAAGGTCAAAAAGCCATCATCAGTCAGTCAGATGTTGTGATCACGACGGCTCAGTTGTTTGGCCGCCCGGCTCCGCAAATCGTTGGCCGGGATATGGTTGAGTCGATGAAGCCTGGCAGCGTGATCATCGATATGGCGGTCGAAACAGGCGGCAACGTCGAAGGCTCTGTGATGAACGAGGTCGTAGAGATCCATGGAGTGAAAGTGGTTGGTCAGGGAAATTTGCCCGGTGAGGTTGCCCGCAATGCCAGTGACATGTATTCCAACAATCTCGTGAATTTGCTGCTGGAATTCTGGGACCCAGAATCCAAGGCTCTGAATTTGGATCCGGAAGACGAGATCATCGAGGCCTGCGTGATCACCCGAGACGGCGCAGTTGTCAACGAAACCATCAAAAACATTTATAGCGGAGGCTAAATTATGGAAGCCGTATTTCTTGCAATGGTTCTCATGCTGTCGATCTTCCTTGGCTTTGAGCTGATTTCGAAGGTTCCAGCGACTCTGCACACACCTCTGATGTCCGGTGCTAACGCCATATCGGGCATAACAATCGTTGGTGCTCTGATTTCCGCTGGTGGCGAATCCGGTGCGATGTCCAGTTATCTGGGTGCTGCTGCTGTGATGTTCGCCATGATTAACGTAGCAGGCGGATACCTTGTTACCAACCGTATGTTGAGCATGTTTAAAAAGAAAGACGCGGGCCAGACAGGAGGTAAGTCATGAGTGCAGTGATGATCAACCTGTGGTACGTGGTCGCCGCAGCACTGTTTATTTTTGGCCTCAAACAGCTTGGTTCTCCTGCTACGGCGGTGCGAGGCAACGTGCTCTCTTCTTTAGCCATGGTGATCGCCATTGCGGTGACCCTGTTGAATAAAGAAATTCTCACGTTTGAACTGATTTTGGTTGCTGCCTTAATTGGTGCTGTGATCGGAGCAATAGCGGCACAAAAGGTTGAAATGACCAGCATGCCGGAAATGGTTGCTTTGTTTAACGGCTCCGGCGGTATTGCGAGCTTGATGGTTGGCTGGGCAGCCCTGTATAACATGGGCAACACCACGTTTACGGATGTAACGATTCTGCTGTCCATCGTGATTGGCGGCATGACGTTTAGCGGAAGTATTTTGGCTTGGGGCAAGTTGTCGGAAGTGATGACTTCTGCTGCCGTGGTCTTTGGTGCCCAACGCATCGTTAACGCCGGAATCTTGGTTGGCTTGGTTGTCTGCAGTGTGTTGTTCTGCCTGAACCCCTCGGTAGATTCCCCCTATCTCTACGCAGTTATCGCTTTATCGCTGCTTTTTGGCGTGATGGCCGTGTTGCCCATTGGCGGTGCGGACATGCCGGTGGTGATTTCGCTGCTAAACAGCTACTCCGGCCTGGCAGCCTGTGCCGCAGGTTTTGCGATCAATAACAACATTCTTATCGTGGCGGGTTCCATGGTCGGCGCTGCCGGCATCATTCTCACCAATATCATGTGTAAGGCAATGAACCGCTCTCTTGGACACGTTTTGTTCTCCGGCTTTGGTGCGGTCAAGCAAGCCACCAAGGTGGAAGGAGAAGTGAAACCTATTGTTGCGGAAGACGCCTTCCTGATTTTGGAAGCAGCGCAGTCTGTGTCCTTTGTTCCGGGTTACGGTATGGCGGTTGCCCAAGCGCAGCATGTGGTGCGCGAACTGGGCGAATTGCTGGAAAAAAATGGCGCCGAAGTGACCTACGCCATCCACCCGGTTGCTGGCCGTATGCCGGGCCACATGAACGTGTTGCTGGCCGAAGCCAATGTGCCTTACGACCAGCTGGTTGAAATGGAAGACATCAATCCTCGTATCGACAACGTGGACGTTGCCGTGGTGATCGGGGCCAACGACGTGGTAAACCCGAGCGCGCGTAACGATGAGAACAGTCCGATTTACGGTATGCCGATCATTAATGTGGATCAGGCACGTACCGTTTTCGTCCTCAAGCGATCCATGGGATCCGGATTCTCCGGCGTAGATAATCCATTGTTCTTTGGCGACAACACGCGCATGTTGTTTGGCGATGCAAAGCAATCGATTGCCGCAGTTGTTGCCGAATTCAAAGGCTAGTACCTGCATAAGGGGGAGGCTGGAAAATGACTGATGCCTTAGGGTTGTTACACGGCGCTGATTTCGCTCAGCGCGATGTAGGAGCGGCGGCACACGAGCAGTTCAGGCTCCGCTGGTCACCGCGATCAATGAGCGGAGAGTCCCTGACAGTGGCGCAAGTGCAAACGCTCTGCGAGGCAGGGCGTTGGGCCCCTTCCTGTTTCAACTCCCAGCCATGGCGCTTCGTGTACGCCCTGCCCGATACATCCCAGTGGCAGCCGATGTTCGATCTGCTGATGGATGTTAATCAGCTTTGGGCTGCTAAAGCTGGCGCATTGGTCGCCTTGGTGGCACGCACGCATTTTGAAGCCAACGATGTCCCGGCGGCGACGCACAGCTTTGATGCCGGCAGCGCCTGGATGAGTATGGCCCTGCAAGCGCAACATATGGGATTGGCAGCCCATGCCATGTGGGGATTTCACCACGATCGAGCGCCTGCCGTGCTCAACTTAAGCGATCGCTTTGTTACTCAGGCCTTAATTGCGTTTGGCTATCCTGCTTCGGCCGATGACTTGCCGGAACCGCTGCGGGAGCGAGAAGTGCCGTCGCCGCGCAAGCCGCTGTCTGAATTGATGTTTGCAGGGGTTTTGCCTGACGCATAACGCCTAAACCGCTCGCCACTGGCCCGGTTCTAGGCCGTCCAAGGTCCACGACCCGACGCGGTAGCGGATAAGCCGTAACACGGGAAAGCCCAAATGCGCGCACATGCGTCTGACTTGGCGGTTTCTGCCTTCCTGTAGGGTTAGCGTTAACCAGGTATCTGGAATCGATTTGCGAACTCGGATGGGCGGGTTGCGCGGCCATATGGCGTAGTCGCCGATGCCGAGCCCGCATGAGATGGGCAGTGTCATTCCATCTTTGAGCGCCAGACCGTGTCTGATAGGCTCCAAGTCTTTTTCGCTGCAAGCGCCCTCTACCTGCACCCAGTAGGTTTTGCTCATCTTGTGATCTGGATGGCTGATCTTGTGCTGTAGAGCGCCGTCGTTAGTCAGCACCATGAGGCCCTCACTGTCGCGATCGAGGCGGCCTGCGGGATAGACCCCGGGCTGATCGACGTAGTGGCCCAGATGCTCTCGACCCTCGCTGTCGGAGAATTGGGGCAGGACGTTGTAAGGTTTGTTCAGCAGAATGATTCGACGCATTGACCCATCATAGCAGTTCGCTTTTTATCCACCGCCAAGGCTATGATCGCCGGCTGTCTGAATGCTAAGGGGAGATTTATGGAGTTGTATGACGTTATGCGTACGGCTTTTGCTGCGCGCGAATTTACGGATCAGCCCGTCAGTGATGAACTCATTTCGCATATTCTGGAGCAGGCTCGGTTTGCACCCAGTGGCGGTAACCGGCAGGGTTGGAAGGTGCTAGTGGTGCGAGAGCAGTCCTCGCGACTGCGGCTGCGTGAGCTAATCGAACCTCAAATGCGCCGCTATGTGGCTCAGGTAAAGGCGGGTGAAGCGCCGTTGAATACGATTAATCCCAGTCAGGTCAGTGACGCCGAGATTGCGGAAACACCAGTGCCCGGCCAGATGTTGGATAACTTGACCGGTGCCCCGGTAATTTTACTGGTTTTTGTCGACCTCTCTGTGGTGGCCTCTTTCGACAGCCATTTGGATCGAGTCGGCGTGATTTCTGGAGCGTCGATTTATCCCTTTGTCTGGAATATTTTGTTAGCGGCGCGTAACGAGGGGTTAGGTGGTACGCTAACGACTTTCGCGGCAGGGGCGGAGACCGAGGTAAAAGCCCACTTTGGCGTACCTGACGAAATGGCTTTCGCCGCCATGATTCCCATGGGGAAACCGGTGAAGCAATTGACTAAATTGAAAAGAAATCCGGTCGCTGATTTTGTCAGCAAAGAATACTGGAACGGGGAGACTTTGATTGACTGACGTGAATCACGCTGATGCAGCGACGAATGAGGCAGAACCAATAGAGCAAGTAGGGGGATCAAACTATGGCCGCTATGTGCTCTTTGTCCTGATCATTGTCTATATTTTCAATTTTATTGATCGTCAGATTCTGTCGATTTTGGCCGAAGAAATTAAACTCGATCTTGGTATAGGCGATGCAGAAATCGGTTTTTTGTACGGTACAGCTTTCGCCATTTTTTATGCGGTATTTGGTATTCCATTGGGCAGGCTCGCGGATGTTTGGAATCGCAAAAATCTGATCGCTCTCGGTCTATCGTTCTGGAGCGCTATGACCGCGCTGTCGGGATTTGCACAGAACTTTACCCATCTGGCGGTTTGTCGTTTTGGCGTGGGCATTGGCGAAGCCAGTGCTACTCCGGCAGCCTTCTCCATGATCTCAGATTACTTCTCACCAAAAGTGCGGGCGACGGTGCTGGCGATTTACTCAAGCGGCATTTACTTGGGTTCGGGTATTGGCTTGTTCTTAGGTGGAGCCATCGTGCAAAGCTGGCATGCTTGGTATCCCGATCCTACGTTGGCTCCTCTGGGGATTAAGGCGTGGCAGGCGGCATTTTTGGCCGTCGGCATCCCCGGCATTTTGATGGCGATCTGGGTGTGGACTTTGAAGGAGCCAATACGTGGAGCGTCCGAGGGTCTGATCACACCCAAACATCCCCATCCGTTTAAAGCGGCCTCCAGCTCTTTTATGAGTGTGCTGCCGGGATTTTCGTTGTTTGCCCTGTATCAGGCCGGTGGCATCCGTGCTGTCGCAATGAATGTGATCTGTGCCAGTGGCGTTGTCGCGCTGTTCTACGGCCTCTATGTATTGATGCCGACGCTGTTGCAGTGGATCGCATTGGGTATTGGTGTGTATATAACCATTACGTGGATACACTTCCAAAAGCTCACTGATCCGGCCTGTTACGGCATGATGTTCAAATCCAAGGCATTTATGGCAGCGACCGTCGGGTTCCCTGCGATATCCTTTGTCACTTACGGTATTGGCTTTTGGTCGCCCCCCTTTATGCAGCGTTTTCATGGTGAAACCATCGCGGATGCTGGTCTGTATCTTGGTTTGGGTTCAGCGATTGGTGGTTTTATCGGCATCGTTTTGGGCGGTGTGATTGCCGATCACTTCCGCGCAAAAACGGTTAACGCCAGACTTTACGTCGGGTTAGCGATTCCGTTGTTGGCCGTGCCGTTTGCGCTCGGCTTTCTTTATACGCAGAGCATTGTCATGGCCTATATCTACAGTTTCTTGTTCAGCGTGATATCTCCGGCGTGGATAGGCTGTGCCGCCAGTACGGTGAACGACCTTGTGATGCCGCGTATGCGGGCGACGGCTTCGGCCTTCTATCTGCTGATGAACACCTTCGTTGGCTTGGCACTTGGACCGTTTTTGATCGGCCAGTTCAGTGATCTGTACAATCGCTCGGGTGTAGAAAGTGCCGACGCTCTGCAGCTGGCCATGACCTTGGGACTGGGTGCTTTTGCGCTGAGTGTTGCCGCGCTGCTGCTGGCTTGCCGATATTTAGCCGACGATGAGAGCAGTCGCCTAGAGCGTGCCGCGGCTTTTGGCGAACCGATTTAAGTCGCGTCCACGCAGAAGAAATTACAGCGAGAGAGACATTGCAGCAGCAGGGTGAATACACGATAAATGGCAGCGTCGACAGTGTTTGGCAGGCGCTCAATAATGCTGATGCGCTCAAGGCCAGCATCCCTGGCTGTCAATCCATTGAACAAGTGGATGCCGAGAATTTAAATGCAACGGTGCGAGCGAAGGTGGGGCCCGTAAATGCAGCCTTCCGAGTAACGTTAGAGCTCACCGATGTGAAAGCGCCTTACAGCTATACCCTGAACGGGCAGGTCAAAGGCGGAGCGGGTATCGCCAAAGGCAGCGCCCACGTGCAGCTTGAAGCTTTGCCAGACAAACCGACTGAAACTTACTCGGGACCTCGGACACGCTTGAGTTATCAGGTTCAAGCGACTGTGGGAGGCAAGTTAGCTCAAGTCGGTTCACGTTTAATTGATGGTGCGGCTACGAAAATGGCCGACGATTTTTTTGCCGCATTCAGCGAGGCATTTATGCAGGACGACTCAGAGCAAAGCGACCGCGACACTCAGGCCGATGCGACCCAAACTCAAAGCGATGTCGAAACGCCAGTGGAGCGGGCCAAAGACGGTACGGGATTTATTTGGATTACCGCCTTTGTAGTGCTGATCACCGCCATGGTGCTCGCGCTATGAACGTGTCTCTTCGCGTAAACGGCGAGTCGTATACCTTAGACGTGGCGCCCAACACCTTGCTGGTGAGCGTCCTGCGTGAACACCTAGGACTCACAGGTACCCATGTAGGCTGCGATACCTCTCAGTGCGGTGCCTGCACGATCCACGTTGATGGTCGTGCCGTGAAGTCTTGCGCCATATTGGCGGTTCAGGTGCAGGATGCGGAGGTACTCACCATTGAGGGCCTTGGCAGCGTGGATGAACTGCACCCAATGCAGCAAGCGTTTCGAGACTGCCACGGCCTTCAGTGCGGTTTTTGCACGCCGGGCATGATCATGCAGGCAGTGGATTTAGTATCCCAGGCCGAGACCTTTGATGCTGATGCGATACGCCAGGGTATGGAAGGGAATCTGTGCCGCTGTACGGGCTACCAGAATATCGTCGCTGCGGTTACCGAGGGTGCGGCAGCGCTGAAAGCGAAAAGTGGGGAAACCTGAGCCGCATGTATTCATTCGATTACCATTGCCCCGTCGATCTGGCAGCAGCCCGTTCTCTTTATGCGGAGGCAGAGGATCCCATGTACCTCAGCGGCGGCATGACGTTAATCCCAAGTATGAAACAGCGCTTGGCAGCACCTTCGGATTTGATTGATTTGTCCGGGCTGCAGGAGCTGCAGGGTATAGAACTGATCGATTCTCAGGGCCGCACAGGTATCCGCGTAGGGGCGTTGAGCCGGCACAATGAGGTGGCGGGCAATGCTCTCGTGCTCAGTCAGTTGCCGGTGCTCGCTCAGGTTGCGTCGTCTATTGGTGACAATCAGGTTCGTAACCGCGGTACCTTGGGCGGCTCTGTAGCAAATTCCGATCCGGCAGCTGATCTGCCCGCGGCTTTGCTGGGATTGCAGGCCGTGATAAACACTCAAGACCGCCAAATTCCGGCAGACGAGTTTTTTCACGATCTCTTTGAAACCGCGCTAGCTGCGGACGATGTTCTGGTCAGTGTCGACTTTGCGGTGCCGCTGCGGGCGACGTATCAGAAATTTCGTAATCCGGCGTCCGGCTATGCTGTTGTCGGTGTCTTGGTTGCCGAGTATGCGTCAGGGTGTCGTGTGGGCGTCACTGGGGCTGGTCCCTGCGCCTTTCGTGCATGTGCGCTGGAGGATGCGCTCAATCACTCGTTTGTGCCGGAAGTTTTGAATGATGTCGAGGTGCCTGACGCGGGGTTTAACAGCGATCTCCACGCGTCCTCAGAGTATCGGGCCCATCTCGTGAAAGTTCTTGCCAAGCGAGCAGTCAACGAACTCAATCAGCAACGTTAGGCAGACTGCTTGCCCCATCGCAAAACAACGGTTTTCGCCGTTGATTTTCAGGTCTTTTATCGATTACCGTTGGTCCGCGCTCGGATTCACTGTCTGCCACCTCGAGATGGAAAGGTGTCACAACAGCGGACGGAGACGCAAGGTATTCAATGCGATGACTCTTGATGGAGAGTGAGAGGGATACGAGGGATACGAGGGAAAGAGGCGGCCGCGAGGCCAAGGCTCAAATACAAAAGAGGACTTGATCCACCCTGAGAGGGGTTCTAGGCGTGCAATACGTCAAGAATACGGACAGGTACCGGAGGTGTTTATGAAGATTCACGATTTTCATCGTCGCAAGGTGGCGAGTGAAAAAATTTCCATGGTCACATGCTACGACTACTGGTCCGCGCAACTGCTTAACGAATCCAAGGTGGACACACTCTTGGTCGGCGACAGTCTGGCCATGGTCATGCACGGATTTAGCAGCACAGTTCACGCAACGATTCCGATGATGGCCACTCATATTGCGGCGGTTCGTCGCGGTGCGCCGGATAAGTTTATTGTCGGCGATATGCCATTTTTGGCGGCTAGGCGTGAGCGAGGGGAAGTGCTGGATGCCGTGTGCGAGCTGATGCAGGCTGGTAGCAACGCGATCAAGATCGAAGGCGCCGCCGGCCAGCTCGACACGATTGCCCATGTCGTGCAATCCGGTGTGCCAGTGATGGGGCATCTCGGCTTGACTCCCCAGTCGGTTGAAGGGCTTGGTGGTCATAAGGTGCAGGGTCGAACCGAGTCCGATGCAGAAAAAATCTATCGTGACGCATTGGCGCTGCAGCAAGCCGGCTGTTTTGCCTTGGTGCTTGAGTGTGTGCCGCAAAATCTAGGGCGGCAAATCACCAACAATTTAGATATCCCAACGATTGGTATTGGTGCCGGCGTCCATACTGACGGCCAAGTACTGGTGTTACAGGATATGCTGGGAATGCAGCCCAGTTTCAAGCCTAAGTTCCTGCGCCATTACCTTGATGGTCATGCCCAGTTGAGTAGCGCAGTGAATGCTTTCCATCGAGACGTGACAGTGGGTGCATTCCCAAATTGCGAAGAGGTTTATCGGTGAAAATCTTCCGCTGCATGGCCCAGTGGCGCGAGCTGCGGACCGATCTGACCGGGCGCATCGGTTTTGTGCCAACCATGGGCGCCTTACACCGAGGCCACCTATCACTGTTACAGGCCAGTGCGGCAGACAACGATGTGACAGTCATGTCGATTTACGTTAATGCCACGCAGTTCAATGACCCGAACGATTTCGCGAAATACCCCAGTACGCTGGAAGACGACTTAGCCCATGCTGAAGCTGCCGGAGTTGATGTGGTCTTGCTCCCTGAATACGAGCAAATGTATACCGATAAGTTCCGCTATCAGGTTACTGAGAATGAATTCTCGAATCAGCTGTGCGGCACTGACAGGCCCGGGCACTTCACAGGTGTACTCACCGTCGTAATGAAACTCTTGAATCTTGTGCGGGCTAATCGGGCGTACTTTGGTCTCAAGGACTATCAGCAATACATGCTAGTGCGAGATATGTGCGCGACTTTCTTTCTGCCGACGGAAATCGTTGGTTGTGACATCGTCAGGGAAGCCGACGGCCTCGCGATGTCCTCACGCAATCGCCGGCTAGACGCGGAAAGTCGTCTTTTGGCAGGTCGATTCAACCGTTTGCTTGCAGAGGCGAAATCTGATGATCAGGCTCGCCTTAGTCTTCAGGCGGCAGGTATGCAGGTTGCCTATGTGTCGACCCTAGGCCAACGCCGGTGTGGCGCAGTAGTCCTCGGCGATGGCTCTGACGCGATACGGTTGATCGATAACGTACCTGTGGAAGCGTCTCTACAGGAGAGCAAGATGAAGGAAGTAAACACATGATCTTGGTACTCGACGTCGGTAACAGTCAGATTTTCTGCGGCGTATTTGAAGGAGACGAACTGGTCAGTCAATTTCGATACGCCTCGACTGGCCGCGGTACGTCGGATGAAATAGGTGTGTTTTTGCGCGGCGCGCTGCGGGAAAACGGCGTCGATCCTGAAGCGGTAAATGTCGTCGCTATCTCCTCGGTGGTGCCGGAATTGAATTACACATTGCGCTCCTGCTGCCAAAAGTACTTCGCTATCGAGCCCATGATTTTGCGCCCGGGTCTGAAAACCGGGTTAAAAATCGCCTACAAAGATCCGAAGGAAGTCGGCAGTGACCGCATTGCTGATGCCATGGGTGCGATAAAACTTTTTCCCGACAGGAATTTGATTGTAGTCGACTTCGGTACAGCCACCACGGTGTGTGCGATCACCAAGGATCGAGTTTTCCTTGGGGGCAATATCATGCCTGGCATTCGATTAGCCATGGAAGCTCTGGAGGCCAAAACCGCCAAACTTCCTTCGGTCGAGATTAAGCCGACCAGAACGGCTCTGGGTAAGACCACGATAGAGAGTATTCAAAGCGGTCTCTATTGGAGCAATGTGGGTATGGTGCGCGAGCTGGTCTCGCGCATCAGCGCCGAGGCGTTTGGTGACGAATCTGCCTTGGTAATCGCTACCGGCGGGTTCTCCAATCTGTTTCACCGCGAGGATCTTTTCGATCACGTGGTGTCGGACCTGATCCTCGTGGGTCTGATCGAAGCGCTCAGGTTGAACGGCTATATCGACGTTTAAGCGCGTCCGTCTGGATCCTCACTCTGCGTTTGTGTACAAGCCCTGTAACCGCCGCATGCCTTTGAGCCAACGGTCGTAATCAGCGGTTTTACGCTGCATGTATTCGGCAACCTCTGGGTGCGGTAGCACCAAAAAACGCTCCTCGCGCAGGGCTTCAACCACTGCACTGACAGCCTCTTCAGGCTCGATCATACCATCGACACCCGCGACTCCCGGGCCGCGGGCGGTCATCGCAGTTCGGACGGCCTGAGGACACAGCACCGACACCTTAATACCCTGGTCGCCATAGGTTATGGATAGCCACTCTGCCAAGGCGACGGCGGCGTGTTTGGTGACGGCATAGGTTGCCGAACCAATTTGGCTGAGGAGACCGGCGGCGGATGCGGTATTGAGCAAGTACCCGCCACCGCGGGCGATCATGCGAGGCACCAAGTGTCTTGCGGCCCAGACATGGGACATGGTGTTGACCTCCCAAATGGCTTGCCACACCTCATCGGAGTCAGAGACGTCTCTGCCAATGCCGATTCCTGCATTGGAGCAAAACAGATCAATGGGCCCAAATTGACCTTCGGTGTCTTCGATCAGGTTGATGATGTCCTGTTCGTTGCGTACATCGACTGCGTGGCCAACGCTGCCGATCTCGTCTGCCACCGCTTTCGCGCCCTCGCCGTTGAGGTCTGCCACGATGACTTTTGTTGCGCCCTCACGGGTAAAACGTCGGCACATCTCGCGGCCAATGCCGCTGGCGCCGCCGGTCACGACGATGATTTTGTCTTTGAGTTCCACTTTAATTCCTTGGGTTTTTTCTGAATCGCGGCACGATCGGGGTGCGTGGTCAACGGTCAAACATAGACGTTTAGACTGGCGGATTCTATAGTGGAGCGCGCCGCGATGTATCAGGCTCTCAAGAGAGGCTGAAGTGAATTGGACGGACATATGAATCGATCTACCCCATTGCCATCGAATGTTGATCGCTATGGCTGGGTGATTGTTGGCGCCATGATGTTGGTGC
Source organism: Gammaproteobacteria bacterium (assembly GCA_012269545.1). Classification (GTDB taxonomy): domain Bacteria; phylum Pseudomonadota; class Gammaproteobacteria; order Pseudomonadales; family Azotimanducaceae; genus UBA4421. The sequence continues at coordinate 153,391 of JAAXKB010000040.1, read as the reverse complement.
AAACGGTCAGCTCTGGTTTGGGCTTCTACAACATGTCGGTCTACATCAATCGCTTATCAGCAGAGCTCGCTGCGCCAGTTGGCCATATTTCGTTTGCGGTAAGCCTTTTCTTTGTTGTGGGTGGTATTGCAGGTCTGTACGTCGCTGCGATGCTTAATCGCTATCAAGTGCGCACTGTTATGATCGCCGGAGCGCTGATATCTGGTGCTGCCCTGAGTGCTGTGGGCCTTGCCTCCGAGGTCTGGCACCTTTACGCGCTCTTCGCGCTGTTTGGCATCGGCAATGCCGGCATCTCCGTGGTGATTTGTACGACGATAATTACCCAGTGGTTCCCGGGTCCGCAGCGATCCATGGCGCTGGCAATCGCTTCGACGGGATTGTCCTTGGGTGGCGTTGTGCTTACCCCCATTTCCGCTCACCTCATGGGTACGCTAGGTGTGTCCGACACCATGCCCGTGCTGGGTTTGCTGTTGGTTGCGTTCATCCTGCCGTTAGCCTTGCTGATGCGTCAGGCTCCCGGTTCTCAGACGCAAGCCAGCGCCGAGGCGACTCAAAACAATACCGCGTTGCTGAAGTCGGCGGTCGGCAGTCGTTTTTATGTGCTGATGGCGTCGGCCTATGTTTTGATCATGGCCGCTCAAGTTGGCGGCATCGCTCACCTATACAGCCGCGTAACGCAAATTGCCGATTTTCAAACCGCAGCCTATGCGGTTCAAGCGTTGTCGATCTGCAGCATCAGCGGACGATTTTTCGGTGGGTGGTTAGTAACCCGTATTCCCATCCGCGGGTTCGCCCTTGGAAACCTGAGTTTGCAGGCGTTAGGACTGACCTGCATCGCATTTGCGTCCAGCGGGACCCTAGCGGTTGTGGCCGCCGGCTTGTTTGGACTGAGTGTCGGAAATCTCTTGATGGCACAGCCGCTATGGCTGGCCGAGGTTTATCCTTCGGGTATCTACGCGCGGGTCTTTGCCCGAGCGAATGCTGTCAGTGTCTTGGGGTTGGCATTCGGGCCCTATGGTATGGGTTTGATTTTTGATGCGATGGGGGGAACCACGTATGTTTACTCCTACTTAGCTGGGGTGGTCTCCTCTGTTATCGCGCTGACTGTCGTGTTAGTTGCCAGTGCAGGCCCCCAATTGATGGCTTATCGGGATGTAACTCCGGAACAGCTAAACTCAACGATAGATTAGGAGGTTTGCTTGCGGTCACGATGTTCTCCATCACTCAGAGACCGTCTGGTCCTGAAGGTCATTGTGCTTTCGATTGGCCTGTATATTGGCGGTGCTGCCATAGGGCAAGGCGCATTTGCTGATGGGACGAACCAGTTGACGCCGGTGGCATTTCCCCAAGATATACCCTCGTCAGATCCAGACGGCAGCCCGCAGCCCTTACCCAGTCTGGCGGATATGCTCGAACGTGTGAACCCTGCGGTGGTCAATATCGCCACGCGATCAGTGGTACGAGAGAGCAATCGATTGTTAGAAGACCCATTCTTCCGCCGTTTTTTCAACGTGCCAAAAAGTCGCCAGCGCTATCGCCGCACGCAAAGCGCGGGCTCGGGTGTGGTCATCGATGCGGCAGCGGGCTACATCGTTACCAATGCCCACGTCGTGAAGAATGCCGACGAAATCAGCATCGGCGTATCGGACGGTAGAACGCTGGAAGCGACGCTTATTGGAATTGACCCGGAAGTGGACCTGGCGTTATTGCAGGTGCCTGCTGAAGATCTGATCGACATCGACTATGCAGACAGCGCTAGGCTGCGGGTCGGTGATTTTGTTGTGGCGATCGGTAACCCGTTTGGCCTGAACCAAACGGTTACGTCGGGAATCATCAGTGCCTTGGGTCGCAGTGGACTGGGCATCGAAGGGTACGAGGACTTTATTCAAACCGATGCTTCCATTAACCCGGGTAACTCTGGCGGTGCATTAGTAGATTTGCATGGCCGTTTGGTGGGTATCAACACAGCAATCTTTGCACCGTCTGGCGGCAACATTGGGATTGGCTTCGCTATTCCTGCCAACATGGTTAGCGCCGTTGCTGCTCAACTCATAGCAAAGGGCGAGATCAATCGTGGCTTTGTAGGGGCCATCGTGCAGCCTTTGAATCGAGAGTTAGCCAAGGCTTTTGGCGTAATTTCTGGTGAAGGGGTTCCGCAGGGCGTGGTGGTGGTGGATGTGCAAGGTGGGAGCTCGGCAGAACAAGCTGGGTTGGAGCCTGGAGACGTCATCACTCAAATGCGCGGTAACTCGATTGTGAACGTGGCAGATTTTTCGGCCCAGACAGCGGTCATGTTTATCGGCGATGAAGTGGATGTGCGTTACGTCAGGCAGGGGGAAAAACGTCAAACTATGATGCGAATTGTCGCGGACCAGCAACAGGCTATCGCGGGTAAAAGTCTGGCGCCGAGGCTGCGGGGTGTGCAGTTGCAGAATCTGCGCGAAGACGGTGAACTCCTGCCCGGCGCGGGCGTGGTAGTAGCAGAAATAGACCGGCGCAGCCCGGCATACAGTTTCGGATTGCGCACGGGTGACGTGATCGTCGCGGCCAATCGCGTCGTGATCGAGGATATTGCGGGCCTGCGAGAGGCTGTGCGTCGTGATGCAAGGCAGTTGTTGCTGCGAATCTTTCGCAACGGGCGTTTCTACTATGTGGTAATCCGCTGAGCGGCAAGTGAAACGTTGCGCCGCAGCGGTCAAAGGGCGTAAGAGCTCAAACGGCCGCTGCGGATTGCGGCGACGATAAAAGCCATAACGCACACTCGGTGATAACATTGTCGGACGTCGAAGGGTGACGTATGCAATTTGGGTGCGATAGACATGGTGTTAGTGGGTCTGGGTTCAAATCAGGGAGAATCGACGGAAATCGTTGTGGCAGCTATCCACGCGCTGGTTCCCTTTGCTCAACCAGACACGTTGTGCAGCTCCCAGTTATTTCGAACGTCGCCGGTGAATTGCCCCCCGGGATCTGGTGATTTTGTAAACGCGGCGGTGGCGTTTGATGCGGTCACAGATCTTCAGCCGGAGGTACTTTTAGCCCAGCTGAAGAGTCTTGAGCAGAGATTCGGTCGAGCGGAAAAATATCAACGCAATGCGCCACGAGAACTTGATTTAGACTTACTCTTGTTCGATCAGCAGACGCGAAATACCGAGGCGTTTACCTTGCCGCACCCGCGCGCAGTCGACCGGTTGTTCGTGCTAAAACCGGCGGCTCAATTGCTACCAGATACAATTTGGCCCGGAAAGGATCTGTCCATTTCCCGGCTCTTAAGCGAGCTTGAAACCGATGAAAAAGTGTATGCGCTGGAGGAACTGCCTCCTTTTTGTATCGTTGCTGGCTAGCGGCGCAGTTCAAGCCTACCCGGGGGAGTTGCATCAGCAACTGACCTTCTTGGCAGCCAAGCAGGTCAGTCGTTGTGATGCCATTTGGTCGCAGGCACAAGATTCACAGCCTGCCGAGAGGGTACCGGCGATGCCCGGATCGCTTGGCAGGCTGTCTGCGCTGGATATGCGTTATGTGGTGCGGGCCAACGTCGCAAGATCGAAGAGTAATTTTTTTGCTCGCATGTTTCGGTGGAATTATTTTGACGTGTCCGGTGAGCCTAACGATGCGGTCCTAGGTATGTTCGACACGCGCTTCAACTCACGATTCGTGGCAATAAGCGATCAATTGTTGAATGCGTCCGAGAAACGGGATCGACTTGAGGGATTCGGTGAAGTGCTGAGCTTTTTGCAGGACGTATCCACACCCTCACGGGTTGTTCCGGTGTTCACCGGTCGCTGGTGGGCGTTTTCGCTGCACGATCGATTTGACCGATATTCAATAGACGAATCTCGATTAGAAAAGGAGATCGGGGGTCTGTGCCAAGAGGTTGCAGAAAAGTTAAGTCACTTTGACGGCAAAGATAAACAGTTGAGTTTAACCATCCTGCTTGGCCAAACTGCGCGAAATACTATGGCAGCTGTTAACAGCGAGATTGTGGGTTTGCCTGCAAGTTGGACATCATTTTGGCGGCCTTCGGCGAAAGATCCCGGCAGGGCGTTTGGCGAATATGGTGTGGCGGGCAACGAGTTTGGCAATCGCGTGGAGTTTCGATGTGGCACCGAGGAAGATCCCAAGATGCGCTGTTTGTTGTTGAAGGATGATCCGCTTTACCAAGAATTTGCTTTTGAGCGGCACAGAGAGGCTGTTTCTGCGTCTATGATAGCGATGCTGCTTGTACAACGGCAGCTACAGCAGTGACCCTGCACTTAGGCGTCACACCCTGGCAGCTCAGCCCGCCCTCTGCCGTCGGGATCGGCGAGCAGGCAGCCTACGCGGAAGATCATGGCTATCAGTCGTTTTGGCTACCAGAAAATCACTTTGGCGAGGGCGCGCTGCCTGATCCATTAATGTTATTGGCCAGCGCGGCTGCCACGACGCAACGCATTCAGCTTGCGACAACGTCTTATCTTTTGACCCTGCGTAATCCGCTGCAGGCTGCTGAACAAGTGGCTGTGCTGGATCAACTCAGCGGCGGACGCGTGCTGCTTGGTGTTGGTCGGGGATACGCACCTGAAATGCTGCGAGCTTTCCATGTGCCGGTAGCAGAAAAGCGCCGGATCTTTGCCTGGACGTTGGACTTGATGCAAAGGGCTTGGCAAGGCGAAGCAATTTCTCTCGATGGAAATCCCGATAATGCGGTGCAAGTATTCCCAAGGCCAGTGCAACAGCCTTACCCACCCATTTGGGTGGCGGCTTTTGGTCCAAAGGCGCTTGCCCAAGCCGGTCGTATGGGACTGCCCTATTTGTCCTCGCCCATGGAGGGTATACAGACCTTAGCTGCAAACTACGCCGAGCACCGGCAAGCTTCCGTCGAGGAAGGGGTGTCGCCTGCAGATATTGTTCCGGTGATGCGCACGGTTTATGTGAGTAACAACACCACCGAAGTTGCCGAACTGCGCAAACGGGTGGAAAGTGAGACAGAAAATTCACGGCTGCAGGCCGATGAGGGTCTGGAGGATTGGACACTTATTGGTGATCCATCCTTCGTGCGAGATGGCATTCAGCGTTATCAGGAAACGCTGGGTATGACCCATATGGTGGCGACCCGCCTGCGTTTGTCGGGATTGCCTGAATCACAGCTGCGGGCCAGCGTTACTCTGCTTGCGGAAACCTTGGCGGTCAGTAGTTGAAAAGCGGCATCGAAAAACGACTGTTGAAAACGTAAGATCGAGAACTTCGTTTTAGGACGAACACATCTGAGGGGAAAAAATGAGCTATCGAATTTTGTGGCCTGCCATGCGCTGGCCAGACGGACGTCATATTGAAGAATCCAGCGTGGCCGGACACAGCGCGGAGTTTTGCGAGCGGTACACCGAAGTCACTGACGAGCAGTGGGCGAACTGTGACGCCGTGGTGAGCGTGAACGACATTCCCGAGGAATATCGTCAGAAAATGACCAAGTGCAGAATTTTCGTGACGCCCAAGGTAGGTTTCGACAACATCGACGGTAAGGCTTGGGCAGAAATGGGGATTCCTCTGTGCAATGTGCCTGACTACGGTACTCAGGAAGTCGCCGACCATGCCATGGCCCTAATGTTGTCGCTCATGAAGGGCATCACTTTCCACACTCGTGAGCTTAAGCAAGACCCGCGAGGCTTATGGCGCCCTGCATTGAATCCCTTCGGTAAACGGCTCTCCGCATGCACCTTTGGTGTGGTGGGACTGGGTCGTATCGGTACCGCCGCTGCGCTACGCGCCAAAGCCTTTGGCATGGATGTTGTCATGTACGACCCGTACCGCGAAAATGGTGCGGAGTTGGCAGTGGGCATTCGCCGCGCGCATTCGTTGCAGGATTTGTTTGGCCAGTGCGATGTGGTGAGTCTGCATCTGCCACTGTCAGCGGCGACAGAAAAGCTCATTAACGCCGAGGTACTTTCTCACTCTAAGCCGGGCCTGATTTTAGTGAACACCGCGCGCGGGCCCATTATTGATTTGGACGGTCTGTATGAGGCACTGCGTGCAAATCATGTGCAGGCAGTGGGTTTAGACGTGTTACCTGAAGAGCCAGCAAATCCAGATCATCCGCTGATCAAGGCGTGGGCCGCGGACGAAGAATGGATTGATCACCGTTTGCTGATTACACCGCACTCGGCGTTTTATACGCCAGAGAGTGTGCACGACATGCGTTACAAGGGTGGTGAAGTGATCCTGAAATATTTGGATACAGGTGGTTTGGACAATTGTGTAAACCAGCAGTGGCTGAGTAACCCTCGATAGTCACCAGACCCATGCAAGGCTGATCGCCGATCGGTCTGCATTAGGAAGAAAGCACCATGCCAGTTACCGCGGAAATCTATGAAAAACGGCGTCAGCGACTCTTTCTGATTTTGTCCGGAATGTTCCTTGGCACCCTGGCGATGCTCAATATTTTGGGTATCAGCCGGTTTTTGGATCTGTCCTTCGATGTATTTGGCATCACCATTCCCATGGTGGTGGCCATCGGCGTGCTGCCCTATCCGGTCACCTTCATATGCACGGACCTAATCAGCGAGCTTTACGGCGAGAAAAAAGCGCGCGACATGGTGTGGATGGGCGTGCTGCTGAATGCTTGGGTGATTTTCCTGCTCTGGTTGGGTGGTGTGCTGCCCGGCTTTGATCTTGACCCGAATGGCCAACCACTGATCGATGCGGCTGGCCGAGAGCCAACGTTTTTCGAGATCCGCGAGCTGGCGTTTGGCGCTGTGGCGGCCTCCATGATCGCCTACTTGGCGGCTCAGCTCTGTGACGTGCGATTGTTTCACTTCTGGAAACGCCTAACCAACGGGAAGCATCTGTGGCTGCGTAACAACGCCTCTACCATGGTGAGTCAAATTGTTGACACCACTGCAGTCATCTTGGTGACGCATTTTTATGCGGCAGCACTGCCGGTGAATGCTGACGAACCGATATGGCCTCAGCTGATGGTCTTTATTGCATCAGGTTACGTTTTTAAGTTGCTGGTCGCTGCCTTAGACACCGGGCCCATCTATTTGGCTGTCGCTTATTTACGGCCTTGGCTGGGACTGAAAGAAAACGAAGAGGCGACTGGATAGTTCATCGTTCGGCCTCGCCTCGCCACTCTTCTCTTAATAGACCGAAGACAGCCGTATCCCGCTCAAAGCCCGTCCACGTGATGCGGTTTTTCCGCAACACACCCTCTTGGGTCGCGCCAAGCTTCAGCACGGCTGCCATGGAACGGGTGTTGCGCGTATCCACGCGAAATTCCACCTTGCGGTAGCCGCTGTCGAAGGCGTGATCGAGCAGCAGCGTTTTCATGATTGCGTTGAAACCTGTGCCGCGAACAGACGGAGCAATGTAGGTGCCCCCAATTTCGACCACACCGTGCTCGTCAGGGTTGATGAAGCGGGTCATGCCAACCACGGTATCGGTCTCGCAATCGAGTACCGCGAAGCCAGGCCTTCCGGCTTCTGAGATGAGAAAGGCAGCGGCTGGATCAAAGTGCTCGCCTAGCATGCTTACCGGATAGATTTCCCAAATGTCCGGATCTTGGGCGCACGCTGCGCGCAGGGGCTCGATATGTTGATCGGACAGTGGTTCAAGGCGAACGCGTCCGTGTATCAGCGCCACTTGGCCAAGGGGAGCGAGATCAGGCATGAATACGCCTCGGGAGATTGCTTTGGCCGTTGATCCTGACAGTCCTCGGGGAGTCTGTGAAGACCGTTGGTCTGCTCTCGACGACCGTTGATCGATCCTGATTACCGATCTGTCCCCAAGGCCAGTACATTCCGCGCTCCTAAATTTCCCCAAATCGATTGGCAGTTTTTGATCGAAATTTGGAACGAGGTACTTATGCATACGAAGGTATTTACGCAAAGCATCGGCTCTGTATCCCGTCGCGGCAACGCGATGGGTTGGGGTCTGCCTGTGTCTGTTTGCCTTGGCACAGGTACCGATCCGAACACCGCAGCGGTTTGCATTACGCAGCAGTTTTTTGCGGTACAGCGGAGTGGCAGCTCGGATGGTTGATTGATCGCATAAGCGAAAACAAAAACCCGAAGAGCGAAAGCCTTCGGGTTTTTTGCTTTTTGGGTCCTTAGCGCATGGGTGTGCGCTGTCAAGAAGGATCTGATCATGGACAATTCAACGGTCGTTGCATCAAGAAACGAACCCGCAGAGACAAAGCGACTGAGGAACAACCTTCGCGCCGTGCTGCTGCTGCGTGCTGGTCAGCGTTTCCAGCTAATTGCACCCATCTTGGTGCCATTCTTCGCGCATTTCGGCCAAGACATGCAGCAGATTTTTTTGCTGGAGTCGTTTTATGCGCTGATCATTTTGCTGATGGAAATACCCTCCGGTTACTTTGCCGATCGGTATGGGCGGGTCATGGTACTGCGGGCGGGAGGGCTGTTTTGGTCTTTGTCTTGGTTATCGTTGATATGGGTCCAAGACTTCTCAGGGTTGTTGGGATTTTATGTGCTTGCCGGTTTTGGCACGTCTCTGCTTTCTGGCGCTGATCTGGCGTTGCTTTACGATACCGAGCGCGAGCTGCAGCAAGATAAGCCTAGTCGAGCCAATCGGGCGGTGCGCAACCTGTTTGTGATCGGGATGGCCGCCGAAGGCTTGGCCTCGCTGTCTGCGACCGGCTTGCTTTTCTATGGGGGCATAACCACGGTGATCGCAGCCCAAACTGTCTGCGGTTTGCTGGTGCTTGCTGCAGCGATGGTGTTGCGAGAACCCCGTCGCGCAAACAGCGGATACAGCCCCATAGTCGGCGAATGCCAAAATTTGGGCAATGTCCTCAGTTCGCTGTGGCGCCAGTCCGTGTTGGAGCGCCGGCTTCTTGTTGCCCTGTGTCTCTGGCCGGTGGTGACATTGTTTTCTGTCTGGCTGATGCAGCGCGTCTGGGTTGAGCTGGATCTGACGCCACTCCACTTTGGTTGGATCTGGTGTGTGCTGCAGCTTGTTGGCGCGTTGACCGGGCAGGCCGCGCATGCCGTGGAGCGTTGGATTGGTTCAAGTCCGACGATCTATATGATTGGCGGGCTTGCAGTCTTGGGCCTGCTGCTGATGAGTGGCACAACGTTGTCATGGGTCATGGTTGGCGGTGTGCTGCTCTTCGCCTCTCGAGGGCTATTCAGTGTGTTGTTTATGGATGCCCTGAACCGGCGTATCGACAGCGACTATCGGGCGACGATCAATTCGCTGCTGGGTTTTGGGTTCCGCCTCGGCTTTATCGTGGCGGCATCTGCGTTGGGGTTCGTTTTCGATGGTTTCGGTTTGAATGCGTCTGTGCTGACACTCAGCGTTTTTGCGTTGCTGGTGATCTTGGCGCTGCTGGTGCCGCTGGCGCGGGATGCAGACTCGACCTGATGGGTCGCATGCTTGGCTCGTTAGCGCTCAATCTGGCCCAGATTGGCGTTAATGACCGAGCCATTGATGACCGGATTTTGCGCCGCAAACAACAGCGTTTTGCCGATCTCTGCTGGCTCGATTAAGCGCCCGAAGGTGCTCATCTGGGCGATGTCTGGCATAACGTCCTGCGGTATGTGATCACGCAGCATTTGTGTATCGGTAAACCCCGGATTGATGCAGGCGGTGTGGACCCCCGTTCCGGCCAGGTCCTGACAGGACGCTCGCATCATGCCGATGCTTGCATGCTTGGATACCACGTAGCTGAAACTGCCGGGTACGGCTTTTTCGCCCAAGGTAGAACCCACATACAAAATGCTGGAGCCGTCGGTCATATGGGGCAACAGCAAGCGGTTGAGTATCGTAGGCGCCACAAGATTAATTTCGTAAATTTGCCGCAGGGCGTCCGTCTCAATGTCTTGAACCGTGTCGTGACCGAGTCGCGCGGCATTGTGCACCAAGCAGAGGCTGTCGGCGTCGGCAACCGCGGCACGTAAGTGTTCAGCGATTGTTGGTAAGAAGTTAGGGTCGGCTAGATCACCTGCAAGATTGATGACGCCGTCAATGTCACAGCGGCTGCGTGAGATATTGATGACTTGATACCCATCAGTGCCGAAGGTCTGAGCGGTCGCGTACCCAATGCCTGAACTTGCGCCAGTGATTACCAAACATCGCATCGGCATTTCTCCAGACAGTCTTTGGCTACTTGGCCGCGTGCGATGCCCAGCTTGCGCTGGCCCACTGACCCTCGCCAGACGCACACCGAAGCACCATGTTTTGTATATCCAGTACTTTGATTTCTTCCCGTTCGATCAACGTTGCCAAGAGATAGTGGGCGAGTTCTTCAACGGTGACGTTGCGAATCGGCAGCAGCGTCAGGTCGCGCTCTAAAAACGGTATGCGTTCGCCGTTAAAAATTACATAGGTGTAGTGCTCGTCCGACTCGATCTGCAGGTGAGGTGATTGAGTTGGCATGATGACCTGCTCGTCCAGGTCATCGCACATTTGCTTCAGCGCTTTTTTTAGGATGTTATAATCAAACGTCAGACCGTCTTCGGCAATGGCGGCTTCAGCATCCAGCGTCACCTGAAAATTGTGTCCGTGCAGGTTTTCCCGTTCGGTATCACTGAATAAGGTGAAATGAGCTGCTGCAAAGTGCAGATACTCTTTGCTGATCTCGATGGTCGTGTTTTGCATGAGGAAAGCGTAACACTGCTGCAGGTCAAAGCCCTGTGAAGATTGGAGGTTTTGGCGCCTTGCCCTGATGGTTCGCGCGGCCTGATACTGGGTCCGATGACGTAGCCAAAGCGATAGAGTTCACAGGAGGTTCTGCATGCGTTTTGATTTAACCCCAGAGCAACGGGCCTTCAAGGTCGAGGTAGAAACCTTTTTGCATGAGCATCTGCCGGTGAGCGTAGCCGCCAAAGTAAAGCGCGGGGCAAGTGTCTCAAAAGATGAATTAGCTGCCTGGACGCGCACCTTGAATGCCAAGGGGTGGGCAGCGCCCGCCTGGCCTGTCGAACACGGTGGTACTGGCTGGAGTCTGGTGCAGCGGCATATTTTCGATGTCGCCTGCCGCGCAGCTCACGCTCCCGCGCTGTCGGGTTTTGGTTTCAATATGGTCGGACCGGCCATCATCAAGTTTGGTACTGCCGAACAACAGGCTCAGTTTTTACCTAAAATCCTGAACGCCGATTTGTGGTTTTGTCAGGGTTACTCTGAGCCTCAGGCCGGGTCGGATCTCGCCAGTGTGCGCACACGGGCGGACAGAGACGGCGACGATTACGTGGTGAACGGTTCTAAAATCTGGACCTCTGGCGCTGAGATGGCGGACTGGATCTTTTGCTTGGTGCGAACCAATCACGATGTTCAGCAGCAAAAGGGCATCAGTTTTCTGTTGTTCGACATCACCGCCCCGGGTGTAACGGTTAAACCGCTCTATGCCTTCAACGGTAAGCGTTTGTGGAACCAAGTGTTCTTTGAAGACGTTCGTGTGCCAGCTGTTCAGCGACTGGGCGCTGAAGATCATGGCTGGACCGTTGCGAAGAGTTTGCTTGGCGATGAGCGCCTGATGGTGTCGCGAGTGGCGGAAAATAAGCGCGTTCTAGGCGTGATAAAGGAAGCGTTGGATGAGCAAATCCGGCGAGGTATCGAAATGCCCGAAGACGTCCACAGTGAAATCAGTGCGCTTGAGATCCGCCTACAGGCATTGGAGATGACCAGCCTGCGCATCCTGACTCAGGCAGATTCGGGGTCGCAAATTGGCGCTGAGCCCAGCATGCTAAAACTCAAGGGCAGTGAATTGGTGCAGGCTCAGGATGAGCTGCTGTTTCGCATGGTGGATTATTTAGCCTTACCACAAGACTCGGCGAATACAGGAGAAGCGGCGGTCAATCCTGCTTGGGCGGAATATATCGCCTCCGGGCGCTATCATCATCGCGGTTACACCATCGCGGGTGGGTCCTCCGAGGTGCAGCACAACATTATCGCAAAGCAGGTGCTGGGCCTGTAGCCGAGCGCCCAGCGGCTAGTTCAAGCCAGTAATGCTTTTAGGTCCGACCCAGGATCCGCCAGTAAGGCAGGGTCTGCGGGTTTGCCGACAAGCTGTTTGCAGAGCATAAATTCTTTCGGACTGTTGACCGCATCCGCAGCAACCACGAGGCCGTCTTTCAGATAAAACACCGCAAATTGATTGCTGGCCATGTCGCCGCGCAGTACTTGGGAATCACCATCCGCTGAGAAACCGACCATTTGCAGTTTCAGCTCGTACTGATCTGACCAAAACCAAGGAATCGCGGCATAGGTTTTCTCATCACCCAGCATATTCGCGGCGCTGACCCGGGCTTGATCCATAGCGTTAGGCACGGACTCCAGCCGTAAGCGACGCTCCAGCAGCGGGTTGGGGTGATTTGTGCAGTCACCCGCGGCGTAGACAAAGGGATCCGATGTGCGGCAGTGCTCGTCGACAACGATGCCGTTGTCGCAGTGGATGCCGGCCGCCTCGGCGAGCTCAGTATTGGCGATGATGCCGATACCGACAATGACAAGGTCCGCTGCGAAGCGCTGGTCGCCGCAAATCACCGCCTCTACCTTGCCATCGCCAGCAAATCCTGTGACAGCAGTACTGGTGTGAATGTGCACGCCGCGACCTTCGTGCAGCTGATGGTAATAGGCGGACATTTCCGGGGTGGTGACCCGTTGCAGAATGCGCTCCTCCATTTCCAGAACATGCACGTTCAGACCCAGTTCTCGGCCGACTGCAGCGACCTCTAAACCAATGTAGCCCCCACCAACGATGACTAAGTTAGCGTCGGGGCGCATGCCCTCGCGCAGTCCGTCAACATCATCCATGGTGCGCAGGTAGTGAATGCCCGGCAAGTCCGAACCCTCAATGGACAGTTTCCGAGGCCGGGAACCCGTGCTGATGAGAAGATGATCGTATGACAACGTTTCGCCGGTACTCAGTGCTACGGTTTTGGCGGCAGTATCAATCGCTGTTGCCGTCGTGCTCAGCTTCATTGTGATGTCGCGATCTGCGTAAAAAGAATCCGCTCGCAGATAGACTTTGTCGGCAGTCTGCTCGCCCTTTAAATAGGCCTTAGACAAAGGTGGGCGCTGATAGGGAATATGTGCTTCGTCACCGACGATGGTGATATCACCATCGTACTTGGCTTGCCGCAGACTGGCGGCTGCCTGACCGGCCGCATGGCCTGCTCCGATAATTACGACTCCTGACATCACGCTATCCTTAAGGTTCAACAGTCGGTGAGTTTACCTTGTCCGCAGACTTGGAGGCAGATAACTTTAGAGACATTGAGGGAGAAGAGTCGATGTCCGAGCAAAAAACTGGGGAATTTCGCAGCCTGACGGAAATGGTGCAGCTGGCACGAAAGCATTTGGATCGTGGCGACTGGGATTATTTGGTTGGCGCTGCTGATACCGAGGCAAGTTTGAGACGTAATCGGGCAGCCTTGGAATCTTGGGTATTTAAGCCACGGGTGTTAAATGATGTCAGTACGGTCAGCGTGGAGTCTGCACTGCTGGGCACCACCATGCGTATTCCGGTTGTTTTGCCGCCGATTGGTTCGGTTCAGGCCTTTGAGGCCGGAGGAGGCACCAGTGTCGCAAAAGCCGCCAAAGAGTTTGGCATCCTGCAGATTCTCAGTTCCGCCTGTGCGCCAGACTACGAAACCGTCGCCCGCGACGTCCCCGGTGACCGAATTTATCAGCTTTACTTAGTCGGCGATCAAGCGTGGATGGACGATCACATCGAGCGCGCATTGGCCTCTGGCTACACGGGCTTTTGCTTGACCGCGGATACTCAGGTCTACTCTCGTCGGGAGCGGGACGTGATGAAGGGCTATGTTCCTATGTCAGGTCGTTCGGCAACCACAGGAGGAGATTTTTCTCACCAAGCCAGCATGACTTGGGACACTGTTGCTCACATCAAGGAAAAGCACGACATACCCCTAGTGGTGAAAGGCATTATGCACGGTGATGATGCCAAGCGCTGTGTCGAGGCTGGCGTGGATGTGGTTTACGTATCAAATCATGGCGGTCGTCAGCTTGATCACACGAAGGCGTGTATTGATGCCTTGCCCGAGGTTGCCTCAGCGGTCGCAGGCCGCGTGCCGGTGGTCGTGGATGGCGGCTTTATGCGTGGCGCCGACGTAGTCAAAGGCCTTTGTTTGGGAGCAGATTTTATCGGCTTGGGCCGGTTCGAGGGGTTGGCTATGGCTGCGGGAGGTGCTGCTGGTCTGGTGCGAGGTTTGAAAATTCTTGAACAGGAAATACGCATCAGCATGGCCTTGCTGGGTGCGCCCGATCTTGCTTCGCTCAATCCAGCTCTTTTGGAGAGAGCGCAGCCTTTGGCGGAGCCCAGTGTGCTTAGCGCCTTCCCCTTACTGGAAGATTACTAAGCCCGGGCCTGTCTATCGATCCGTCGGCACAGGCATGGGGAAGGCGGTAACGGTGCCGCCGTCGGTGGAGGTGATTTTAGCGACCCCCTCTTTCTCCACCTCATCAATGCGGATCACTGCATGCATCGGTATGAATGAACGCTGAACGCCTTCAAACTCAGCGCGAAGTTTTTCTTCACTGGGGTCGATCACGACCTGTGACTTGCTGCCAAAGGTGTAGTCTTCAATTTCTACAAAGCCGTAGAGCTCGCTTTGATAAATATTGCGCGCATAGACCTCGTACACCTGCCCATTATTCTGGAATAGGATACGGTATACGTGTTGCTTCTCGTCTTTGCTGGCCATGGTGCTCGATCACCTAAAGTTGTGAAGAAAGATACTTGGGGATAACCCCAGTGATTTCAAGCAGTCGCAGTTCTTGCCGCCGAGGTCTCGGTGTCACGCTCCCTCCTGAGCGTGCGCGATTCAGTCTAGGTATTCGTCAGGGATCGCGTATACTTTCGTCCCCTTTTTTTGTAGCTCCTAGGTCGCATGGCGAAAAAATTGTTTGTCAAAACCCACGGCTGTCAGATGAACGAGTACGACTCGGCGCGCATGCTGGATGTGCTAAAGGACGCGCAGGGCTACGAAATGGCGGCGTCTGAAGAAGAAGCTGACGTATTGCTGCTGAATACCTGCTCCATTCGCGAAAAAGCGCAAGAAAAAGTGTTTCACCAGTTGGGCCGCTGGCAGAAGTTGAAAAAGGCTCGACCTGATTTAGTCATCGGTGTTGGCGGCTGCGTGGCAAGTCAGGAAGGCGACGCGATCATGCAGCGCGCGCCAGTCGTTGACATGGTGTTTGGACCCCAAACCATTCATCGCTTGCCCGATATGGTGACCCAGCGTCAACAGCAGCTGTTACCGGTGGTTGATGTGACCTTTCCCGAGGTGGAAAAATTTGATCGACTGCCTGAGCCTAGCGTCGATGGTCCAGCGGCCTTTGTTTCCATCATGGAAGGGTGCAGCAAATACTGCAGTTTCTGTGTGGTGCCCTATACCCGCGGTGAAGAAGTCAGCCGGTCGGTCGCTTCCGTGATGCAGGAAGTGGAAAGTTTGGCCTCAAGAGGCGTTCGAGAGATTCATTTGCTGGGGCAAAACGTCAATTCCTACTTAGGGGAAATCGATGGGGATCAGGCGGATCTGGCCGAGCTGATCTACTACATCGCAGAGGTGCCCGGCGTGGAGCGGATTCGCTTTACCACATCGCATCCCATGGACTTTTCTGACAACCTGATTCAAGCCTATGCGGATATTCCAGCCTTGGTTGATCATCTTCATCTGCCGGTTCAGTCGGGCTCTGACCGTATCTTAGAGGCGATGAAGCGCGGTCATACGGCGGATGAGTATAGAGAACGCATCCATAAGCTGCGTCAGGTGCGTCCGAACATCAGTTTGTCCTCCGATTTCATTGTGGGTTTCCCTGGCGAAACTGAAGTGGAGTTTAAAGAGACTATGGACCTGATAGACGAGATTGGGTTCGATACCTCGTTTAGCTTTATATACAGTGCCCGCCCGGGTACGCCAGCGGCTGGTCTGGTAGACGAGATACCCGAAACCACCAAAAAAGCGTGGCTGCAAACGTTGCAGGCTCGTATTCGAGACCAAGCCGACGCAATTTCTCAGGCGATGGTAGGATCCGAGCAACGGGTACTGGTGATGAGCGAGGCGAAGAAAGGCGTCGGCCAACTGGCGGCACGCACGGAAAACAATCGGGTTGTGAATTTTGCAGGCCGAAATTCGTTGATCGGCTCTTTCGCAAAGGTCCGCATTTCCGAAGCGCTGCCCAACTCTCTTCGCGGAACATTGATTGATTCATAGCCAGAAATTGCTAGCCTATAAATCGCTATGAACTTTGCTGATGAGTAGTAGGCTTAGATAATCGCAATCCTATTGGTGAACCTTGCAAGATACTCCTGATTCCCCCGCAACTTTGGCGAAGAAAATCGTCCTAGAACCCAATGACCCTCTGCGTTTGTCCGCCTTGGTGGGACCCGTAGATCAAAATATCAAACACTTGGAAAAACGTCTGGGTGTGAGTATTCGTAGCCGCGGTAACGAGTTCCAGCTCAGTGGAATTCCGAAAGCTGTGCAGGCGGCGGAAGCCCTGCTGCACCAACTCTATCGGGAAACGGTTGGTCGAGACGCCATTGAACCTGACTTCGTGCATTTGTTTTTGCAGCAGGCGGGTTTGGATGATCTGATTGCTCAGAACAATGACGCTCGCACCAGTGATCAAGGCGCTCCCGTCGTGGTGATGAGCGATGCGGACCGCAGCGCAGAATCCGGAGGCGATAAGTCAGGCACTACGGGTGAGTTGGTCATTCGCACGCCGAAGAAATCGATCAAACCGCGGGGTGCGAATCAGCTGGGTTATTGCAGAGCCGTTCGTAAGAACGACATTAATTTCGGGATTGGTCCTGCAGGCACCGGCAAAACGTACCTAGCGGTAGCCTGTGCGGTTGAGGCACTGGAGTCGCAACAGGTCTCTCGGATATTGCTGGTTCGGCCGGCGGTAGAGGCGGGTGAAAAACTCGGTTTTTTGCCGGGCGATCTGGCGCAAAAAATCGATCCGTACCTGCGCCCACTTTACGACGCGCTTTACGAAATGTTGGGCGTGGAGCGGGTAAACAAATACATCGAGCGCAACATCATCGAGGTTGCCCCGCTGGCTTACATGCGCGGGCGCACACTGAACAATGCATTCATTATTTTGGACGAGTCGCAAAACACTACGGTTGCACAAATGAAGATGTTTCTCACTCGAATCGGGTTTGGTTCAACTGCGGTTGTGACGGGTGATATTACTCAGATCGACTTGCCGCGTGGCGAGCAATCGGGATTAACCAATGTGCGAGATGTGCTTGCGCAAGTGGCCGGCATCGAATTCACTCACTTTGGCTCTAAGGATGTGGTTCGGCATCCGCTGGTACAGAAGATTGTTGATGCTTATGAGTCGTATCAGGGTGACGACCGCGAGCGACAAAGCGACGATCGGCGGGGCAACGGAAGGCGATAGTGAAAGGCTTGCCCCCGTCGTCGACATTTTCATTGGACATACAAATTGCGGACGAGCTCGATGATGTGCCAGCGGAAATTCTGCGGAACGAGCTAACCGCCTGTCTGATGGCATTAGCGCAAACGTTGCCTGAAGTTGGTCTCCTCGGTCTGTCTCGCGACGTGTGTGTTCGTTTGTGCGGTGAAGCTGAATCTCAGGCGCTGAATCGTGACTATCGTGGCAGGGACAAACCGACAAATGTTTTGAGCTTTGCGCTGCAGGAGTCCGAGGCCGTATTCCCGGTTGCGGCAGGTGGTAGATCCATGGGTGAACAGCCGGTATTGCCGCTCGGGGATTTAGCGATTTGTTGGCCTATTGTTGTGCGAGAAGCTCGCCAGCAACAGAAAACGACCAACCATCACCTAAGCCACTTGTTTATTCATGGCGTACTGCACTTGCTGGGGTGGGAGCACGAGGCTCCAGCAGAGGCGTTGGCGATGGAAAAAACTGAGTGCGCTGCGTTGGCGCAGATGGGTATTGCTGACCCCTATGTAAGCGAGGCTGCTGATGCTTAACCTCGCGGCTTGCAATTCGCCAAACCCTTACCTAAAACGGATAAACGTAAAACATGGCAACGAACGCCTATGAGTGACCAACAGGATCTCGGTAGCGACGCTGCAGATAAGCCTCAACGCCGAAGCATGCGCGAGTGGCTTGGCGATCTGTTCTCTGATGAGCCGGACAACGTT
Source organism: Gammaproteobacteria bacterium (assembly GCA_012269545.1). Taxonomy (GTDB): domain Bacteria; phylum Pseudomonadota; class Gammaproteobacteria; order Pseudomonadales; family Azotimanducaceae; genus UBA4421. The sequence goes on along the minus strand of JAAXKB010000040.1, from coordinate 135,296 downwards.
TCTGAGCTGTTGGAGATGTTGCAGGACGCGGCGCGCCGTCAGCTGATCGAAGTCGATGCTTTGAACATGATCTTTGGAGCCCTGCATGTCAGCGATATGCACGCCCGGGACATTATGATTCCCCGCTCAGCCTTGGTAGTCGTGCAGGAAGATCAGCAACCAGCGGAATTTCTGTCTACTGTGATCGAATCTCGACATTCACGTTTCCCTGTTACTGGTGATGATCTTGATGACATCAAAGGCATCCTGCACGCCAAAGATCTGTTGCCCTTGGTGCTGCAGGACAGTGCTCAGCGCTTCACGATGAAAGACAGCATCAGGCCTGCAGCGGTTGTGCCGGAAAGCAAGCGGCTCAATGTTTTGCTGCAAGAGTTTCGTACGAACCGTAATCATATGGCGTTGGTGGTGGACGAGTACGGGCAAATATCTGGCGCTGTCACCATTGAAGACGTGCTAGAACAAATCGTTGGCGAGATTGAAGACGAGCACGATGTCGATGATGACAGTTTCGTTAAACAGCTTGAGCCGCGTTCGTTTCATGTGAAAGCCACCACGACGATTGAGGATTTCAACGACTATTTCAGCCAAGATTTTTCCGATCATGAATTCGACACCATCGGTGGCATTGTTTTGCAGGCCTTCGGGCATGTGCCTGAGTTGGGCGAATCCGTTGAAATCGGGGTCCTGCGATTTGAGGTGCTGAATGCGGATTCCCGGCGGTTGCGGCTGTTGCGAGTTGATACGCCGGAGCCGATCCAGCGAACACCGCAAGACTGAGGTCCTGTGGTGAATTCGGCCAGCGGCAGTAATCAATCGGTCGATAACGCTGTGTCCTTTCCGCTGCTCGCAGTGTTGGCGATGGCGGCTGGTGCGATCTACCCGCTGTCCTTTGCTCCCTTCCAGTGGTTTCCGCTGCTCTTTGTCTCGGTCGCTTGCTTTTGGTGGCTGTTGAATCGCGCTTCCTCTCATTGGGCATTGTTGGCTTGGATTTTTGGTCTTGGTAAATATGGCGTAGGCGTTTCTTGGGTCTATGTCAGTATTCACCAATACGGCGGAGCCTCGCCCGCACTGGCTGGCTGCTTGGTGGCGGCATTTGTTGCTTTCATGGCCCTGTTTTGTCTGCCCATTGGCTGGTTTGTTGGCGCGTTGAAGCGTTCGAGCGAGAGCCTCGGGCGCGGTTTACTGGGCATCGGTTTTATCGCTTCGTGGCTGCTTATGGAGTGGCTGCTTACGTGGTTTCTTACCGGCTTTCCTTGGCTGTTTGCCGGGCATGCGATGCTCGGCACGCCATTACAGGGATTCGCGCCCGTGTTCGGGGTGCTGGGCGTAAGCCTGCTGGCAGTGCTGGGTAGCCTGCTGTTGCAAACGATGGTTGATAAGACCCAGATCGCTCGACACCGTGGCTACGCTGTGGCGGTACTGCTCATCTCAGGCGGATTGGGTCATTCGCTGGATTCTGTGTCTTGGGTAAAATCTCTAAATCGATACGATGTGGCATTGGTGCAGGGCAACATCGATCAGGCGGTAAAATGGGATGCGGACCAACGGTACGCAAACGTGCGAAAACACATGGACCTGTCTGCAGCGCACTGGGATGCGGATGTTCTGATTTGGCCTGAAGCGGCATTGACGCTCTTCGGTCGGGATGCCAAACAGGCGGTAGAGGCGCTGCAGGAGCAAGGACAGACCACTCAGACCAATGTCATTATCGGTATGCCGGATGTGCAGCAGCGAATTGGCGAAAACTCACAATTCTTCAATACCGTTCAAGCCTTTGGCTTGGCTAGCGGTCGATTCGCCAAACATCACTTGGTGCCGTTTGGCGAATACGTGCCGCTGCAAGATTTGCTGCGCGGTCTCATCGAATTTTTTGATTTGCCGATGTCGGTAGCAACGCCAGGCCTCCGGCGACAGCCCAATATCCGTTTGCAGCTGCCTGAAATGCAGTATCCGGTAGAGGCAGCTTCTGGTATCTGCTACGAAATTGCCTATGGCGATACGCTGCGCAGACAGGCGGCGACCAGTGGTTTGCTGCTGACGGTGTCCAATGACACGTGGTTTGGTGGTTCCATCGGCCCGCATCAACACATGCAAATTGCTCAAATGCGGGCGCTGGAAAATGGACGCTGGCTGCTTCGCGCCACCAACAGCGGAATTACTGGTGTGGTCAATCAGCGTGGCGAGATCGTGGCTCGATTGCCCCAGTTTGAAGCCGCCGTGCTGCGCGCTGAATTTGCCGTGATGTCCGGTAGGACGCCCTATGTTTACTTTGGCGACTGGCCCGTTTTGGCTGCGGTACTACTTATGCTGCTGGCGATCCTTGGCCGTCTCAGACGGGCCGTGTCCGAGACGGGCTAAAAATTTAACTTTTAGTGGGCGATGGGGGAGAGCAATTTGGTGTTGACCACCAAATTCCTGACACCGTGGGCGTGATCCTCGTTAAAGACATTGCCCTTGCACCACTGCGCCGCAGAGCCGATGTCTAGCTTGGCGACTTCTGGACGGACGCTCCATGACACCTGCAAGGGTGATCCAGCTTCGTTGTAGCCGGGGCCGGTAGTAGAGCCGGCGTACTCGATTGGTTTGCCAGTGTTGGCAGGAATGTTTGGCGCTTGCTGGTAACCTGATCGCGTATCTATTTCCGCCAGGTTTGAAAAGTCCAAGGCTTGATCGTCGTTTACCAAGACAAATACCTGAGCCTCTACCCTCAGCTGAGGGTTAATGTTGACTTCGCTCAGACATGCTCCCAGCGTGGGTCCGGGTGTTACAGGAGCAGTGCTGAATACGTAGTGAACCTCTATGGTGTCACCGGATTGCAGGGCGTCATGGGTACCGGGGCACGCTGGCGTTTGCAGGGGCTCGTTTTCATCTGCCGTTAACATACCCGAGTAAACGTAACCCGATTCAAAACCCTGGCCGTCTCCGTCGCCCGCATATTGAGTGAATTCGCCGCCGGCATGCTCAGCATTTTTGTGGAAATGGATGTTGCAAAGATTCATCTCGGTAAAGGGTGGTGCCGTGGCGAACTGGATCGGATTTTCGCCCCGAGCATCCCCAATATGGCGAGGAGACTGTGGACCAAATCCGGCATTTTCAGTGGCCTTTGCGAGGGACGCCCGCTGCGCTTCAATCCTTGATAACTCGCCTGTATCGCCGGGTTCGGGCGTTACAGCGCAAGCAAAAGGACTCAAGATAAGCGCGGTTAAAAGAGCAGGGATTTTCATGGCATCTCCAGAAGTTTTGGTTAACAAACGGTGCCTAAAATAACGATAAAACCCTGATGGCGCGTTCGCTGACCAAGCAGATTTCTTGGTTTTGTTACGTTATGTGACGTAGTTCGAAATTTGATTTGACTGGGTTTGTCGCGAGGTCGCCTGAAAGAGGAAAAGTGAAATCTCCCGTCAGGAACGCGCGTGGTTAGCCTCTGAGGTGGTATCCTGTCGCCTTGTCCCCTGTGGCCCATTTGAGTAGTAAGAAGACCCAGTTCATGAATCCAGTGTACGACCCACAAATCGTTGAAAAAAAAGCCCAAGAAGCCTGGGATCACAGCGCCTGCTTTGTTGGCGATGAGAACAGGCCAGGTGAAAAATATTACTGTCTGGCCATGTTCCCGTACCCCAGTGGCAGACTGCACATGGGCCATGTGCGCTGCTATACCTTGGGCGATGTTATCGCTCGCTACCGACGCCTTAAGGGCTATAACGTCCTGCACCCCATGGGCTGGGATGCCTTTGGTTTGCCCGCAGAAAATGCAGCGATAAAGCACAATATCCCGCCGGCAAAATGGACGCGAGACAATATCGATTACATGCGCTCGCAAATGCAGCGCCTAGGCTTCGGTATGGATTGGTCCAGAGAGTTCGCAACGTGTGACAGCGACTATTATCACTGGGAACAGTGGTTGTTTTTGCGCCTTTACGAGAAAGGCATGGTGTACCGCAAAAACGCAGTAGTGAATTGGGATCCGGAAGATCAAACCGTGCTGGCGAACGAGCAGGTGGTAGATGGCCGGGGCTGGCGTTCCGGCGCAGTGGTTGAGCGTCGGGAGATGGCTCAGTGGTTTCTCAAAATCACCGACTACGCGAAAGAACTGCTGGACGAACTGGACGACATGCCGGGCTGGCCGGAATCGGTTAAAAACATGCAGCGAAACTGGATTGGTCGCAGTGAAGGTGCCGAAATCGATTTTGTTACCGAGCACGATCCCGCGCAGACCTTGACGGTATTTACTACTCGGCCCGATACGCTGTTGGGCGCGACCTATGTCGCTGTGGCTGCCGAGCATCCGTTGGCGAAATTGGCTGCCGAAACCGATGCCGAGATTGCGGCATTTATCGAGCAGTGCAAACAGAACACCACGGCGGAAGCCGATATGGCCACGATGGAAAAGGCCGGCGTCGCTACCCAGCTGAAGGTGCGGCATCCCCTGACCGGTGATCTTTTACCGGTATGGGTCGCTAATTTTGTCTTGATGGAATACGGATCGGGGGCGGTGATGTCAGTGCCCGGCCACGACCAGCGTGATTGGGAATTTGCGCAAAAGTACGGCATTGACATTGTGCAGGTGATTGAACCCACCGGGGATGAGGCCTGCGATCTTGCCGCTTCCGCTTTTACTGAAAAAGGCCGGTTGGTGAATTCGGGCGAGTTTGACGGCAAAACATTTGACGACGCCTTCGCCGCCATCGTCACCGCACTTGAGGGCAGGGGGGCCGGCCGCTCTGTGACGAATTATCGACTGCGCGACTGGGGTGTATCACGCCAACGCTATTGGGGTTGCCCCATCCCGGTAATTCACTGTGATGCGTGCGGCGTGCAGCCCGTTCCCGAGGCTGATCTGCCGGTGGAACTGCCGACGGAAGTGACATTCGAGGGTGTTTCCTCACCCTTGCATAAAATGGATGAGTTTTTGCAGGTGACCTGCCCGACGTGTTCCGGCCCGGCGCGAAGAGAAACCGACACCTTTGACACGTTCATGGAATCATCTTGGTACTTTGCGCGTTTTGCCTCGCCGGATGCCAAGGCCATGGTCGATGAGCGCGCGAAATTTTGGGCGCCGGTCGATCACTACGTTGGCGGCATTGAGCATGCGATCTTGCACCTGCTTTACGCACGCTTTTACTTCAAGCTCATGCGCGATGAGGGTCTGGTGGATGCGGATGAACCCTTCAAAAAGCTGATGATGTTGGGCATGGTTCTGCAAGACGGCAAGAAAATGTCGAAGTCTGCGGGCGATGCCGGTGACCCGCAAAAACTGTTGGACCGCTACGGTGCGGACACGGTGCGCACTGCGATGATGTTCGCTGCGCCGCCGGAACAATCCTTTGAATGGAGCGAGGCTGGACTGGATGGAGCCGCGCGATTTTTAAAGCGCCTCTGGAATATGGTGCATGAGCACGCTGAGACAGGACCTGTGCCGGTCCTAGATGCAGCACAGCTGTCACCTCAGGGTAAGGCGCTGCGCCGAAAAACCCATGAGACTTTGCAGAAGGCGGACGACGACTACGGTCGGCGGCAGCAGTTCAATACGGTGGTTTCCGCGGTCATGGAGCTGCTGAACACTGTGGGTAAAACGCAGGCCACAAACGATGCTGACCGTGCGGCGGTGCAAGAAGCCTGGGTCAGTGGGGTGCTCATTATCTCGCCCATTGCGCCGCATATTGCGCACGAGCTTTGGACGGTCTTGGGTATGACCGAGCCCTTGGTGGGGTATCCCTGGCCGGCGGTTGATGATTCGGCGCTGAAACAAGATTCCTTGACCTTGGTGGTTCAGGTGAACGGTAAGGTTCGGGGGCAGATCGACGTCGCCGCCGACTTGGATGAAACCGGGGTATTGGCGTCGGCTAAGGCTGATGCCAATGTGCAGCGGCATATCGAAGGCAAGACCATTCGGAAGGAAATTGTCGTGCCAAACAAACTTGTCAATATCGTGGTGGGCTGAGCGGATGTTCTGCCGTGCTGTAAGTTTGCTGGTGATTATGATGACCGTCGCAGGGTGTGGGTTTCAGCTGCGTGGTGCGGGTTTGGCTCAGGGCATGACCTATCGGCTGGTAAGCGAGCAAGAGCAGTCCGCGGGGTATGCTGATTTTCAGCGTGTGCTCAAAGCCACGCTGGAACGCTCTGGAGTCCGCGAGGCAGCGCCTGCTGATGTGACTCTGCGGATTTCATCCTTTCAGGCCGAAACCCTAGACGGGGCCGTCAATGCCGAACTCAGAGTGGCTGAAAACATCTCTACTGCGTCATTGGAGCTGAGCGTTCTTGACGGCAAAGGTAATCTGCTTGCTGACGAGATTTTGTTGCGCCAGCGCACGGCCTATCGCATGGATCGGTCGCAACTGCTGGGTAGCTATCAGCAGCAAACATCCGTTGAGCAAGACGTGCGGCAAGCGTTAGCCAACCAAATCCTGCGCGCACTGAGCGTACTGACACGGTCCACGACAGGTCTGGCAAGCGCTGACAGCGAAAGTGACGTAAAGAGCAATGCCCCTTAACACCGATCAACTGGAAGCCTCGCTGCAGCAATCGCTGCTCAGTATCTACCTGATTAGCGGAGAGGAAACGTTGCGGGTGGGCGAAGCCTGCGATGCGGTACTCCGCAAAGCTCGGGAGCAGGGCTACACCGAACGCTCCGTTCATCATGTAGAGAGCGGTTTTAAGTGGCACGACGTGTTGAACGATGCCGCTAGCATGTCGCTATTTGCTGAGCGCAAAGTGTTGGATCTGCGGATACCGTCCACTAAGTTCGATAAAGAAGCGAGTGAAATACTGCGCGATTGGGCTGCAGGCAGTATTGGCAACCCAGAAACCCTGCTGTTGATTCGCACCGAGCGTTTGCAGCCTAAACAGCGCAACAGTGCTTGGTTTAAAGCGATTGAAGCAACCGGTGCGGTCGTACTGATCTGGCCCTTGGGTCCCCGCGAGTTGCCGGCCTGGCTGGATCAGCGGCTCAAATCTCGTGAGCTGATCCTAGAGCGAGATGCCTTAATGGCGCTGTGTGAGCGCGTTGAAGGTAATCTGTTGGCAGCTGCACAGGAGGTTGAGAAACTCGCGCTGCAAAATCTGAGTCAGCCCATCACCCAAGATATGTTGCTGAACTGTCTGGAAGATACTTCCCGCTTTAATAGCTTTGATTTGATTGACGCGGCCATGGCCGGTCAGGGGACTCGGGTAAGTAAAATTATGGCCTCCTTACGCGAGGACAAAGGTAGTCTATTTGCTGTGCTTGGCGCGCTGACCAGTCAGCTGCGCCGCTTGGGACAAACTCGTAGATTGCCGCCGGCCCGTGCGCGCACAATGGAAGCCTTTGCTCGGAGCGGGCCTTCACCCAAGGCGTTGCTCGCTGAATGTGCCCTGCTGGATCAGCAGGGCAAGGGTCAACGCATTGGGGATGCGTGGTTGGGGCTGGAGCAATTGTTGTTGACCATGGCCCGACAGTCGGGCCAGCGGCCACCCTCTTTTTATCAGCGTAAGCTCAAGGGGCGCTAACGGCGCTCAGTTGATGTGGGTATCGGCTACTTTGCCCAGCTCGACAACCCGCAGTGAGCCGCCCGCATTGTCGAGTGTTGTCACCGAGCAATTATCGGGACTGAAGATGCGCATACGATCATCGCCTGTGGCGGCTCCCACCGCCGCATTAATGGCCACATAGTGGCTGAAAATAATGCAGTCGCTGTCGCAGCCCAGCAAAAAATTCGCCAAGGCTTGCCGCCAGTGCTGCACCGAGTCATCCAAGGCTGACCAATTGCCCGCCATGGCGGTGCTAAGCCACTGGGCTCTGGCCTGCAGATCTGTGGTGGGTGAGGGGATTTCCGCGACCCGAGACTCGATTCCTATTGGGGCATCCCAGTGATCTGCGAGCGTCTGGGCGGTTTCGTATGCGCGAGCCAAAGGGCTGGAAAGCAATCGGGGATGAGATGTGTGCTGATCGTTCAGCATGTTAGCGACCGCCGCTGCCTGTGCGCGGCCCAGGTCGTCGAGGCCGGGATCTGGGTGTGCGCCAAATCCTGCGGCTGCTTTTCCGTGTCTGACAAGTTGGACGATGGCCATCTTTATACTGCCCTTTTGTTATGGGTTCTCTACAATGTTGGTTTGGTAATTCGAAATAGGAAGAGTAGTGAAGGATCACAAAGCTTCGGGATTAAACCCTCAGATGACTCCTGATACGCAGGTAAGTGTGCGTGAGGTGTTCGGTATTGATCAAGACTTGACGGTGCCGGCCTTTAGTGAGTCTTCGGAATATGTGCCTGAAGTGGATCCGGACTATCGGTTCGACCGGGATACGACGTTGGCTATTTTGGCTGGATTTGCCCACAACCGTCGGGTCATGGTGCAGGGATATCATGGCACCGGTAAGTCTACCCACATTGAGCAGGTGGCTTCACGTCTGAATTGGCCGTGTATTCGTGTCAATCTGGACAGTCACATTTCGCGTATCGACCTGATCGGAAAGGACGCGATTGTGTTGCAGGATGGCAAACAAATTACGGAATTTCGCGAGGGCATTCTGCCATGGGCTCTGCAAAATCCGGTTGCCTTGGTGTTTGACGAATACGATGCCGGCCGCCCAGATGTGATGTTTGTGATTCAACGCATTTTGGAGGTTGAAGGCAAACTGACGCTGCTGGACCAAAACAAGGTAATCACCCCGCACTCTCATTTCCGCTTGTTTGCGACCACCAATACGGTGGGCCTTGGCGATACGACCGGTCTGTATCATGGCACTCAGCAAATCAACCAAGGACAAATGGACCGCTGGAGCATCGTCTCTACGCTGAACTACTTGGAGCATGAAGCCGAGAGCAACATCGTGCTAGGTAAGGTGCCTTCGTATCAAAGCGACGATGGCCGCCGCATCATCGCTAACATGGTCAGCGTGGCTGATCTCACCCGTAAAGGTTTCGTTAACGGTGATGTGTCCACTGTGATGTCGCCTCGAACCGTGCTGACATGGGCTCAGAACGCGGAGATTTTCGGCGATGTGGCTTTCGCTTTTCGAGTGACGTTTTTGAACAAGTGTGATGAGCTCGAGCGGGCGATCGTCGCCGAGTATTACCAGCGCTGTATGGGCGAAGACTTGGGCGATGCGACCGCTGGCATTACGCTTAAGTCCGCATAACGCCCGCTATGTCAGATGCGGAGAATCCCCTAGACCCGTTCAAGCGGGCGACCACGGCGACCATTCGGGCAATTGCCGGAGACGACGAGCTGGACGTGACGTTTGGTGCGGGCCCACCGGTAGTCCGCGGCGGCACGTTGCGATTGCCATTGCCATCCGTGGGTGCAGAGCAGGATGAAATAGATGCCGTGCGCGGTGTCGGAGACGAATTTGCCCTGCGGTTTAAGCACCACAATCCGCGACTGCATTCAATGTACAGCCCCGATGGCGGTCCGGCGCAGGAAATGTTTGAGTGGATCGAGTCTGCGCGCATCGCCTCCCTCGGCGCTATGCGTATGCAGGGCGTTGCGCAAAACCTTGATGCGCACCTTGAGGTGCAGTGCAAGCAGGCGGCATTTGACACCATTACCGCAGAGTCCGACGCGCCATTGTCGGTGGCGGTTGGACTGCTGGTGCGGCAACAGCTCACCGGGCGGGAACTGCCGCCAAGTGCAGAACATGTGGTTCAGTACTGGCGCGAGCATGTGATGGAAAACGCGGGCGAGCACATCGAAGCCTTGCGCGATCATGTGCAGGACCAAGACACCTTTGCCAGCCTGTGTCGGAACATCATTGCCGACCTAGGTTTGCCCGTCGATCTGACCGATCCTAATGAGAGAGAAAGCAATTCCGAAGACATGGATACCATGGACGAGTCGGAAGAGGCGGATTCCGAATTCAGTCCTGAAGATGTGGTGTTGGACGACGACTCTGCCGGCGAAGAAAACAGCGACGGCGAGGCCACAACGGTTGAAATGGACGCGCATGCGGACATGGATGAGGCGGCGTCGGAGTCAGACCCTGACGAAGCGCCAATGCCTATGCCGGACGAAGCGGGTCGCATTCCGGTAGACAATAACTATCGGGCCTATACCGAACGGTTTGATGAGATCATCAAGGCGGAAGAGCTGTGCGATCCGGACGAATTGATGCGCCTGCGTCAGCTGCTTGATCAGCAGTTAGTATCCTTACAGCACGCCACGTCCAAACTTGCCAATCGTTTGCAGCGCCGCCTAATGGCGAAACAAAATCGCACTTGGGAGTTCGATCTTGAGGAGGGCATATTGGATGCGGCTAGATTGACCCAGGTGGTGGTCGATCCGATGAATCCTCTGGCCTACAAACAAGAAAAAGAAACCAAGTTTCGGGACACCGTGGTAACGCTGTTGATCGACAGCTCAGGTTCGATGCGCGGTCGCTCGATAACCATCGCTGCGATGTGTGCCGACATCATGGGACGCACCTTGGAGCGATGCTCTGTGCGAGTGGAAATTTTGGGCTTTACTACTCGGGCCTGGCGCGGTGGTGAATCTCGAGAAGCGTGGATCAACGAGAACAAGCCCGCTAACCCGGGGCGGCTCAATGACTTGCGGCATATCGTGTACAAAAGCGCAGATGATTCTTGGTCGCGATCGCGCCGGAATCTTGGCTTGATGATGCGCGAAGAGCTGCTAAAGGAAAATATTGACGGTGAGGCCCTGATTTGGGCTCACAATCGAGTTGTCACCCGACCAGAACAGCGCAAGGTAATGATGGTGATTTCGGATGGGTTGCCGGTAGATAACTCCACCTTGCTGGTGAACCCGAGCAATTTTTTAGAGCAGCACCTCAAGTACGCGATCAGCATGATTGAGGACCATTCGCCGGTAGAGTTGGTGGCAATCGGGATTGGTCACGACGTAACGCACCATTACAAGCGCGCGGTCACCATCACCGACGCAGAGCAGTTGGGAGGTGCGATGACCGATCAGTTGGCAGAGTTGTTTGATGTCAAAGGCTAGCCTCGGCTCAGACAGAGCGAGACCAGCCAGATTGGGAGCTAGCCCACCACATCCATGCGGATGATTTCTGGGGCGCCGCCCATCAGTCCCTTAAAGCCAGCACCCGCGGCTTTGAAGTGATCAGAGGCGCCGTGGGCGGCCATGGCGTCTGCGTCTTCGTACAGTTCCATGACGGTATAGCCGCCGTCCGCATCCTTACACAACTTGTACAAATGGCAGCCGGGCTCATTGGCGTTAACCTTGGCGGCCAAGTCCAGCATGACCGCTTCAAATTCTTCCTCTTTCCCCGCAATAACATTTAGCTTCGCAATGACTGCAAGCATGTCCTACTCCTCCATGATGGTGAAAATCCGATGTGCAAAACGAACCAACTACCCGCACATAGCACGTCGACATGCGCTAAGGTTTCGGCTTGATTGAGAATAAGGACTCTGATGCATCGACGCAATCTGCTTGAGGCATTGACCCGCTATGCCCATCGTCACCCGGATGAACAAAGCACAGTGGCACGTTTTAATCGCCTTTTGGAAGACCACCCGAACTGCTTTGAACGAGACTGTTGGGCGGGCCACATCACGGGTTCCGCTTGGCTCCTTGATCCCAGCCAAAGCAAGTTACTGCTGACCCATCATCGAAAGCTCAACATGTGGCTGCAGTTAGGCGGGCACAGTGATGGGGATCCGGATACCGCGGCGGTGGCCAAAAGAGAAGCCGAAGAAGAATCCGGCCTGCCTGTGGTCCTTATCAGCAACGAAATTTTTGATATTGATGTGCACACCATTCCAGCCCGTAAGGATGATCCAGGGCACGAGCATTTTGACGTGCGTTTTCAGTTGCGGGCTCAATATGAAGATTTTGTGGTCAGCGCAGAGTCGATAGATCTGGCCTGGGTGCCGCTGGTTGATCTGCATCAGTACACGGAGGAAGAGTCGATTTTACGCATGCGGCGCAAGTGGATCGCCCGGCAGACCGGTGAATCTGAGGGCGGCGCGAATACATCGGCTCAAATCTAAAGGAATTATGGCTTGTGACTGGGGTCGGCATCCCCTAGGCTAGCGGTTCTCGCCCGATTTTACCTTTTGGTTTTCTCGGTTTGCTTTGAATCCCAGCGATGTTAGTGCTCGCGGGGACACAAAAATAACTCAGACCAAAAGATTGGATTGGAAGACTTCGGTCTTTCTGCTTCTAGGTTTGATTGGTCGAATTCTCCCTAGAGAGAAAAACTCAGCGCTTATCAACCAAGGAGCCAAGAAAAGCTGTGAAAAAATTATATGTAGGTAACCTCGCATGGGCGGTCACCGATGAAGATCTACAGTCATTGTTCGGTGAACATGGCGGTATCGCGTCCGCATCTGTTATAACAGATCGCGAAACAGGGCGCTCAAGAGGATTTGGATTCGTCGAAATGGAAGACGGTGCCGACGCGGCGATTGAAGCGCTGAACGGCGTGGATTTCAAAGGACGCGCACTTCGCGTTAACGAAGCACAGAGCAAGCAACGCCCGGGTGGCGGCGGTGGCCGACGCTTCTAAGACGATTAGCTAATCGCAAAACAGCTGTCCTGGGGAGATTGTTCTCGCAGGGGACGCTATCTTGAAACCCTGACGTATCTGGTTCAGGGTTTTTTTTGCTTCAAAAAAGTGACAGCTCAGTCGTAGAGATGGCAGGCAACCAGTCGAGGTGTTTTGGCGGCCTGCGGCTCCGACGATACGGGTTTGAGTGGGGGGGTGATGCTGCTGCAATGCGCCATGGCCTGAGGGCAGCGGTTGGCAAAGCGACAGCCCGCCGGCACATTTACCGGAGAAGGAATTTCCCCCTGTATGGTCGTTGATGGGCGCCGCCGTTCGTGTTCCGGGTCGGCTTCCGGATTGGAGGCAATCAGCGTTTCGGTATAAGGGTGTTTGGGATCGAAAAATACTTCCGAGGATGAGCCCACCTCCACCAAGGCGCCTAGATACATGACCGCCATGCGGTCACTGATATACCGGACCATGGAGAGGTCGTGCGCGATAAATAACAGCGTGAGTCCTAGATCTTGCGTTAGCTCCCCCAAAAGATTGACGACCTGCGCCTGCACCGACACGTCGAGCGCGGAGATTGGCTCGTCGCAGACCACGAATTCGGGTTGCAAAATAAGTGCTCTGGCAATGCCTATGCGCTGTCGTTGCCCGCCGGAAAACTCATGGGGGTAACGCGATTGGTGAACTGGGCTTAACCCCACCAAGGATAACCAATGCAACACGCGCTCTTGCACGTCGCTGGTGCTCAGTTCTGGCTGCAGGCGGAGACCTTCCGCGATGATTTCTCCCACGGTCATGCGGGGATTCAACGACGAATACGGGTCCTGAAAAATCATCTGCATTTTTGGTGCCATGGCACGAAAGTCCTTGGCCTGATACCGCTGGGGTAACTGTTTGCCCGCAAAGGAGATGCTGCCGCTGGTTTTATCGTGAAGACCCAGCAGGGTTTTGCCCAAAGTGGATTTGCCCGAGCCGCTTTCCCCAACCAAGCCAACGACTTCTTTGGGGTATATCGAAAAACTGACATCATCGACCGCGTGTACGCGTTGGTTGCTGCCGATGTCGAAGTATTTTACGAGGTTTGTGATTTCAACCAAGGGTTTCATTCGCCCGCCTCCGTCTTGGTCATCAGGCCCGCGGGCGGTTTTTCGGCCAGTTCGTGGTGGAGCCAACACTGGGTATGGTGGCCAGCACCAAGCTCATGGATTAGGGGCGCTTGCTCTGCGCATACCCTCATGGCGTAGGGGCAGCGGGGGTGATAAGCGCAGCCTTGGGGCGGCGCGAATAAATCCGGCGGAGATCCGTCAATAGATACCAAGGTCCGTTCGTCGCCACCAATACTTTCGCGACTGTTCGATGGCATTGCCAGACGCAGGCCGTGGGTATAGGGGTGACCGGAGCGATAAAAAATATCGTCTACATTGCCTTTTTCCACTACTTCGCCGGCGTACATCACCAGCACCTCATCGGCCATGCGCGCAACCACCCCCAAGTCGTGGGTAATTAAAATGGTGGCCATACCGGTTTCACGCTGCAGGTCGCTCAACAGATCGAGAATTTGCGCCTGAATCGTGACGTCCAAGGCGGTGGTGGGTTCATCGGCGATCAAAATCGCCGGTTCACAAGCAATGGCCATAGCGATCATGGCTCGCTGCAGCATGCCGCCAGAAAATTCAAAAGGGTATTGCTTCGCTCGTTTCGCTGCTTCCGGAATTTTGCTCATTTCCAGCAATTCGATGGCGCGGGAGAAGGCCTGAGTTTTGCTGTAACCCCGATGGACCTCCAAGGTTTCGGCAATTTGGCTACCAATGTTCATCGTTGGGTTGAGTGATGTCATCGGGTCTTGAAAGATCATACTGATCTCGCGGCCGCGAATGTCGCGGTTATTGATCAGTTTGGAGGTCAGAATGTCGTTGCCCCGAAGCGTCGCGCTGCCTTGGTGAATGCGACCCGGAGGCGTCGGGATGAGGCCCATCAAACTTTGTACAGTGACCGATTTGCCACAACCGGACTCACCGACGATGGCAAGCGTTTGGCCTGCATGCACGTCAAAGCTGACGCCCCGCACAGCTTGAACGACTCCGCCATAGGTTTGAAAATCCACGTGCAGATTGTCGACCTTGAGTAAGGGCTCAGGCATAGGAGAGTCTCGGGTTGGTTCGTTTACGCTTGGGTTGAAGCATGATCACTACTCAACTCCTCGCATACGCGCATCCAATGCATCGCGCAGCCCGTCACCAAGCAGATTGAAAGCCAATACCGTGATACTGATCAGCAAGGCTGGAAACATCAGTTCGTGAGGCCGCGTCAGCATTGATTTTATGCCTTCATTACACATAGCCCCCCACGAGGGTGTCGGTGGAGCCACACCCATACCGATAAAGGAAAGGAATGCTTCGGTAAAAATGGCACTTGGTACCTGAAAGGTTATGGTGACTAGTATGACGCCCATGGTGTTGGGGAGCATATGGCGACCCACCACATACGCGGTGGTGCCGCCGAGTAGTCGAGATGCGCTGACGTAGCCCTCTTCACGGATCTGCAAAATCTGGCCGCGGACCAAACGAGCCGGTGCGGGCCACAGCAAAATGATCATGGCCACCAGCATGGGCCAGATGCCGCTTTCGCCGGGACCGATGCCAAAAATGACTTTGAATAGGATCATAAAGAGCAGAAAGGGCAGTGCCACGACGAAGTCAGCGAAGCGCATCATCGCTTGGTCTGCAGCGCCGCCGAGAAACCCAGATACGCTGCCGTAAATGACGCCCAGAAGAACAAAGGCCAGCGGCGCAAAAATGCCGATGAATAGAGAGACCTGACCGCCGTACATCAGTCGAGCCAGCATGTCTCGGCCTAGGTAATCTGTGCCCAGCGGGTGCCAGGCAAGCTTAAGGCGTTGTCCCAGTTGCACGTTCTCGTCTGCAGTGATGAGGCCACGCTCCCGAGCTTGAGCGATGGAAATGACGCGAATGACGTCAACCGCGAGAGTCACCGCGCCACTGGTCTCCACGCCGTCCGCAGTGAGCGGCACGAGGGTGTAGTAGTAGGTGCCAGACTGCAAATCGAGGCGGTCCTCAAACCAAGGTTGATCCCGCTCCACGAGAGGCAAACCTAGGCTGCCGGTTGTCTCAGGGTCGAACACATTGCGATACAGCCGGTGGCGCGTCGCACCTGTGGCTGCCCAGGCCAAACGGACCGCCTGAGTACTGGCTGGCAGAGCAAGGGTAAAGCCCAAGGAGTTATCAGACAGAGTGGCAGGTTGTTGCTGCGGATTCCAAGGTTCGAAAGGCGCTGCAAGGGTCACGGTGCGGTCTGCGCCGGGAGCGATGCCGATTTGGTCCAGATCTTGGGCTGACGGGTCGATTCGCCACAGAGCCGGGCCGAGGCTGACAAAGGCCAGCAGGAAGGCGATTAAGCCCAAGGATGCCATGGCTCTTGGATTCTTGCGCAAGCGTAGCCAAGCGTCGGCCCAGTAGGACAGCGACGGCCGGCTGATTTGTTGCACGATCCCATTTGAAACCAGAGGCTGAAAGTCGGCGGGGCTCAGCTTCGCGGAACTCATTGGTCTACCCTTACCCGCGGATCAATCAGCCCGTAGAAAAGATCCACCAAAATGACCATAAAGACCAAAAACGCACCATAAAAGACCGTAGTACCCATGATTACCGTGTAGTCCAATTGCTGGATGGCCTGCACGAAATAGCGGCCCAAGCCGGGTATGGCAAACACGATCTCTACAACGAAACCGCCAGTCGTAATACCAGCGATAGCCGGCCCTAGCACAGTAATGACCGGCAGGATGGCGTTGCGTAGCTGATGGCGACTGAAAATCTGCGTTGGCGGTAGGCCCTTGGCCTTGGCCGTGCGAATGTAGTCAGTGCCGACAACCTCTAGCATCGACGATCGCATTAAGCGGGTTAGGTAAGCCATGGTGGACAAGCCCAGTACCAAGGCGGGCACCAGCATATGCCATACACTGCCCCAACCGCCGATGGGCAATATCGTCGTGCCCGCAGCCAGATTAAGACCGACCAAGGACCATTGACTGATCGCGGCGACCACAAAGCTGGGCACCGATATGCCTAAAATTACTGCCAACATGATGACCACATCGGGCCATCGGTTGCGGTACAAAGCGGTGAGCGCCCCCCAAAGTACGCCGCCCAGACCCGCAAAGACGATAGCCAAAATGCCTAGCGTGGCGGAAATGGGGAAGTGTTCACGAATGATGTCGTTGACCCGACGGTTTTCTTGGGTGTAGGAAATGCCAAAGTCGCCGCGGGCGATGTTGCCCAGATAAATCAAATACTGAGTTCCCAGCGGTTGGTCCAGCCCATACTTCGCTTCGAGGTTCGCGCGTATTTGCGGGGTCATGGCCTTGTCGCCGGCTAAGGGGTCTCCGGGCACGGCGTGCATGCCAAAAAACGTGGCGCTGGCGATAAACCAGATGGTCACCAAGCCAAGCAGCAGGCGTTTGCCAAAATAGCTCAGCATGACAGTGGCTTCTCAATGATCATTCGCATCGCTTACTCGCCACTGACGTCGATGTAGGCGCGGCTGAGGTCAGGGTCAGGACCGATAACTCTGCGCTTGAGCTGTCTGACTCGCGGGTCGACCACGTAGGTAACCCCCCGCTCATACATCGGCAACACGACGGCCTGATCGATCAGATGCTGTTGGATATCGCCGAAGGCGCGCATGCGCGCCGCCGGCTGCAGCCGGCTTTGGGCGATGTCGATCAGGGCATCCAGTTCTGGGCTGTTGTACTGACCGCGATTGTTTTTGTTCCACGACGCAAACAGATCACCAAAGGTCAGCGGGTCGTTGTAATCGGGTCCCCAGCCGGCCAGCACTAGATCGAAATCGCCGGAGGTCATTTTCGCTAGCCGTTGTTTGAAAATCTGCTTGTCGATTTTCACGCTGATACCTAACTTTGTTTTCAGGGTTTGTTGCACCCACTCGGATTGCACGTTGGAAATTGGGTTGTCGCCCGCGAGAAGGACAAGAGAGGGTGGTTCGCTGAGGCCTAGCTCTTGTAGTGCTTGCTTAAGATGCTGTTTCGCCAGCGATGCATCGGGAGTGATTTTTTGCGGCGGGTATTCTTGGCGTAGCAGTCGTTCTTCGCCCATCAGCCAACCGGGGAACAGAGACACGCCGGGTTCGTAGCCGGGCAGCTTGGTCACCTTGTAGACCATTTCGTCCATATCGAGGGCCAGCTGCAGGGCGCGACGGAGATTGAGGTTGTCTGTAGGGCGGCCCTGTCGATGATTGAATTCGAGATAGAAGACGGTGCCGTCGCGATGCTGATGAATTTGCCATCCCATGCGCATGGCCTCAATAAGGTTTTCCGCCTGCAGCCCGGTAATTGCGATTTTGTCGTCCTTGAAAAAATTCAGGGAAGCAGTGGCATCCGACGTGATGTAAGGCACATGAATGGTATCCAGATGAATTTCGGCTTGGTTCCAAAAGTACGGATTGCGCTCAAAGGTCATGCTGGAGCCGTGTACCCACTGGCTGATCTGAAATGGGCCGTTGTAAAGCAGTTGATCCGCGTCTGCGCCGAAGCGACCGTTGGTGGCGTTATAAAAGTCTTCTCGGATGGGCAAGAAGGTGGGAAACACCAATGTTTTGTCGAAGAAAGGCACAGGCCGCGCCAGATTGATGACCAGCGTGTACGGGTCTGGTGCCGTGACGCCAAGCTCACTGGCGGGCAGCGCGCCTTGATTGATGGCCTCGGCATTTTGGATAGTAAAAAGCAGAAAGGCGTACTGGGAACCGGTTTCGGGTTTCAGCGCGGTTTGCCAGGCAAAGATAAAATCTGCGGCCGTCACTGGTTGACCGTCACTCCACTTGGCGTTTTCGCGCAGCCAGAATGTGGCCTGTGTGGGGGTCACTTCCCAGCGCTCGGCAACGGCGCCTTCAAGTCGGTCATCCAGACCCATGCGAACCAAGCCCTCCATCACATGTCCCAGCACCATGCCTGAAATGCTGTCCGTAGCTCGACTGCTGTTCAGTTGAGGGGGTTCTTCACGAATGATGATGGAAATGCTGTTGGCATCTTCGTCTACCGCAGAAACATCTGACGTGGTGCCGCTAAGCGCGCTGCCCGCGTAGTGCAGGGTGAGCATCAGCAGTGCGACACCGGCAAAGGCGAGCAGGAAAAATTGAGCCAGTTGGCGGTTGGGAGACATGCGCTTAGTCAACGTGATCCAGAGCAAAGAGTCTCAACGAGTTTGGCGGAAAAGCGAGACCTTTCCAATACGGCAGGTGCTCAGATTAGGCTGTTTGTCTCAATAAATTGCTGACCACGCGCTCTAAGTGCATTAGCGAATTGCATTCCTCCACCTGATGCGAGTACGCCCCGTACTTACGCATTTCGGAATCGCCGGTGTTCCAAGCCAGTTTCGCCTCTGGATTCAGCCAGATAACACGCTTGGAGCGGTCGTAAAGTTCTTTCAGTACCTCGGCATGCGCCTCACCGTGGTTGTTCCGCGCGTCACCCAAAATAATGATCGTGGTGCGGTTATCGACGTCGTCCAAGCAGAGTTTCTTAAAATCCAACAGGGCCTGCCCGTAGTCGGTGGAGCCACCGCTGTAGTCGTGCAGGGTTTTCGAGATGGCGTCTTCCAGCTTGTTGCGATTGAACAGCTCGGTGACCTCGGCAAGGTCGGAAGAAAAAGCAAAGCTGCGCACCTTGGGCATAACTTCGTCCATGCTGTACAAAAACATCAGCATGAATCGCGCGTAATTGGCGACAGAACCCGAAACGTCGCAGATGGCGAACACCTTAGGACGATCGACTTTTACCGATTTCCAGTACAGATCAAAAATTGCGCCATCGTAAGACATGTTGTTGCGCAGGGTTTTGGGTACGTTGAGCTGTCCGCGCTTGAAGATTTTTCGGCGTCTGCTGTGCAGGGTGCTCAGCTTTTTCGCCATTTTATAGACCATTTCTTGAATCAGGCGGAAGTTGCGGTGTTCAACGTTGGATAACTTGACCGAACGCAGCATCTCTTCGCGCAGGCGTTTGCCTGACACATCGGCATTGAGCATGAATTGTTGCTCAACGTAATCTCGGACCTGTTCGCGCAAAAAATCGCGCCGTTGCTTGAGCTGTTGGCCCAAGCGGCGTGCAGGCACTCTGGTGTCCGTGCGCAGATCGCTGATTTCCCTGTTTAGGTCCGCTAGCCCCATATGATCCATGATGCGTCTTGCGTACAAACCTTTTTGGGTGAAGATCTGGATTTCTCGGACATTGGTCGCCTCACCGGCCTCAGCCATGGATTGAGCAAGCTCCACCCGGGAATTCGCCATCAACAATTTGCCTAGTGGCGAGTGGGCGTCGGTTACCTCTCCCGGCCCCAGATCCGCCTCTTCTTCCTCTTCGTACAGATTGTTCTTTTTGGCCTTGGATTTGGACTTTTTCTTGCTGCGGTTCTGCGTTTGAGGATCACCGCCAGCGCCGCCGCCTTCACCGTCACCGCCTTCACCGCTCTCTTCACCGTCTTGCTCGGTGCTGTCTGCGCTGTCGTTTGTGACTTCACCGCGCACGTCTTGAAAACGGAAGAATTGATCGAAACAGGCGTCGAAGGTGACTTTTTCGTCTGCGGTTTTCGGCAGCACCATCGACAGAGAACGCTTTAAGTGCTCCTTATCGCTGTAACCCACCAACTCGACGGCGCCGATGGCATCGAGTGTTTCAGCGGTGGAAACGCGTACGTCAGCGTTGCGGAGTGCGCGAATGAAGTTACTGATGGTGCGGTCCATACCCATGGGCAAAACCTAGCTGGCGATCTTCGCGGTTAGCGCGGGCACTTCGGTCTTTACATTGTCGATGTCTTCCTGAAATTTCAGGATCACGTTCAATGTGTCCTTGACCAACTGAGGGTCGAGTGCTTCTGCATGGAGCAGCACTAAGGTGCGTGCCCAGTCGATGGTCTCTGAAATGGCAGGCATCTTTTTCAGGTCGAGGCTGCGCAGTTCGTGGATAAAAGCCACCAATTGCTTTTGCAGTTCTGGGGGAATCTCCGGTACGCGAGCCCCAATAATGCGCTGTTCGATCTCGACGTCTGGGAACGGAATGTACAGGTGCAGGCATCGGCGCTTGAGGGCGTCAGAGATTTCCCGGGTATTGTTCG
This sequence comes from Gammaproteobacteria bacterium, assembly GCA_012269545.1. Classification (GTDB taxonomy): domain Bacteria; phylum Pseudomonadota; class Gammaproteobacteria; order Pseudomonadales; family Azotimanducaceae; genus UBA4421. The sequence continues at coordinate 114,704 of JAAXKB010000040.1, read as the reverse complement.
AGGTCAAGAACACCAGTGGCGGTTCCGATGCTGCCTTGATCGTGCCAATTTCCGGAATCGACAATTGGAAGTCGGAGAGAATTTCCAGCAACAGTGATTCGAATTCGTGGTCTGCCTTATCGATCTCGTCGATCAGCAAAATACAGCCATCCTCTTCTTTGAGGGCCTTCATCAACGGCCGGGGCTCCAAGAATTCCTCAGAGAAGAAGATGTCACCAAAGTTATGCAACGCCTGCACGGACTCGCGGAAGCCCTTGGCTTCGCCGAGCACTTCATTCAGGGCCTCTTTTAGCACCTGGGTGTAGAGCAGCTGCTTGCCATATTTCCATTCATAGATGGCCTTTGATTCATCCAGACCCTCGTAGCACTGCAAACGAATCAGCGGCAGCGCGAACATCTCCGCTGCGGTTTTTGCAAGTTCGGTTTTACCGACGCCTGGAGGCCCCTCAATCAAAATGGGTTTGCGTAGCTGGTAGGCAAGAAACACCGCTGTAGCGATCTCGTCGCTGCAAATGTAACGGTGTTCCTCAAACGATGCCTGCAGCGACGCCACAGATCCCGCCAGTTTTTCGATATCCCCCATGATGATCCTTAAGTTGGTGAAAGTTGCTATCACGCGATGCTGGTACGGTTGAGTTCGCCATGCCGACGGTCGGGGCGGCGAACAATAAAGGTCCATACACACCGTTGCGCAAAGCTTCGGATTATCCATTTGCAGCCCCCGTTTGTATACCAAAGCGAAACTTGCACGGAGACCCGCAGCGTGTTTAAGCGCGGGTTGGCCGGTTCGGTCCGCGACCCCTTGTCAGGGCGAGCAGTTCGGTCAGGGTGTCGTCCATGGACTGGCTGCCCACGTCGAGTGTGTCGTTGGCGTACTGCTCATAGAGTGGAACTCGCTCCGCTTCTATCTCGTGTAAGCTCTGCCCGGATGACGCAGCGATACCACGGTCTTGCATGTTGCCGATGCGCTGATCCAGAACAGCCAGAGGACAACGTAAGTAAATGATCTGGCCGTGATGCCTGAGGTGTTGCATGGCTGACTCGCCGTAGATCGCGCTGCCCCCGGTAGCAATGACGGTCTGCTGCACGTCCAGAGAGGCGATAATCTCCGATTCCAATTGTCGCAGCGCCTGATGACCGTGTTTTCGGAGATAGTCGGCCAGTGTTTGGCAGGTCCGGCGCTGAATGATCAAGTCGGTATCAAGGAAGTCATAGCCCAGGGCTTTGGCCAGCAGCACCCCCAGAGTGCTTTTGCCAGCGCCCGGCATGCCAATCAGAACGATGTTGGGTTGTGGCTCCAAGGCCAGTCGCTAGCGGAAGAAGGTGTACAGGGCGATTTGGAGGAGAATCAAACCCGTAGCCCACCAACGCAGATCACGCCAAGCTTCTCCGGCATATTCCTCGGGTACTATGGCAGACTTGGGAATGCTCCAGACGCCGATGCCCAACGCCAGAAACAGGCCGATGGAAATGTAGTTTGCCCAAACGACAGGTAAGTCCATGTCAATGTCTCCTAAGCAGCAGACTGCTTATTGGGGTCGCTGCTCGACCAGGGTGAATAAGTCAGCTTTCGAAGGTGCTCGTCGCTGTGGGGTTTCGTGAAGCCGCTGATAATCCACAGGGCTGGTACCGCGTAGCAAAAGGTAAAGAAAGCCACAAAGAGCATATTTAGCTCGACGCCCCACGATAAGATGCCCGCCAGCATGACGCCGCTGACCAACGTAATAATGCCCGCTGTGCCAGTGGCTCGTTTGGTCATGGCGCCCAACAACAGCAGTGCCAGCATGGGGCCTTGGAACAGAGACAGCAGGGACTGTAAGAAATTGAAGATGCCGCCCAGATTGCCAATATAGGGCGCGATGCACATGGCGCTGAGCAGCAACCCCAAGGTCAGTAAACGACCAATCTTCAGGTCAGAATCGGGATTGTGGTTTTTCATCAGAACATGGCGAATGTCCCGGGTAATGATCAGTGCTGTCGAGTTAATGCTGGAGTCGATTGACGACTGCAGGGCCGCGATAATGGCCACGAACATAAGACCTGAAATCCCGACGGGCAGGACATTCTTAATCACCCAAGGCAAGGCCATATCCGGGTATTCAATCTGTGCCATCATGACCAGCGCCAGCAGGCCCGGAAAGACGATGAGCACGGGCACGAAGGTTTTCGCAACGGCAGCAAACATCATGCCGGCGCTGGCATCCCATTGGGTTTTCGCCCCCAGCGTGCGCTGTAAAATCGCCTGCCCGCCCACCCAGTACGCTGGCGACAGCACTAGGCCCAATCCCAGGATGACCGCGTGCCATGGGTAGCTCTCATGGTCCGACGGCAAATATGCCTGCAAGTGCGTTGGGTTCTCAGCGGTTAGCTTGGCGACAAAATTTGCGCTGCCGCCGGCATCACTGATCCCAATGCCGACAATGATCAGTCCGCAGAGGAACATGATGCAGACCTGAATACTGTCCGTGATCGCTACAGCGCCCAAGCCGCCGGCCACGCTGTATAGGCCGACAACGGTTCCCGAGACCAAAATGCCCAGCCAGATCGGCCAGCCGATAAACGTCTGCAGGGTAATCGCCAGCGCCCACATGGCCACGCCCATGGCGAACACCGAGACCGTTACCACGATGCTGGCCGCGACCACTCGCACCGCTTGGTTGTAGCGAAGCCCCAAGTACTCGGGGATGGAATACACCCCGGCGCGCCAGTAGAGGGGAATGAAGATTAAGGCTGCGATGATCATGGCGGGAATCGCGCCGATCCACTCGAAGTTCGCTTGGGCAATACCAATGCTGTAGGCGTTGCCAGAGGCACCAATGTACCCATTGGTATCAACGTTAGTGCCAATAATCGACAGACCAATAACCCACCAAGTCAGAGATCGACCGGCGAGAAAAAAGTCTTTGGCAGTTTTAACGCGCTGGGCGAAGCGAATGCCCACATAGGTGATAAGCGCCACATAGGCGACGACGACGGCGAGATCGATCGGATGCAAGTTTTTCCCCCAAAGAACGTCACAGAGTCATTGACGGCCATATTCGACATGACACGGCCCCGGCGGCCAAGTGACCGCAGAGTAACTTGGAAGCCATCGGTAGTGGAAGCCCTCGGACTTGCCTTGGTGGCTTTCCTCGGCGCCCTGACCCGTTGAATTTTCTTCGGTTCGAGGGAATGGTGGTTGCACTCGTTTTGCGGTTCGAGCGCTTGCTGAGGGTAAAGTGAAGGATCTCAAGCGGCCTCCGGTCTGGCTGAACATGTGTGGATGTGAAAACATGGAGCGTATCGCTTGTCAGTAGTTGCTGAGGAAAATGGCGTTGGGAAAAAACGATAACATTAATGATCTGTGGCTAACCTAAATGAGGACGGTTCTTTGGTGGGGGCGCTTCGGCAACTACGGCCCGGACTATCCCCGTAATCGCACGCTGATGAGCTGCTTTGCTCAGCTGGGCTGGGATGTTTGCACCTTTCAACCAAGGCTCTCTCAGACCGCCGATCTGGAGGCCAGCCTCAGAGGTTTTCGAGGCATAGATTTGGTCTGGGTGCCATGCTTTCGTCAGCGGGATGTTGCTGCGGCCAGCCGCTGGGCCCGGCGCAAAGGCATACCCTTGGTCTTTGATCCCTTGATCAGTGCTTTTGATAAGCAGGTTTTTGAACGCCAGAAGTTTTCGGCGGTTTCCAGCAGGGGCAAACGCTTGCTGCGCTGGGAGCAAGAGTGCTTTGCTCAAGCCAATTGGCTTATCGCCGATACCAAAGAGCATGCGGCTTATTTCTCGCGCGAACATGCCTACCCCATCGAGCGGATTTGTGTTTTGCCGGTGGGGGCCGAGGAGGCGCTGTTTAAACCTCAGGCAAAACCGGCCAATCAAATGCCTGAAGCACTGTTTTTTGGCACCTTTATCGGCTTGCAGGGGGCTACCTATATCGCCGAGGCTGTCGCCCATTATCAGGGCCCAGTCTGCCGGCTGACGTTCTTGGGCACTGGGCCTGACCGGGCAGCCTGCGAAGATATTGTAGGGCGCATTGCCAACCCTAAAGTACAGGTAGCTTTCGAGGAGTGGGTGCCGCTAACCGAGCTGCCTGCGCGCATCGGCGCGGCCGATCTGTGCCTTGGTGTGTTCGGAATCGGCGACAAAACAAATCGTGTGATCCCTAATAAGGTGTATCAGTCGCTGGCCTGCGATAGGCCGGTCATTACCATGGCGGCACAGGCATATCCCGAGGAGTTGCGCTCACAAAACGGGGGGGTGCTGTGGGCAGCAGCCGGTGATCCTGCTTCCATCGCCAAGGCTTTGTCTGATGCGCTTTCGACCCAGCCGGTCGGTGGCGTTGATAGGGGCGTGGCATTTGCCACCTATCAAGAGCATTTTTCCAACCAGAAAATCCGCGAAGAACTCTCGGCGTTACTGGCTCGGATGGTTTAGCGCCCGAAGACAGGTCTTGATGCCTCTCTGCCAGTCAGAGGCAGCTTGCCCAAAGGCGCTCGTGAAAAGCGAACTGTCCAGAACGGACCACGCGGGGCGGGGAGCTGGGGTAGGGTATTCCTCTGTTGCTATTGCCGTTACATGCTCCGGCACCCCCAGTCCTGCGTCCTTGGCTTGCGCAAAAATCGCTGATGCGAACTCGTACCAAGACACCGCGCTGTCCCCGGCATAGTGGTAAAGACCCCAACTGCAGGTGCCATTTTCAATCGATTTGAGGATCGTCAGTAACGCAAACGCGAGATCGCCGGCATAGGTTGGGCAGCCAACTTGATCGCTCACAATCGCGAGCGAGTCGCGTTCGCTGCCCAACCTGAGCATGGTTTTGAGGAAGTTTTGGCCGTATTCACTGAATACCCAAGCTGTTCGGAGGATAACGTACCAACAGCCGCTGTCGGCAATAGCACGTTCGCCTGCGAGCTTGCTGGCACCGTAGATGCCGCTGGGATTTGGCTCATCGGTCTCCACATAGGGTTGTTGGCCCAAACCATCAAACACATAGTCCGTGGAGACATGTAGCAAGGGCACGTCATTTTTCGCGCAGTAATCTGCCACTCTCCCCACGGCGTGTTGGTTTACAGCGAAGGCCAGCTTCTTGTTTGACTCTGCCTGATCGACTGCTGTGTAGGCCGTGGCATTGACGATCACATCTGGTCGCTGGGCAGTCAGTTGATGTTCAATGTCGTCAAACTGCTGAAGATCCAGACTCTGGCGATCCCAAAAGATGCTGTTCGGGTAAGTCTTCGGCAAGATGTCCTCAAGAGACTGCCCAAGCTGGCCGTGACGACCCAGTACCAAAATGTTCATTGGTGGATATCCGTAACAGGCCTATTTGTTATGAGCTTGCGCGAGCTCAAGAGCCCTTACCACTGCGCTGCATTTGGTACTTACCGCTAAGAATGGCTTGCCACCATTCGGGATTTTCCAAATACCAGACCACGGTTTTTCGGATACCGCTGTCAAAGGTTTCTGCAGGCCGCCAGCCTAACTCGCGCTCGATTTTGCTGGCGTCAATGGCGTAGCGGAGGTCGTGGCCGGGGCGATCGGTCACGAAGGTGATCAGGTCTGCGTAGGCATTGATGCCCTCCGGTTTTTCCGGTCGAAGCTCCTCCAGCAATGCACAAATGGTTTCGACAACCTGCAGGTTCGTGCGCTCGTTATGCCCGCCGATGTTATAGGTCTCGCCGACATCACCGTGGGTCGCAGCGCGCAGCAGTGCCCGAGCGTGATCTTCGACATAAAGCCAGTCGCGTACTTGGGAGCCGTCGCCGTAAACGGGTAATGGCCTTCCGGCAAGGGCATTGAGAATCATGTGGGGGATCAGTTTTTCCGGAAAATGATAGGGGCCGTAGTTGTTGGAGCAGTTGGTGACCAGCACCGGCAAACCGTAGGTTCGATGCCAGGCCCGAACCAAATGATCGGAACTGGCTTTGCTGGCGGAGTAAGGAGACGACGGGGCATAGGGAGTATCTTCACGGAAAAGGTCTTCGGGACCCTCAAGGTCGCCATACACTTCGTCAGTGGAAATATGGTGGAAACGAAAAGACGCCTGCCGATCCAAAGTCTGGTTGGCGAGATAGCGTCTGCTTGCTTCTAGCAGTTGGTAGGTGCCCATGATGTTGGTCTGCATGAAGGCTTCCGGCCCATCGATGGAACGATCCACATGGCTTTCCGCAGCGAGGTGCATGACCACATCTGGTTCGTGGGTGGTAAAGGTGTCGTCCAGCGCCCCGGCATCGCAGATATCGATCTGACTGAAATGGTAGTTAGGATTGTTGTCGGTTTCCGGCAAGGAAGCGAGATTGCCAGCGTAGGTGAGCTTGTCCACATTGACGACCTGGATATTCGGATCAAGCAATGCTTGTCGGACCACACAGCTACCGATGAATCCAGCGCCGCCTGTGATCAATATTTTCATGCGTTAGGGCTTTAAGCAGATGCTTTCATAAAGCGCGCGTTCATATGCAGATAGCCGTGCTCGTTGGGGTGTTTGGCCCAGATCGTCTGCCATTCCGGCAACGCCATGGTCTTCGCGAATCGCTCTTGTCTGTCCTCAATGCTGTCCCAGCGAATAATCCACGTAATGTTGGGCTGGCCGTTTGGGGATACCTGAGGGTTTGACCCGCTCACTTCCGCGTCGATGCCGCAGTCGATCCAAAAGTCGATCACATCCAAGTTGGCTTTCAGCCAAGGTACCGCCAGTTCCTCTGCCCAAACTTTATAGGCGGCGAAGGTTTCGGCATCGAAGGTGTAATCGCGTATTTCGACGATAGCATCAGACATGGGGGACTCCTTAAATGATGAATGACTGAATTGTTTCGCTGTTGGGGCTAGGAACCGTCGCCATAGGCAAGTTCAAGCATTTCCATCACCTCTGCGATCTGCTCGCCCCAAAACCAAATGAATGAGCCCAGTACGGCCACGCAAAAAAAGACCGTGAAGGTTTGCCGGTGGCGGTTTGGTGCAGGTGGGTCGGCCTCGATGTCGTTGGTCATAGATTTTCCCTTCTGCTCAAGAAAAGCCGATCCATCGGCCAGATGCGGCAACGGTGAACCAAATGGCGATGGAGGTAATGGCAGTCAGCTTAACAACCCCGGGTCTTAGGGCATCATGGGGCGTGCTGAGCAACGGCTTGCGCACAAAATAAACGAAGGCGACACCCACCGCCAACGCGGTCATCTTGGCCCAAAACATCTCATTGTAATAGAGCTTCAGCGACACCGCAGAGCTCATAAAAATGCCGCTTACAATCATTGTGGCCAGACCGACATTGAACCACTTGTAGGTATTTTCAATGACGACCTCTGACGGTATGTCTTTCATGACGAGATTCAGCAAGCGCAGATCGCCCATCAGCACCATGCCGCCCAGCAAAGACATGCCCAGCAAGTGAAACATCTGAACGACGGCAAAAACGCCGCCATAGGCTTTGGATATATCTGCCAGGAGCGACGTGTCTAACCAATCAAAAAAAGGATAAAGGTCCATTTAGAGCAGCCTCACGAGTAACGCGTCATGTTTATTTTGGGGTGATTTATTCATTGGCAAAGGCGGTCATTTCGTCGACACAGCCCGCCGCCCAATACATCGCGAAAGGCAGCTCTTTGTGGCAGTCAAACCAATCGTAAGCGATGGTTCTGCCGGTTACCACGACGCCCGCCCACAGGCCGATTGAAACAGCGGCACCTAAGCGAATGTGCCTAGGCGGTTTCGCATCCAGATCCCAGGAGTCAGCCGAAGCCTGCATGCGTGCACGAAAAGCGAAGGCGTTGATGGCCGCCAAAATCAGCAATACGACCTTGATGCGAAACCAGATGCTTTGGGTTGTTCGTACTGGAATGGCGTAATACAAAAGCAAACCGGAGATGACCATCATCGCAAATCCGATCATCATCGGCCGGTCTAAGCGGTCTGCTATGGTGGAAGCGCGCACGTTAGGAAAGATCAAGCCGAGCATGCGCAGGTCGATGACAAAGAGCATGCCCAAGAAAACCATCAGCGTGAGCACATGTGTCGTTTCGATCCACGCATAAAGATAGATGCTCTCGTGGATTTGAGTGCTCCAGCTTTGGGTGTCGAACCAGCGAGCTAGAGTGAGAAGCCATTCGTTCAGCATTGTCTAATTTTAGCCTTTAGTTAAGGACAGCCACGCAGAGTTAGCGCATCGCGCCGGGCATACCACCGTCGATGACGATAGTTTGGCCGGTGACAGAGGTCGATTGGACAAAGGCCAAGACCTGATTGGCAATGTCTTCAGCCTGTCCGACGCGTCCAAGAACAGCCGTTTGCCGGGCGCCTTCTGCGACGTTGTCAGGCAATCGCTGAGCCATGCGAGTGTTTTCCACCAAACCTGGAGCAATGCAGTTTACGGCCACCTGGGGTGACATGGCCACTGCCAGACACCGGGTTAAATGATTTAATCCTGCCTTGCTCGACGAGTAGGCAATACTGCTGCTGCCGGGGCTGATGCCGCCCGCTGAGGAAATGTTCACGATATGCCCGCCATTGCCAGCACTTAACAGCGCGGCGGCAGCTCTGGCGAGCAGAAACGGGGCGCGAAGATTGGTTTCCATAACGCGATCCCAAATGTCGGCGGTCAGTTCATCCAACCGTCGAAACGGAATGCCAATGTTCCATGCGGCATTGTTCACCAGCACGTCCAAGCGATTGTGTTTTTGACGGACGGTCTCGATCAGAGCGTCGATGGCCTCAGGATCTCGTTGATCGAGCTGCATGGCTTCCGCGCTGCCGCCAGCGCAACTGATCGCCTCCGCTGTCGCGGCTGCCGCATCGGCGGCGCCGACGTAAGTGCCAATGACGTGCCAGCCTCTAATACCTAGCGTTTTTGCGATTGCGCCGCCGATGTCACCCGACGCGCCAGTAACTAGGGCAATGGGTTGTCCTGAGCTCATATCCTTTCTCCCAGAGGCTTCCAATGTTTGTAACCGATTTAAATTGTGGTCTAAATTACCTCATTCGGCCAACGGACGACGATTGCATGAGGTTTTGGTTTCCGTCTAGCCCGTGTTTTACTCCTGTGGAAATAATATGGATTCCAGTCAGCCCCTAAAGAATATTCGCGTTCTTGATCTGACCCAAGTGTTTGCCGGCCCCTACTGCACCTATCAACTGGCTTTGCTTGGCGCTCAGGTCATCAAAGTGGAACCTCCCGGTGGCGAAATGACCCGTTTCGGAGGCGCGCTGCCGGAGTTGGCAAAGCAAGGGCTTGGCCTGAGTTTTTGCACGCAGAACGCGCAAAAAAACTGTATCGAGATGGACCTGAAAAACCCGGACCACGTCACCAAGGTGTTGGATCTAGCGGCAGAAGCGGACATTTTTGTCCAGAATTTCCGGCCAGGAGTCGCGCGGCGATTGGGTCTGGGCGAAGAGGCTCTTGCTGCGGTGAATTCGCGCTTGGTGTATTGCTCCATATCTGCCTACGGTGAGGTAGGGCCTATCGGGCACCGGCCTGCCTACGACCATGTAGTGCAGGCCATGAGCGGTATCATGAGTACAACGGGTACTGATGAGATGGGTCCCGTTAAAGTGGGTGCGCCCTATATCGATTACGCCACCGGGCTGAACGCAGCTTTTGCCGTAATGGCGGCGTTGCGTCAGCGTGACCTGACCGGCGAATTTCAATTGGTGGACGTGAGCATGTTGGATACCGCCATGACGATGATGGCGAATAACTTGGTGACGGTGGCGACCACTGGCGAGGACCTACCCAAGTTAGGCAATGAGGCGGCCAGTCGCGCGCCGTCCTCTGGCTGTTTTGCGACCCAAGGCGGTGATTTGCTGATGTTGGCGGCAAATAATCAACGGCAGTTCTCAGATCTTTGCGAGGTACTGGGGCATCCTGAATGGGTTCAAGACCCGCGCTGGGCGGAACCGCGAGCACGTGCTGCCAATCAAGACGCCTTGCGAGCGCTGTTTGAATCTGTGTTTTTGTCCAAGTCGGCTCAAGAATGGGAAACGTTACTGGATCAGGCCGGTGTACCCGCGAGTCGCGTGCGCAAGCTCAGTGAAACCGTCGCCGGAGGCCAGCTTCAAGCCCGCGGTCTTTTGCACCGCTTGCCTGTTGGAGACGATGCAACACCGGTGTCGCTGCCGGGGATTGGTTTTCGGCTCAATCGCGCTAGCCTAACGCCGGACCGACCGCCAAGAGCGGTTGGTGGCGATGATGCAGCGTGGAGGTCAGATTAGACTTTACCGTCCTTCGCTGCGCTGTCCAGCGATAAGGATTGAACCGCCGGTCCAGCAGCCAGCGTCAACAAGCCCGCCATGATTGCCAGATTTTTGATGAAATTCTGAGTTTCGTGCTGTTGGGTCAGACCTTCGTACACGTTCCAAAAATCATGCATGAAAACGCTAATTACCAAGGTCATCCCAGCCAGTATCACTGCGACGGCTCGGGTTTGCCATCCGACGAGGAGAGCTGCGCCGCCGCCGATTTGTACTAAGATGGTAATCGGCAGCAACACGGATACGAATGGAACCCCGTGAGTTGCCATGTACTGCGCAGTGCCTCCAAAGCCCACAATCTTACTGATGCCGGGGATCAGGAAATACAGCCCCAATAAAACCCGACCGGTGACGCCAACAAAAGGCAGCATGGCTTGAAGTATTTGAGCCATGGCTCTTCTCTTTATTGCCAGCCAGCGCGGTCAAAGACTCGAACCGCTTCGGCTTGACGCTGGCCCAAAATTGCTGCGTTGATGCTGTCTTCTGCAAACTGGCCGAGGCTCGCCACTGGCCCCGATGTGGGGCCGACAATGGGATATTCATTGTTGCCCTCGGCGAACAGCCGTTGGGCGAAATCGCTGGTCAGATACTCAAGAAACTTGATCGCATTTTCTCTATTCGGCGCGTAGCGGGTTATACCTGCGCCACTGATGTTCACATGCGCACCGCGGTCTCCTTGATTCGGAAACACAATGGTTAAGGCATCAGTGATGGCGTTGTTTTTTTGGTCATCTGACCCAATCAGACGACCGACGTAATAGGTGTTCGCAATGGTTATGCCGCACTCGCCCGATGCCACAGCGCGAAGCTGGGCGGTATCGTTGCCTTGTGGTGCACGCGCAAAATTAGCGACGGTTTTACTGGCCCAGTCTTCGGCCGCTTGCTCTCCATGCGCCTCAATGATCGAGCTCATCAAAGACAAGTTATAAATGTTGGAGGAACTGCGCATGCATACGGAGCTAGTAAGGGCAGGGTTGGCCAAGTCTTCGTAGCGGGTAACGCTGATGGGAAGTCCGGCCGATTTGTTGAACGCAATGACCCGTACTCGTTTCGACAGGCCAAACCACAAGCCGCCGGGGTCGCGCAGATTTTGTGGAACTCGCTCGTGCAATAGATCGCTGTCAATGGCCTGAAAAATACCGTTTTCGCCAGCGCGCCAAAGACGCCCCGCATCTACGGTAATGAGCATGTCGGCCGGCGAGAACTCACCCTCGTTGCGAATGCGTTCTATCAGGGCGTCGCTTCCGCCCTCGATGAGGTTTACTTTAATCCCAGTCTGGCGGGTGAATTCTTCGTACAAGGCCATATCAGTATCGTAGTGTCTGGCGGAGTAGACGTTTACCTCTTCGTCAGGGCTCACGGCCGCAGCATGGGAAGTGGCGGTAAAGGTCAAAGCGGATACGAGGGCTATTGCGCTAAACAGGCTCGGAACTTGGTTGCTTCTGATTTGTCCAGTCATCAAGGCTCGCAGAGCAAGTACAAAGAGTTTCATGGCTACCCCAAATGAGAATGATTATCAATTATAGGCTGTGGCTTCGGCCCTAGTAAAGCTCAGAGCGACGCGGTCGCCGTTACGTAGTCGACTTTTCGGGCTAACAACGATGCGCAGTTGTTGATGTGCTGATCGAACAAGTGCCGTCCAGTGAGTGCCATCAAAGCGCAGATCGTCCACCGCATACCTGCGTCCTTGTTGGGTTGGCTCGATATCACCACCGCCATCATTGAGGCCAGTTACTGTGATCGTGCTGCCGCGTATACCCAGCTCAATGGTTTCACCAACTTTCAGACTGCCGGCGCGACTCAGATTCGCTCTTGGCAGATTGCCGAAGGCCGTAACAATGTGATCGCCCCGAACTTGCCCCTCCAGTGTCTGCAGACCGGCGATGGTTTCGGCGATGAATCGGTGCGCGGGGTTCTTCCAAAGCGCTTCGGGCGTGTCCAGCTGAACTGCAACGCCGTCGACGAGCACCAAGATCTGATCCGCCATGGCCATCGCTTCTTCGGGATCGTGGGTCACCATAATGGTCGATGTGCCCGCTTGGATGAGGCCCTGCCGTGCGTCCTGACGAAGCTGGCGACGAAGCGGTGTATCGACGCTGGCGAAGGGTTCGTCCAACAGCATCACCCGAGGATTGGTGGCCAATGCCCTGATCAGAGCGATTCTTTGTTGTTGGCCGCCGGACAACGTATCCGGGTAGCGGGCGGCGAGATCCATAAGCCCAACGCTGTCGAGCAACTCATTCACCCTGCGTTCGCGCTCGGCCGGTTCCGCGTTATGCAGGCCAAAACCAACATTTTGTGCGACGGTAAGGTGCGGGAACAACGCATGATCTTGAAACACCAAGCCCACGGGTCGCTGCTCTGGGGGGGGAGAATGACCTGCTCTGGCGAGCTTTAGATCGTCCAGCAGAATCTCTCCGCTTTGCAGTTCCTCCAGGCCGGCAGCGATCCGAAGCAATGTACTTTTGCCGCTGCCTGACGGTCCGAGTATGCAGAGGATTTCGCCATCGTTTAACGACAGTGAAATATCGGATAACACTTGGTACGTGCCGAATCGATGGCTAATAGCGGACAGATGAAAGCTCATGGTGCCGCAATACTGCCCGATTGCGCGCATCAAGCCTATGGCAGTTTTGGTCGAAGGTAGTTTCGAGTTTTCTATCGAATGGTTTGCCGGGCCGGTATAGTGCGGCGCTATGTTTAGTGATCGCTCTAAATCCATTGTCTGGCCGTTAGGCACGCTGTTGATTGCGGTGCCCGTTAGCCTGCCTATTTTGATGCTGCTTTGGGCGGCATTGGCCCCCGGTGACGAAAGCTGGACACATATGCGCGCTACGGTGTTCCCCATCTATCTGGCCAACACGGTATTGCTGATGGTGTCCGTTGCCCTGCTGTCTGCGGTGATCGGTGTGCTGACCGCATGGTTGACCGTGCACTACGACTTTCCGTTGCGTCGAATTCTGGTGCCAGCTCTGGCCCTGCCGTTGGCTGCTCCGGCCTATGTCATCGGTTATGTTTATGCCGATTTGCTGGAATTTTCCGGTCCGGTTCAGATTGCCTTACGAGATTGGTTGCAGCTATCACCGCAAGCAGCAGTGTTGCCCAACATTCGTAGTCTGCCCGGTGCTGCGCTGGTGATTAGTTTGGTGCTTTATCCTTATGTATACCTGCTCGCGCGAGGCAGCTTTGTTCAGCAATCGGGCGCGTTGCATGAAGCAGCGCGCGCGCTCGGTGCGGGCCCGGTCAGGGGTTTCTGGCGTGTCGCCTTGCCCGTTGCATGGCCTGCAGTCGTTGGCGGACTCGCCCTAGTGTTGATGGAAACCGTAGCAGATTACGGTGTTGTCGAGCACTACGGTGTACCGACTTTGACCACGGGTATATTTCGTACGTGGTTCGCCATGGGTGAATCCGCGGCCGCCATGCAGTTGGCGGGCTGGTTATTTATCGTGGTGTGTGTGCTGGTTGTTGCTGAACAGTTTGCCAGGCGGGGGCAGCGTTTTAACCCTGTCGGCCGGCAGCGTCAGACACCCAGACATCGGTTAACCGGGTGGGCCGCTTGGCTTGCTTTCGCACTGTGTTTCCTGCCGGTCTTGCTGGGGCTAATTGTGCCCATTACTGCCTTGACTGTGATGGCCCTGAGTTATGGAGAAACACCGTTTACTCAGGCGTTTTTGACCTTGGTGCTGAACAGTGCGTGGGTGGCCAGTGCGGCGGCCCTGCTCTGTGCGGGAGCCGCTGTGTGGTTGGCCTATGCTGAGCGTTTGCATCCCAATACGTGGGTTCGCGGCGGTGTCCGTGTGGCGACATTAGGGTACGCGGTGCCGGGTCTGGTGCTGGCGGTCGCCCTGATGGTACCCCTGACCAGTGTAGACAAATGGTTGGCAATATTGCTTCGGGATTATTTTGGTTTGTACTGGGGGCTGCTGATCACAGGTTCCTCGGTCGCGCTGATATTTGTCTACGTAGCCCGATTTCTTACGGTAGCCTTCAACAGCACCCAAGCCGGTTTGACCCAGATCCATCCGCAGCTGGACGCTGCAGCGCGCAGCCTCGGTCGCACTCCGAGCGGTGTGCTGCGCCGGATTCACTTGCCTTTGCTGCGGCCAGCGGTTTTAACCGGTTTGTTGTTGGTATTCATTGATGTGGTGAAGGAACTGCCAGCGACCTTGATTTTACGGCCTTTCAACTTTGAAACGCTGGCAACGTGGGTTTATCGCTTTGCCTCCGATGAGCGGTTAGCTCAAGCATCGACAGCTGCGCTGATTATTGTTTTAGTGAGCTTGATTCCTACCCTTATGCTCTCTCGATTGCGTTAGCAGACGGATACAAGCGTCGACATCGGTTTACAGGTCGTAAACTTTTAGTTTTATTCTATGACAAGGATGGATACTCGCACTCTCCTCCGACTCAGGCAGCCGCGTGATCTCAAGCCAAACTTTATCTGTGCTCGAAAGGAGGGGGTTCTTCCGTTATCGGATGAAAGCAGGCCTTGCGCTTCATAGTTCAAGCCTATCTGCGTTAGACCTGAGCGGCGATTACGGGGCTTTTCGTATTGAGTGCGGAGAGGTGTTCCTGCATCACGGGGTGGCCTGGCGGTCCCTGTTGATGGGAACTCATGGTCTTTTAGTCTTTTTGGGCCTCAGTTCGTTGGGCAAATCTTCACTGAATTTTCAATATGGCGAGCCTTGGTGTTACAAAGCGAGCCTGATTAGGCACCTACTCGTCGAAAATCGGGCAATAATGCCCGTGTCGCGCCGTCAGGTTGCCACTGTGTTCACCGAAGAACTTAGGCTGGTCAGATTTCCGCTAGCTCGTGCGGTGGGATTTCTGGCCGGCGTTTTGTTGCCGCGACATGGTTGGAAGGTGCCCTAGATCAATCAGTGCGTAGGGTCAAAACTTAGCCTTTTTTTGGCCGATACTGGTTTTTTCATCGTCCTCCTCGCCTTTCTTCTCCCTTTCACTCTTGATTCACTCAAGCCGCTTTAGCGTTCGTAGCTGAACGTACAGTACGCGAGGTCGGTGTGGCCAAGCACAATAAGGCGAATTTGCCGCAAAAAATTTGTATCAGCTGCGCAAGACCCTTTGCGTGGCGCAAGAAGTGGGCGCGGGACTGGGATCAGGTACTGTATTGCTCTGAACGATGCCGCCGCAGCAAAGGCCAAACGAAACGCTTTGGAGGAGACCATGCCTGAGGGCCCCGAGATCCGCCGAGTGGCGACCCGAATCCATAAGGTTCTGGCGGGCAGGGAGGCGCAAAAGGTGGTGTTCACCCAGCCGGGTGTGGCTGGCTTTGGGCCAAAGCTCTCTGGCCAGCAAGTGGAATGGGTAAGCAGTCGGGGTAAGGCGCTGCTGAC
Source organism: Gammaproteobacteria bacterium (assembly GCA_012269545.1). GTDB lineage: Bacteria > Pseudomonadota > Gammaproteobacteria > Pseudomonadales > Azotimanducaceae > UBA4421. The sequence goes on along the minus strand of JAAXKB010000040.1, from coordinate 99,127 downwards.
GCGTTTTGACGGCGGATTAACAATCTATAGCCACAATCAGCTCTATGGCCGGTGGTACATTTGCCGGCGCGACAAGCCTCCGCGCACTAATCGAACCCTGCGGCTAGCGATTTATACCGAAACACACAGTGCCCTGCTCTTCAGTGCATCCGATATTGAGGTGCATACGCCTGAATCTTTGCTGCAACAAAAGTATTTGGCCCGATTGGGTCCTGATGCCTTGGACGAACGAGTCGTATGGCGGGACATACTCCGGCGGTTACAAGATAGGCGTTTTGCCGGCCGTTCGCTGGCTGCCCTATATTTGGATCAGAGTTTTGTCGCTGGCATTGGTAACTATTTGCGTTCTGAGATCTTGTTCCATTCCCGGGTCAATCCTTTCGACCGTCCCAAGGATCTAACGCGCAGGCAGCTAGGCACGCTTGCCCGCAACACGCTGGATTTGACTCGTCAGGCCTATGCCACCGCTGGTGTGACCAACACACCCGGGCGGGTTAAGCGCCTGCAGGCGAAGGGGGTGTCCCGTCGCCGCTACAGGCACTTGGTCTTCGATCGCTCAAAGGAGTCTTGTTATCAATGCGGCGATACCGTTGAGCGTATTGAGGTCAGTGGCCGCCGCATTTATTTGTGCCAGAGCTGCCAGCCCAGTGTGCGCGGTACGGCAGTCGAGGAGTTTGTATGACGTATCAGTCTGCTTTGTTGGTGCTCGGCAATCAGCTGTTTCCAATCGAAGAGGTAAATGCGGCGCAAGTGGATTGCGTAATCATGATCGAAGATCAGTTTTTGTGCCGGCATTTTGCCTACCACCAACAGAAACTCGTGCTCGTACTAGCTGCGATGCGCGCCTATGCACAGTCTCTGCGGCAGGTTGGTATCCAAGTACTGTATCAGCCGTTGGTAGTCGAGCAGGAAAGCTCAAACGTCGATCAATTTACAGCGACGTTGCGGCATCTGTTGGCCCAGCACGAAGTGACTGAGTTGGTGTGTTTCGAGGTGGAAGGAAAGGCCATGCAAGGCAATTTGCTGCGATTGGCGCAGAGCATGGATTTGCAGCACAGAGTTTTGCCCTCGCCAATGTTTTTATGTGGCAGAGCAGAATTTGCAGGATTCCTCAAGGGCCGCGCAAAGCCTCAAATGGCGTCTTTTTACAAATTCCAGCGAACTCGCCTGAAGATTTTGGTCGACGCGGACGGAGCACCAGCCGGGGGGCGCTGGAGTTTCGATGAGGACAATCGTAAGAAACTGCCTAAAAGCATTCAGCCGCCGGCATTGCCCGGCGTCCCCGAAGACCCTGTGGTAGGGGAAGTCTCAGACTTGGTGAGTCGCGTCTTTGCAGATCATCCGGGTAGCGTCGAAGGTTTTCATTGGCCGGTCACTCGGCAGGGCGCTCTGCAATGGCTAGAGGATTTTTTGCTTCAGCGATTGGCGCTGTTTGGTCCCTATGAAGATGCAATCAGTCAGCGTTCCAAAACGGTTTTTCACAGCGTTTTAAGTCCTATGCTCAACTTGGGTTTGATTACGCCCAAGGAGTTAGTCGATCGAACTCTGCAGGCGGCTGAGCGCAACGATATTCCAATGCAAAGCTTGGAGGGGTTTATCCGTCAGGTGATAGGTTGGCGAGAATTTATTCGTGGGGTATATCAACACTTCAGTGCGGTGCAGCACCAAGGCAATTTTTGGCGGCACGAGCGACAGATGACGGATGCTTGGTACACCGGTGATACCGGTATCGAACCGTTGGATGTAGCCATAGTGGAAGCCCAACGGTCCGGGTGGTCCCATCACATTCCCAGGCTGATGGTTGTGGCCAATTTGATGACTCTGTGTGAAATCGAACCCAAGGCAGCCCACCGCTGGTTTATGGAAATGTACGTGGACTCTGCATCCTGGGTGATGGGCCCCAATGTCTACGGAATGGGCGTTTTCAGCGATGGCGGTATTTTTGCGACCAAGCCTTATATTTGCGGTTCAAATTATCTGTTGAAAATGAGTGACTATAAAAAAGGACCGTGGTGCGATGTGATGGACGGCCTTTACTGGCGCTTTATCGATAACAACCGGGAGTTTTTTTCAACCAATCCTCGATTGGCACTGATGCCTCGGGCGTTGGATCGGCTAAAGCCGGAGCGAAAAGAAATCATCTTTTCTGCGGCAGAAGCCTTTCTGCTCAGGCACACTCGCCGCAGTTAAACCGGGTGGTGTTTTGCCATGTCAGATGATCATTCCTTTCACGCGCTGGGATTGCGCGACGAACTGCTTTCTCGCCTCCAGCAAATGGAATTTACCCAGATGACGCCGGTTCAGGCTGCTGCTCTGCCGAGCGCCTTAGAGGGCAAGGACGTGGTTGCGCAGGCGAGCACCGGCAGCGGCAAGACCGCCGCTTTTGCGCTGGCCTGTCTGCAGCGTTTGGAAAATACGAAGTTCCAGGTTCAGTCGCTGGTACTTTGTCCAACCCGCGAGTTGGCAGAACAAGTTGCAGAGAGCTTTCGCGAGTTGGCCAAGCACTTGGCCAATACGAAGGTGACGACCCTATGTGGGGGTGTCGCCATTGGCCCGCAGATTGGTTCCCTGCAGCACAGTGCCCATGTTGTTGTTGGCACGCCTGGCCGGGTGCTCAAGCACCTGCAAAAGGGCACCTTACGCCTGCAGGGTCTGAATGCCTTAGTGTTGGATGAGGCGGATCGTATGCTGGATATGGGGTTTGAAGAGGAAATCGACGCCATCTTCGCCTACCTGCCATCACCACGTCAGAATCTGCTGTTTTCCGCAACGTTTCCCGACGAGGTTGCTCACGTGGTGAAGGCTCTTAGCCCATACGCTGAGCGTATCGACGTGACCGAGACTGAGTTGGCGCCATCAATTGTTGAGCGATGGTGTCATGCGCCCGCTCAGCGCGAATTTAGTGCGCGCGTGCAGGCGCTGGGCGATAGCCTGAGGCATTGGGGTGGCCGGCTGAACCTCGTTTTTTGTAACACGAAGTTGGATTGCGCAGAGGTCAGTCGTCAGCTTGATCTTTTGGGGTTCAGCGCCGTGGCCCTGCACGGTGACATGGAGCAACACGAGCGCAGTCAGACCTTGATTCGCTTCTCCAACGGGAGCGCGAACGTGCTGGTCGCGACGGACGTTGCAGCACGGGGGCTCGACATTGATGATGTAGATGCCGTGTTCAATTTCGAATTGCCGCATCAGGCAGAAATTTATGTTCATCGAATCGGTCGAACAGCCCGTGGCGGCAGAAAAGGTGTTGCCATCAGCTTGGTGGCGGATCGTGAAACGTCGCGTCTACGGGATGTAGAAAACGAGCGCGGTACGGGTGCCATGAAATTGTGGCGCGCAGACAGCATGGATGATTCAGCGTCGAAAGCTACAGAAAGCATGCCCGAGCCCGCTGTGTACACCCTTGAGATTAACGGCGGCCGCAAGCAAAAGCTGCGCCCCGGAGACATTCTTGGCACATTGACGTCCTCAAAAGAATTGAGCGCCGACGCCGTCGGAAAAATCGATATTTTACCCATGGTGAGCTATGTGGCGATTGCCAAAGAGCACTCTAGCACTGCCCAAAAGTTAATTAATCGCCATAAAATCAAGGGTAGACAATACCGCGCTCGAGGCCTAAGTTGACGCCCGGCGTGCCGTTTTAGGTATCAGGCGGTTCAGGCCCTGTTACCGTTGGCTTCAGCACCGGGCTTGGTGGAACGTCGCCGCCGCCGCGGTCGATTGCCGCCGCCGTCTTGCCCTTTCGGTGCATGATATTTGCGTTTGCCATTGGCGCGCCGCTGTTCGGCGAATGGGTCTACGTTGGCATTGCTGACGCCATGTCGGTTTCCGTTGACTTCCGGCTTGGAGTCTCTTGCCTCGGGCTCGGCTCGATTGCCGTTGCTCCCAGCGCGATTCCCGGCAGTTTTGGCGCTGTCGCGTCCCTCGCCTGTTGGTTTGCGTCGTCGTGAGCGTTGGCGGTTGGCTTTGCCGGCGCCTCTGTTCTGTTTTTTAGACTCGTCGGGAGGTGTGGCGGGTTTGGTGATCACGTTGTCGGGCAGTTCGATATCCAGTGACACAGGCTCCAGCGTCAGTTTGGTGAGTCGCTGGATGGCCTTCAGCCGACTGATTTCAGCGGCATCCACCAGTGCCCAAGCGATACCTCCAGCGCCGGCTCTGGCAGTACGACCGATCCGATGCACGTAGCTCTCTGGCTCGTGCGGCAGTTCGTAATTGAAGACATGGGACACGTCGCGAATGTCGATACCCCGCGCCGCGATATCTGTGGCCACTAAGACCCACGCGTCTCCGGATTTGAAATTTTCCAGCGCACGCTGTCGAGCGGCCTGGCTTTTGTTGCCATGAATGACTTCGGCAGCAAAGCCGGAGGCGTTAAGTTGTCGGGCGACTTTGTTGGCACCGTGCTTGGTGCGAGTGAAAACAATGGCTCGTACCAAGCTGCTGTCACGGAGCAAGTGTTCCAGCACGGCGCGTTTTTGCTGGGTTGCCACATGCACAACTTTTTGTTCGATCTTAGCGACGGTGACTTCTTCAGGTGTGATGTCGATACGCACCGGGTCGCGCAAAATTTCTTTCGAAAGTTTGGCGATCTCGCCGGGCATGGTGGCCGAGAACAGCAGCGTTTGACGCTCAGTCGGCATGGCCTTAATGATGCGACGGACGTCTGGGATGAAACCCATATCCAACAATCGGTCGCATTCGTCGAGCACCAAGAATTCGGTCTCGCCAAGGTTCACATGACCTTGGTTTATAAGGTCCAGTAAGCGGCCGGGTGCGGCGACTAAGATGTCCACTCCCCCCCGCAGTTTCTTTACCTGCGGGTTCTGGTTCACGCCGCCGATCACGCACACATAGTTCATGGTAGTCCGGCTGCCTAGGCGTTCCAGTTCGCCGTGAATTTGCAGCGCAAGTTCCCGGGTCGGTGCCAATATGAGTGCGCGAGGGTGTCGAGGTTTGGCGCGCATCTCGTCTTTTCGCTTGGCGGCATCCTTCACAAGGTTCTGCAGCAACGGCAAACCAAAAGCGGCGGTTTTACCGGTGCCAGTCTGAGCAATCCCCAACAGGTCCCTGAGAGCCAATACCTCAGGAATAGCAGCTTGCTGAATATCGCTCGGTTCGTTAAAGCCCAGTTCCGCGACTGTATCGCAGTAGTCAGGGTGCAGCCCAAGAGCCGCAAACGCGTTGTCTGTCATAACATGTCCTGGTCACGCGGCGTTGAGTCCTCGCCATGCGCGTCAATTTAATGTGGATGTTTGCCGCGTATCTTTCTTGCCCCTAACAGAAGTCCGCCGGGAGTACTCGGTCGCAAGGAGGTCGCCATTGTTGGCGGTTTTCACGACTGCGCAGTCTGCATCATTATTGCAAGCAAACTCACACACGCTAGGGTGGGGTCGGCTTGGCTCGCGTTGGAAGTCGCGAGATAGGGGAATTCTCCCAAGTCTCAAAGACATGCATCTTCGAGGCGTGCAGAGTGAGGGTCGGGCCATGAAGAGTCAAGTGCTAATCCCCCTGTGCTGGGCAGGGAGTTTCTTTTCTCGATGCTGTCTCTGTGGCACCCTGTCGGGACGCTTAAATCCGAGGGCAGGAGAACATTAGTGCGACCGATTTCCCAAACTGTTTTGTCTGCTTGCCTGTTGTTCATGCTCATAGGCTGTGCAGCGCCTGACTTTGTTGCGGACGATTACCTGTATCTGGCGGATCGCTACGATGTAACGATTCGTCGCGATATTCGAGGCGTTCCGCATGTTTTGGGTGAGACCAATGAAGATGCGGCCTTTGGTTTTGCTTACGCTCAGGCGGAAGACAATTGGCAGTTGATCGAAGAGGCCATGCCTTTTTATCGAGGGAACAATGGCTTGTTCATTGGTCAAGATGGCGCGGTGACAGACTTTTTGGTTCATTGGCTCGGTATTTGGGAGACGTTGGAGGCGAACTATGAGTGGGATCTCAGTCCTGATACACGTGCCTACATCCAAGCCTATGCGGACGGGCTGAATTTTTATGCTGCCACCCACCCGGAGGCAGTTGATGAGCGCGTGCTGCCGGTAACGGGCAAGGACGTGGTCGCGGGCTTTATGCTGCGTCATCTGATGTTCTATGGATTCGATGGCGTGGTCCGCGAGGTAATGGGTGATGAACGCCAGCGAGCGGTGAGTGACGTTGTCCGTCAGATTACCCCGCAGGACCTGCAATTGCCTGCCGAAGAACCGTTGCTGGAACCCCCCGAGGTGCTAAAGCAACCGCCCCCTGAGATAATGATGACCGGGGTGCCCGTGGGTTCAAACGCCTTTGCTATAACGCCGCAAAAGTCCGACGAAGGCGCCACGCGACTCGCGATCAATTCCCATCAGCCCGCCACCGGGCCCGTTGCGTGGTACGAGGCGCACCTCAAAAGCGCTGAAGGGTTGAACATTATGGGCGGGCTGTTTCCCGGCTCTCCCACAGTGTCCGTTGGTTTTACCGAAAACTTGGCTTGGGCGGCGACGGTTAACCGGCCGGATTTGGTCGATGTATTTGTGCTGAATATCAACCCGAACAACGAGAATCAGTACATGCTGGACGGTCAGTGGCGCGACCTTGAGGTTCGCGACATTGAGTTGAAAATCCGGCTGTGGGGTTTTTTGCCTTGGACGGTGACTCAGGAGGGGTTGCGATCTGAACACGGCCCCGTGTTGCGTACCGATCACGGCACCTATGCCATTCGTTATGCGGGTATGGGCGAGTTGCGCCAAGTTGAACAGTGGTACCGTATGAATCTTGCGCAGGACTTCACCGACTGGAAGGAAGCGATGCGTATGATGACCTTTGCCAGCTTTAACTTTGTCTATGCGGACAAAGACGGCAACATCATGTACCTACATAACTCGCTAACGCCTAAACGGGATATTCGATACGATTGGCAGAAGTATCTTCCCGGCGATGATTCGTCCTTGATTTGGCAGGAAAACCTGTCGTTTTCCCAAATGCCGCAGGTAATAAACCCGGAAAGCGGGTTTGTTATAAGCGCCAACCAGACGCCCTTCAATGTCACTGCCGAAGCCGAAAACCCCAAGGAAAGTTCGCTTGCGCCCGAGCACGGTTTTCAAACGGATATGTCCAATCGTGCTCACCGTGGTCTGGAGCTGTTTGCGAGCCTTGGCCCAACGATCAGCAAAGAGGAATTTTCCGCGATTAAGCACGACAAATTTTATTCGCCATCAACATTCTATGTCGCCTACTTGGATACCATTGCGGCGCAGTCGTTTACGGATTCAAATCTTCAGAGAGCCCAGCAGGTACTAGGCCAATGGGATTTGGGCACGGACATAGACAATACAGGTGCGGCGCTGGGGACCTGCGTATTGCTGGCGGCAGAGCGCGCTGATGATCGGGAGAAACATGACGGCGAGGCGGTGGCCGATCTGCTGGCTGGTTGCGTTGAGACGTTGCTAAAATCGACCGGTCGCTTAGATCCGCCGTGGGGGGAGGTGAACCGTCATGTGCGAGGTGACGTGAATGTGCCGGTCGGCGGCGGGCCGGATATCTTGCGTGCAATCTATGGGCGTGATTTGAATGATGACGGCTTTTTAACCAACGTAGCGGGCGACGGCCTCTATTATCTGGTCTCCTGGGATGCCGAGGGACAGTTGTCGGTTGAGGGTGTGCATCAGTTCGGTAGCGCAACGCTGGATGAGGAGTCGCCTCATTACAGCGATCAAGCCGTGGATTACGCCCAAGAGGTGCTCCACGCGCCGTTGTTCGATGAACAAGCCCTGCAAGCCAATCTGCTCCGCGCCTATCGCCCCGGTGAAGGGATGGCACGGTAATTCTGGTGCGACGCCGCCAAGAAACCAACGTTTAACCAAGGACCATCGCAGATGAATGAGATAGCGCCATTGACGGCTCAAGGGCAAACGTTAAGGCAGCATGAGGTCTGCGCGTCCGATGCGCCTCTCACTGTGTACATCGACTTCAAAAGCCCCTATGCCTTTCTTGCTATTGAGCCAACGAGGACAATGCTGAAGAAGTTGGGCCTGGTCGCAGATTGGCGGCCGTTTGTACTCGATATTGGCAGCTATTTGGGCACTGCCAAGCTGGCCAAGGATGGCAAAGTTGCTGCTCAGTCCCGTAGCAAAGAGCAGTGGTCAGGGGTGAAATACGCCTATTTCGACTGCCGCCGCTACGCCAATCTGGCTGATTTAACCATTCGCGGTACGGAGAAAATCTGGAACACTGATTTGCCTGCCATTGGCATGTGGTGGATTAAGCTGCACGAGGGCTTAGCCGCGCAAAATCAGGCGGATGGAATGCTCCAGCGTTATCTGGATGCAATATACCTGCCTTTTTGGCGTCGCGAGTTCGATGCCGAGGACCCAGAAGCTGTGCTCAAAACTTTGGATCAAATCGGCGCACCGACAGCTGGCTTTAAAGCCTTTGCCGAAGGTGCGGGCAAGAGCTACAACGATGCCGTGCAGCAGCAGACATTTGACTGGGGAGTCTATGGCGTGCCCACTTACGTGCTGCCCGAGTATCCTGATGCGGCGGGTCGCGCGAGTCAGTTTTTTGGGCGAGAGCATTTGCCTCGTATCGCCTGGATGCTTGCCGGTCAGCAGGGTGATGCGCCGGATGTCGCCTACGAACTCGCATCTGACGTAGATTCTGCGGCACTGGAAAAGAGTGCCTCTGATCCGGGTGTCGTGCTCAGTCAAGCTGGTCTGACGGTATATTTTGATTTCAAGAGCCCAAACAGTTACCTCGCGCTGGCGGGTTTATTGGCGGCGAAGAATGAAGGCATCAAGCTGCAGTGGCACCCCTTTGACCACAAGCCGCTGAAAAAACCTGCCCAGCAAAATAGCGAAGAAGACCGCAGCACTCGCCATCGGCGCATACGCGGTGAGTATCTCGCTGCCGAGCTTCAGCGCTATGCCCCGCATCCGCTGCGTGACCCCTATCTCGCCACGAACTGCGATATTGCCAACATGGGCGTGCTCTGGCTGCAGGAGCATGCGCCGACGCTGGTAGATAATTATGTAGAGAGCGTGTTCCTCGCGCTTTGGCGAGACCACGCCGATGTTGAATTACCTCAGGTCATTGCGGGGCTGTTGAATACGGTGATGGGCGAGATCGCATTCGATGCAGGCGCATGGGATGTCTATGTGCGGGGTGCTGGACCGCAGGCGCTGGCGCAAGCGTATGCTCGGGCCAAGGATCAGGGCGTATCTTTCGCGCCTACCTTTTTCTTGGGCGACGAACCCTTTCAAGGTCGTGCCCAGTTGCCCTTGGTGCTGGCGCGAATGCGTGCTGGCATTTGAACTGTGTCTGGAAGAGCCTTTCGCACTGACTTGTATTGACAGGCTTGGCGGTGGTCATTCAGCATCTAGGGCTGAGTGAGGTGCATGAGCCTCTTTTATTCATCACGTGAGATTTCCTATGAAAACGCGAATAACGGAACTTTTTGGTATTGAACACCCTGTGATTCAAGGTGGTATGCACTATGTGGGCCTTGCCGAAATGGCAGCTGCTGTATCCAATGCTGGTGGCTTGGGTATCATCACAGGTCTGACCCAGGGCACGCCTGAGAAGCTCGCAAATGAAATCAAGCGTTGTCAGGCAATGACAGATAAGCCCTTCGGCGTAAACCTCACATTTTTGCCCTCGGTGACACCGCCAGACTATCCGGGCTTGGTTAACACCATTATCGAAAGCGGTGTCAAAGTGGTGGAAACTGCTGGCAACAACCCCGCTAAATGGCTGCCGCAGCTAAAAGAAGCGGGTATTAAGGTCATTCACAAATGCACGTCCGTTCGCCATTCTGTAAAAGCGCAAGATATTGGCTGCGATGCGGTGTCGGTGGACGGTTTTGAATGTGGCGGTCACCCAGGCGAAGACGATATCCCCAACTTTATTCTGCTGCCTAGAGCAGCGGACGAGCTGGAGATTCCCTTTGTCGCGTCAGGCGGTATGGCTGACGCCCGCTCCTTGGTAGCGTCTCTGGCCATGGGTGCCGAAGGCATGAACATGGGCACGCGCTTCATTGCAACCCAAGAGGCGCCCGTGCACGACAACGTCAAGCAAGCGATTCTAAATGCCTCAGAGTTGGACACACGATTGGTGATGCGGCCTCTGCGCAACACCGAGCGAGTGCTGACGAATCCGGCAGTAGAGCGATTGTTGGAAAAAGAAAAAGCCATGGGCAGCGAGTTGAAGTTTGAGGACATCGCGGAAGAAGTAGCGGGTGTCTATCCCAAAGTAATGACCGAGGGCGATATGGACATCGGCGCTTGGTCCTGTGGCATGGTTGCAGGGCTGGTGTATGACATTCCAACGGTGCAAGAACTGATGGATCGCATAATGGGCGAGGCCGATGCGCTGATTTGTGAGCGGCTGGCGCGCTTTTCCACCGCTTAGGACGTCTCAAGGCTTATTTTTAACACGATCTGGGAGCCCGCCAATGAGGGTAAAATTAATAGCAGCTGGCGTCTTGGGGTTACTGCTTAGCAGTGTTGGGTTCGCGGAAATTAAGCGAACGGCTTCCGGTAAGCCGGACTTATCAGGCTTTTACGACAGCGGCACATTGACGCCGCTAAACAGACCTGAGGCATTGGGTGAAAAGCAGTTCATGACGCCTGCCGAAGCCGAGCAGTTCAAAAAGCTCAGTGGGTTGCTCGCAAGCGATGCTGACGAAATCAGTGATCCCAATCGTTCGGCACCGCCAAAGGGCGGCGACGGTCAGCAGGCTTATGGCGCTGGTGGTGTCGGCGGATACAACTCGTTTTGGGTGGATCCCGGCAGTGATCTGTCCCAGCTGGATGGCAAGATACGCACGTCGATCATTTACGATCCAGCCAACGGCCGTCAGCCGCCGCTAACGCCGAAAGGCATGCGCAAGATGGCGAGCACATTCAGTTCATTTACCCACGTGAATGACGGTACAGCCTCGTGGTTGAACAACGATGGCCCCGGCCCCTTTGACGGGCCAGAAAGCCTTGCTTTGGCTGAACGCTGTTTGCTGGGTTTCAGCGCAGGACCGCCGAGCTTGCCCGGTCTCTACAACAACTATAAGCGTATCGTGCAAACCGACGATCACGTAATGATTTTGCTGGAAATGGTGCACGATGCCCGCGTGATTCGCATGAACTCGACACACGGCCCCGCGGATAACCGGAAATGGTTGGGTGATGCGATTGGGCGCTGGGAGGGCGATACGCTAGTGGTAGAAACCACAAATTTCCGCGAGGACACCGGTCTGTATGGTGGTGACCAAAATCTGTACCTGACCGAACGTTTCACGCCCTTGGAAAATGGTGATTTGCTCTACGACTTTACAGTGCAAGACGACACAGCTTGGACCCAGCCATGGAGCGGCGCGTACGTCTGGAAACGCGAGCAGGCTAAGGTGTACGAATACGCCTGTCACGAAGGGAATTACGCCATGGGAAATATCCTGCGTGGTGCCCGATTGTTGGAAAGCGAAGCTCAAGCTGCTGGGAAGTAACCATCGGGTCGCCAGTGACATTTGATATTCGCCCTGCGCAGGCTGAGGAGATGGGGCAATTGGGCCTGATGGCGTCCTATTCCTACGGTGGTACCTTTGGCGATGGAGAGGATAACATCGCTGCGGCGGGAACCCGGCCGGAATGGACGCTTTGCGCGTTTGATCCTGCAGCCCAGACCGAGTCGGGGCAGCCGATGATGGCAACGTCGTTTGCTGCCTTTCCCTTCACTACGCGAGCCAACGGCCGGGCGATGGCCATGGCTGGCATTTCAGTGATCGGCACGCGTCCAGAATATCGTCGGCAAGGACTGGTGCGAACCATTATGACTCGGGCCTTCGCCGAACAGCGTGAGCGAGGGCAGAGCCTTGCCGGATTGTGGGCATCGCAAGCCGCCATCTACCAGCGTTACGGTTTTGCTCCTGCGGGGCTAAACCGGGGCTATGCGATTGATACTGCGGATATCGCGCTTCTTGAGACGGCGGCAGACGCCGAGACCGAGGTATCCCGGTATCGTCCCGAAGGAGTGTTGGATTCCCTGCGAGAGGTGTACAAGCAGTTCATTGCCCAGCGCACGGGTTATCTACACCGCGGCAAGTCTCTGTGGCTGAACTCGGTGTTGGATGGGAGTGAAAATGCACAAAGCAGTGCCAGCGGGAAGACACAGGATGGACCGGTCTATGTTGCACTGGTCGGACCTGTTGAAGCTCCAACAGGCTATGCTGTTTACACCCTCCGTGCTGGGCGGGTGGCCCATCGCGCGCGGCCGCAAGAGATAAAAGTGCGGGATATGGCTTGGCTGGATATGTCTGCTTACCGCGCTATTTGGCGTTTCTTCGCGAAACACGATCTCGTGGGTAGAGTGGTATGGCCAAACGCCCCGATGGACGATCCTGCCCAAGTGATTTTGGCAGAGCCCCGCATGCTGCACACCCAAGACACGGAGGCGACTTGGTGGCGCATCGTCGATGCGCCCAAGGCCCTGGCACAGCGCGGCTACAACGCGAACGCAGAACTGGTGTTCAAGCTGGCTGGGGACGATTTGGCCCCTTGGAATAATGGCAGCTGGTGTTTGCAAACATCTGCCGATGATGCGACAGACTCTCAGGTTACGCCCGCGACGAAGGCGCCCGACCTAACGTTGTCGAGCAAAACGCTCACGAGCCTTTTCAGCGGCATGTATGGGGCTCAGACCCTTGCCAACTGGGGGCTACTGCATGGCAAGCCAGATGCTATCGCCAAGGCAGATTCCTTATTTGCGACCCGGTACAAACCCCACTGCCCGGATCACTATTAGCCTGCCCTTGTGCAGGCTTCTTTTTGGAGAGAAATACTATGCTGGAATCGGTTGATCCCGCAGTCGTTGGTTTGTCTAAAGAACGTTTGGCGCTGATTACGAGTTGGCTGGAAGCTCAGGTAACGGACGGTAAACTTGCCGGTGCCAGTACCCTGATCGCGCGGCGCGGTAAGGTCGCTTATCTGCAGTGCGCGGGCTTTGCCGACAAAGAAATTGGCAAGGTTATGGATGCAGACACCATCGTGCGCATCTACTCCATGAGCAAGTCCGTAACCACCGTCGCGGCCATGATGCTCTACGAGCAGGGCTGTTTTCAGCTTGACGATCCTGTCGCCAAGTACCTACCGGAGTTTGCGGATACCCCCGTTTGGGATGGCGGTGATGCGCCAATCACTGCTGTTCAAGCTCAGCGATCGCCGATGCAAATAAGGCACCTGATGAATCATACGTCGGGCTTAACCTATGGTTTTATGAATACGACGCCGGTCGATGCGCAGTATCGTGATCGAGAGATTGAGTTCCAAAGTCGATCCGAATCGCTAGCAGACATTGTCGCGCGACTGGCTCAAATTCCCTTGCTGTGTCAGCCCGGCACGCAATGGAATTATTCAGTCTCCACCGACGTGCTCGGCAGACTTGTCGAGGTTTGGTCGGGTATGAGTTTGGCGGCTTTTTTCGAGCAGCGGATTTTTTCCCCACTGGGTATGACGGATACCGGCTTTTTTGTGCCACAGCATAGCCAAGGTCGTTTCGCTGCACTGTATGCGCCCGCAGTCGGTGGCGACATGAGCTCGGTGGGCAGCAGCGGCGCGACGGTACCCCAAGACCAGCGAGGTGGTTTAAAGCTGATGGAGGGCTCCAGCCAGTCGGTCTATTTCAAAGAACCCATGTCACATTCAGGTGGTGGTGGTTTGGTCGGCACTGTTGGCGACTACGCACGGTTTTGTCAGATGCTAATTAATCTGGGCGAGTTAGAAGGCGAGCGCCTGCTTTCGCCGACAACCGTGCGCTACATGCGTACGAATCAGCTGCCAAACAACTCCGACATGGCAGCCATGGGTCAGCCGGTCTGGAGTGAAACCAGCTATGACGGCATTGGTTTCGGTCTGGGATTTGCGGTGGTGTTGGATCCGGTAAAAGCTTCCATCATCACCTCACCCGGGGAGCACCATTGGGGAGGCGCGGCAAGTACTTTTTTCTGGGTAGATCCGGCGGAGGATTTGTTCGTCGTTTTCTTTACTCAACTGATGCCGTCATCGACCTACCCTATCAGACGCGAGCTCAGGACGCGGGTGTATCAGGCTATCGTTGATTGATCCTTGTCAGATAGAGTTGGGCGACACAAGGTTTGAAGGTCGGAGGAAGTATGGACGTTAAAACATTTCAGGCATTGGGTCTCCATCAAGCGTGGGGTGACATGCATGACATGGACTATCCCGTCAATGGCAGGGCGAATACTGAGATCCTCGAGTCGCTAGCGACGGTCGGGGATGAGCATTACCACCCCTGCCCGGAAGCCTATTTAGCAGGTGAACTGCGAGGCACCATGCATGTGTTCAACGATTGGGATCAGGTCTCAGTTTTTCCGGGAACACGACGTAGGTTGGCGGTTTATCTGCCCCCGGAGGACCTTGTACACGGGCCGTTGAACTTACTGATTTGCAATGACGGTGAGGGGTATCGGTTTGATAGAGGCGCAATCAGAGCGCCGGCTGTGCTGGACAGTCTGTTTGCTGCGGGCGAACTTGGTCCGACAGCTGCCGTATTCGTGATGCCCGGTATTCCGGAAGGTTTTGCAGCCACGGTGCCAGGGCAGATGCCACATCCGACCGTGAATCGACAGCGCAGCGTTGAATACGACTCATGCACTCCGGCTTATGGCGAATTCTTACTTGCAGACGTATTGCCCTTTGTTGAGAAAGAGCTTGGCATCACGTTAACGACCGATTCGGGCCGGCGAGTCGTTTGCGGCATATCAAGCGGCGGCATCTGTGCATTCAATACCGCTTGGCATTTTCCCGGCAGCTTTGGTGGTGTGATCAGTCATTGCGGGTCGTTTGTGAATATTCGCGGGGCGCATAATTTTCCTTACCTGATTCGGAGCACGCCAAGGAAACCGATAAGGGTTTTTTTGCAAAGCGGCGAGCTTGATGCTGATATTGTGACCGGAAGTTGGTCCTTGGCGAATCAGCAAATGGCCGCAGCGTTAAGCTTTGCCGGTTACGACTATCGCTTCGAGTTTGGTACCGGTGGGCACAATTTGCGTCACGGTGGCGCGCTTTTTGCCGAAACGCTGCGCTGGATATTTCGTGCTTGAAGCCCGATATCGAAAATCGCTACTTTTTAGTGGACTATATTTCGGTATTTTCAGTGTCGCGGAGCGACTCAGCGATGCGGGTGTCAGTTCACCTTGCTAGGGGCTCTCAATGCTTGAAGCAAGTCGCGCACGAGCTTGCGCCGACGTTCGTTGAGGGCAAAGTACTCTCCGGCGATCGCGAGGGTCTCCTTATCAAAGCTCTGTTGGTAGCGTACTTGGGATTCCAGAACAACGGTCGTGGGGCTGTTGCCGGCATGATTGTCCGGATTCAAAGGCGATTCGAAGCCTCGTCTCTTCTTGCCACTGATCAACCAGTGACCGTCTACCGCAAGAATTTCCGCTATTTTTTCTATGTGCTTTGTTGATGGCTTGGCTCGTCCGGTCTCCCAGTGGCTGCAGGCAGTTCGGGTAACGCCAAGGCGTTCAGCGAGATTCGCCTGAGAAAGCTTGCGTGCCTTTCGGGCTAGCACGATACGTTGTTGGAGCGTGGACATACACCAAAGGTTAGCTTTGGGTTTGTCGCGGTAATATGATAATTTACCTCATTCCAATTAAGTTAGTAAAAATAACTTAATTGAAGACGTTACAACCACCATATTGGTTTTGGGTTCGCGCGCACTTCTTGTGCTCGAAATTGCATTTTATGCCCGTGTAATGAGGGTATAAGAAGTAGCGCGGACTCCTTTTTCCTCCGCTCTTTTGACCAAAAGCTCGCGATCTTTTTCTAGGCACCTCAGGTGATAGGCCTGTCAAATACGTCTAGGATTAAGGCTTTGTCGGAGAGGTTTATGAGTGTTTATGTCATCGCGCAAATCCGTATCCACGATCGAACTGCCTACGCTCGTTATGAATCGGGATTCATGGCAATTTTTGCTCGCTACGGTGGCGAGATGCTGGCGGTAGACGAGACACCGGTGACGCTGGAAGGCCAGTGGGAACACACTAGGACCGTGATTATTCGCTTTGAAAGCAGCACCGACGCGCGGGCTTGGTACGACAGTGACGCTTATCAAGAGTTAGCTAAACATCGCTGGGAGGGATCGACTGCCGATATTGCCATCGTCGCCGGTTTGCCCCCAGAGGTCTCACAATGACGGTCATGGAATACGCTGTACGGAGAAGGAAGTAATGCTAACAACAACACAAAATCATGGAGCAGTGCGGGTTCTTCGGTTTAATCGTCCCGAGGCGTTAAACGCCTTCAATGACGCCATGTTCGATGCGGTGGCCGCAGAAGTCTTGGCCGCAACGGATGATGACACAGTAAAAGTGCTAGTGATTACCGGTGAAGGCCGAGCATTTTCTGCGGGCATGGATTTGGCAGACAGGCAAGAGAAAGACAATCCTCCTGAGCACGGCTTCGGGGGCATGTTTGAGGCATTAATTGAATTTCCCAAACCTTTGTTATTGGCCATTAATGGTGTGGGCGTCGGGTTTGGATGCACCATAACGGGTCTTGCGGATTTGGTTTTTATGGCTGAAAGCGCTCGGCTGCGATGCCCATTTTCTGCACTGGGGCTTACCGCTGAAGCGGCCAGTACTGTGACTTTTCCCGCTATGCTGGGGCCGCAGGCAGCGAACTGGGTACTGCTCAGCTCCGAGTGGTTAGACGCGCGAACCTGTAAAGAATACGGCATGGTGTTCGAGGTGGTCGCGGACAACGTGTTGCTGCAGCACACGCTTGAGCGTGCGCAGGTGTTGGCCAGCAAACCATTGGCGTCGCTGATCACCACAAAAGAGATGCTGATGGCGCCGCGTCGAGAAGCACTGCGGGAAGCTAGCGAAATAGAAACGGCAGGATTGGGCAGCTTGATGGGTGGTCCAGCGAATCAAGAAGCATTGGCCGCGTTCGCCGAGCGGCGAGAACCGGATTTTTCTTCATTCTGAAGCTTACGACCCAGGATTGGTGATCTGTGACCCGTTGCGACGGTATTGCTCCTTGCGCTCGGGACTCCAGCGATCGATTTCGTCCGCAGGTACGCCATGAGCAATGCCACGGGCGACGCCGGGTCGCTGTCTGACTCGTGTTATCCATTCCATGACAGCGGGCGTTTTTGTGATATCGACTTTGCTCCACTTCCATCCACGAACCCACGGATACAAAGCAATATCGGCGACAGTGAATGTGTTTCCGGCTACCCACGTGTGCGTGTTTAGCTGACCTTCCAATACCCCAACGAGCCGCAACGCCTCTTTGCCAAAACGCTCCAATGGATGAGCTTTCGCCTCGTCGGATACAGAGTCCATATAGCGGGTGTAGCTTAGTTTGTTGCCAAAGACCGGACCTACGTTGGCCGCCTGCCAGTACAGCCAAGGTAGAATATCCCAGCGGGAATCGTCTTCGGGCAGCAGAGAGCTGGGAAATTTTTCTCCGAGATACTGAAGAATTGCACAGCTTTCCATGATGCTTCGATTGCCGTCGATCAGAACCGGGATCTTGGCGTTAGGATTATGCGCCAGAAATTCAGGACTGTGCTGCTCGCCCTCGGTCAAATTGATGTGTTTGATGGTGGTCTCGCCTAATTCTGCGCCGGCTTCGATCAACTCTTCGAGCATGATGCTGACCTTCCAGCCGTTTGGGGTAGCAGATGTCCAAAGCTCCATGAGAACTCCTTAGCGCCAAATTGCGGGCAAGATCACGGGTTCACCACGTCTGTCTCGCGGCAATGCTGCGGGCCGCCTCAAAGGTTTTGGTGCGCAAATGATCCAATCGGGCATTCAGATTTCGGTACCTCACCGGGTTTGACTCCATCATATCCTTGCCCAACTCCAGATCGGAAAAGGTATCCATACCCCCAAAACATCCGAGCACCAGCGTTGCCCCTGCCAGTTCGTGGCTCTCTATTTTAGGTAGCGCGCGCTGCATACACATTACCCAAAATCGCTCGTCGGCCTCATTCAGAAGCCCTACCAACTCTCGGGTGACGTTGCCGAGATCGATAAACTGTTGGTTCAGAGTCAAAACCGTGTGCGCTCCCAAGAAATCCCGATGCAAGACAAGCGTAAACCCTAAGCAGGGAAAGGTTAACAACAATCATGCCTGTGTCGAATATCAGTGTAATATCAAAGGGCAGCTTTGCATTTGCTAAGAGAGGGAGAAAGATGCGAGAAAATACAGCATTGTCGGCGTGGCAGCGGGATGAGCAAACGATCGGCCTTTGGTTGAGTTTGGCAAACACATACTCAGCGGAAGTGATGGCAAATCTTGGTTTCGATTGGGTGTGTGTGGATATGCAGCATGGTCTTATCGACTACACCGACTTGGTGCAAATGCTGCCGGCCATTTCCACGTCGAGCGCGACGCCACTGGTTCGGGTGCCTTGGAATGAGCCCTACGAAATCATGAAAGCTTTGGATGCCGGTGCCTACGGAGTCATCGTGCCCATGGTGAATAATCGTGAAGAGGCCGAGCAAGCGGTTGCGGCCTGTCGCTATCCCCCGCTGGGCAATCGCTCCTTCGGACCCATCCGCGCAGCGGTTTACGGCGGCCGCGGGTACGCGGTGGAAGCAAACGATCAGATCGCGTGCATCGCCATGATCGAAACCGCAGAGGGCATCGCCAATGCCGATGAAATCATGCGTACTTCCGGTTTAAATGGTGTCTACATTGGCCCAGCGGATCTTGCCCTGTCTCTCGGATTGCCCGCCATGGGCGACCAACCGCAAGAGGAGCATCTTTTGGTCGTAAAAGAACTGCTTGCAAAGTGTAAGGCGCACGGCATTGCGGCAGGTATTCACACATCCAGTCTGGAATACGCGCAGAAGTATTTGGCCCTAGGGTTTAACTTTGTGACGTTGGGCAGCGATTCAGGCCATATGACAAAAAACGCCGTGAAGGAACTCGCCGCTGCTCGAGGCGGTGTTGCAGCCCCGCGGGAAAATACCGGCTATTGAAGCGGCTTTTGCAGGATGAGGCTTAAGGCATGATCTGGTTGCTGCTGTTGGGATTGATGTTGGTGTTTATGCCTACGCTGTGGGTGCGCTGGGTAATGAAGCGATATTCCACCGAGGTGCCTGATATGCCAGGCACCGGTGGCGAACTGGCTGAGCATCTCATTGAGAAATTGGGCCTAGAAGGTGTTGCTGCTGAACCTACTGATCTCGGGGATCACTATGACCCCAACAATCGGATGGTTCGCTTGAGCGAGCAGAATTGGCGGGGTAAATCGCTTACGGCGATAGCGGTAGCCGCCCATGAGGTGGGTCATGCGGTGCAGCATCATCAAAATGACCCTCGATTGGCTGCTCGCACGAAGCTGATCCCGATCGTGACGATCTTAGGCCAACTCAGTGTTGGGGTGCTGACGGTGGTGCCGATTATCGGATTGCTGACGCGGCATCCCGCCCCAACGCTGTTGATCGCGCTGATTGGACTGTCAGGATTACTGTTCCGTATGCTACTTCATCTCGTGACGCTGCCTACCGAATGGGATGCCAGTTTCGGCAAGGCGCTCCCGCTTCTAACGCAAGGCGAATACATATCTTCAGCGCAGGAGCGGGTCGTTCGTAGAGTGCTTGGCGCGGCTGCGCTCACTTATTTTGCGGCGGCCCTCGCAGACGCTTTTAATCTGTTCCGCTGGGCATCGCTGTTGATTCGACGTTAGTCCGAGACAGTGTTCGTCTCTTTTTTAGTATCTCCCGTCCAGGTTTTTTGAATTTAGTCTTTAGATGATAGGAAGGTGGATTGGTGGAGATGAAGGCGGTGAATGAACCGATGCGCATAGTCGGATGGAATGTGAATGGCTTGCGAGCCTGTATTAAAAAGGGTTTTGTTTCTTTTTTAGAATCGAGCGGCGCGGATATTGTTGCACTGCAGGAAGTCCGAGCATTCCCGGAGCAGCTACCGCCTGAGATAACGAGTTCACCAGACTGGCACGCGAGTTTTTTTCCGGCAAAGCGACCCGGCTACAGCGGGGTGGCAATTTTAAGCCGTACCGCCCCTAACAAGGTGGAGACCAGTTTAGGGGATGCGCGATTTGACGATGAAGGGCGCTTTATCGTCGCGCACTTTGGGCGCTTATCGGTGGCCAGCATCTACTTTCCAAAAGGCAATGGCAAGGAGCGGGACAACTCCCGGGTTGGCTACAAATTGGATTTTTATCGAGCTGCTTTTGAGCGGCTAGACCAGCTGCGCCGGAGAGGACGCGTTTACGTACTGGGTGATTTCAACACTGCCCACCATGAAATTGATTTGGCTCGGCCAAAGGGAAATCGCAAGTCGAGTGGCTTTTTGCCTGTGGAACGGCAGATGCTGACGCAACTGCAAAACGAAGGCTGGGTTGATACCTTTCGCGCGGCTCACCCGGATCAGCCAGACCATTACACATGGTGGCGTCAGTTTGGTGGTGCTCGGGAGAACAATGTTGGTTGGCGAATCGACGCAGTATACGCCTCGCCCTCCGCTTCGCACCGTGTGACCAATGCCTTTATTTGGCCCGACGTTTTTGGCTCGGATCACTGTCCAGTAGGTGTTGATTTGAAGTAATCTGGGGAATCATGAATTTTTGGAGCAGCGCATGGCGCAACCATTTCCCAACCATCCGAATTTGCGGGGCGGGTTTGCACCTTTGCAAATGGAATGTGACGTCAATGATCTGGTGATCGAAGGACAAATTCCTAAGGAACTCAATGGCAGTTTCTACCGAAACGGTCCGAACCCCCAATACGCGCCGCGAGGCCACTACCATTGGTTTGGTGGCGACGGCATGGTTCACGCCTTTCATCTAGAAGATGGTCGGGTGTCTTACCGCAATCGATGGGTGCGTACGGTTAAGTGGGAGAAGGAACGCGAGGCTGGTAGGTCGTTGTTCAGTGCGTTCAACCCGATGGAAAACGATGAAAGCGTTGCCGGACTGGAAACCGATGGCGTCGCCAATACTAATGTCATTTGGCATGGCGGTAAGCTATTGGCGCTGGAAGAGGGCCATGCACCTTTCGAACTTGACCCCGATACACTGGAATCTGTTGGTCCGCATTTCTACGGCGGTGTGCTCAAGGGCCCCATGACCGCGCACCCAAAGATTGATCCAGAGAATGGTGAAATGCTGTTCTTTGGCTATAACGCCTGTGGCACGATCTCTGAGCAGATGACCTTCAGCGTCGTGGATAAAACCGGAAAGTTACTGCGCACGGAGACCTTCGATGCGCCTTATGCCGCGATGGTGCATGACTTCGTCGTGACCCGGGATCATGTGATTTTTCCGATTATGCCCTTAACGGGCAGCTTAGAGCGCGCTTTTAAGGGCGGGCCGGTTTACGCATGGGAGCCGGAGAAGGGCGCCCACATTGGAATCATGCCTCGCAATGGATCGGTGAAAGACCTTCAGTGGTTTCGTGGTGAAGCCAGCTATGTTTTCCACCCGATGAACGCTTATAGCACGGCAGATGGCAAGATCGTTTGTGACGTGTGTGAATATCCGCAAGCACCGCTGTTTCCAAACGTTGACGGCACGCCGGGTGATCCGAAGAAGGCATTGGCCAAGTTGGCTCGATGGACCTTCGATCTGCGGGCTGAGACGGATCGTTACCAGGTTGAACAGCTCGATGACTTGGTATGCGAGTTCCCGCGACTCGATGAACGATACGCAGGCTTGCACTATCGCTACGGTTATATCGCCGGTGATTCGCAGCCACCTGACAAGGTGGGAGGATTTAACCTCATAGCCGCTGTTGATCACAGCACCGGGCGTCTGGACAGTTACGATGTGGGTGCCGGATGCGCAACCAGTGAGCCCATTTTTGTACCCCGTTCGGCAACCGCGGCGGAGGGCGAGGGTTTTTTGCTGGCCTATGTCTATGATGCCAATCGCAGCGCCAGCCACTTGGTGGTACTGGACGCACAGAATGTCAGTGACGGCCCGTTAGCCAAAGCCCTGCTAGATCACCGTGTGCCCTACGGTTTTCACGGCAATTGGCGAGATGCAGGCTAGCCCTCAAAGATACTCGGGGTTGATATGCGCGCGCTCTTGATTAGGGCGAAGACGTGAGCCCCGGTTTCCAGTAACAGCGCATCGCAGGCTGCAGCGGTAATATGGGCGCTTAATGCTTGGGGTTCGGTGGGGTGCTCAATGCGCAGTTCAACGGCAACGAGCCCCGGGGTTTCACCTTGCATGGGTGTGATGGCGCGTACGGTGGCAGCAAGGGTGTTGCGGATGCTGAGATCGGTTGGCCGCTGCAAGGCGATTGCGACGTCCTTGGCAGCAAGAAAGAGTCGGATTTGACTGGTTTCGGGCATTTTTGGCCCGATGACCTGCAGCGGTTGGTCGGCGACCTGCAAATGGATCATTGAGTAGATCGGATCAAAGCGACTGACGGATGCGTTAATTAGGCTGCCCGCCTCGCTCAGACTTCGATCCGATTCGAGTGGCTCCCGCCACAGCCTAGGAAGGACTTCGGCTGTTGCGCCCTGATCGATCAGCTTGCCGTGCTGCATGACAATCATGTTTTCGCAGAACTGGGCGATTTCGTCGTTAATATGGCTCACGTACAGCGTCGGGATCTGCAGCTCCCGAGTGACTTTGGCGAGGTAGGGAAAAATTTCCGCTTTGCGTTTATTGTCGAGTCCGGTCAGAGGCTCATCCAGCAGCAGTAATTGGGGTTGACTCAGTACTGCTCTTGCGATGTTGACGCGCCGGGATTCGCCTCCGGAGAGGGTGGCGGGGCGTCGCTTGAGGAGTGCATGAAGATCAAAGTGCGCTGTTACCTCGGCAAGCGTTAGCGCAATATCGACGCCGGCTGCCTGTGCTCGCTCCATCCCGTAACGCAGGTTTTGTTCGACAGTTAAATGTGGAAACAACTGGTCGTCTTGAAAAACGAAACCGATACGACGCCTATGGCTGGGTACGATAATGGTGTCGTCCTGCCACGTCACGTCGTTGAATGTCAGCAGACCTTGGCTCGGCGTAAGACCTGCGATGACTCTCAGCAACGTGGTTTTACCGCAGCCGCTCGGGCCAGCTAACGCAGTAACCGTGTTCGCAACGCGTGTATTCACCTGCAGCGAAAGGTCACCCTGGCGAGCCTGAATATCAATACAAAGCACTAGCTTGCGCTCCTCGGCCCAAGGCTTAATGCAAATTGGCGGTTGAAATAGTAAACACAGAGCAGGGTCGAAAAAGAGAATATCAGTAGCCCTACCGATAGCAGGTGGGCTTGTGCATAGTCGAGGGTTTCTACGCTTTCATAAATGGCGATGGAAATAACTCGTGTCTCTCCCGCTAGATTGCCTCCGACCATCAGCACAATGCCGAACTCGCCTACAGTGTGTGCAAAGGTCAGCACCGCTGCTGTGAGATAGCCGTTGCGAGTTCTCGGTAGCACTGTGGTGCGCCAAGCATTCCAGGGACTGGCGCCCAGCGTAGCCGCGGCCTCCATGGGTCTTTTGCCAATCTGGCCAAAGGCCGCAGTTAGGGGCTGAACCATAAAGGGAAGCGAATAAATCAGTGAGGCGATGACTAAACCATGAAACGAAAATGATAGAGCGCTGCCGGTAAGAGCTACCCAAAACCCTCCAAAAGGGTTGTCTGGGCTGAAGAGTAAGAGCAGATAAAACCCGAGCACTGTTGGTGGCATGACCAGAGGTAAGGCGGTCAGAGCCTCTACCGCGGGTTTTAGACGATGTCTGCTATGAGCTAACCACCAAGCAAGCGGCGTAGCCAATATCAGCAAAACCGCCGTCGTGATTCCGGCAAGTTTTGCTGTCAAAAGAATGGCACTGAATTCGTTCAATAGAGCTTGGTCTTTGTGAATAGAGGCAGCGGCCCCGAGGCCGCTGCAGAGGAATAACGCACCGTATGGATTAAGCGGTCGGTTTGCGGAACAGCAGCGTCATACGGTTAGACTCGCCAATTGCTTGCATTGCCGCTGCCGCTTCCGGATCGTCCCGACTGCCGCTGAGCGACGGAGGCAGCCGCCACACAACGTCGCCGTCCTCAGGCAGGTCCTTGGGGTTGGCATTGATGTCTGATGCACCCTCTAGCACAAACCCGGCCTGCTCCATTTGCGCAATAACGAAGCTCTGCTTTAGGTAGCCGCGATTTCCTTGGGCCCAGGTATCAGGGGCTTCTTCGCGCATCTGGTGTTGCACAACGCCGACGACGCCGCCAGGCTTCAGGGTCGCGTAGGCGTCAGCCAACGCGCTGGTGAGATAGCCGCCTTGATCTTCGAATCTCGCCAGATTGTGAAGTGCACGAATAAAAAGCACGACGTCGGCGCTGCCGGCAGTATCTTCCGGCATAGAGCCAAAGAAGAAAGCGGAGATGGGTGTGTTGTTGCCTTCGACCCAAGTCGAGGCATTGGCGGGCCAATCCGTATCCCAGGTTTCCATTTCCTTGAGTCGCTCTTCGCTGTAAAAGCCGAAGAGGCGTAGCATATCGACGGTATAACCTGCGCCGATCAGTGCGCCGTCATCACCCAAATAAGGCAGCAGTAGCTTGCTATACCATCCGCCACCGGGCAGAGCCTCAACCACGGTCATACCGGGCTCGACGCCAAAAAACGCCAAGGTCTCGGCAGGGTGCCGATGTGCATAACGCGCCTGTACGTCTTCAGGCTGTGAACTAAGGATATCGCTGAGCGTGTTGGATACCGGTGTACTGACTCTAGGTGCTTCGTTGGACTCGGTTGCTTGCTCGATGGGTGCTGATTCCGTGCATGCAGTAAACGCGAGTGCTGCGAACAACAGTATGAGAGTGCGCATGAGTTTGTCTCCTCCGTGAATTAGTCAAAAGATGTTAGGCATATGCGTTTAATATGAACAGACCTGATTCCGACACTGTAGACCAGTTTAGGTTATGCCACCTGCTCCAGAGCTTGGGCTACAATGGGCGCTATGGAACGAACATCATCGGCTGACGCCGTAAACGGCGGCCCGAACTGCAGCGTATCGCCACCCCATCGAACGTAAAGTCCGAGTTCCCAGCATTTGATGCCCAGCTCAAATGGTCGTACAACGGGGTCATTGTCGCGAGGCGCAATCTGCAGCGCACCGGCTAGGCCGAAATTACGGATGTCAGTGATATAAGGGTGGCCTCTAAGGCTGTGAAGAGTTTCTTCCAAAACGGGTATCAGTGTTTTGGCGCGATCCACCATGTGGTCATCCTGGAATACGTTCAGCGCCGCTAAAGCCGCTGCGCAAGCAACGGGATGCGCGCTGTAGGTGTAGCCATGAGGTAGCTCGATCATGTGTTCAGGTTGGTCCATGCTCATCAAGCAGTTGTAAATTTTGCTGGAGGCCAGCACGGCACCCATGGGAATGGCTCCGTTGGTGAGTCCCTTCGCAATATTCATGATGTCGGGTTGGACGCCAAAGGCATCAGCACCGAACGGCGCGCCGACGCGACCAAAGCCCGTAATGACCTCATCGAAAATCAGCAAAATATCGTTTTCATCGCAAAGATCCCGCAGCCGTTGCAGATACCCCTTGGGAGGCACGATCACTCCGGCGGATCCTGACATCGGTTCAACGATAACTGCGGCAATGTTTGATGCGTCGTGCAGCATGATCAGTTGCTTTAGATGATCGGCGAGTTCAGCGCCTGTGTCCGCCTGTCCCTTGGTAAACGCCAATTCCGGCTGGAGTGTGTGGGGAAGGTGATCGGCATCGCCCAGTTGCCCGAACAGCTTTCGATTGGCGCCAATGCCGCCTAAGCTGGTGCCGGCGAAATTGACCCCGTGATAACCCTTGTGGCGGGAGATAAAACGCGTCTTGGTCGGTTGACCCTTGCTGCGCCAATAAGCTCTGGCCAGCTTGAGCGACGTATCGGCGCATTCCGAGCCAGAGTTGGTGAACAGTGCATGATTGAGTTCACCGGGAGCCATTTCAGTCAAGCGCGCCGCCAACGCGGTTGCACCTGGGTGTGTGTACTGAAATGCCGGTGCGTAATCCATCGCGTCCAGCTGGGCTGTAATAGCTGCGGTGATTTCTGGTCGGTTATGGCCATAGCCGCAGCACCAAAGCCCCGATAACGAGTCAAAAACCCGGCGGCCATCTTGGCTGATGTAGTGGTTCTGCTCAGCCGCGACAACAACCCTAGGGTCCTTGTGGAATTGCCGGTTGGCGGTAAATGGCATCCAGTGCGCCGGCGTTGAGCTGAGGTTGGTTGCGATGGTTTTAGACTGCATGACGATTGCTCCTAATTCACGGCTTTTTGATACGCCGATCGGCTGGACAAACTTTCCCAGTATGGTTGGACATCGGCTGGCAGACCTTGGGGTAAAAAACGCTCGGCAAGCATAAGAGTGTAGCCAAGCATGATGTCTGCGGCTGTGAACTGTTCACCAAGTATGAAGGGCCGGTCTTTCACTGCGGCCCCCACAGCCTGAGCGGAGAACAGGGCTCTGTTTTGCATTTCTTCAACGACAGCGTCGATGCGTTCGGTGCCCGGGAATTCTCTGCCGTGATTGACGATCTCGCCCAATGGCCTAGCGAAGGTCGCTTCTGCAAACCAGCTCCACTGCAAGTAGGTGCCATGTTCGGACGTGCCAACTGTCGGCTGCAGTTGACCGTTACCGTAACGATCCAAGATGTACTGCACCATGGCGCCAGACTCGAACATGAAGAAATCGTCTTTCGAGGTCCCCTTCGAATCTCGCAGCACGGGCACCTTGCCAACAGGATTCATGGCCCGCCAAGACTCGCTGGCCCGAAACTCCGGGCTGAAGTCTACTGCTTCGACGGTATAGGGCAGAGCCAACTCTTCGCATAGCCAAATGGCTCGAACGCCCCTTGTGCCAGGGACGTGATAGATGGTGAGCACTCAGGCCTCCTCGTTCTTGTTTTGTGCTTTGGGTGGTCCCGCGCTGGTGAATCGCGTGCCCGGCGGATCGACGGCCCAAGGGGCTGAGCTTGCCCAACTGTCAGTAAACACGAACTCCTCCAGAGGACGTCTGCGTACCGGGCCGTGGCTTCCTTCAGGCTTCCCGAGGGTCAGCGTGCAGGCCACAAATACGTCATCGGGGATCGCCAGCAACTTTTTCAGTTCCGTTTCTACGGGTCGGTGAAAGCCCGTGATGACGCCACCATAACCAAGGCCTCTAGCTGCCAGCAATAGGTTTTGCACAGCTGGGTATATGGACGCGCCTTCCATGGGGTCAGGGTCTCGGTAGCGAATCATGCAGGGTAAAATCAAGGCGGGCACGTCGCTAAAGTTGCCGACGTAGTTGCGCATGGTGCGCGCCATACGAGATTTTGGCGAGTCTGGATTCGAGCCCGAGCCTTCTCCATAACCATCGCTACGCTCTTTTTCGGTCCATATATCTTGGGCAGCTTGGGCAATCAGAGCCTTGGCTTGGACTGCTTTCTCGCCATCGGTCAGAACCAGGAAACGAAATGGCTGACGGTTTGAGCCGCTCGGTGCACGGGTCGCGGAGAACAACATGTCGCGCAGGTGCGCTTCTGGAATCGGCTCACTCGTATAGCGTCTGATGGCTCGAGTGGTCGCTAACCCCTCTAACAGCGAAATAACCGTTTTTTCGACCGGTTGTTGTCCTAGCGGGTGATCGTTTTTGCTCATAGTAAAGACGCGCCGATTTCTATTTTTCTGTCGCATACTGACGCAGGGAGTTTGCCTTGAACAGATCAGAAGTGCGACTGACGGATGTGTCGTTCAGTGCGCGCGTATTGCTTCGATTTACGGGAGTCGCCAGACTATGGCATACAAAAACAAACGGAGAGGGGAGATTGATGATTGATCTAACGCGCGAAGGAGATGTATTTACCATGACGTTGAATGCTGGCGAAAATCGCTGGAATACAACGTTCGTGCGCGCCATTGATGAGGTGCTCAATGAGGTTGAATCCTCAACTGGAGCCGCCGCGCTGGTTACCACCTCCGCGGACGAGAAGTTCTTTTCTAATGGCTTAGATCTGGATTGGGTGCAGGCTCCCGATGATCACCCTGCCGCTGGTGATCGCACGGCGTTTGGTCCGGAATTCATGGGGCTGATGAGCCGAATTATGACCTTCCCCATGCCAACAGTATGCGCTGTGAACGGTCACGCATTTGGCGCCGGGTTCATGTCGGCACTTTGTCACGATGTGCGATTCATGCGAGCCGACCGGGGCTTTATGTGTGCAAACGAACTGCAAATAGGTTTGACCATACCAACACCAGAATTAGCTCTGTTTAAGCACAAGCTGCCCGCATCAACGTTCTTTGAAACAGTGCAGTTAGCTAAGCGATGGACTGGCCCTGCGGCGCAGAGCGCTGGCTTTGTCGAGCAAGCCTGTGATTTAGATACGCTATTGGGCACCGCCCAGGCCCGTGCAGCGCAGTTAGCGCCCCTAGCGGCACATCGAGAGAACTACGGCGGTCAAAAGCAGCGCCTATTTGGTGAGCATGCGGCTATCAACGACGTGCATGGAGCTGCCTATATGCTCGCTCATCCGGATCTATACCGGCATTGATTTTGATTTGTGGCGGGTTGGGCGAGACAAGGCCCAACTTGTCCCACGGTCGATTTCTGCCTTACCCCTCCGAAAAAACTACCGTTTATCCTTAAATTCATACTGGTCATCCCTTTCTCTCGGGTTTGTAAGAGCCCACTGCTATAAATGCGCCCATCTCGTTCGCTGATAGTTCCTGTCAGTATGCGTTACCTAGGTTTCTGGCTGAAATAAAGAAGCGTGAGATAGGCAAAGAAGAATAAGAATTTTAAGAATAAACGAGCTTATGAATTCGATTCGGTGAACCGGGGGGTTCAATGT
>JAAXKB010000040.1:0-70330 GCA_012269545.1 Gammaproteobacteria bacterium | reverse complement strand
TTGCTAATGAGTTCGATTGGCGTATCGTCGGCAGAAGAAGGAGCCTCCGGAGGCGCTGGCGCTGGCGCTGCGGCTGGTGGCAAAAGTGCTGGAGCGGCGGTCGCCTTGGGTGTTTTGGGCGTAGCGTTAGTCGCGGTTGCGGTCGATGATGACGATGACTCCCGGCCCCTCACGACAGAAACAGAGACGACGACCACCACCACCACAACAACAACGACCTCGACAACCGCAACAACTGGCACTGGCGGCTCATAATGTCAGGCCTATCGGTTTGATCAGGCGTCGCCAGATCTGATCAACTCACTTTTGTTGATGAGCTGCCTCTACGCCAAACGCTGACAGGGGTGGGGGAAGCGTTCAACGAGCGGGATTACCTGAGGCCGATACACGTTAACGAAGTGCTCAGCGTTGCGGTGAGCATCCAGATCTTCCTGAGTTTCCCACCACTCGACCAGCAGAAAAACCTCGGCTTCGGCCTCGGAGTGATAAACCTCAAAACGCTGGCACCCTTGCTCGGTCAGCGAGACTTTGGCTTGGGTGGTTAGCAGTGCTTTCAGCGTGTCGATATGAGCGGGGTCCCGGGCTTTTAGGATTACGTTGTTGTAGATCATGCAGCGCTCCTGTGAAATGGCAGGTAATTTGTGAATGAGCAGTCTGCCATGAATTCAGATGCGCCAGAGAGTCCCTACACGACCCTATCCCTTTGGGAACACCCGCCGGGTGCGATGGGTGATGGGCCAGAGCACTGCCCCGAACTCACCATTCATTTGGCAAATAACGCTAATGGGTGTGGGGTTATTGTTTGCCCGGGGGGCGGCTATCGCACCCTCGCCAGTGACCACGAGGGGTTGCAGGTTGCTCAGTGGTTGAACGGGTTTGGCATACACGCCTTCGTATTGCGTTATCGGCTCGGGCCACATTATCACTCGACGATTTCTCGTCAGGATGGCCAACGGGCGGTGCGAATGGTCCGTTATCACGCGTCTGCATGGGGTTTGGATTCCGAGCGATTGGGTATGCTGGGATTTTCTGCAGGCGGTCACTTGGTCCTGGCAACAGCGCTGGCAGACGATCAGATTGCTATCGAACCCTGCCAGTCCGAAACGCTGGATCTTATCGACGCATTGGACTGCAGGCCCAATTTCTTGGTTCCGGTTTATGCGGTAACCAATGGGGAAAAGCGCGGCCGGAAGGCGAACGAGTATCTGCCTATGGATACCTTGGTAACCGCTGCGTCGCCGCCAACTTTTATCGTGCATAACCATCAAGATTCCATTGTACCGGCGAGCCAAGCCACGCTGCTGTACGATGCTCTGCTGCTCGCGAAGGTCTCGGCTGAGCTGCATATCTTTAATTTTGGTGATCATGGTTTGGGGTTAAATCGGGGCTCTCAGATGTCTGGCGTTTCCTCGAGCAATTGGGGAGATTTGCTGATCGCTTGGATGAGCCGGCACGGCTTTTTGCTGGATCAACCCCGGCAGGGGAAACGCTGTGCTTTGCAGGGTCAGGTGCTCTTAGACGGAGAGCCTGTGGGCTTGGGCTGGCTGACCCTTATTCCCGAACACCCTAACGCCCCTCTAGCTCGTGTGCGTCTTGACGCCGCAGGCGGAGGGCGCTTTCACCTCGTTGAGTCCGAGGGGCCAGTACCTGGGCCTCATAGGGTGGTCCTGCATATGGTCAGTGATATTTACCCGCCAGACGCCAGCGGATCCTATTCCATGAATCGGGCGCTGGTGTTTGAGCAATCGCTGAAGGTGGTTTCAGGGGAGACACTGAACTGGCACTTAAAGCACAGCGACGGTGAGGCTCTCTAGCATTGGCTTAACGGAGATCTAGCCCCTCCAGTCGGCCGTCCTGCCGCCAGTCCTCTAGCATGCGGAAGAACTTGATGGGTCCCGCTCCAAACATGTCTGAGAAAAAACCGCTGCTATTGTCTGCCTTACCCTCACTGTTGTAATAACCGGGAGTACACTCGCGATAAAAGCGCGCGCCGGTATTTGCTGATTGACGAATGACCCCGACGTAATCCTCTTCTGCCGCCGCCGATGCTTCGACGGTAGGCGTGCCGCGCGTTTTCGCTTCGCTCAGGATATGAGCAAGATGCTGGGCTTGTTCATTGAGCGCGTGAGGAACATTGACGGTAACAGCCGTTTGGGTGAACCCCAAGAAGAAGCAATTCGGAAAGCCATGGCTGGTCAGGCCGTGGAATGTGCGCAGGCCGTCCCGCCAGTGATCGCTCAGGGTCTGTCCATTGCGGCCGACAATGTCGTATCCCGCCCTGCGGGTAAATGTAGTGCCCACCTCGAAGCCTGTCGCAAAAATCAAACAATCCACCTCGTAGTGTTTATCGCCTACCCGAACACCAGAACGCGTTAAGGCGTCAACGCCCTTACCTTGGGTATCGACCAGTGTCACGTTTTCGCGATTGTAGGTGTCCAAATACTCGTCATGGAAACATGGCCGCTTGCAGAATTGTCGATACCACGGTTTCAGACTCTCGGCGACGCTGGGATCTTTGACAACCTCGTCAGCCCGGGCGCGGATGAAGTTCATCTTCTTATAGTCAGACAATTCCATGAGTTCGGCGCGCTCTGCTCCGGTCAGGCGCCGCCCCAATTTTCGGCTCGCCAGCTTTGCCGCAATCCCCGTTAAGTTCCGAAAAATATCGGTCCAGCCGTCATTGATTAAATCCACCTCTTGATCGCCGCCGCTTACCTGAATGTTGAAGTTATCCATGCGTTCTTTTTGCCAACCCGGTTTTAGGTTAGCAGCCCAATCGGGGTCGGTTTTGCCGTTGTTGCGCACGTCGATGGAGGATGGAGTGCGCTGAAATACATACAGTTCTTTAGCCCATTCACCTAAGTGGGGAATGCACTGTACGGCGGTGGCTCCGGTGCCGATGATGCCAACCCGTTTGTCTTTGAGATTGCTCAGGTTGCCGTAGGAGTCGCCGCCGGTATAAGCGTAATCCCATCGACTTGTGTGGAAGGTGTGACCGGCATAATCGTTGATGCCAGCAATACCCGGCAGCTTGGGTCGGCTCAGCGGGCCATTGGCCATGGCAACATAGCGAGCACGCATTTTATCGCCGCGATCCGTCTCGATGATCCAGTGTTCAGTGCGTTCTTCCCAAGTCAGGTTGGTGATGCTGGTTTGCAGACAGGCGTCATCGTACAAATCGTAGTGCCGGGCGATGCGCCTGCTGTGCTCAAGAATTTCCGGCGCGAAGGAATACTTATGCTCCGGCATATAGTTCAGTTCTTCCAGCAGAGGCAGATAGCAGTAGGACTCCACATCACACATGGCCCCGGGGTAGCGATTCCAATACCAAGTGCCACCAAAGTCGCCCGCTTTTTCGATCATGCGAATGTTCTTGAAGCCGGACTCCTTCATGCGTGCTGCCATCAGCAGGCCGCCGAAGCCGCCACCGATGATGGCCATCTCGACAGTATCGAACAGAGGTTCCCGAGTGTAGCCGGGGTCAACGTAGGGGTCGTCGACGTAGTGAGAGAATTCAGCAGTAACTTCCACATACTGCTCGTTAGCGTCGTCGCGTAGCCGCTTGTCACGCTCAGCCAAGTATTTGGATTTGAGCGCCGCAGGATCAAAATCCAGTCCACCCATCAACTCCACGATATTTGCTTTTTCAGTCACCCGATGTTCCTCCCCCTGATAGACCTGCGGTTATACAAAGGATTCAAGGGGAAGAAAAGAGATCTTGCCGGGGCATAATATCGAGTGGTTGAGGTTAAAAACCTCAGGGGGTATCAATCACAAGAGATCAACAATGAAAAATGAACTGTGGCGTCTGGCTAGGAAACCGCCTCATGGCTGGCCTGATTTGGAAGATTTCCGCTGGTGCGAGGAGGCCCTCCCAGAACCGCGCGTCAATCAGATGCTGACTCGCACCGTCTATTTGTCGCTCGACCCTTATCAGTGGGGACGACGGCGGAGTGGTGCGGAATCGCCCGGGGACATCTGTCACGGCCGCACGGTATCTCAGGTAGTTGCCAGTCGTTTGCCAGGCTATAGCGAAGGTGATTATGTATTCAGCACTAATGGTTGGCAGCGGTATGGGTTGTCGGGTGAGAACATCAATGTTTTCGGGTACATGTTTCCTCGCAAACTCGACCCAACCCAAGCGCCCATTTCTACCGCTATCGGTGTGATGGGTATGCTGGGTCTAACGGCGTATTCTGGGTTGATCGTACAGTGTACGCCTCAACCCGGAGAGACCCTGGTTGTTTCTGCCGCATCTGGCGGAGTAGGCCAAGTGGTCGTTCAATTGGGACGGCTATGGGGGTGCAGAGTGGTGGCCATCGCGGGATCAGATGAAAAGCTTGCCTATTTGCGAACCCTTGGAGTGGATGCAGCGGTATCTCACCGTTCCGAGAGTTTCGTCGAAGAACTCAAGCACGCCTGTCCTGACGGCTGCGATATCTATTTTGAAAATGTCGGAGGACCGGTATTCGAGGCGGTCTTACCATTGCTGAATCGAAGATCACGAATTTCGCTTTGCGGCCTGATTTCCCAATACGGAAATATCGGCGGGGCTGACCCTCGTGCCCAGTGGCGAGAACTCGGTGCTGCGGTTTTCGAGCAACAGCAGGTGCAGGTACATGATTTATTCGTGGGCAACTTTGTCGCGGACTACCAAGACCGTTTCCTGCAGGAAGTGGGTGCGTATGTGCGAAATGGCGAAGTGCGATACCTTGAGGACAAACGCGACGGCCTTGAGAAGGCTCCTCAGGTTTTCGCACAGATGCTGCGAGGTGACAACTTCGGTAAAACCCTAATTGTCGTGTCCGATGATCCGACGTTAGCTGATTCGGCGGTTTGAGATGTAGTGCTTGACGGTTGCAGGGTAGGCGACAGCAGGGTCGCGCTGGGTTACCTTCAGGCGCTGGGAGAGAAACGGGCAATGTCTGGAGGGAACATGTCTGAACTGAATGCTACGAGAGAAGGGTTCTGGCAAACCCGCTACTCAATCATCGCTATGTGCTTCGCGGCAACCTTTGTTTGCTATATCGACCGAGTCAATATTTCCGTTGCCATTATTCCTATGGCCGACGATTACGGATGGAACCTCGAAACTCAAGGGTACATTTTGTCCTCGTTCTATATTGGCTATTTGCTCATGCAGATCGGCGGCGGCCGGCTGGCGGATACGTTCGGCGGCAAGGTGGTTTTGGGTGCCGGGGTGCTGATTTGGTCGTTTTTTACGCTGATCACTCCTTGGGCAGCCATGGGCGGCTTAATGATGTTGTATCTCGCCAGAATTGGTATGGGCTTGGGCGAGGCGGTGACCTTTCCGTCGGTATACAGTTTGGTAACTCGCTGGTTTCCTGCCGGCGAAACCGCCAAGGCCATTGCCTTCAACGCCAGTGCCATTCCCATCGGCACGGTATTTGCGCTGATCGTAACGCCCCTGATCGTGACCTATCTGGGTTGGGAGTGGGCGTTCTATCTGTTCGGACTGATCGGTGTGGTTTGGTTTGCTGCGTGGCAGTACATTGTCAGTACTCGACCCCAAGATCATCCGCGCATATCTGCAGCGGAACTGGACTATATCAACAGTAATGCCCGTTTTAGCGAAGCCGCAGATAATCAAGAAACACCGCCGATCTGGGTCTTTCTGAAAAGCAAAGCAGTATGGGCGATTTTAGTAGCACACTTTTGTAACAACTGGACCCTCTATGTGATTTTGTCTTGGCTGCCCAAGTACGTAAACGAAGGGCTTGGTGTGCCGTTCGGTGATATCGGTTACGTTGCCATGCTGCCGCATATCACCTCATTTCTGTGTTTGAACGTTGCTGGAAACATCGCCGACCGCATGATTGTTAGCGGTATGAGTGTGACGAGGGTAAGAAAAATAATGCAGACCATTGCCTTTGGTGGCTTGGCTGTTTGTTTGTTGTTAGTCACTACCGTGGATACGGTTTGGGCAGCCATTGGGATCCTTTGCTTGGGTAAGTTGTTTGGTGCCGCGGGTATTGGCGGGTTCAACGTGAATCATATGGACGTAGCCCCCCGGCACGCGGGCACGTTAATGGGCATTACCAACACCGCCGGCACCATTCCGGGCATTGTTGGGGTGGCGGTTACGGGGTTGATTTTGGAGTACACCGGATCGTGGGATCTGGTCTTTCAAGTCACAGCTGGTGTGACCCTGTTTGGCATGGTTTTCTATCTGCTGTTTGCCAGCGGCGAAAAGGAATTCGATTAACCCTTAGCACATTACGTCTAATAGGAGTGCGCCTCGACCGTGTTGAACTTGCTTGAAGGCATCAAGGTGGTGGATTTCACCTCGGTGGTATTGGGGCCGTATGCCACCCAGTTTCTTGGTGATTTTGGTGCCCAAGTCACGAAAGTAGAGCCGTTGGAGGGAGACGGGTTTCGTGCCGTGCGCCCTGGCCCCAGTGCAGACATTGGCGCTGGCTTTGCGAATTTTAATCGCAACAAGCGCAGCATTGCTTTGGATCTCAAGCACCCGGCTGGCCAGGATGTTCTGGCTCAGTTGGTCAAGGAGGCAGATGTAGTAGTGCACAACATGCGTGGTATGTCGGCACTTGCTCTGGGTATTTCCTACGCGCAGATGAAGCAGATAAAGCCAGATATCGTGCATTGCTGGTCACCCGGATTTGCCAGTCATGGTCCTGATGCGAACAGCCCAGCCTATGATGATATTATTCAGGCGCGTTCGGGTATTGCTGCGCTCAATGCGGATGCGGACGATGCGCCGCAGTTTTTTCGCAGCATTGTTTGCGACAAGGTTGTCGGGCTGCACTTGGCGCTGGCGATTGCCGCTGCCTTAGTGCATCGCTTGCGCACGGGTGAGGGGCAGAGCATTGAGGTGCCCATGCTTGAAACCATGACTAGCTTCATGATGGCGGAGCATCTTGCTGGTCACACCATGGTGCCATCCCAAGGGAAGATGGGTTACCAGCGATTGATGTCCGCTAACCGCCGTCCCTTTAAAACGGCTGACGGCTATATGGCGATCATGCCTTACAGTACAAAGCAATGGGTTCGGTTCTTGACTCTGGTTGAAGAGACAGAATTGGCGGCCGCAGGTTGGATTCGCGATGGGGCAGCGCGTTCGCATCGCATTGATGAACTCTATGAACTGATTGCGCGGATAGCGCCAAACAGAACAAATGAACAGTGGCAGGAGGCGCTTGCGCGCAATGATGTGCCTTACGCTGTGGTGAACTCGATGCAGGAGGTATTTGCCGATGAACAGTTGGAAGCCTCCGGCATATTGCGAACTATGGAGGATGCGGAACTGGGCAGCCTGCGATACCTCCAGCCAGCTTTTTTCTCCGATGATGCTCAATCGATTGAGCCGCGCAGAGCGCCGCACTTAGGCGAGCACGGTCGCGAAGTTCTTGCCGAGCTGGGATTGGGCAGCGCGGAGATCCAGCGCCTCATCACAGACCGCGTGGTTGGTGATTGCGGCGCGTAAAGCCTGTCAGCCGTCCGTCAAATACCAGCGGGTGCCGCAGATCGTCACCTGATCATCACTGACATAACCGCCGCGCGCCCTGGCTTCACGCAGAATATGCTCGCGATCCATTACCGCAATATCTAAGCCGCCCAGTCCCGGGCCGCGGGCGTCGTTTACCGGGACGAAGCGCAGAGTAGCATTGTTGAACGAAATACATGGCTGTCCCGCGGCATTGGTCTCTACAGCTAGGTCCGTGCATTGTCCCCACAGTGCTGCCAGTGCTTCAGGGTCATCTCCTTGCAGCTCCACACCAACAAAGTCCTTGGTGACATCCTGTTTGACTTGGTCTTCCCAGCCGAATCCGCCCACCGGATTCCAGCGGCCGTCAAAGTCCTCGTCTTTGTCGTACTCCAACTCCAAAAACGCTGCCTTTAAGTCACCCGGATGCAGTTGGGTCAGAGTCCATTGCTCACTGCTGTGTTCGTGGGCGACCCGCACTCCGGCATCGATGGCCCGCTGACGCAGGCGCTGGTGTTCGGCATAGGTGTCGATTTGGGTGATGACCATATAGCCGCCATCGCCGCCTCGTCGTTGCAGATAACGCCCACCGGCGGTGTTATCTTGAATCGGCGCGACAACCTCGAGGAAATTTCGCCCCACGGGCATAAGGTTGTTTTCCAGACCGAAGATTTTAACTCCCGGGTCAACGTAGCAGCTGTTGATACCCAAGATGCTGCGCAGATCTTCGACCACCGGTTGAATGTCCTGCGCCACCAAGCAAATTTGTCGAAGTTGAATCGTCATCCCTTTTTCCTCTATTCAGCCCCTAGCAAAGCCATTAACTCGAACCGAAACTTTTTTGCCTACCCGGCAGCGGGACAAAGTTTCCAGGACGCTTTTCAGCATTGGCGGTCATCGCCTCCTGCATTTCTTGACTCTGCAAAAACGAGGCGTTCCATATGGCGATATAGTCCAGTGTGTCAGCAGTTGTGTGGTCCTTGGAGTAATTGATCATATGCTTACAGCCGTAGACCGCCAGCGGTGCTTTGGAGGCAATTTCGGCAGCGATGGCCATGACGCAGGCAAGCATCTCCTCGTGACTGGCAAAGACGCGATTGACCAAGCCTGTACTGAGAGCTTCATCGGCGGCCATGCGTCTGCCGGTATAGGCTAATTCGCGTACAAGACCCTCTGGCATTTGCTGTACCAGCCGCGGGAAGGTGCCTACGTCTGCGGTCATGCCGATGTTAATTTCGAAGATCGTAAAGAAAGCGTCTTGGGTGCAGTAGCGCATGTCGCAGGCTGTGACCATATCTAACCCGCCGCCAACGCAGCCGCCCTGAATGGCCGCCAGTACCGGTAGTCTGCAGGCTTCCAACGCATTGAAGGCGGCTTGAGTTTTGCGAGCCGTATCGTAAAAGGCCGCCCCATGACGAATGCGTTCGCGCTTGGCGTCATCGGCACTTTGATGGCTTTTCGGCGTAAAGGCGTTTAAGTCCATGCCCGCGGTGAAAACCGGCCCGCTGGAAGAAATGACGATGACCCGAGCCTTAGAATTGTCGTCTATGTCTTGCACAACGTTGGGTAGGTCCTCCCAGAACGACGGAATCATGCTGTTGCGCTTATCCGGTCGATTGAGGCAAATGTGTGCAATATCGTTTTCGATGGTGAGATCAAAGGTTTCAAAGTGCTGTTGTGACATGTCTTGGGTCCTCCTGCCGAATGCGTGAAACCGTTGAGTATAAGCACAGTTCCGGCGTTCGGTCAGCCAAAGATAAGCTGATGCAGATAGCGCCCAGGGGTCAAAGTGAAGAGGCCGGCCACCAATATACCGCCAACGTAAACGCCGATCATGTTGCCCTTGTGAGCAGTCACATTGTGCTTTTTCGCAGCGATGTAAGCGCGGGGCACACAGTACAGCACGAGCAACGACAGCAAGTGAATCATTCCGAAGTGGCCCAAAACCTGAGGGCCGACCGCGGCAGGAATAAGCAAAGAAAGCAGCGCCGTAATCATCATGAGTGACATATAAATCTTGCCCAGCAAGCGATGCCAAGGTGTGCCCTTTGACCGCAGCATGAGATACGCGCCGAGCACAGCAGCCGGCGCTACGGTTGCCAAGTGGAGGCTCATAATCGGTGTCAGCATGGTGCATGTTCTCGTTGTTTTGCGCTTAGATTAATGGCACCACTGAGTGAGGCAAGGTGTTTCGGGCACATGTGCAACTCCTGTGCATTTGCGTGGACCTTGGTAAGCTCGGGGCTGATCGAAATAAGGAGGAGAGGCTCATGACAGGACAAATTGACACAGGGACCGATGAACTGTTGGCGACCCTGCAGGCGGGTGTGTTGACGCTGACGATGAATCGACCTGAAGCGCGTAATGCGTTAACCGGTAAGATGAGTGCTGCGCTGTCGGCGCAATTGGAAGATGCGGAACTCAACGCCGATGTGCGTTGTGTGGTGCTTACCGGGGCAGGCAAGGGGTTTTGCGCTGGCGGGGACGTCAAGGGTATGGCCGCGCGCAGCGATGATGCAGAAACGACGGGTGGGGCAGCGAAGGATACCATTGATGAAGCTGTGCATCGTCAACGTATAGACCAGCGGGCTACCGCGGGCAGGCTGTACAGCATGCCGAAGCCGACCATTGCGGTGCTGCCCGGGGCGGCCGCGGGCGCTGGCCTGTCGCTGGCCCTCGCCTGCGATATGCGCATTATGGCGAGTACGGCCGTCATGACGACGGCATTTGCTAAGGTCGGCTTTTCCGGTGACTACGGCGGTACGTTCTTTATGTCGCAACTGGTGGGTACGGCTAAGGCTCGACAACTCTACTTCTTGTCAGAGCGGGTGAGTGCACAAGAGGCGTTGGATCTCGGGCTGACAAACTGGGTGTGTGAGCCCGACGATTTGGTTGCCAAGGCCGAAGAGATTGCGGCGCAGCTCGCCACGGGCCCTACCGTGGCATTTCGCTACATGAAAGAGAATTTTGCCCGAGCGTTATCGTCAGGTGACTTGAATGACTGTCTCGATTTGGAGGCGACACATCATAGGCAGTGTGGCCGGACAGAAGACCACCGTAATGCGACCAAGGCTTTTGTTGAGAAACGGGTGCCGGTCTTTAACGGTCGATAGTCCGTATCTCAGGAACGCTCCCGAGTGTCTGCGCCTTCGCTTGATGTCGCATAAAGAAGGCGAGAAAGGCTGCAGCGCGGGTGGGTTGTGAGCCGGCGTTAAGCAGCACCACATCTTGTCTGATGGGGTCATGGGCGTTTTCGGGTATCGTCGTAAAGGTAGCGTTGGGCACCTGTTTCTCTAACACCTGAGATAATGCGACGAAGCCCGCATCGGCGTTGCCAGTCATCACCATGGCGTAGGTTTGACCAACATTCTCGGCTGTAGCGATCATCGTGTTCGGCTTTGCCTCCCAGTTCAAATGGGTCAGTGTCTGCTGGGCTGCCCGTCCGTAAGGCGCGAGCTCCGGATTAGCCATGGCCAGTCGACGCGTAGCGTCCAGCTGGGACATCAGCGCGCTCGATGATCTTCGTTTGGGATGCCATAAAACCAATCTCCCGGTCGCATAAGTTTGACTGGGCCCTACCGTAAAGCCCTCGTTAAAGAGTCGCGCGGGTCTTAGTCGGTCCGCAGCGAAAAACAAGTCGAAGGGTGCGCCCTGTTTGATCTGGGCAAACAATTTCCCTGTGGAACCTGCGCTGATGGAGATCTCGCCGCGATCATTGCTCTGGGTTTGATAGGCAGTTACGGCGCTCTTGAGTTGCGTTGCGAAGTTACTGGCTACAGCAATGCGTAGGGGCGCGCTGGCAGCCGCATGAGGTAGGGCGGCTAAGATCGCCGCTAACAAGAAAAGTTTGATTTTCATGGGTTCCAGATGCTGGTCTCGTTATCTCGCTGCAATACGCTATGATGACTCATGAGTGGTTCGGAGGGGAATCCAATTGCTCCTAAGCGCGGCGCTGTTTCTGTCCTAGCGAACGACGGAATGAGCGCTCCTTTTTTCGCGGTGAGTAATACTGCATCACCATCAATTCAGGGATTTTAGCGACATGACAGATCAACACGACAAGCAGGCCGGGGCAGCTGAGTCCGAGCCTAATGCTCGCTCCATGCGTACCGTCGCCATGACGGCCTTGGGTGGCACCAGTATCGAATGGTATGACTTCTTTATTTATGGCACCGCAGCGGCCTTGGTGTTCCCGGTGCTGTTTTTTTCCGATGATATGCCACGCTACGTCAGCCTGCTTGCCTCGTTCAGCACCTTCGCCGTTGGGTTTTTAGCGCGCCCGGTTGGAGGTGTCGTATTTGGTCACTTTGGTGATCGCGTAGGACGTAAGGCGGCCTTGGTGACCGCCCTGATGATGATGGGCGTGGCGACTACGCTGATTGGGTTGTTGCCCACCTACGCTCAGATTGGTCCGCTAGCACCGGTGCTGCTGATTTTGCTGCGTTTTGTTCAGGGTTTGGCCGTTGGTGGTCAGTGGGGTGGCGCGATGTTGTTGGTCACGGAAAATGCGCCCTCGAACCAACGCGGATTCTATGGCGCGTTCGCGCAATGCGGCGCGCCCGCGGGCCTCGTGCTAGCCAATCTAGCCTTTCTCGCGGTGAGTGGCAGCCTGTCGGATGAAGCGTTTATGGAATGGGGCTGGCGAGTGCCCTTTATATCCAGCGTGCTGCTGATCGGTCTGAGTCTTTACGTGCAGCTGAAATTGGAAGACACCGAAGCTTTCAAGGAATTGGCAGAAGCTTCTCAGCCGACGGAGGCGAAGCCACGCTCGCCGGTGCTCAAAGCATTGACCACTTATCCGAAGGAAATCGCCCTGGCGGCGGGCTCGTTCTTGGGTGTGCAAGTGACCTTCTATATCTGTGTCGCCTTTATCATTTCTTACGGCACCGATCCTGAGGGTTTGAACATTCCGCGATCGGATATGCTGACAGCCGTGCTCATCAGCACCATGTTCGCGATTCCGGCAAATTTCTTTTTCGGTGCGTGGTCGGACCGTTACGGACGCCGGGGCATATACAAGCTAGGCGCGATTCTCACCGGGATTTGGGCCTTTGTGATGTTTGCCATGATCGATACGGGTAATTGGTATTTGATTACTGCGGGTCTCTCCATCAGTCATATTTTTATTTCTATGATGTATGGCCCCCAAGCTGCATTGCTGGCTGAATTGTTCAGTACTGAGGTCCGCTATTCCGGTGCCTCACTGGGTTATCAGTTGGGCGCGATCTTAGGTGGCGGATTTGCACCCATTATCGCGACGACCTTGTTGCTGATCTTTGGTAGCTCCATGTGGGTAGCCGCCTACATTGCTCTTGCTAATGTGCTGACATGGTTTGCGATACATGCTTTGAAGGAAACAGACAACCGCGACTTAGACAAGGTCGCCTAGCGCCGGGCGCTAGACGCTTTCACTCAGCAAGGCTACTGGTAGCTCAGGAAGCCTTGGCTGATGGCTTCTTGGCCCTGTGCGTTGAGCACCCGGAAAGCGATGATGCCGCGATCGGCCTTGCCGATCTGCAGTTCAATATCACTGGGCATGAATACCATCGCGGCGAAACGGCCGCCCAAACGCCTCACCCTGTCAGCGTCCCCATTCAAGCACTGATTGATGATGCCACTGACTGCCAACGCCAGCGTCGCCGTGCCATGCAAGATGATGTCTGGCAGACCGGCGGCGAGTGCGACTGCGCGGTCGGTATGAATTGGATTCCAAATGTGCGCGCATTCGGTATAGGTATGTGCCAGCTGCGCAGCAACTGGTGCGAAGATCACCCTGTCAACCTCGAAGTCCGAAACCTGCGACGGTAGGGGTGGAGCAGCTTCTCCCGGTTTGGCGTGGTCGTGGCTCACACCCACACCCCGGTAAATGGTGGTCTGATAGGTTCGGCACACCAGCTGATCTGCGAGGTCGACTGTGTCGATTTGCATAACGCAGGCGGCACCCGGTCGGATTTCCTGAACGTCAATGATCCGAGCATGTGTGTGCAGCGTTTCATTGGGGCGGATGCTTCGGTAGATGTGCAGATCGTGGGTGGCGTGTACGCCTTTGCTTGCCTCTTGATCTGTCAGGCCGCCGGCACCGGCCAACTGTCGGGTAGCGAGTATGGACGGCCACTCCAGACAAACCGGGAAGACCGGGTGGGCATAAATTTCTTGTGTTGTATCCATGTAAGAGGGATTCATGTCCCCCAGGCTACCCGCATAGGCCATCAGCCAGCGGGCATCGGTGGTGTGCTGCTCGGATGTTGTTTGCGCACCAATGGTGCTGGTGCTGAAAGGCATATCCTGCTCTGCATCAGTAACGTTGGATCGAGTGTAACCTGTCACGTGGTAGGTTTTGCAGGGGTAAAATGCTAGCGGTTGTGGTTAAGTTGTAGCTGGTTTGCAGTAA
Organism: Gammaproteobacteria bacterium; assembly: GCA_012269545.1. GTDB lineage: Bacteria > Pseudomonadota > Gammaproteobacteria > Pseudomonadales > Azotimanducaceae > UBA4421. Next base: position 56,474 of record JAAXKB010000040.1, on the reverse strand, counting down.
GGATAGGCAATGCGCGTAACGAAAATGGCCGCGCCCCTCGGGGCAATTGTAGAAGATTTGGACGTGCGTAAGGTGGGTGAGGACGAGGCTGCGACGCTGAATCAACTGTTTGGCGAGCATCACGTGTTGGTCTTCCCTAAGCAAGAGCTCACGCCCGATGAACAAATCGCTTTCGCTCAACATTGGGGAGAACTGGTGCCCTTTCCTTACGGCAGTTTGCCTGGCTACCCAAACATCATCGAGCTGCGAAATCGCGGCAAAAAGCGCGATGTAAACCAGCATTGGCACTCGGATATGACCTATGACCCCAGGCCGCCAAAGCTCACCATGCTGTATGCCCTAGAGGCTCCAGCCATCGGCGGAGAAACTGCCTTTGCGAATCAGATTCACGCCTACGAAGAGCTGAGTACCGGCATGAAGTCCTTGGTGGATTCCTTGGTGGCCCAGCACTCTGCCAAGGATCTGGCACGCTTGTATGGTCAAGACCCAGATCAAGCCTCCGAAGCAGAGCACCCTGTCGTACGCACCCATGATGAAACCGGTCAGCGTGCGTTGTACGTGTGCAAGGCGTTCACTCGGCGGTTTCGTGACTGGTCACGGCAGGAAAGTAAGGTATTGCTGGACTACCTGTATGAACACTGTGTTCGCCCAGAATTCCAAGCACGACACCAATGGCAGGCGGGCGACTTGGTGATGTGGGACAACAGATGCCTGCTTCACTACGCGGTGCACGATCACGGCGACGATCCGCGTTTGATTCATCGCCTGCAGGTGCGCGGGAGTGCTCCGGTATGACGTTCGATTACCGAAAAAGTTTGGCGGCGCATACCCCGACAGATATTCCGGACGAGCATGCTTATGCGAAACTGTGGTTGCAGCAGGTAACCGGTCTGGACTCTCTGCCGGCTCAAGCTGTGAAAGGCGGTTTATTGGCGGACCGGATGGCGTGGGTATTTGTGGCCGGATATCAGTGCGCCTTGCGGCATACTTTTACTGAACTCCCAACGGATGGTATCGCGGCATTCGCCGTATCCGAGGACCGGAAGAATGATCCACCTCTACCCGGAGTAAAAGCCCGTTACCGCAATGATTGCGTGCAGGTCAGCGGCTATAAAACCTGGGTGGCCTGCAGCGCATCCTTATCCTATCTGGTAATCAAGGCGGATCGTGGTGACGCGGCAAACTACTACAGTATTGAACGCGCCACCTCGGGCCTCAACTTAACGGACAAATATGGTGATTTTTTGGCCGAAATGAGTCAGGGCGTTGCTCACCTTGATCATGTCGTCGTGCCAACACCTCTGGATGCCAGCCAAGTGGTAAATTTTGGACTCAGGGAAACGCTGTACATTTACATCTCATTCTGCGCTTGGGCAGGAAAATTTGTTGATCAAACGCAGGCCTGTGAACGCTTAATTCAGCGTTTGGCAGATTTGGCAGTGAATGTCCCAACCAGCGTTGAAGGCATCTCGGAGTTACAGGATGTGGACCATGCGGTTCAGGCTCTGCGCGCCCGGGTGCCCGCAACAGCCGCCTCTGCTTGGGCAAAAGACCAACGCCTGATCAGCATGTATTCCCCGGGGTTGCAAAAGCGCAGCCCCGCCTAGAACCAGCTTGTAGAATTAGCCTTCGCAGATCTATCAGGAAACGACAGAGCCGCCATCACAGGTGATGACGTCGCCAACGGTGAAGCCGCTGGCCCGTGAGCTCAGAAAGATCGCTAGTCCAGCAATGTCCTCTGGCGTACCTACTCGTCCGCGCGGATTACCCTTACCCAGAGCATCCCAATCCGTGTTTTCGGTATCACCGCCACCACCCACGCCAGCACTGAGCATATAGGTTGGGAAGGGCCCGGGTGCTATGCCGTTCACAATGATGTGGCGTTTGATCAGGTGGGCCGCCAATACGCGGGTGAGATGATGCACCGCGGCTTTTGACGGGCCGTAGGAGAAATTATCGAAAATCGGAGTCTTGATGCCGTCAATGGAGCCGACGTTAATCACATGAGCGGGATCATTGTGCGCTGCGTTTTGTTCCAGTAACGGCAGCAGTTTTTGCGTCAGGAAAAATACGCCTTTCACGTTGGTGTCCATGACCTTGTCCCAGCCCACTTCCGGGAAGTCTTCAAGCGGCGCACCCCAAGCGACGCCGGCATTATTGACCAGTACGTCCAGATGGGTCTCCTTGCTGCACAATTCACTCACAAAACCCTCAATGCCTGCCAATGTCGCCATATCAGCAGGGATCGACACACACTCGCCGCCGTAGGTTTCCATCAGGCGCCCTGCGGTTGCGTTGCAGACATCGGCTTTGCGCGAGGTGATATAGACCTTAGCGCCGTTTGCCAAATAGCCTGCGGCGATCATTTCGCCGATGCCCCGAGAACCACCGGTAACGACAACGACTTTGTCCTGAACTGAAAAGAGATTTTGCATATGTGATTTCCTTACATGGGGCACGGAACCGATCTGAGCCGGCCAAGTTAAACGTCTCGAGATGATTTAGGACGAATCACAGACGATTTGGATCATTTCGTCGCGACTGGTTCCATGCTGCACGCGGGCAGCGGCATTCCTTTTGCGGCCAAACAACATATATCGCAACACCGTGTTGCGAATTTTTTTATCTTTTAAAAATGCGCCAGGTTTTTCTACCAAATTAACGGTGCGCATGATGCCGCGATGCACATGCAACTGATACTTGGCCGCGGCGACCAGGGCATCGCCGAAGGCGAGACCAAACCAGTGTTTGATGGAGTTGGCCTTATCGACGGCATGTCCGCAGCGCACGGCCTCGGCTTTTTTGATGCCATTTTTATCTTCTTTCAGACTGGCGTTAAAAATTGGCCTGATTTCTTCCTCGGTTTTACGTCGAAATGTCAGCGCACGCTGCCAAGGATCGGATTCATTGCTAAGCACTTCACTGAGTAAGTGGGCGTGCAGGGTGCCAGTACTGCAGCCGCGGCCGTACAAAGGGTTGGTGCGCGCGGCCGCATCGCCAACGGCAAAGTAGTTAAGCAGTTTGGGCGCGGTATCACAGGGAATATAGTCCCGCCAGACCGCGTGGATTTCGCCAATACCAAAAGGGTTCGTCGTGGGTATTGCCTTGTCGCTGCTGATCCAAGGCACCAGCCCCGGTATGTTCATGCAGATTTGGTCGAACTTATCGCCCCCTTTCACCGCCTCTCTGAGTTCGTTTTCGTTATTGGGTAGACAAAGAATGATGGCGAAATGGCCGTTATCGCCGGGGAAAACCCCGTACTTAAGATAGCCTAGATCACCGGCCGATGGGTTGTCGCTGTCTCGTTCCGGCTCCTCGACACCATCGCGTAGCGCGTAGTGTCTTGTGTAGTACACGATTTCCGCATCATCCCGCTGCTCGGTGATCTGGGCGCCCTTGGCTTTTAACCAAGTATAGAATTTGTCGGCACGACCGGATGCATTGACGACAATGTCCGCGCTGTGGATGCTCTTGGCGTTGCCGTTTTGTCGATCCGTGAGTTCCAGACCTGTTACCGACAGCGTTTTTTCGCCGGTGTCGGTTTGCGTCTGTGTCACCAATACGTCGGTGACAAATGTTTGGCTGCGGATTTTCAGATTGGCTTCGCGTTCCACATAGCGCCGCAGAACCGTCTCAATGGTTGCTCTGCGGCACAGCAGCATCCAAAGTTTTTCGTCGCCGGGTTCGGGTTGATACTGGCGCGCCAGATGCTTCGGGACCATGTCGGCAAAAGTCATTTTGCGCGCACCCGCGGCTAGCAGCTCATCCAATAGGTCTGGATAATTCTCTCCCAAGACGCTGCACATCAAACCCAAGAATGCATGCGGGTGGCGAAACTGGGCGGCGCCACGTCGCTGCCAGGAAAAAAAGGCCTCTTCGGCGTTACCTTCAGGGGGTGGAGTATCGCGTTCAAACAAGGTGACGTCGAAACCCTTGCGCGCGAGGGACAGGCCGGTGAACAAGCCGCAAATACCAGCTCCGACCACGGCGATTGACTGATTCATGGTATGTCTCAATATTTTTCTGGTGCAACGTTACCAAAGCCGGTGGTGTGGAGGGAATAGTCGGTTTGGCTGCCAGTACAGCAGCTGCACGAAGAACCCAAACTCACACAGATCTGATATAAAGGACCGCTAAGCAGTAACAACGATAGGTGCGGGGCAAGTCATGTTAGAGACGGTTCAACTTGGGAAAAGTGGGCTGAGGGTTTCACAGCTGTGTCTGGGGACAATGAATTTTGGTATTCCTGGACGGGGCCATCAGGGCGATTGGACGCTGACCCTCGACGAGGCAAGGCCCATCGTGAAGGCCGCGTTTGACAACGGCCTGTTCTACTTTGATTGCGCTGATATCTATGGCTTAGGGGCCTCTGAAGAAGTCGTGGGAGCCTTACTAAAAGAAATGATGCCCCGAGACGAATACGTACTCGCGACGAAAATTTCCATGCCCATGGGACGGGGGGCGAACCAGAGCGGGCTCTCGCGCAAACACGTACGCGAAGGCATTGATGCCTGTCTGCAGCGTTCCGGTCACGACTATATCGATCATTTGGTGATACACCGTCACCCCCACGGCATACCTGGCGCGGCGCGGACCCCCATTGAAGAAACGCTGGAAGCTCTGCACGACGCTGTCAAAGAAGGCAAGGTCCTGTACTTGGGAGGTTCGTCCATGTTCGCTTGGCAGTTCGCGGAACTGCAGCTGACTGCCAAGATGAACAATTGGACCCAATTTGTGTCCATGCAAAACCACCATAATTTGGTCTACCGTGAAGAAGAGCGCGAAATGAACCCATATTGTGCAAGTACTCAGGTTGGGCTGACGCCGTGGTCGCCTCTGGCACGTGGAATTTTGGCCGGCTCCTATCAAGGCGGTTTTGGCGGCGGCAGTACGAATCGCTCTCAGGGCATGGATCGGGCGCGCACGGAGAGCCTGTACCACGGCGATCATGTGTTCCCGATCGCAGAGCGCGTTATTGAAGTGGCCAGTAAGTACGAATGCTCGCCGGCGCAGATTGCGGTTGCTTGGCTGATCAACAAGCCGGAAGTGACATCGCCCATTGTCGGTGTCTCCAAAGTCAGTCAGCTGGAAGATTTGGTCGCGGCGGCGGGTATTGAATTGGCCGCTGAGGATGTGACCTATCTTGAAGAGCTGTACCAACCTGTCGAAAATTTGCTGTCGCTTGGCGCCAGCTAGATGGGACGTTGAAGGGAGGCGTTGGCATGCATATAGAACCGATACAGGCGACGCTGGGCGCGACGGTCACCGGTGTAAACCTCAACGCGCTGGACAACGATCAATGGCAAGCCATTGAAGCGGCATGGTACGAATACGCGGTGCTTGTTTTCCCCGGGCAGCATATTGAGGAGGAAGCGCATATCGCGCTGGGCGAACGTATTGGTCCGCTGGAAGAGTTAATGACGAATCGCAAGGCGGTGCCCATCAGCAACCGCAAAGCAGACGGCACCTCAGTTGACCCCAGTAGCGATCACTTTCAAATTCTCAAGGGCAACGAGGGCTGGCATACGGATAGCACCTATATGCCGCTGTCAGCCCGTGCATCCATTTTAGCTGCGGATGTGGTGCCCGAGGATGGCGGGCAGACTGAATGGGCAGATATGCGGGCCGCATTTGACGCCCTGGATGACGAGACTCAAAAAAAGATAGCCGGTTTGGCCGCCTATCATTCGCTCTATTACAGCCAAGCCAAGGTGGGGCATAAGGCTCGTAGCGGATCGTCTTACGGCCTCAGCAATCAAGACGTACCGCTGCGTCCGCTGATCAAGGTCCATCCGGTAACGCAGCGTCCGGCTTTATTTATCGGGCGGCATGCCCACGCCATCCCCGGTTTGACAGAGGAAGAATCGGAGTCTTTGCTGGCCCAGCTGACCGCTCTTGCCTGCCAGCCACCCCGGGTCTTCGCCCATCAATGGAGCCCGGGAGATGTTGTGATGTGGGATAACCGCTGTGTCTTGCATCGGGCACGGCCCTATGATTATTCGCAGCCGCGTGTGATGCGGCACGTGCGAGTAGCCGGTGATCCGCTTACCGAAGCGGGCATTACTCCTTAGCTCTCACTCGATTTTCGGCATTCACTGCAGAGTACCAAGACACCCCATAGGGAACGCAAAACGTCAGCAGCACTTTTACCCAAGCGGTGGAAGTCATGCTCGCTCCAAGGATGGCATCTCCATGATTAATCGCCGCTAGAATCGTGCCGACAACGAGAGCGATTTTCAGGGCTCTCAGATGGATATCTCGGCGGAACACCTTAGGCGGCGGCATAAATGCTTGAGTCGCAAGAACAGTAAGGCGCGTTGTATTAACTCAACGCTGCCAGTGCAAACAGGCCGCTTAGAGATCCAGCGATGCTCGCTTGCTGAAAGGTTTTGGCTGACAACCGGCCTAGCGTCTCTGCAGGGTCAGAACCGCCCAATGTTTGGCGCAAAATACCCGTTTCTATAACGGTTGCGTAGATGATGAAACCAAAGACCGAACTCACGAACGCGATGCGGCCCAAGCTGTCAAAAGGAATCGCCATGACCAAAAGCAGCAGTAAGCCCCAATGAAATACCCAGCCACCGAAGCTCATCCAGTGGAACTGCCGCTGCGAATTTTCGGCCATATCGAAATTGAATCGGAACAAGGACGTGCCCTTGGGTTTAACCCGGGGAGCTGTGGCGCCGGATAGCTTTGCTCCAGCGTAGTGTCCCCACTCGTGAAAAAGTGCACCAAGCACGTATCCCACGAAGATCGCGTTAATGATGCTAATAACTTGAGCAAACCAAATGCCGGTCACCAGATACCACGTGTCGGCGGCAGCCCAGACAGAAATCGCCGCAGCCGCAATGGCAATATCTCTGGACACGAGAGAAAACAGGGTGGGTTCTGGTTTGCTGGTTTGTTCTGTCACGACGAAAGCCCTTTATCAATGGATGGCAGAAATTTGCCAAAGCCCGATGGTAGCCGAAGACACATGGGTTGAACATGCGTCTATGCCGTGCTGTAGCTGCCCTCAGTCACCGGTAAGTTCCAGTTCCGCTCGGCCGATGCCCAAGCTGAAATCACCGGCGAAGCGGCCCACTTCAAACGGGGTTTTACCGTAAGCACCGGTGATGATTTGTTGGCCGGGCTGGAGTGAGTGGCCAAAGTCAGCCAAACGCTGCGCTAATGTAGCCAGGGACTGATAGTGGGGGTCCATATGTCCTTCGCTGGCAACCTGCTCGATAGTGCGGGTTTGCCCATCGGTTAGCGCGCTCAGTGTGACGCTCATTTTTGACAGGTCGTCGCTGAGTTCGTCATGACTCACTGGCTCGGCGTAGACGATGCCCCAATTGGAGAGGTTGTCGGCGATGCGTAAGCCAGCAGGTGAGTTTGGCGGTAAGCGCTTCTGGTTGATTTCAAATCCTGCCGCCATACCGGCCATCGCGGTCTGAGCCGCGGCAGCTGTAGCGCCGTCGCCCAGGGCACTGCCAACGATAAAGCACAGTTCATTTTCTACGCCGCCCCTATGCAGGCTTGCCCTTGAAAGCTGCGCCCCGCTGCGGAATATTCTGCTTTTCAGCACGAAGCCCGAGGGCCGCACGCCGACACCCAGTGCATCCCGCGATTCGCCCGAGGTCATCCCTATCTTCCAGCCACCGAGTTCTTCCCCTTCATTCAACCAGCGCTCCAGCAGCTGAAATTGCAGTGCTTGCCCCTCGTCGGCGCTGATGTGCGGCTGATCGAAAAGCGCACTTGAATCGCTGTCGGGCTGTTGTTGCAGTCGCCAAAGGGTGTCCAGCAGGTTGGGCATAGCAAAGGACCTTTTGATGATGGATCGAGCGAGAGCTTCCGCTCCCGGACAGAGGACAACTATAAATTGGCGAGGTGAAATGCGCGAGGATTCTGACCATTCTCCTGTTTTTCTATGCTGCCCGTTGAGGTATGTTCACAGGCGATCAAGAGAGGAGAAGATCATGGCTTACGCACCTGCCGACCGCGCGTACTACGACGCAGACAGTCATATCATGGAGTTACCGGATTTCTTGAAGGCCTACGCTGATCCGGCGTTACGGGATGACATTCCAGAAGTCAGCTATTCCGCGTCGGTTGTGACTGACGAAGAAGTGGGGCTGATCATGAGTCAGGGCGGGCGACACTCGGCAGAGCACGTCGCTGCACAGTTGGCAATGGGCGATGCTTTGATCGAAAATTCCAAGGAGATTCAGGCTCTGGGTGCTTTTAATGGCCCGGACCGATCAGCGGCAATGGACCTGTTGGGTTTCAAAAAGCAGCTGGTTTTTGCCACGCACTCGGTAGCGTTTCCATTTCACCCTAGCAGTAAGAAAGATCCGGCCCTGCGTTATGGCGCGACCCGCGCTCATAATCGGCATATGCTGGATTTCTGCTCTGCGGATGACCGCTTGATGGGTGTGGGAATCGTGCCTTTGGACGATCCCGCTCGCGCCATCGAAGAAGTGGAATGGGCGATCAAGGCAGGTTTGCAATCGATTTGGATTCCGCACCGTGCACCAATCGACCGCTCACCGGGTCATGTTGATCTCGAAGGTTTCTGGGCGCGTCTGGCTGAAGCCGGCGTACCCTTCGTGCTGCATGTAGGTGGGGCGCCGCTGCAGGTTTCTAAGGCTTGGGGAAATAACGGAAGGGCTCCGGTCAAAGATTGGCTAGGCGGCGGAGAGAACGTGCGCACCAAGGACGCAGCGGTGCTGCATCAAACCCCTGAAATGTTCCTCAGCGTTCTGCTGATGGACGGTGTTTTCGACCGTCATCCGGGTCTGCGCGGCGCCGCAGTTGAGCTGGGAGCGGGCTGGGTGCCTGAAATGTGTCGTCGGCTGGACTGGGTATCGCGGATTTATGGTCGGTCGGACAAGTCCGTTCGATTCGAGCGCGCGCCGTCACAACAGTTGATTGAGCAAATGGCCTTTACGCCGTTCTCCCATGAAGACGTCGCCTATTTGATGAACGACTCGCACCCGGATCTGTATTTGTTCTCCAGCGATTATCCTCACTTGGAAGGTACGAAAGACCCCATAGGTCGGTTTGAACGCTTCCTAGAAAGCTCGGAACCTGCCATACGCGATGCGTTCTACAGCGAGAACTTCCTTCGACTGTGGCCTAACGCCCGGGTCTGATCGGTGACTGGCTCGCCAGTGTCTGAGAAGCCAGCAGCAGTCAAAGCACTGCTGGGGGCGTTGATGGGCATTGTGGTGATTGGCTTGCTGATGACCTACATGGTGCGCTGTCCCTGCGAGAGGATTCCTGGGTCTGTGCTGTTCGGGGTTGAAGTAAAGGAGCCGGTGAGCGACTGGTCATTCGCCAATTCTGCACGGTTGTGCCAAATACAGGTGCAGGGCGTTATTCCCTGGTCTGTGAATCTCAACTGCATGGCCGATGACGCTGGCGCGCTGTATTTAAGCTGCTCGGTTTGTGAAGGCAAGTATTGGTCTGGTCGGGCAATGGCCAATCCCGACGCCAGAATTCGCATCGCCGGCCAAGTGTATCCCGTGCGACTGAGTCGTTTGCAGGACGCTGAGATCCTCGACCTTGCTTGGTTGGCTCGAGGGTCGAAAACGGGCTTCGGGGTCGGCGAGCCGCGACCCGATCATTGGTGGTCTTTTGCCGTAGTCAGTCGCTGAAACGCACCTGACTTCTTGGTTTGGCCGTACCTTAGCTTGGTTCGTGAAACATTGACGTTCTGCCACCGTCTACAACCAAATCGTGACAGGTAACGAATCGGCCGGCATCGCTGGCCAGATAAAGAGCGGCTTCGGCTATGTCATCGGCGACTCCGGTTTTTTGCAGCGGCACAGATCGCGCCAGACTTTGCTGCAGTTTGTTCATTTTGCGCTCGTTTTCCTCATCGCTCAGGGTGTTCGCGCGCTCTGAACCACCCCAAAAAATTGGCGTGGCGATGGCTCCCGGAGAGATCGAGTTCACGCGGATATTGTGCTCGCCCAGCTCGATGCCCGCCATGCGGGTGTAATGGGTCAAAGCAGCTTTCAGCGCCGAGTACAGCAAGTCGCCCTGGCGGTAGCGTAAGCCGGCAATACTGGAATTGTTGATGATGCAGCCGCCCCCGTTCGCCTTCATGGGCTCCACCGCGTACTTAGTGCCCAATATCGCGCTGGACAGCAGCAGCCTTACGCCGTAATCGATATGATCTTGGGTCAGTTTGTCCAGTGGTGCCCCAACAGGACCGCCGGCATTGTTAAAGAGCACATCCAGCCTGCCATGGGTTTTTATGGCGAAGTCGATAGAATCCCGGATGGCCGCTTCTTGAGTGATGTCTGCCTCGTGATACGCTGCGTTCTGGCCCAAGGTTTCAGCCAAGGCTTGGCCCTTTGCCACTGATCGACCGGTGATAACAACCTGCGCGCCCTCTTTGATGAACAGTTGTGCGGTTGCCGCGCCAATGCCACTGGTGCCGCCAGTAATGAGAGCTACCCTGCCCGCGAGTCGGTTCGACATATCGTTTCCTTAGCCTTGCTGATTATTCAATACGCAGCTTAAGCGTCTGTGGCAGGATACAGGGCTGGGGAACGACAGCAAGACTGATCCGTGTTCGGCAGTATTGCTGCGGCTTCAATGACCATGCAATCTGCGTTAAAGGGATAGCCGATACGGTAACGAGCGGCGCTTAGGGAAGCGGGTAAACGGGGGGGAAATGACTGCGTCAAAGAAAGTGAGTCTGGGCAATAAAATTGCTTACGGTTTTGGTTCCGTCGCCTTTGGCGTTAAAAATAATGGGTTTGATTATTTCTTTTTGATCTTCTACAGCCAAGTGATGGGCGTGAGTGCCTATCTGGTTAGTTTAGCGCTATTGATCGCCCTAGTCTTTGATGCGCTGAGTGATCCCTTGATTGGCTATGTATCCGACAACACGCGCTCGCGTTGGGGGCGGCGGCACCCCTACATGTATGCAGCTGCGATCCCTGTCGCCTGCGGTTACTTTTTCGTCTGGAATCCGCCGGCCAGTCTCAGCGGCGACGAACTCTTTCCTTATATTGTTGGAATTGCAATTTTCGTACGCACCTTGATTACGCTCTACGAAATCCCCAGCTCCGCCTTAGTCGCTGAAATTACCGATGACTATGACGAACGCACGAGTATGTTGAGCTTCCGTTACTTCTTCGGTTGGAGTGGCGGCACGTTGATGGCTACCTTCGCGACCATGTTTTTGTTGGTGCCAACGGCGGATATCAGCAACGGCATGTTCAATGTAGAAGGACACGGGCAGGTTGGTTTAGTTGCGGCGTGGGTGATTTTTCTTGCCATTATGGCATCGGCCTTGGGGACCCATCGGTTGATTCCCAATCTGAAGTCACCGCCGCCAAAGCGCAATTTGTCGCTAAAGCGTATTTATCAGGAAATTTTTGAGACCCTTGCTACTCGTTCTTTCCTGGCGCTGTTTTTGGCTGCGCTGTTTGGCGCGGTCGGGTCGGGGGTTGCCGCAACCTTGAGCTATTACATTTATACATTTTTGTGGGAATTTTCGACTCAGCAGATCGGTTTCATTTCCATCAGTGTGGTCATCTCTGCCATGTTGGGCTTTATGCTGTCGCCGTTTATCTCCAAACGGCTGGGCAAAAAGAAAGGGGCGATTTTTATCGGATTTCTGGCCTTCACGGTAAACCCCGCACCAATCGTATTGCGCATGATGGGATTCATGCCAGAGAACGGAGACCCAATGCTGTTCCCCATCATACTTGCCATTATCGTTGTCGATGTGGCGCTGATCATCACTTACCAGACACTGTCCTCTTCCATGATCGCGGATTTGGTAGAAGAAGCGGAGGTGAAAACCCAACGCCGCAGTGAAGGGGTGTTCTTTGCGTCAGTGACGTTTGTCCGCAAGGTGACCCAGGGGTTGGGAGCCGCATTTGCGGGCGTTATCTTGACGGTAAGCCAGTTCCCCGTAGGCGCTGCGCCCGGCGACATCCCTGATTCAGTGATGTCCGACTTCGTATGGATCTATGTGCCGACGGTTTTCATCGTTTGGATGCTGATGATCGCCTGTATTTCCATGTACTCCGTGGATCGGAGTAAACACGAAGCGAATTTGGCCGCCTTGGGCCGCCAAAGTTAGTGTGGTGTCATTTTGTTATGACGTTCTCAGGGGATTGGGTAGGAGAGAGCCGTTGTGTACTATCCGGGTGGAACAAGGGAGAAAGCGTAATGATGGCTGACAAAAGATTGAGCGTGTGGTCGAAGTTGGTGGCTGGATGCATGGGGCTGACGTTAACCAGCTCCGCGATGGCACTTTCCGTCGGTGACCGGGTGGAAAATTTCCGGTTGATGGATCACGCAGGTGGTTCCCATGAGCTGCACTACTTTGCAGACGCACCGGCCATGGTGCTGATGACGCATAATACGAGCTGCTCGACTCTGCCCGATAGCCTGAAGACGCTGGCGTCTATTCGTGAGCAATTTGCTCCTCAAGGTGCGGAGATCATGCTGATTAATTCCGATCTGCGCGATGATCGCAGCAGGGTGCAGGCCGCGGCTGCTCAGGAGGGAATCGAGTTGCCTGTTTTGCTGGACCCCACTCAGATCATTGGTGAAAGCCTGATGGCTACTGCGGCCGGTGAAGCGTTAGTAATCGATCCCAGTACGTGGACACTTGCCTACAGAGGCGATGTAGATGGGGCGAAGCAGGCGGTCGCTCAGTTGGTTGAAGGTGATGCAGTGACGGCGGTTTCCAGCACAAGTGCGAGCCCAGACTGCTCGGTGGATTTCCCAGAGCTCGCTCGCCGCGCCGAGCACAAAGCAATTTCCTACTCCGATACGATTGCCCCCATGCTCAATGACAACTGTGTGAGCTGTCACCGCAAAGGCGGCATTGGCCCGTGGGCGATGACCGACTACAACATGGTGCGTGGTTTCAGTCTGATGATTCGAGAAGTTGTCCGCACTCAACGCATGCCGCCTTGGCATGCTGACCCACATGTTGGTGAATTTTCCAACGATCGTTCTCTGACCGATGAGCAGATTCGCACCTTGGTGCACTGGATCGAAGCGGGTGCTCCACGGGGTGAGGGAGCAGACCTGCTGGCTGAGACGGTTCAGCAGTGGCCAGTGTGGGCCATGGGAGAACCGGATGTCATCATCGATATCCCTCCCGAGGATGTACCCGCCAGCGGCGTTGTTGAATACAAATATAAAATGGTGGCGAATCCGTTAGATCAAGATGTTTGGGTCAAGGCCGCGGAAATCATTCCCGGCGACCGCAGCGTCTTGCACCACGTGATCACGAGCTTTGGCGAGTTAGAAACCCAAGGACGTCGCGCAGGACGGTTGAAGCGTGGTACCGGTGGTGGTCTGGGTGGCTATGTGCCCGGGGCAGTCGGCAAGCCGTTTCCCGAGGACACGGGTATTTTGTTACCTGCCGGAGCGACCATCGAATTCCAGATGCATTATACGCCAGCAGGCCTCGCCACTACGGACGCTTCGCGCATGGGCCTGTACCTGCACAAAACACCGCCAAAGCACAAACTGGGCAGTATGGTCTTGCTGAATCCTCGCATTTTGATTCCAGCAGGCGCCCCCAATCATTCGGAAGTGATGATGCGAGTCTTTGATCAAGACGTGTTGATCTACAGCTTGCTACCCCACGCGCATTACCGGGGCAAGGCATCGGAATTCGTCGCCCATCTGCCCGATGGCAGCAAAGAAACGCTGTTGTCGGTGCCGCGCTATGACTTCAACTGGCAAACCAATTACGACCTTGAAGAACCTCGTTTTCTGCCAGCCGGCACCAAGATGGTTCATCGAACCTGGTGGGACAATTCGGCACGCAATCCTGCCAACCCAGATGCGACCCGCGACGTTCCATGGGGCCAACAGTCTTGGGATGAAATGCTCTTCGGCTCGGTGCGCTATCGTGTGGTTGATGCCGACGTGGACGAAGGTGTGGTCGGCGGCGGTAGGGAGTGATCGAATCGAGAGAGTGAGCTGTTAGCAGTTTGCTGAATCGCAAACTAGGAGAGTTGCTTTGAGCATCTACTGTGAGGCGGTTGTAAATTATGCTGGTGCCCTCGGTCCTGAGCCAACAGCGGTATCCATCTACGATGGACGGAAAACTGCCTATGACCCAGAGCGGACGAATTTTCGCCTGATGTCGCACGTTTCTCGTGTTAAGGATTGGCTCGACTTCGATGAGGTATGTGCTGTGCATAGACCTGAAGTAGCAGAACTGATGCGAGAGGTGACCGGCTGCCGGGTCGCTGTTGTTTACGAACCGCTCATTCGCAGCCCTCAAACTGCGGTTGAGCACAGTGACTACGCGCCTATCGAGTCTGTGCATTCGGACTTCAGCCGGAATTACCGGCACATGGTGAGCGACCCGAATCATACCTATGCGGGGTTTCTGCAACCGCTCTTGGCCGCTAACGACCTGAGTTACGATGACGTGATCAATGCCCAGCGCATTGCCGTCGTGCAGCTTTGGCGGAATGTTGGTCATCGACGGCCTGACCGGCCTCTGGCAGTGTGTGATGCCAGTACGGTATCTGATTCGGAATTGATGTCAGTGAACGTCCCTACCTACGGCGGTCAGGAACTGGATTTTGAGGCATGCGTTTTTGCCAAACCGAATCCGGTCGACGCCCACTGCTGGTACACGTTTCCGCAGATGACAGAGCAAGAGGTGCTTTTGTTTACCACGTACGATAGTGCTTTGGACGATCTCGGTCGAGCGTTCTTTACGCCGCACACTGCCTTTGTTGACCCCCACGCTGGGCCTCAGGCTCCGCAACGGCAAAGCGTGGAAATGCGATCGCTCTGTTTGTTTTAGACGTTGCCCCCTATTCAGGCATTACGCCTTGATTGAGAAGCGCGGCAAACGGATCTTCAGCGGCGTCTCTATGCCACTGGTATTCCGTGTAGTTCATAACCGACTCTGCGATTTCGAGCCCATATAACCGTTCAATTACAGCTAGTGCCATGTCGGTTCCAGCGGAGACGCCCGACGACGTAACATATTGACCTGCGTCCACCCACCGCGCTGATTCCTGCCAATCCACATTGGGCCCTTGGCTTCGAGCCAATTCAAAGAACATTTTGTTTGAGGTGGCCGGCATGGTGTCGAGCAAACCTGCCTTGGCCAATAACGCTGAGCCCGTACAAACGCTCATGGTGACTTTGCTTTGCGGGCATCGTTCTTGGAGAAACCGGATTAAAGCATCATTTTCCAGCTCAGGTATGGTACCGATGCCGCCGGGTACCAAAATCACGTCCAGTTCTGGCGCATTGTCAAAACCGTAATCCGCCAGGGTTTTGGGCCCTGGTGAGGATTTGACCGGTCCGGCTTGCTCGGCGATGGTCACCAGTTCAATTTTGTCGCCCAGAGCTCCAAACATTTCCAGCGGGCCATAGGCATCAAGCAACTCAAAGTCGTTGTAAAAAATGGTTCCAAGTCGCACGGCTACCTCCTTCAATGACCGGTTAATGCACGAATCGCTAAAATATACCTTTACCAGCTCGTGGTTTCGCGTTGTATAAGATCTACTGCTTCTTCCAGCGCCGCAGTGCGCTCTTTCCAGCTCACGCCACCAGTGCCGAGGCGGAATGTATTCACACCGGCGTCGCGGAACGCTTTGAGGCGCTCGCGGATCATCTCTTCCGTGCCGATAAGGTTCGTTAGCAACACCATTTCATCGGGCACACGAGCCACTGCCTGATCACGCTTGCCATCAATCCACAGGCTTTGCACTGCCTTGGCGTCGTCTTCGTATCCTGCGCGGCAGTATGCGTCGTTGTAGAAATTAGTTTTTGCCGACCCCATGCCGCCCAAGGTAAAGGCCATGGCAGGTTTGCGAGCGTCGATCAAACGCTCTACGTCGTCGCTCATTTCAAAGTAACCGCCGGTCTGAATATCAATGTCTGCAAGACTGCGGCCGGCGTTTGCAGCACCCTGACTCAAATCGTCGAGAAATACATGGCTTTGTTCTGGCACAAACGAGGTGCCTAACCAGCCGTCCGCCAACTCGCCGGTCATCTGCAGGGACTTTGGTCCAAGGGTCGCAAGATAGATCGGTAAGTTGGGGCGCGGTGGTTGGGACAGGCGTATGGGTTTACCTTCGCCGCCCGGTCGGGGCAGCACGTAGTGTTCGCCCTCGAACTGCAACTTTTCTCCATTCAAAGCCATTCGCAGGATGGCCATGCATTCCCGCAATCGCGAGAGTGGTTTGCCAAAAGCCGCGCCATGCAGGCCCTCAACTACTTGGGGGCCGCTCACGCCAAGACCCATGTTAAAACGCCCATTTGAAACGGTATCCAAACTTTGGGCGGTCATCGCCATCATGGAGGGTACCCGGGAGCTAATTTGCATAATGCCAGTGCCCAATTGGATGTTTTCGGTTTTGGCCGCTAAATAGGCAAGTGGCACAATGGCATCCATGCCCCAAGCTTCGGCAGACCACGCTTGATTCACGCCCATGCGGTCAGCCTCGATGGTGTAGTCCACTAGGCTGTCCCACTCTTCACCGTTGTAATACGCCGAGCCGATGGAAATGGAAATGCGCATGTGGTTTCTCCGGAGATTTCGCTTTTATTGAGGGATGGCAAGTTCATACGGTTTGCGCACTTTGTCAAGGAACGCGACACGTCCTAGAATCAGACCCTGCTTTTAAACTGGGGAGAAATTATGCCAAAGCTAAGTACCGGCGGTCGGTTCAAGAGCGCAGTCTGCGCCGGGGAAATCATGGTTGTGACCGCATCAGAGGATGATGTGACACTGACGTGCGGTGGTGCAGAGATGGTTGCGCCGGGATCCGAGGTTGCAGATGACGCGCAGGTCCACCCAGATCACGCAGTTGGCATCGCCATGGGCAAGCGTTATATCACTGCAGACGAGACCATTGAGGTGCTCTGTGTCAAAGCCGGTGATGGCAGTTTGGCCGTGAACGGGCAGTTGTTGCTGCAAAAAGATACCAAACAGTTACCGAAAACAGATTAGGCGGCAGCAATGAACGTCATGATGCTGCTGGAAATGGCCAGCGGAGCCTTTCCTGATCGCCCGGCGTTTACCGATGGTGAACGCGGCCTAACCTATACTTACAGTGAGTTATTCGAGGCTGCCCGATTGCGTGCCGGATCCATCCGGGCGCAGGGAGCCAGTCGCATGGCCAAGCTCGACGTGAGTAATCTGGGCACTCCATTGGGTCTGTTTGCCAGCGCGTGGGCTGGCGTGCCCTATGTGCCACTGAACTATCGACTGACAAACGATGAAATCGCGGCCCTGCTCAAACGAGTTACGCCAGCTTATCTGGTGACGTCCAGCGACCGGGTGGATGCCTTTGGCGCTCTGGATGACGTGCATGCGGTGGCTACGGACGGATTTTTGGATGCCGCTCGGCATGTCGCGCCGATAGATGGCGAATGGGCGATGGATCCGGATGAGGTGGCGGTGTTGCTGTTTACTAGTGGCACCACGGGAGAACCGAAGGCCGCCGTGCTGCGCCACAAACACTTGGTGAGCTACATACTCAGTTCTGTGGAATTCGCGAGCGCGCCGGAAGAGGACGCCTCCTTAGTGTGCGTACCGCCGTATCACATCGCCGGTATAGCCGCGATCATGAGTTCGGTTTATTCCGGTCGGCATGTCATTCAGCTGCCGAATTTTAGTGCAGAACGCTGGATCGAATTGGCTCGCCGCCACAAGGTAACGACAGCCTTCGTTGTGCCGACGATGCTGGCGCGCATTGTTGAAACCTTGGAGGCACAAGGCGCGACCAATGCGGATATGCCCGACTTAAACAGCTTGGCTTACGGCGGCGGCAAGATGCCGCTCAGCGTGATTGAAAAAGCCATGTCGCTGTTTCCAGAGACGGATTTTTCTAACGCCTATGGCCTGACCGAAACCAGTTCCACGATTTGCGTACTGGGTCCGGAGGCCCATCGCGATGCTGTCGCGAGCACCACAGAGGCCGGGCGTCGTCGTCTGGTTTCTGTAGGTCAAGCCTTGCCCGGCGTGGAGATAGAAATTCGTGACGATAAAGGGCGTGTGCTCGGGGCTGGCGAGCGCGGGGAAATTTACGTTCGCGGTGAACAAGTCTCCGGTGAATATGAAGGTAAGGGTTCTGTAGTGGATGCTGATGGGTGGTTCCCGACGCGTGACGCCGGCAGCATGGATGACGAGGGATTCTTGTTTTTGGAAGGGCGTGCAGACGATGTCATCGTGCGCGGCGGGGAGAATTTATCGCCGGGCGAAATTGAAGATGTGCTGCTCACTCACCCTGATGTCGCCGATGTTGCGGTTGTTGGCGTACCCGATGAACAATGGGGCGAAGCGGTTGCGGCTGCCGTGGTCGCCAAGGCAGGTGCCAGTATTGATGTGCAGGTGCTCAAAGATCTGGTCAAGCAGGAGTTACGGAGCTCTCGGGTGCCTGCCTATATGGACGTATGGTCAGAGCTGCCTTACAACGAAACCGGTAAACTGCTGCGGCGGGTCGTTAAGGCATCCTTCGAAAAAACGCTCGCCTGAGTTAACGAGGGTTAGACAGCTCATCAACCAATCCCCACTCGAGGGCCAGTGCAGCATCAATGCGCTGGCCGCTCAATCCCAGCAGCGCTGCTCGATGACGACCGATGCGGCGCGGAATACTGACGGTTCCGCCGGCACCGGGTACTAGGCCGAAGCCTACTTCGGGAAGCGCAAAGTAGGCATTCGTCGCGGCCGTCACATGGCCAGCGAATGCGGTCATCTCGATACCCGCACCAATGCAGGCACCATGCAGTTGAGCGGTGGTGCGCTTGGAAATACGATCGATCAGGCGCGCCGGCGAACGGGTTGTGCGAGTCAGATGAGCCAGTGCTGCGTCGCGGGCCAGACCGAATTCCTCAAGATCTCCGCCTGCGCAAAACGAAGGCCCCGCGCCCTGCAGTAATACCTGTCCAATGGAGTAATCTGTCTCAGCGAGGGCTAAGGCTTCACACAGCCCTTCACGCATGCTTGCAGAAAACGCATTGTGTTTGTCGGCGCGGTTCAGGGTGATGGTCAAGCGATCTCCGTCTCGGTTAACGGTGACGGGCAGTCTGGATTCGCGGCTTTCACGGTTTGGGGCTCTGCGCTGCCGCAGCCACGCCAAGAATTCGGCACCGTGCTGTAACGCACTGTAGGTCAGTGACTCAAGCAACAGCCCGTCTTCAACGGACATCTTGTGGTTGCTGCGCAAAAGCTGAACCAGGGCCGTGCTCGCCATGGGGTTGGACTGGAGATTGTTGAGGGCACTGTCGAGCAACTCGTTTCGAGTGGTGCCATCTGCAACAAGGTCGACCAGTGGCAGCAGTTTGCGCGTGAGCGCCGGCAAAGACTGGGCGGACTTTCGGCAGAAACCGATGACCGTCGTGTTTGGCAGCCAGGCATCTTGGTTGGAAGGGTTGGCAATGCGTGCCGCCATCTCCCCGGTCGCCTGTTCGAGATCCACTGCAAGATAACGACAGCCGCTGACAACGCTGCGTTCTTCCGCCAACATGGGGCTACCTAGTAACCGGCAATAAGCCTCTAGTGATATGACCTTCTCTGCGGAAAATTTGGCTGCGTTTGACATGATCAAGAGTATACCTGCCGAAGACCTGAACGCCTGCGTTGCGCAGGCTCTATCTGGTATAGCACAGCATTATCCCCAGGCCAGCCTGCCGAGCGCCGATTGGGTACTGAAAGCCAGAGCAAAAGAGCTAGGTATCGAGCCTGCAGGCCAGCGTTCTGCCAATCGAAGCTGCCACTTGATGCCCTGCGAGGACGGCTGGCTGGCGATCAACTTGGCCCGGGACAGTGATTGGACCCTGCTCAATGCTTTACTGGAAACGGATGCGCTGCTAACGGATGTGACAGCTTTGAGACAGGCACTGTTGCACCGCCGCGGGGCGGATCTGCTCGGTCGAGGTCGGGAAATGGGCATGCCAGTGGCTTTTGTCGACGCAGCCAAAACCAGTCCTGATGATCTGCGAATCCCAAGAGGGCATATGAGGCCCGATGGTTTGAATGCGGCTGGGCGTTCATTGCAGGGTGCCCGCGTCATCGATCTATCTGCTTTGTGGGCCGGACCGCTGTGCGCTCATCTGCTGTATCGGTGTGGCGCCGAAGTTACCAGTGTTTCCAGTGTTCAGCGTCCGGACGGTTCCCGGCAGGGTAATACAGCACTGTATGAGGCATTGCATGCGGGCCATGAGCATTTGGTGCTGGACTTCGATGATCTTGAGCAGCGGCAGCAATTGGCGCAATTGTTAGCCAGTGCTGACGTGGTGATCGAAGCATCGCGGCCGCGCGCGCTGCGTCAATTGGCCTTGGATCGGGAGTCCCTAGTAATCAACGGACCGCAGATTTGGCTGTCGATTACGGCCTATGGGCGTCAGCCTCCTGCGGATCAATGGGCGGGTTTCGGCGACGATGTGGCTGTCAGTGCCGGTCTGCTGCGCTGGGATGACCTTGGTCAGCCGCAGTTTGTCGGTGACGCGATTGCCGATCCGCTGACCGGCGTTTACGCGGCTCTTGCGGTTGCGGAGAGTTTGGCCGAGGGGCGCAGCGGTCTCTTGGACTTTTCCATGGTTGGAATCGCCCGCCACTGTCGGCAACAGATATTGGCGGCGGGGCGCGACATTGTTTGTCCCTTGTTGGCTGTCTCCCAGTGCTAATCAAAAACGCTTGGCTCAATGGCTGCGCCGTGGATCTGCGAGTGGGTGAGGTGATTCAACAAATTGCCCCTCAGCTCACTCCTGTGATTGGCGAAACCGTGCTCAATGCTCGCGGTGGCGAGCTGCTGCCGGGTTTACACGATCACCACATTCATGTGTTCGCGGCTGCGGCGGCTTATGGTTCCTTGGATTGTGATGTCGGCTCTGGCGCCGTGGGTGATTGCCGCGACAGATTGGCGCAACGACTGCGCGGTGCAGCCGGCAGCGGTTGGATTCGCGGTGTGTCTTATCACGAACAGCAGCTGGGTGAGCTGGACCGCTGGGCATTGGATGAGCTGTGTAGCGATCGGCCGCTGCGTATCCAGCATCGCAGCGGTAAGTTGTGGGTGTGTAATTCGTTGGGACTCGAATCGCTGCAGCTAAACGCTTCTGAGCAGATTGATGGGGTTGAATTGGATGCTCAAGGGCGATTAAACGGCCGCATTGTGCGGAACGACAAACTGATTGCTCAGCGACTGACATCTACCGGCGGTAACGTGCAGCCTGATGTTCGGGGTTTTTCCCGCATGCTGGCCCGTTTGGGTGTGGTGGGTGTTACTGATACGTCAGCGCACAACAATCAACAAAGTCGGCAGGAATTTGAGCGGCTGCGTCGTGAGGGTGATTTGCTTCAGCGATTCAATGTGATGGGAGACGACTCACTAGACAGCGGTTACTTGAAAATTTTGTTGGACGGAGATCGCCTTCCGCCGCTGGAGGACCTCGTGCGGCGGATAAACGCGGCGAGGACAAAGGGTCGAAATGTTGCTTTTCACTGTGTAAGCCACCTAGAGCTGGTGTTTGCCTTGGCTGCTCTTGCTGATGCGTCTGAGCCTGAAGAGGGCTTTGACCGTATCGAACACGGCTCGGTCATTAGCGACGAGATGGCTCTGAGGCTCGCGGATCTGGGGATGCCGGTGATAACACAGCCGGCTTTTCTCTATGCCAAGGGCGAACAGTATCTCGCCGATCTTACGGAAATAGAATTGGCAAATTTGTATCGTTTTCGCGGGCTACAGGATCTTGGGGTATCCGTGGTTGCCAGTAGCGATGCTCCTTACGGACCCGTGAACCCTTGGCAAGTGATCGCCACCGCCGCGAACCGGCAGACAGCAGCCGGGGCAGTAGTGGGTTCCAGAGAAAGTGTACATGTGGAAGACGCGCTCGCGGGGTATCTGACACCGACATCAGCGTTAAACCAAGGGCTACCTTTTGCCCGGGCCCGCAAACTGGAAGTGGGCATGCCGGCTGATGTGTGCTTGTTGGAGCAGAGATGGTCAGAGGTTCTGGGGCAGGCGGGGAGCGCAACCGTAGGAGCCACCCTGATTGGCGGCTCCACAGTGTTCGTCAAAGACGAATATGAGGCTTAGTCGGGCAGGCCTAATACGCGTTTGGCAATGATATTTTGCTGTACTTCATTGGTCCCACCGTAAATGGTGACAGCGCGATCACGCAGCCAGCCGCGAGTGGACTCCAATTCGTCAGCAGAAAACTCGTTGCTGTCCCAAACCAGACCCGACGTACCACGCAGGCGGGACTTCAGTTCAGAGCCGGATTTCGTTAACGATGACCCAACCATCTTGAAGATCGACGTTGCCGCTCCGGGTGCGCCAGCGGAACGGCTTTCTTCAACAACACGCGTCGTGGTTAATGACAGCGCGCGTTCGTTCATCACCTGAGTCAGAACGTCGCTGCGTAAATCCGCGTCAGCGATACGTCCGGCAGAGTCTTCACCCAGATATTGCTTCGCTGTCGTAGCGTAGACGTTCAGTTTAGGCTTAAGTACGCCCTCTTTTTTCTTCGGCTTGGCTCGGGTGGTGGCATTGCGTTCGTACTGCAGCAGGCGCTTGCCGACAGTCCAACCCTTGTTGAGTTCGCCGATCAGGTCTTCGCGCTTCGCCACGGCGTTGTCAAAGAACGTCTCGCAAAACGGCGAGCTGCCAGAAATCAGTTTGATTGGCTTAACGGTCACGCCGGGCTGATCCATGGGCAGCACGACAAAGCTGATGCCCTCGTGCTTGGGCGCCTGTGGATCAGTGCGGACCAAGGCAAACATCCAATTCGCGTATTGCGCTCCGCTCGTCCAGATTTTTTGGCCATTGATGATGAATTGATCACCGTCCAGGACTGCCTTGGTCTGCAAGCCAGCAAGATCTGAGCCGGCACCGGGTTCGGAATAGCCCTGACACCATTGCGCTTCGCCGGAAATGATTTTAGGGATGTGTCGCTGGCGTTGTTCCTCGGTACCCATTTCCAAAATGGTCGGCCCGATCATCGCCAAACCCATGCCCGTCGCGGCAGGCAGTGCCTTAATGCGAGCCATTTCTTCTGCGAGCACTTTTTGGTGTGCCGCATCCAGGCCGCCGCCACCGTACTCGGTAGGCCACGTTGGAGCAGTCCAGCCTCGAGTCAGGGCGCGGTCGCGCCACTCGATAGCCGCATCTGTGCGATATAATTCGTAGGCATCCTCGAAGTGGATAGCGCCCAATCGCATTTCTTGAGGGCAGTTAGATTCTAGCCAGTCTCGAGTTTCTTCGCGGAAAGTGTCCAGTTCCATAGTGCTCTCTTCGCTTATTGATGATTTCAGGTGCGCGGCAGATTGTTTTGCCGGGCAGCTATTATGCTGGGACGGCCCAACGCTGCCAATGGCGAGTATTGCATCGTGAATGGCGGTGTTTTTCCACGACGGTCTACGAAATGTCGAAAACAGCTCGGTCGGGCCCAAGCCGTGCGCTCAGGCCAACACGTTGGCTCGCGACATGAAGGTGAGAATTGAATTTTCCAAACGCCTGATTTTTGATTCGATATGGAGTGTCTCTGGTAGGTAGGTGGGAGGATCGGATACCAGATTACGGATGCGCAGACTGCAGTCGAGATTACGGCAGATGTGATTACCTATGCTGCGCCGACCGTCCGAACCCGACACATAAACACTGAACAGTGCTGTCCCTCTGCTGCGATAGACGTGATGGCACCACGAGCACATACGGGTCCGAGGTCGGGCACTGGTATTCATTACGCGCCGCAACCGTAAGCCGCGAAGTTCGTCTGCAACTGGCATGACGACGAAGGCCGTAGAACCCGAAGGATGAACCCATCCGAGGTAGTCGAGAATGCCCCAATCAATGGGTGTCAAGTCGGGTAATCCCAACTCAGCACTGCTGGATTGGCGGAACAAACTTTTGATTTCTTTGATGTTAAGGGCGTCCACGGCGATGAGTGTATGTGCTGACTTGAGACAGACACAAGGGGTGAAGAGTGCGCGCGCAAGCAGCAGTCAGAAAAAAGCCTGTAACTCGATCCGTGTCGCGTCGAGAGATGCTATGCTCTGTCGCTAATTTAAAGGAGAGGAACCATGAGCGATTTACCCACGAGCAGCCGCCAGCTTTTATCCTGTGTGACATCTGGCGGTAAGCTGCAGTTGACCATTGGTGAAACGCCGGTTGTTGCCCCCGGCGATGCGGAAGTGGTGGTGCGGATCGAGGCTTCGCCCATCAATCCGTCGGATTTGGGCTTATTGCTGGGTATGGCGGACATAACGCAAGCGCAAACGGTTGGTGAGAATCATGTGGAAGCCGATGTGCCTGCGAACGTGCTGCCGATGCTGAAAGCGCGATTCGACGAAGCCATGCCCGTTGGCAACGAGGGCTCTGGTATTGTGGTTGCGGCGGGAAGCAGCGCCGAGGCTCAAGCGTTACTGGGCAAAACTGTTGGTGTTCTGGGCGGGGCAATGTATTCCGAGTACCGAACCCTGCACACCACCCAGTGTTTGGTCATGCATGATGGCGTTAGTCCCCGAGAAAGTGCTTCCTGCTTCGTTAATCCGCTGACGTCGCTGGGCATGGTTGAAACCATGCGCCGGGAAGGTTTCAGTGCCCTGATTCACACGGCAGCGGCATCGAACCTTGGGCAAATGCTGCAGAAAATTTGTCTTGCCGACGGGGTTGATCTGGTCAATATCGTACGAAAGCCGGAACAAGCGCAACTGTTGCGCGACATCGGTGCAACCTACGTCTGCGATTCCAGTCTGCCATCGTTCACCGAAGATCTAAAAAATGCCGTTGTCGCCACTGGCGCCTACTTAGCTTTCGATGCCACCGGTGGTGGTGAGTTGGCCAATCAGATCTTGGTCGCCATGGAAGCTGCTGCCAACGAAACCGCGACGGAGTACAGCCGTTACGGGTCATCGCAAGAAAAGCAGGTCTACATTTACGGCGGTCTCGAGCGTCGGCCTACCACTCTCACTCGCAGTTATGGTTTGCAGTGGGGTGTTGGCGGATGGTTGCTGACACCATTTTTGCAGAAGATCGGCCGTGATCGCGCGGGCGAACTGCGCCAGCGAGTAGCCGACGAAATCAAGACAACCTTTGCCAGTAGCTACGCACAAGAGATATCGCTGGATCAGGCGTTAGAGCTAGACGTCCTGCAAACCTATGCGCTGCAGGCAACGGGCAAGAAGTTTCTGGTGAACCCTAGCCTGTAGGTAGATCCCTCAGACGAGTTGCCTGTCCGCAGTGCAAGTCACGGTAACGCGCGGGTCAAAGGCCCGCGCAGGCCTCAAAAGCAATATCGTAGCTTTTGCAGCGCGCATTATGATCGTGAATCTGCGAAACGACGATCAGTTCGTCTGCCTGAGTCTTGGTCACGAATTCCCTCACCTGATCACGTACAGACGTCATCGTGCCGACGGCAGAGGCGGAGCTGACCTGCTGTAACATGGCACGATCCGTATCGCTCAGGTTAGCTTCAAAGTTTGGGTCGGGCTTGGGCAGTGGCCCCGGGGAACCCTGACGCAAATTTAAAAAAGCCTGAAGTCCCGATGAACGCAGCAGCAGCGCTTCCTCCTCGGTGTCCGCTGCGCATATGTTGTAGCCCAAAATGACATGCGGTTTATCCAGTTGCTCCGAAGGCTCAAATTCCTGCCGATACAGGGCGATAGCACGCATCATGGCGTCAGGGGCGAAATGCGACGCAAAGGCGAAAGGTAGGCCCAAAATTGCGGCCAACTGCGCTCCAAATAAACTGGAACCTAAAATGTATAGCGGAACCTCCGAGCCAAAACCGGGCACCGCAGTCACTCGCTGTTGGGGCTGACAGGTTTTGCTGAGATAGCCTTTCAGCTCGATCACATCTTGTGGAAAATGGTTTGGGTCGCTGTGCAGAGTACGGCGCAGAGCGTGAGCAGTAATGCCATCCGTGCCCGGAGCACGGCCTAAGCCCAAGTCGATTCGCCCAGGATACAGAGCCTCCAGCGTGCCAAATTGTTCCGCGACCATCAGTGGGGAGTGATTGGGCAGCATGATGCCGCCAGATCCGACCCGTATGGATGTCGTGCCCCCAGCAATGTGGCCTATCAGGACGGACGTTGCTGCGCTAGCGATGCCGCGCATGTTGTGGTGTTCGGCGACCCAGTAGCGATGGTAGCCCGCGTTTTCACAGTGTTGAGCCAGCGCGCGCGAATTGTTGAGCGCCTGAGCTGCGTCACCGTCTTCACAAATGGGTGACAGATCGAGTACTGATAACGTTGGCATATAATCCCCTCAAAAAGCCGAGTAACAAGTTTGCCAGACTCTACACACAGATGTCCTTGGGTCGATTGTTTTCTTGCAGTATCTTCAAAGCTGTTTAGTAGCTCACGAGAGGCTGAGGTGAAGTCACGACTGTCAATAGCATCGGTCCTTTTATTGGTCGCCTGCGGTTCGCCAATTGAAGAAAATCAAGTCGGTGGTAACGATGAGGCAGTGGCAGAAAGCCCTGCCGATTTTCTGCGTCGCAGCGAACAAGAAATGTTGGATCTTAATAAGGAGGTGGGTCTTGCCTTCTGGTTGCGCGCAACCTACATCACGCCAGATACCGGTGAGCTCGCCGCGCGTGCTGGCGAGCGGTCGTTGGCCTTCGAGAGCGCGCTGATTGCTCAGGCGAAGAAGCTGAAAGATGTACCTACGGATCCGGAAAGCGCCAGAGCAATTGAGCTGATTTTGCGCGGTTCTTCCATGCCGGCGCCAAACGATCCGGTGCTGCGCGCCGAGCTGGCCCAACTGGCTACGGATCTGGAGGGCTTCTACGGCGCGGGCAAAGCCTGCGATGACTCGGGTGACAATTGTAAGACGCTACCGCAGCTTGAAAACATATTAGCGGGCTCGCGAGATTACGACGAACAGCTTGATGCTTGGCTCGCATGGCGCGGAGTCTCCCCTCCCATGCGGCCCATGTACCAGCGCTTTGTCGAACTGGTGAATATGGGCTCCCAGGAACTGGGCTTCGCCGATTTGGGTGAGCAGTGGAAGGGCGGCTACGATTTGACGACGGCCGAATTTGAGGCGGAAACCGAGCGTCTGTGGGGTCAGGTCGAACCATTGTATGAAGCTCTGCATTGTCATGTGCGCGACACCTTGGTTGAACAGTATGGTGAGGATCGGGTGTCCCGTCAGGGGCCGATTCCAGCCCACCTGCTGGGCAACATGTGGGCGCAAAGTTGGGGAAATCTATACGACTTGCTAGAGCCCTATCCGGGGGTGGCGCCGCTGGACGTGACATCGGCGTTACAAGCGCAAAATTACGATCCTGTTCGTATGACCGAAACCGCAGAAGCCTTTTTTACTTCGCTAGGTTTGCCCGAGCTGCCCCAGAGTTTTTGGGAGAATTCCATGCTGGTGGCGCCGACGGATCACGACGCAGTCTGTCATGCCAGTGCGTGGGATTTGGACAACGGCAACGATCCCCGTATCAAGCAATGCGTTGAAGCCAATGAAGAACAGCTAGCGACGCTGCACCATGAGCTGGGTCATATTTACTACTATCTGATGTACAAAGACCTACGCCCGTTTTTCAAAGGTGGTGCCCATGATGGTTTTCACGAGGCCATCGGTGACACCATCGTGCTGTCGATGACGCCGGACTATCTGCATCAAAAGGGCTTGGTTGATCGTGTTGAAGTCAGTGACGAGGCGACCATCAACCAGCAAATGAAACTGGCGCTGGATAAGATCGCCTTTCTGCCATTTGGAAAACTCATCGACGAGTGGCGCTGGAAAGTGTTCTCAGGCGATATTACGCCTGACCAGTACAATGCAGGCTGGTGGGCTCTGCGGGAGTCCTACCAAGGTATTGAGCCTGCGGTTGAACGCACCGAGACCGACTTTGATCCCGGCGCGAAATACCATATTCCCGGTAATACGCCCTACACCCGCTATTTCCTCTCCCATGTCATGCAGTTCCAGTTTCACCGGGCGCTGTGTGATGCGGCGGGTTATCAGGGTCCGCTGCACAACTGTTCGATTTACAACAGCGAAGCGGCTGGGGAAAAGTTGGGGGCGATGCTCGCCATGGGGGCAAGTAAGCCTTGGCCCGACGCCATGCAGGCGTTGACGGGGCAAAGACGTATGGATGCAGAAGCGATCACTGATTACTTTCAGCCGCTAATGGCTTGGCTGAGGGAGCAAAACGCCGACCGCCAATGCGGCTGGTAGCGAAATATCCAGAGGTTTATCGAGTCCAGCGCACCGGAATCATGCCTTCCAACAGAGCGTTAATGCTGAAGGCGTTGATGTTTTTCTCCTCGCCTACAGAACTGGCAAAGCGCGAGTCGCCATTGGATCGCGCGAAGACGTGAGACTGAGGGTATTTTTGTTTTAACCACAGTGCTGTGCGCAGATTGTCTCGTCCGCTGCCTGTACCAAGGATGAAAACCGTATTTTCTTTTTCCAGATCGATCTTCGCGGCCACTCGTCGCCATACTTCTGGGTTAGAAATGTCGCCGCGTAGGACCGAACGCTCGTAGTTTGACGGCAACTGCTGTTGCTCCTCGACGACCATCATGCGCCGCTCCGCGTCTTGATCAATGATGACCACGTGGGCCAGCTCACGCTCTTGGGTACGTCTTAGCTGTTCGACCACAGATTGACCGAAACGCCCAAATCCTGCGACGACCACATTGTCCAACCCTTCGCTGCGAGCAAACTGCTGACGCAGGTCGCGGCGCACAAAGGCCATTCCCGCCATGTTGTAGCGATTGAAAATAATGCAGTGACGCCCCAGCGATGTCTTTAACAACGTGCGCATGAAACGCAGGTTTTGGCAGTGGATGACAACTCTAAATTTTAAGTTTGGTGCAGATTCCAAGACCCGGGTCGCTGCTTCGAAGGCTTGGAAGTCATTGTTGCCCAGCAATAAGACCCGCTTGGCGTGTTTGAGTTTCAGTTGCTTGCGCAAAAAGCCTAAGGTCAAATCGCCGACAACTGTAGCCACGCCGTACTTCTGCTGCAGCTCTTGCTCGCGAATGGAATCAAAGTCCGTGTCAACGACGACTACCCGGCAGTTGCGGTTCTCCCTGCGCAATAATCTCAGGTAGCTGATGGTGAGCTCGCCTGAGCCGAATATCACCACGTGATCCTGCAGATTCCTGAGTAACCATTGCTGCGGGTTGAGCACCCGCAGTACGGCTTCGACGAGGGCGGATGCAGTCAGTAAAGGAGCGCCGAAGAAAGCAATCCAGAGCATCGTGTTAGCCCACAACGGACCGCCAACGGGCATGCCAAGGTCGAGACCACCGACGACAAACAGACCCAGTATGTAATAGATCTGCTCCAGCGCAGGCGCTTGGTTGACGTCTGGACGTTCGGTGAGTGCAACGCCGTTGGCGAACGCGACGAGGCCCAGAACAAAAATGAGAGCAACCGCCACCCAACGCCAACCCAGATTCGTGCCAGTAAGGCGCTTTAAGCGGGTATCCTCTTGCGGATTGAACGATTCTGAATTGGGTGGATGCTGCACCGGCTCTCTCAGGTTTTATTTCGTTGCGGGTTTGCGCATGGCAGGAAGTTCCGCTCTTGCTACTATGAGTGATTGTATTCTTAGGAGAGAGGGATGTCAGAGTTTTCCACTATCGTCTATCAAGTGGCCGATCAGGTTGCGCGGATCACGTTGAATCGTGTGGACGTGCGCAACGCACAAGATAAAACAATGCTCTATGAACTCAATGATGCCTTTGATTTGGCGGCCCAAGATGACAGTGTCAAAGTCATTATACTGGACGCCAATGGTCCACATTTTTCCTCGGGTCATGACTTGTCTGACCAGACTTCAATGGCCGATTTTCAGCCGGTATCTAATTGGGGCGGTTTTGGCAAACCTGGTGCGGAAGGCTATCAATCACAGGAAGAGGAAATTTATCTCGGGCTGTGCTGGCGCTGGCGCAACCTCCCGAAACCAACCATCGCCCAGGTGCATGGCAAGGTAATTGCCGGTGGGCTCATGCTGATTTGGGTCTGCGATTTGATTATTGCCTCGGACGACGCAACGTTTTCGGATCCGGTGGTCGCCTTTGGCGTCAATGGCGTTGAGTATTTCGCCCATCCGTGGGAAATGGGGCCTCGCAAGGCCAAGGAACTGCTTTTTACTGGAGACAAGATCAGTGCCGAGGAAGCCAAGGCATTGGGGATGGTGAATCATGTGGTGGCGGCGGATTCCTTGCACGACGTTACTCAAACGATGGCCGAACGCATCGCCAGCAGGCCAAGTATGGGGCTGAGATTGGCGAAGCAGAGTGTCAATCAGGCCCAAGATGCTCAGGGTTTTTGGACCGCGCTGCAGGGCGCTATGTCATTGCAACAGCTGGGTCATGCGAACAACCAGATCGTCCATGGCCGGCTGGTGGATCCGGCCGGCGCACAGGTGATTCGAGACGATGCCAAGCGATAGCGTTGGGTAAGAGGGATAGCGTCCGGCAAGGGCGTTAACGCCCGGTGAAGTTGGGCTTGCGTTTTTCGAGAAACGCCTTCAAGCCCTCCTCAAAGTCCTCGCTGGCAAACATACCAGCAAGGTGGACCATGAGATGATCTACGGCAGTGTCATAGGATTCCTCCAAGCCCATACGCATCATGCGCTTGGTGGTCTGCACAGCCATTGGCGCGTTGTCAGCCACTTCTCGGGCCCAGGCCATAGCAGTGGGCAGCAGTTCATCGTGCGGCACCACGGCGTTCACCAGGCCGAGTTCGAGGCATTCATCGGCCATCACGGTGCGTCCCCGGTAATACAGTTCTGCAGATTTTGCCCAGCCCACCAATCGTGGTAGCAACCATGTGCCGCCGCTTTCTGGCACCACATTTCGTCTGGCAGTAATGGCCGCCATTTTTCCGTGCTCGGACATGATACGCATGTCGCAGAGCAGGGTAAGGTCCATACCGTAGCCAGCTGCCGCGCCGTTGACGGCGCAAATGATCGGCGTGTCGCAATGCCACATAACATTGATTGGCGCATCCCTGAGGTCAAACAATTTACGTGGCGGGCGATTGTGATTGTTCGCGTCCCCGGTACCTTGCTCGTCTTCGCGCCGCTTGTTTGTGTCGACGAGGTCTAGGCCGGCGCAAAAGCCCTTGCCCTCGCCGGTCAGAACGATACATCGGATCTCAGGGTCTTTATCCGCAGCGACCACCTTGGCAGACAGTTCATCAAGCATGTCGCGGCTGATAGCGTTGAGGCGATCGGGGCGATTTAGTTTGATCAGCAGCACCCGATCATGCTGCTCCAGAATCAGTTCGTCGGTAGTGGACTGGGTAATGCTCATGACCTCTCTCCTTGCAATGCCGATTATTTTTACAGGCAGAAGATCCACGCATCTGCCACTGGGGTCAAGTCGGCAAATAAGACGCGGCCTATCAATTTACGTGCAAATATCGGAAAATGTCGGGCTGCCCTCGGCTCGTAGTTTTACTTTTCGAGATGCTCCACGGTTGTTTTATTGATGGGAGGATGTTTTGTCCCAGTCCGTTATGCCTCGATTTTTCCTGACGAGCCTGCGCATCTTTCTGGCTTGGGCTATCGCGCTGGGGTTCGCACTGGGTCTTGCTGTGTCCGCTCAGGGCCAAGGGCTGGGCGCAGAGGGCGTTGTCATTGCCAGTTTCAGTCAACGGGATAATGCCGAGCGACACGTTCGTTCACTGGCTCGAGACATGGCGGCCAGTGATGCCGTGCTGACAGTGCTACCCGACGGCAGCGGGCTGTTTCGTGTTGTCGCGCAGTCACAGCGAACGCCCAGCCGTCGATTGCTTGAGCGTCTGCGCGTTAGTGGTTTTGCGGACGCATGGCATATCAGCGATAGCGCCTTGCTCGAAACGGCAAGCGTGATGTCGGCTGTTGCCGCCGAGCCCGCAGGGATCCCGATCAACAGTCAGTCGACAGGCGAAGGTGCTGAGCCGTCGAACAAGTACGAGTCTGTTCCTGATTTGGAAGGTACATGGCCGGCGGCTGCGGGTCGCGGCGAGCAAACGGTTTTCGATACCGAGGCCGGTGTGGATCTACACCAACTGAAAATCCAAACCTTGGATCATGCTGACGCTGAGATCACCATAGATGGCCGCATAGACGAGCGGGTTTGGCAAGGCATTCCCTACTACGACAACATGGGTGTCTCCATTCCGGATCTGGGCACAGACGCAGAGTTCGCTACCAAAATACGCCTGTTCGCCACAGAAAAAGGTTTGTATGTGAGCGCGGATATGGAGCAACCGGCAGATACGCTGGTCGAGCGATTGACGCGTCGGGATGACTGGGTCGATCGGGATCTTTTTGGCGTGACCATTGACGCCTCCGGAGAAGGAAAGCTGGGCTACTGGTTTTACGTTGCGTTAGGCAACAGTCTCAACGACGGTAAGGTTCTGCCTGAACGCCGTTTTCAAAGGGACTGGGACGGTCATTGGACGGCGGAGGCTGCGCGGACCGAGACAGGCTGGAGCGCCGAAATGTACTTGCCTTGGTCTATGATGGACATGCCTGAACGAGAAGGTTTGCGCAATATGGGCTTCGTGGCGAGCCGCATGGTATCGCATCGGAATCAACGCTATCAGTGGCCTCGATATGGGGTTACCACCAAACGCTACGTTTCAGCGTTTAATCGCGTACAGATGGAGGGGGTAAAGCCCGTGCCGCAAAAGTCGGTCATTCCCTTTATCGCTGTAACTCAAGATGAGGTTTACCGTGACACGGAAATACGCATCGGCGCAGACTTCACTTGGAAACCATCGCCCAAGGCGCAAATCTCAGGATCCCTCAATCCGGATTTCGGCGCGGTAGAATCCGATGATGTGGTGCTGAATCTCACTGCGAGCGAAACGTTCTTTCCCGAGAAACGGCTGTTCTTCCTCGAAGGCAGTGAGGTGTTTAACGTGATGCCGCGAGATGATTTCAGTTCGATCAGTCGCATTGCGCTAAATGAGGATTTTTCAACGACGTCCCGTCGGGTGTATCTGCAAGAACATGTGCCGCTGCCGGTCTCACTTCTCAACACGCGCCGTATTGGCGGCACCGCAAGCCAAATGATGGTGCCTGATGGTTTCACGCTGGATCGTGGTCAGCAGGACGTGCCCACCGACTTGATCGGAGCAGGCAAACTGACAGGCAGCACGGACCGATTGCGTTACGGTGTTCTGACGGCGTTCGAAGATGACGTGGAGTGGTTAGCGCGAGATACCAACGGGCAGTCAGTCACGCTGACAGGGCCGGGCCGAGATTTTGCGGTGGCGCGATTGATGTACGCGTCCCCCGAGAACGTGTCTTGGGGGTATATGGGCACGTTTATGAGCGGCAGTCAGTTCGATACAAGCGTGCACAGCCTTGATAGCCATTGGCGCAGTCGGGACGGCTCGCTCAATGCAGATGCCCAATTGATCATGAGCGACCGCGATGGTGTTACCGGTTATGGGGCGATGTTTGATGCATTGTATGCAGTCAGCCCCAATCTGCGGCACAAGTTTGAAGTAGACGTTATGGATGAAGACATTGATTTCAATGATCTTGGGTTTTTGCGTCGCAACGACTATGTAAGAGGCCGCTATGTGCTGCTGTTCAATAAGCAAAACCTGACCGCTAATTTGAGCAATTTCCGAACAACATTGGCGGTGAAACACCAGCACAATCTTAGCGAGAACCAGATTACCGACAGTGCTGTGTTGTGGCGCTCCTCGGTCGTGCTGCCGGGACGTAATACGTTGCGGGCAGGCGTGGGCTATTTTCCAAAACGATATGAAGACATTGACAGCCGAGGCAACGGTGCCTACCGCGTAGACGGCGGTGGCTGGTTTGAAAGTGTCCTGTCGACCGATGCAGGTAAAAAAGCCAGCTTCAGCCTTGGTTTGGGCGGTGCTCAGGAGCATTTGGGCGACTGGTCCTACAATGCCACCATGGGTGTTACCTACCTGCCCATTGATCAGCTGAGCATATCCATGGATCTTCGCTACAAAGATCGCAGCGGTTGGCTGGTGTATCAGGGCGGGCGAAATTTTGGTGTCTTTGACGCGGACGAGTGGCAGCCCTCTTTGGATATCAATTGGTTTATTGCGCCGGGACACCAACTGCGCTGGAACCTGCAGTGGGCTGGTGTCAGAGCCTCGGATAAGGGATTCTATGCGGTACCCGAGGGTGACGGCGACTTGATGGCGACAGCGCGTGAACGCACAAACTATGACTTCAACATCAGCCGATTGACTACGCAGTTACGTTATCGATGGGCGATCGCGCCGCTAACAGACTTTTATCTGGTGTATAACCGAGGGAATTCGCTCAGGTTAGAAGACGAATTTGACGTGTTGGAACTGTTCGACGAAAGTTTGAGAGAACCTGTGATTGATACCTTTGTCGCCAAATTGCGCTATCGGTTTGGAAATTAAAATCATTACCGAGACGAGAGGAGTAGTTAAATGAAAAAAATCTTATGTACCGCACTTGCGGTTTGTTTGTTCGTGGCGGGTGGGGTATCCGCGCGTGAAATTCCAACTAGCTCACCCGAAAGACAGGGGTTTTCTAGCGATCGTCTGGATTTCCTAACGGACTTTATGGACGCCAAGGTATCTGATGGCACCATGGTCGGCGGTATGGGTGTAATCGCGCGTAATGGCAAAATTGTGTATAGCCAGACCTACGGGCAAGCCGACCGCGAAGCCAAGCGAGCAATGGAAGCTGATGCAATTTACCGCATTTACTCCATGACGAAGCCTGTTACCGGCGTGGCGCTGATGATGTTGTACGAAGAAGGAAAGTTTCGTCTGAACGATCCAGTAGCCATGTATATTCCGGAATTGGCAAATTTAGAGGTGGCGCTATCGACTGCTGGAACAGGCGTTGTCTCGGACGGCACGGTAAGTCAAGGCGTTGGCGAGAGTAAAACGGAGTTGGTTGGTCAGACCCGCAAGCCTGCGCGTCAGCCAACGGTTCGGGATCTCATGCTGCACACCGGCGGATTTACCTACGGTGTTTTTGGTAATACGGAAGTCGACCAGATGTATCGGAAAGCCGGTCTGATGGGCGATATGGATCTGCAAGAATTCGTAATGGCGCTGGGCAAGATACCCCTGCAATACGAGCCGGGCACTCAGTGGCACTACAGTGTATCCGTGGACATTCAAGGGCGTCTGGTGGAAGTCCTGTCGGGCATGAAGTTTAGCGACTTTCTGCAGCAACGGCTTTTCGGGCCGCTGGATATGCGAGATACCGCCTTTTCTGTCACTGAGGAGCAAATGCCCAGACTGGCCCAGCTCTACAAGCCAGAGGGCATGACGGGCAATAACTTTATGGCGCCTGCAACAGGTCCTGGACTGGATGTCGCTGACGCTTGGATCAGTGCGGGTTTTGTCCAGCAGCCAAAATTTGAAAGCGGTGGCGGCGGCTTGGTCTCAACTGCTCGTGACTATCTACGATTTTCTCAAATGATGCTCAATGGCGGGGAGCTTGATGGCGTGCGCATCCTGTCACCCAAAACCGTTGCTCTTATGACCACCAATCACCTGTCCGACTTGGGGATTCCCTTTGGCCGCAAGGGCGTCGGTTTTGGTTTGGATTTTGGCGTGGTGCTCAACCCCGGAGATGTAGGCGAAGTCAGCTCTGCAGGCGAATACAATTGGGGTGGCGCTGCCGGCACCCGCTTTTGGATTGACCCGCAAGAGAATTTGATCGGTCTGTTTATGGTGCAGAGCATTCCTCATCGCACACGGCTAGCTGATGACTTTAAGGTATTGGCTTACAGTGCAATGACCGACAGTCAGGCCGACGATTAGATCGGTCTGAGCTGCAATTGTTGCCCGAGATTGATCGGTTGACCATTGTTTATCAGAGGTCATGATGCGCAAACTTTTGATTCGATCCCTGTTTGCCTTGCTGGGGCTATGTGGCGTGGTTATGGCTGGCCTGTATTCGGTTGGTATGTCACCGACCAGCCTAGGCGCAAATGTCGCGGTAGGCACTGGCATGGGGGCAAAACTTGGTTGTTCCGGCCGTTTTCTCAGCGGCTTCGATAACACGCGAATTTTGCAGGACTTAGCCTCATACAGTCCGGCCTTCGACTGGCTCTCGCTGGACATTGATGAGCAGACCAAACGCGCCCATGTGAGTTTGATGGGGTTGGCGAAGACCAGTGCCACCTACCGCGAAGGGATTGGCTGCTCGCTGGACCCGGGTGATGGTGATGAGCTTACCCAGCTTGCCGCCCCAAGGGCCCCCGTCGTGAATGACGACCGGCCTTGGCCTGCAGGCGCAGCTGAACCCATATTGAACGAAGCTCTGATGCAGACTCTGGCTGCATCAATGGCGCAGGACCAAGCGGAAGGATTGCAAACACGCGCCTTGGTTGTGGTTCAGCGCGGCCAGATTCTAGCTGAGACCTATGCGCCGGGCATAACGCCTGATACTCGCTTGATGGGTTGGTCCATGGGCAAGAGCCTGACCGCATTGATGTTGGGATGGTTGGAACAGCGAGGGGAATTGTCGGTTGATGAACAACGTTTATTCGATGAATGGTCGGCAGATGAAAGAGCGTCAATTACGATAAAAGACCTGCTGCAGATGACCAGTGGCCTAGACTTTTCGGAGGTTTATGTGCCCGGCTCAGATGCCACGCGCATGTTATTTATGGAATCCAGTGCCGCCAGCTTGCCCCTGCAGAGTCCGCTGAAATATCCGCCGGGCAGTCGGTTCTCATATTCGTCGGGCACCACGAATTTACTGTCCTTACTGTTTACCCAACGCGTGGGCGGTCCGCAAAACGCGATCAACCACCTGTATCAAGACATACTGTGGCCTCTGGGTATGCACGATACGAACCTGGAACCGGATGCTAGCGGTGTCTTTGTCGGTAGCTCGAATATCTATGCAACCGCCCGGGATTGGGCGCGGTTAGGCGAGACCTTTTTAAACCAAGGCGAACTCAACGGGGTACGCATTGCGCGCAGTAGCTTCATGCGAGAACTCGTACAGCCGAATGCAAGCGGTAATGATCGCGCCTACGGCTATCAGGTTTGGCTGAACCGCGGTGAAATGGGGTCTCGCTGGCCAGATTTGCCCGAGGACGCCTACGCGTTTACTGGCAACCGAGGGCAAACGGTAATGATCCTTCCCTCGGAGCAGGCCGTGATGGTGCGTCTGGGCTGGAGCGCGAAATACTATCCTCGCAACGAACGGTTCGCTCATTGGTTGAGCGCCTTGGCCAGTCAAGGCTGATAGCTTTTCTGCCGCCTATCGGCTGTGACCATAATCGCGTCGAATGAAATCGGCTCCGCGCTCGGCAATCATCACAGTCGGAGCATTGGTGTTGCCGGAGGTGATTGTGGGCATGATCGAGGCATCGATGACTCGCAAGCCTTTGATGCCATGCACTCGGAGTTCATCATCAACCACGGCATGGCTGTCGTGTCGCGGTCCCATCTTGCAGGTGCCAACTGGATGAAAAATGGTGGTGCCCAAGTCGCCTGCTGCTCGCTGCAAATCCTCCTCTGACTGGATGTCCGGCCCGGGTTTTAGTTCGGTTGGGTTAAACGCTGCCAAGGCCGGCGCGGCCATGATTTTTCGGGTATACCTCAGCCCGGCGACGGCAACATCGAGATCTTCGGCGGTACTGAGATAATTCGGAGCAATTGCCGGCGCGTCATGGGGGTTCGCTGACTTGAGCGCGACGGTACCCCGGCTGGATGGCCGCAAATTGCACACGGATGGCGTTATGGCGTTATACCGATGCAACGGCGAGCCAAATTTATCCAGCGACAGCGGCTGGACATGCCATTCGATGTTCGCCGTCGGTTGGGACGGATCGCTTTTCGCGAAAGCACCTAACTGTGATGGCGGCATGGTGAGCGGGCCTGTTTTTTTGAAAAAATATTCCAGTCCCATCATGGCCATGCCCCAAGGCGTGCGCGCGCGCTGGTTCAACGTGATGGTGTTGTCCACTTGGTAGATGGTGCGAATCTGCAAATGGTCCTGCAGGTTTTGGCCCACGCCAGGCAGTGAGTGGCGTGCGGGAATGTCATGTGTCTGCAGAGCACTCGCCTCGCCGATGCCGGACAGTTGTAACAGCTGCGGCGAAGCGATCGCGCCCGCCGCAAGAATGACTTCAGCGTTAGCGAAAACCTGCCGGCGTTCGCCCTGATGAATCAGTTGCACCCCAGTAGTTGCTAGGCCGTCATCCTGTTTTTCCAAAATCAGTGTCTCCACCGTGGCCTCAGTCATGATGGTTAAATTGGGCCGTTGGCGAACATCGTCTAAGAACGCGCGAGTGGCGCTCCAGCGTTTGCCCGTGCGCTGATTCATCTGAAAGTATGCGTTGCCGAAGTTGTCGCCCCGATTGAACTCATCGATTTTTGGGATGCCGCACTGTTCTGCCGCATCGCGCCACACGTCGAGAATTTCCCAGTTTACCCGCCGCTCTTCCACGCGCAGCTCGCCGCCACTGCCATGAAAGTCGTCTGAGCCGTGCTGGTAATCTTCGGAACGTCGGAAAATGGGAAGCACATCGCTCCAGCCCCAGCCGCGGTTGCCCAGTTCGGCCCAGTGATCGTAATCGGACTTTTGCCCACGCATGTAAATCATGGCATTGATCGAGGAACAGCCGCCGAGGACCTTGCCTCGGGCGTAACCGATACTGCGCCCGTTCAGACCTGCTTCAGGTTCGGTCTCAAAACACCAGTCGGTGCGTGGGTTGCCGATGGTGTAGAGGTACCCCACGGGAATATCGATCCAAAAGTAATTGTCTTTTTTTCCAGCCTCTAGCAGCAGTACCCGCTTATTTGGATCCTTAGACAAACGATTGGCAAGGACGCAGCCTGCGGTGCCTGCGCCAACAATAATATAATCAAAGCGATCCATAGTAGGCCTTACGTCATCGGGTTTAATGCAAGTGATTCGTGAGTGGCGGGTCGCTAGGTGCCCGCCAGAAAATCCAGACGCTGCAGGTCTTGGTAGCGCTGAGGCGGGCGGATGTGCAGTTGTGCCCTGACCTTGCCTATCGGTTGCGTGAGCAAGGACTCCCAGTCTTGAGCAGGCAGCCATGCCGCGTATTTGCCGTCTTGGTAGGCGCGGTAGGCAGCGGTAAATACCCCCCAGCCATAACGTTTGGACAGCTGGAACATGCCCACCAAGACGATGAAGGCAAGGCCTCGATTCGGGCTCTGCGCGCAGGTGAAGGCGAGCAGGCAAACTTCGCCGAGCTCGTCGCGGCCATAATGGGTTAGGGTATGCCACAGATCGTGCATATCCCGCTGCCGATGCGCAAAGAGCCGGACGTCTGCGTGCAGATTTTGCATCGCGCGCATGCCTTCGCTGGGTTCGACCAGACCCTCGGCGCTGATGTTCTCCTTGGTAACGAAGCGCAGATAATGAGCCGCCAAAGAGTGTTGCGGCAGGCTTGCCAGATATTCCCGGTTAAGCAGAGTTTTCAGGAGTGAGCGTCGATCGGCCAAAATCTCGCGGCCCAGCTCGGTGGCTACAAAGCGACGAAACCCTTGGTGCAGCGAATCACCGGAAAGCGCCTCAATGATCGTGAAAACCTCTTCCGTGGCGTTAGGGTCTTTGATCAAACGGCGCATGGCGCTGAAGGCCTTGCGCCATTCGATGGGACGTTTCGGTGCGGACGAAGACAAAGTCGTATTCATGTGCAGAGTCGGGTCGTGAAGTAATACAGAATCCTAGGTACTCATCGCGCACTGCGCAAGTTGAAGGGGCTGAGTCGAAGGTTGAGCGGATCATTGGCTGGTTAAATGTGCTGGACATCACGAAGCGCCCGGTGCTTGATTTGCATCCGAAGAATTTAGCAGAGGCTTTGATGATGAAATTGTATGGCGTACCTGCCGCACCAAATCCAACCAAGGTGATGTTGTATCTGGCCGAGCGCGAAGCGCAAGGCGCGCGGATAGATATCGAACAGGTGCGGGTGAACACATTGAAGGGCGAGCAAAATCAGCCCGAGCACTTGGCGCGCAATGCCTTCGGTGCGCTACCCACGCTGGAATTAGACAATGGGCAATTTATTGTCGAGTCGCTCGCAATCATTTATTTCCTTGAAGATCTGTTTCCTGAAGGTGCGTTGCAACCTGCGGAGCCGGTGGCGAGAGGGCTGGCCAGAGACATGGAGCGCAACATTGAAACCCGCTTCGCCAACAATTTGGGCCGCTACGTACACGCAGTGAATTCACCCTTGGGATTGCCCAAAGACCCAAGGGTTGCCAGTGAGATTGAGGCAGCTATGCCTAAGGCGTTGGCCTACATCGAGAACATTCTCAGCGATGGTCGTCCCCTGCTTGGGGGCGACAAAGTGTCCGTCGCCGACTGTACGCTGCAGTCGGCGCTGCAGTTTGCGCGATTTGGCAAGGTGGATGTGATTGCAGACTGGGCAGGGATTCGTGCCTGGGATGAACGCTACCGACAACGGCCGGCAGCCCAAGCGGTGCTCAAGTTTTAGGCTAGGTCTTCGCTGGCCAGTACTGATCTTTGAGCAGACGTTTATAGAGCTTACCGGTGGGCAAACGAGGCAGAGCGTCGGTGAAGTCAATGGATCGGGGTACCTTGTAACCCGCCAGATTCGCCTTGGCGTAGCTCATCAGATCATCCCTTGTGGACTCAGTTGGGCCGTGGCCGCTCGCCAGTTCCACCACGGCTTTGACTTCTTCGCCAAAGTCCGCATTGGGTACGCCAAACACCGCCACATCCTGTACCGCAGGGTGTAGGACGAGGGCATCCTCAATTTCTTGGGGGTAAATGTTTACGCCACCAGAAATGATCATGTACGCCTTGCGGTCCGTCAGATACAGGTAGCCGTCGGCGTCCACATAGCCAACATCGCCAAGTGACGTCCAATTGTCGTGAACAGGGTGCGTGGCGGATGCCGTTTTGTCTGGCGCATTGTGGTATTGGAAACTGCGCTTGGGTTGCTCGAAATACACCATGCCTTCGCTGCCAGCAGGCAGCTCTGCACCGTTTTCGTCACAGATGCGCAGTATGCTGTGTACTGCTCGCCCAACTGAACCTGGATGGGCAAGCCATTCTTCAGGACCGATAACCGTTGTGCCATTGCGCTCGGTGCCCGCGTAATACTCCCAAAGAATGGGCCCCCACCAGTTCATCATTTGCTGTTTGATCTCTTTCGGGCAGGGTGCCGCGGCGTGAATGGCGCATTGGTGGCTGCTTAAGTCGTAGCGGTTTTTAATCTCGTCTTCGAGCTTCAGCATGCGAATGAACATGGTGGGTACCCATTGAGAATGAGTCACCGAGTACTGTTCGATATGCCGCAGCGACAACTCAGGGTCGAAACCGCGCATCATCACGACGGTGCCGCCCAGTGCCAGAGTACGAGTGCAAAAACCGAAGGGAGCGGCGTGGTACAAGGGTGCCGGTGAGAGGTAAACGGTATTCGCGTTTAAGCCATAGGGATTATCCACTTCGACCCCGGGTAGTCCCGCGCTGACATGCTCTCCAGTGAGAGGGCGCTTAATGCCCTTGGGTCGACCCGTTGTGCCGGAGCTGTAAAGCATCGTGTCGCCGGCGCGTTCGTCGGCGATGGGTGTGGTTGCGCAGTTGCTCACCTTGGCTGCGTAATCGTCAAAGCCAGCGATGTCGCCGCCGACGACGAATCGATGGGGGCAACCCGGGATCAACGGAATCAGGGTTTCGGTTTGGGACAACGCCGCGGACGCGAAAATGACGCGACTCGTGGAGTCTTCGACAATATAAGCTGTTTCGTCCGGCGTGAGGTATCGGTTGATGCAGGTCAGGTACATGCCTGAGCGCATCACGCCCCAGGCGATAGGAAAATAGTCGAGCGTATTCTCCATGAAAATAGAGACGTGATCGCCGACACCGAGTCCCAGTTGAGACAGCAACTGAGCAACTTGATTAGATCGCTCGTTCAGCTCTCGCCAGGTGAGTTGCTCGCCGCTGGCGGCATCAATGACCGCCGGAGTCTCGGGTTTTTGATTGGCCCAGTGTCCTGGATACATAGGCGATGCTCCGAATGTCGGGTGACTAAATTATGGTTTTAGGCCAGCTTTGCATTCATGGCTTCGGTTTCCAGCAAGTCGCCGCGCACGCTGCGGGCGCCCAACATGTAATGCACGCCAGCCCAAAGATTAACCAGTACTGCGATGCACAAAGCGTAACGCAGGGATTCAATGCCAAAGGTCGGGGTGAAGAAGTCGCTGAGAATGCCGACGAAATACGGGCCCAGGCCCATACCAATTAGGTTGAGAACAAAGAGCAAAATGGCGGAAGCCACTGCGCGCATGCGCAGTGATACCAGCGCCTGAGTCATG
The DNA here is from genome assembly GCA_012269545.1 of Gammaproteobacteria bacterium. GTDB lineage: Bacteria > Pseudomonadota > Gammaproteobacteria > Pseudomonadales > Azotimanducaceae > UBA4421. Next base: position 14,244 of record JAAXKB010000040.1, on the reverse strand, counting down.
GCAAAGGAAGGTCCCAGATAGACACTGCCCATGATCGCGACGATACACAGGCTCGCAATGGCCGCCGTGGTGCCGTCGTAGAGGTAGGCAACCAGCTGGAATGGCACCATGAAGATGGTTGCGATGCCGGGCACCCAAAAGTACCAACGTTTATCGCCCATGCGGTCCGAGAGCTTGTCGCTGAGATAACCGCCAGCAAAGGTACCGATAGCGCCGACGCCGGCGACGAGTGCGAGTGCCGCGCCGAGATCCGTTGAGGACATGTTATGGATTCGAGTAAAAAATGGAGCGTTCCATGTGCTCGCGCCGTAACTGACGAAAGCGTGCAAACCTGCAGCGAAGGATAGGTGCCGAAAGGACACCTTGGCCCACAGAAAGTTCAGCACCTCGCTGACGCGTGGAGCGTCGGGCTTGGGGTCCGCTTGGGTGTCGGCACTGAGCGCGGGTTTGACATCCGAAAGGCCCCTCGGCGGTTCGCGCAGGGTGAGCGCGATGATCAGCGCGACGAAAATGCCGGGAATACCCACCAAGAAAAAGGTGTAACGCCAGCCCAATTCGTCCGCGCCCCAGCCGCCTACGTAGCTGCCAATCATGGTGCCAAACGGAATGCCCAGCGCATAGATAGAAAGAGCTGTGGCTCGTTTGTCGACAGGAAAGTAGTCAGATATCAAGGAGTGGCTGGGTGGGCTTGCGCCGGCCTCACCGACACCCACGCCGATACGGGCCATCAGCAACATCCAGAAGTTAGTCGCCAACCCGCATAAAGCCGTCATGGCACTCCAGATGACCATGGAAACCGCAAGAATTTTTACTCGGCTGCGTCGATCCGCCAAGGCCGCGATGGGAATACCTAAAAACGTGTAGAAAAGCGCAAAGGCCAAACCCCCGAGTAACCCCAGTTGGCTATCGCTCAATGCCAGCTCGAGTTTGATGGGTTCCAGCAGTAGAGAAAGGATTGAGCGGTCAACAAAGTTAACGATGTAACCGACAAACAAAAGTCCCAGCGCGTAATTGCGATACGCGGGACTAAATTCCCGCTGTTTTTCCAGTGGCCCCGACAAAACGCTCTCCTCGTTTATCTCGACTAAAAAAAGCTGCCGCCTCTAGCGTTTTGGCCTATAGCGGGTTGATAGCCACCAATGCATGGTCTGGCTGACCAGCGCCGGAGCATCTTGCTGTACGAAGTGTCCCGCTCCCGGGACAGTCACGATAGTGACATCTTTCTCAGCCCAATCCCAAGTGTTATTCAGGCCGTCCGAATGCAGGGCTGTATCCTCTAGTCCATGGAAAATCAGCAGCGGCATAGCCAGAGCTGGCGGCGGCTCATTGGGTGCCACGGCAGTGCCTTGACCGGGGCGAGGGTAGTTGGCTTTGTAAAAATTAAGCATGGCGGCAAAGTCGCTGCGCTCGAAAGCCTGCTGGTATTGCTTTCGAGCCTCCGGGTCGCGAACCCAGCCGGACAGGTTTTCGGCTGTCATGGGATTGCCGCCGAGAATGGTTGGATCGTCGGCACTGCCGTTGATAAAGCGTTGCGCGTAGTCGCTGTTGCGCTGTTGTTCTTTGTTGTTCGCCAGTTCTCGGGCTAAGCCATTGGGGTGGGGTAGATTCAGTATGACCAGATGTTCAACCATTTCTGGCAATGCGAAGGCGACCTGCCAAGCCACTGCTCCACCCCAGTCATGGCCGACGATTGTCGCCTTTTCTGCGCCTTCTGCAGCGATGACGGCAGCTACATCGGCAACAAGGTTAGGCATGGCATAGGCCGCCACACCTTCAGGCTGGTCGCTTTGGTTATAGCCCCGCTGGTCCATGGCGACGACGGTGAAATTGTCTTTCAGGGCTTCCATTTGTGCGCGCCAGCTATACCAGTAATCGGGGAAGCCGTGAATCATGACAACAAGCGGGCCGCTACCGGTTTTCACATAATGAATCTTGACCCCAGCGTTGTCCGCATAGTGATGGCTGACATCGTTGATGAGCTTTTGCGAGGCAAGGCCTAAGGTGCCTGTCAACATGGATACTAGGCCAAGCAGAAGGCTTGCCGGCCTGAGGCTGAAGCGGCTTGGTTGCATAACGTCTCTCCTGTTATTTTCTGACCCGCCTGCGCAGGCGGTCTAAGCGTTCTTTCCAGTATTGGAAATTTTCTGGGTCACCACCTCGATCCGGGTGATGCTGCTGACACATGCGCCTAGCTTCGACAATTTCTTCAATGGGCAAAACCAGATCGAGCCCCAGAGCTTTGATCTCAGCCGGGCTGAGGGTCTTCACGGGGCTGGCGGTTTCTGGCGGGCGGTAGAAACCGCCCCAGCTGCCGCGGTTTTTTCCGCCATAAGACACCGGGCCGGAAAGGCCCAGCTTCCAGGGGTGGTTTTTAGCGGGTTTACGCGACTTGCCGCGACCGGATTTGCTGTTTGCCATGCTTGCAGTCTAATGTGGGCCTGCTTGGGCTCAAGTCCTTTCTTGGCTAACCTAAGTTGGATTGCACTCAACCGGCGAATGTAAAAGGCGCTTTTATGACCAATTCAGTCGCTGGAGCGAAATCACTGTCCTTGGCAGGAAACGAGCCAGCCGCTCCGCTGGGTTACTACAGCTGGACCTTGGGGCAGGCTGCACGCGATCCGCTATACATACTGATCGTGATTTACATTTTTTTCCCGTATTTTTCCAACGTAGTGATTGGTGACCCGGTGCGCGGACAGGCCTTGGTGGGATATGTGAATACCTTTGCTGGCATCGCTATGGCGCTGACGGTGCCGTTTCTCGGTGCGATTGCGGATAAGACCGGTCATCTGAAGCCCTGGCTGCTTACGTCGACGCTAGCAGTGTCGGTGTGCGCATTCGGCTTGTGGTGGGTTACGCCGGACTCATTGCAGCAGGGTTTGGGCCTTCTGCCGGTCTTAGGTGCCTTGATCGTAATGAACGTCGCCTTTGCCTACACCGAAGTTTTTCACAACGCGATGCTGCCGAGAATTGCCCCAGCGGATAAGGCGGGTTTGATCTCGGGCCTAGCTTTCGCGCTGGGAAATTTTGGTGGTGTGTCTTTGATGTTGCTGGTGCTCTTCGCCTTTGCGTTGCCGGGCACGGTGTCACTGACTTGGATTGCGGATACCCCTTGGTTTGGAATCGATCAAACGAGCCATCAGCAGGACCGGATCGTCGGACCCATAGCCGCGGTTTGGCTGTTGCTGTTTACCATGCCCGTGCTGATGTTTACCCCGGATGCCAAGCGCTCGGCGCTGTCCTTTCGGCAATCGGCGGTGGCGGGTGTTGGCGAAGTTTGGCAAACCGTTCGCAAACTGAAGGATTACGGCAATGTTGCGCGGTATCTTTTGGCGCGCATGTTCTTTAATGACGGTATGGTCGGTGTGCTGATTTTTGGCGGCCTCTACGCCTCTGGGGTGTTCGGTTGGGATTCCTCTGAACTGCTGATTTTTGGACTCTTCAGCAGCACGTCGGCTATGTTGGGTGCCTACTTCGGTGGTCGATTCGACGACTTACTGGGGTCCAAGCGCACGTTGATGATAGCGGTCTGTGCCAGCGCCGTGATTTTTCTGTTTATGCTTTCCATCGCGCCGGGACGCATACTATTCGTGATGAATGTCAGCACTGAAACTTGGTGGTCTGGGCCGTTTTTCAACACCCCTGCAGAACTTGTGTACTTTGCGAGCAATCAAATTTTTGCTGTTTTTTTTGTCACAGGCTTATCGACATCTCGCACGCTGATGGCCCGCATTTCCCCGCCAGCGATGTCGGCTCAGTTTTTCGCGCTCTACGGGTTGAGCGGTTCGGTAACCGCCTTTCTTGCCCCGCTTTTGGTGGCAACCACAACAGATGCCGTTGGCTCCGCACGTATTGGTATGAGCGCATTGGTGGTTTTGATCGTTCTCGGTGTCTGGCTGCTCGCTGGTGTAAAAGAGACGCAAGCCTGCTCTTTTCCCGAAGAAAACTAATTCACCTCCACGGGCGGCGGTTCTATTGGTACTATCCCCGCGAAGCAGTTTCGCAGCCCGCTTGCGAGACCGCTGACGGTTAACCAATCTAAGGAACAGGATGTCCACTCAGGAACAGAATTTAGAGCATCAGAGCGCAGCGGTAGACCATGATGATCTGTACAAAGTGCGTCACAGTCTCGCTCATGTCATGGCTCAGGCGGTGTTGGAAATGCGCCCGGGAAGTACGCTTGGATTCGGCCCGCCGATAGGCGATGGCTTCTACTATGACTTTATTCTCTCTGAGCCTTTGACTGAGGAGGATTTCCCGGACCTGACCCGGCGAATGAAAAAAATCATTAAAAAGGGTCAGCGGTTTGATCGCGAGGAACTCAGTGCAGAGGAAGCATTGGCACGGATAGCCGAGATGGGGGAGCCTTATAAGCAGGAATACGGTAGCGAACTGATCGAAAAGAATGGCCTTGATGGATTGACGTTCTACCGCAACGGACCGTTCTTGGATATGTGCGAAGGTCCTCATGTGCACACAACCAAGGATATACCCAGAGATGCGTTCAAAATCCGAAGCGTTGCCGGAGCCTACTGGCGCGGAAATTCAGACAACGTGATGATGACCCGCATCTATGCGTGGGCCTTTCTCGACAAAGAAACCTTGGATGCTCATGTTGAAGCCTATGAGCTGGCGCTGGAGCGGGACCACAAAAAACTGGGTCGCGAACTCGGTATTTATGCTATCGATAACGACATTGGAAAGGGGCTCCCGCTGTGGTTGCCTAACGGCACCATTATCCGAGACGAGCTCGAAAACCTTGCCAAGGAACTGGAATTCAAGGCGGGTTATATGCGCGTGGCGACGCCCCATTTGGCGAAAGAGTCCTTGTACCACACCACCGGCCACCTACCGTATTACGCCGAAGACATGTATCCAGCGATGGAGTTGATGGAAGAAGCTGAGGGCGGCGAGGGTGAAGCAGACGCCAGCCTGAGGGTGAAGGAATCCTATCGGCTGCGGCCTATGAATTGTCCGCACCACCACAAAGTGTTCGACGCGGAACCTCGCAGTTATCGTGACTTGCCGCTGCGCCTTGCCGAATACGGACAGGTGTATCGTTTCGAGGATTCAGGAGCTGTCAGCGGGCTGGTTAGGGTGCGGGGTATGTGCATGAACGATGCTCATATTTACTGTACTGCTGAGCAGATCAAGGACGAATTCAAGGCAATTCTGGGCATGTATCAGGAGGCCTATAGCATTCTCGGCCTGGATAAATTCCATGTGCGGCTGTCCAAGTGGGATCCAGAGGACCCGAAGGGCAAAGAAAAATACGTGGACAACCCGCAGGCCTGGGAAGAATCTGAGCGGATTTTGGAAGAAGTCCTATTGGAGCTTGGCATCGACTTTCAGATCGGTATCGGTGAAGGCGCGTTTTACGGTCCCAAAATCGATATTCAATTTAATACCGTAACGGGCCGAGAGGAATCGGTGTCAACCGTGCAGCTGGATTTTGCCGTGCCCGGTCGCATGGATTTGACCTACACGGGTCCCGACGGGGGGGAGCATACACCGTACTGTATTCACCGTGCGCCGTTCAGTACCCACGAACGTATGGTCGCCTTTTTGATAGAGCACTACGGCGGTGCCTTTCCGACCTGGTTGGCGCCGGTGCAGGTGCAGATGCTGACGGTATCCGAGCAGTACGACGATTATGCAAATCAGATCGTCGCGCGTCTGCGAGGGCAGATGGTGCGCGCCGAGCTAGCACCGTCCAATGACACATTGCCAAAGAAAATCAGGCAGGGCGCGACGCGCAAGATTCCAAACCTACTGATTATCGGCGAAAGGGAAGTGGCGGATGGCACCGTGACCCTGCGGCGCTACGGTCATCGTACGCAGCATACGATGACGATCGACGCCTTTGAGGCAGCGTTGCTGCAGGCAATCAGTCAGCGCATGCCGGAAGTGGTGACGGAGTAAGGCCTAGCCGGCAGGCGGTGCCTTTTTTGGTTGCCCCAAGCGCGTCGGCGCCTTGGCCGTCATTGGCGCTGCGGAGGGGGGCTGGCGCAACAGGTCAATCAGGTCACTGACAATGCGGCCTGCTTCGCGCAGGAGTGGATCGTCATCAATCTCTTTTAGGCCATTTTCTTCCGCTACCGTGCCTTCTTGCGCCGCTGCGTTTTCTTCCGCCACGGCATCGCTCTCGTCCCGACTGGTAGGATCCTTTGATTGAGGGTCGGTCTGGGTGGTGTCTGGTGCAAGATTTTCCTCTTCCGCCTCCTGCATCTCTTCCAACTCTGCGAGCGTTGCAGCGACAGGCTTACCAGTCGCTGCGCGCAGGGTGTTTTCGAGATTTAAGCGCCAGTCGTCTTCTTGTTTTCGTTCGGCGCGGCGCTCTGCTTCGTTCAACGACAAATAGGTTCGGCCAGATTTCTCTTCTGCCTTAGCCATTAACGCACGGTAGTAGGTGAAGTGGGGGTCTTCTTCGGCTCGCTGCAGATGGCGGGCTTGAAGTTCCATCAGATACGGGTTGAGCTCGCCGTAGGGCGCAAAGCGCGCAGCGTCAATAACGTCCCAAGGCATGGCGCCCTCCAGGGTGCTTTCGCCAATCGTTTCCTTGTCAAACAGAGAAGGGAAGTCGATATCTGGAATGACACCCTGATGCTGCGTGCTTTGCCCCGAGATACGATAAAACTTGGCTGCCGTCAGCTTCAGTTGTCCTCGATTGAGCGGAATCATGGTCTGCACGGTGCCCTTACCAAAGGTTTGACCGCCCAGAATCAGCGCTCGACCATAATCCTGCATGGCGCCAGCAAAAATTTCTGACGCGGATGCCGACAGGCGATTAACCAGAACAGCCATGGGTCCGTCATAGATAATGGAGTTGTCATCATTGCTGTAAATGGTCGGCCTGCTACGACTGGACTTTACCTGCACGGTCGGGCCGGAGGGAATGAACAACGAGGTCAAGGTATCGGCTTCCTGTAAGGAGCCACCCCCGTTGTTTCGTAAGTCGATAACCAAGCCGTCAATGCCTTCGATCTTTAATCGATTGATTAGCTTAGTGACGTCCTTAGTGGTGCTGCGATAATCCGGGTCACGCTCCTGCTGGCCTTTGAAGTCCAAATAAAATGTCGGGATGTCGATAACGCCGATGCGCCGCTTGCCCTCGTCATCGTTTATCGTAATAACGCTAGCTTGAGCTGCCTGTTCCTCCAGTTTGATGGTATTACGCACGATGGTCACGATTCGGCTTTCGTCTGATTCTGCGTCTGCATCACTAACAGCGAGTCGCACGGTTGAGTCTTTCGGCCCTCGAATGAGCTCGACAACGTCATCAAGCCGCCAACCAACCACGTCGATCATCGGCCCGCTTTCACCCTGTCCCACAGCAGAAATGATGTCAGCAGGTTTTAGGGCGCCAGATTTATCCGCGGGACCTGCGGGCACGAGTCGGACAATAGTAGTGGCGTCCTCGTCTGTCTGAAGCACTGCGCCAATACCCTCTAAAGACAATGACATATTAATGTTGAAATTCGTTGAGGTGCGCGGCGAGAAATACTGTGTATGCGGATCAAAGGCGGTTGCGAAGGCGTTTATGAACGTCTGAAATGCGTCTTCGCTGCGATTGCGTAAAGCGATTTTTTGCTGGTTGCGGTAACGCTTGCTCAGTGTCTCGGTAATCTCCTCAAGGTCTTTATCGTTGAGTTTCATGCTCAGCACTTGAGACTTTAATCGTCGATTCCACAGGTCGTCCTGTGCAGCGCGGTCGATAGACCAAGGCGCGTCCTCACGTTTGAGTTCGATGATTTCGTCAGTATCGAAAGTCAGCTGCGCAAGGCCCGTGTTAATTTGCTTTTGCGCGTAATTGGTTCGCTCCACCAAGCGCTGCTGCAGTCGATTGAACATGCGGTAGGCAGGCAATAGGTCGCCGCGACGCAGCGCGTTATCAAGTTCGTAACGATAGGTTTCGAATTCGGCAATGTCGCTGGCCAAAAAGTAATAGCGACCGGGATCCAATGCGGCCAGATAGTTGTCGAACATTTGACTGGAGAGCGTGTCATTGACCTGCAGTTCCACGTAGTGATTGCGGCGTAACTGCTCCACAACAATTTGCGCAGTGCGAGGGTGCGCGGCAAGTGGGGACAACACAGGCGGCGGCTGGATTTGATCTGCCGCGCCAGTGGCTGTCGTTTCTGCGAGTAGTGGCCCCAATAAGCCAACATTGAGAGCACAGATGGCGGCCAAACGCGCAATGAGGCTCCAGCCTCTCGCCTTGGCGAGCGAAGGGTTGCCGGATCGATCTGAAAACCTGAACTGGTTCATAAGTGTGCTCATTATCCTTGACGTCTTTTGGTTCGCCTGTTGGCGGATTAGGCGGTGCCGTAGTGTCGGCCAATCTGTGTCATTTATTTGTCTAAGGCATTAGATGCTGATATCGGCGTAAAAGCCAATCGCGGTTTAAGAAGAAGAGCATCCAATGCTTGGACGCTACTGGTACTGAGCCCGCTATCAAGGCCTGCAAACAACCTCTTTAAAGTCGCGCCGTGTAATTTCTTGCTTGCTGCCGTATCCTGCTGGCCATGTTCATCTCCGCTAAGAGGAAAAGGGCCGTCGACAAGTTTATCGTTCCCGCGGCATGGGGTGAAGAGCAAGAAACATTTCAGGACCGCGTTTTGCTGGTCGTAACCGTGAATCGGAGACTTCGATGAGAAATAATCATAAATCAACGCTGGGGCTAATCGTGCTGGTGCTGAGCGGTGTTATGCTGGCAGGCTGTCAGCAACCGGAAAATAATATGTCTGAATCTACGTTTGATGCTTCGTCCGATGTCGAAAGCGCGAGTTATCTGATTGGTTTTCGCCAAGCACAAAATATTCAGCAGCAGGGCGGTGATATCATCGACATGCAGGCCTATGGCCAAGGCGCCCAAGATGCAATTGCTGGCCAAGATTCCCAGGTACCAGTGGAGAATGAGGAGCAGCTGATGAGCGCGCTGACGGAAGCGCTGATGCAGCAAAAATCAGCGTCTAGTGAGTCGTTTATGCAAGAAAATGCTGCCCGTCCAGAAGTCACGACGACGGCATCTGGATTGCAGTACGAAGTACTGGTCGAAGGTACGGGGCCGAAGCCTGCTGCCACAGATACAGTAGTAACCCACTATCACGGCACGTTAACCGACGGCACGGTATTTGACAGCTCGGTTGAGCGCGGAAGCCCCGCAAGTTTTCCAGTCAATCGAGTGATCGCGGGCTGGACGGAAGCTTTGCAAATGATGGGAACGGGTTCCAAGTGGCGTTTGGTCATTCCGCCTGAGCTTGCCTATGGCGAGCGCGGTGCGGGCGGCGCGATTCCCCCAAATGCTACCTTGGTGTTTGAAGTGGAATTATTAGAAATTCAATAAACTTGGTTCGTGTCTCTGGGAACACGTGGGCTGAAGGAAGGCCGGAGTATGCTCCGGCTTTTTTTTGTCTGTCGTTTTCGTTCTGGTGAGCTCCTTAGACCTGTAGTGTTTGCGCAACAACAAGTCTTGCGCTGAGGGCGTCAGCGGAACATGCTCGTCGAGGGAGAGAGCAATGTCACAGTTCGATAACGAAGGGTCAATATGGCGGGATCGTGCGTTCCGCGCTTATCTGGGTTCCACTGGCTTCTCCGGAATGGCCTTGGCCATGCAGCAATTGCTGCTCAGCTGGATTTTGATTGGCATATTAAATCTTCCTGCTGACCAAGTGGGCTTGATTCAAGCGGTGATTGGATTGCCCGGCGTTTTCGTCATGCTGGCGGGTGGTGCAAGCGCCGATCGCACGGATGCGCGTCGCATGCTTATCCGAGTTTACTTGCTCGCGCCGATATTTCCGTTGTTTCTCGTGCTGGTAGAGCAGTGGCAGTTGTTGGGTGTGGCTAGCGTCATTTTCTGGGGTCTGGGTATGACCGTGGTGCAGTCTTTTTCCATGCCCGGGCAGCAGGCGCTGCTCAATCGCATCGCCGGAGCGAACATTCAACAGGGCGTAACGGCGGCGACGGCCATTGGCTTTGTGGTGCAGGTCGTGGGGCTGGTTCTGGCGGGCCAAATCGATACGGTAGGCGTTACCCCCGTGCTCTTTGCGCAGGCGTTGGGCTTGTGTCTGGCCGGGGCCATGATGGTGCGCTTACCTGCTGCTAACCCGGAACCTGCACCCGCTGATGCCGGCGCGGACGAAAGGCTGGGGGCGCTAGCAGGTATCCGGCAGGGCTTACAGGCTACCTATGACCATCCGTTAATTTTCAACGTTCTTGTTATTACGTTTGTCTCGAGCATTTTTAATGCCGGGGCTTTTATCACCGTATTCCCCTTTATCGTTGCGCGTGTCTATGAGGGTACGGCATGGCTGCTGGCCCTGCTGATGGCGGTGTTTTTTGCCGGCGCCACTCTGTCGAATATTTTGCTGCTGCGTTATCAACCGCTGCTTCGGCCCGGTCGGCTGTTCCTGATCATGCAGTTATCGCGCATTTTGGTGATCTTCCTCATGTGGATAGAGCCGCCGTTTTGGTTGTTGGTGGTGGCAACCATCGGCTGGGGCCTGAATATGGGCATAACCACGAACTTGGCTCGCAGCATGGTCCAGGAGTCTGCGCCGAAACCGTTCTTAGGCCGCATATTGTCGGTGTTCAGTATTGGTATGGTGGGCAGTGCGCCGCTGGGCGCCATAGTGCTAGGCTGGTTAATTGAGGCCACTGGCACACTCAACGCATTAATCCCTGCCATGGTGCTTTCGGCCATTTTGTTTGTCTACGGTGCCTGGCTTTCCCCTGTTTGGGGCTATCGAAGCAGTGAAGCACAGTAAGTTCTGCGCTGGTTCTTTTGCGATCGAGGGCCTAACCTTGAGGCTCAGCGAAGCCAAACGAGTACTCTAGCCTATGTCGTCGCCTCAACCGTCTGCGGACGAATCCGCCATCGCCGAACTGCGCCGCGAGTATCGCTTTGGCACTCTGAGCGCCAGCGATGTGCAAGACGATCCGTTGCTGCAGTTCCGGCATTGGTTTGCCGAAGCAGAACGAGCCAGAGTGCTCGATTACAGCGCCATGGCCTTGGCGACTTCGCTGGCCGGTGTTCCTTCCGCTCGCATTGTCTTGCTAAAAGGCTTGGACGAAGACGGCTTTCGCTGGTTTACCGATGGCCGCAGTGAAAAGGGTCTGGCATTGGCTGATAACCCGCAAGCGGAGTTGTTGTTTCATTGGCGTGAGCTGGATCGTCAGGTGCGTGTTCGGGGAGTCGTGACACGCCTGTCGGAAAAGGAATCGGATGCGTACTTTTATTCGCGTCCCTTGGACAGTCAGTTGGCAGCGGCAACCTCCGAACAAAGCCAGCCCGTGGAGAGTCGGGAGGTTTTGGAACAGCGCTATCGGGCTTTGACTGACTCCTATCCGGAGCAAGCGCCGCGCCCGCAGGCTTGGGGCGGTTACTGCCTCAAACCTGTGCAGTACGAATTTTGGCAGGGTCGGGAAGGGCGTTTGCACGACCGGCTGCAGTATCGCTTGACCGACAGCAGATGGATAATCGAGCGCCTGCAGCCCTAGCAGGATTGAGGCTGCCCTTTGTTTAGCCCGCGTTTAGGCGAGGCGCAAAGTCTGTAACCAAGCGGACGAACAAATCAGGTCGATAAAACACCGAACCGTGGCCTGTCATTTCCATAACCTCAAAGTGCGCGCCCGGGATCAACTGAGCAATCTCTCGGGCGGCAGTGAAGTTCATGTCTTGACGGCCGCAGGCCACCAAGGTCGGTGCTGTTATGCCGTGTAGCCGTGCATTGGTGTCGCCTTCACGCTGGTGCGCGGTATGGCAGAGCAGGGCGGCGTCTCGATCCTCGTAAAATCGCCAGTACTTTTGCCGTACAGGCATGTCCAGCCCCGCGGCCTGGAGTAACTCAGCGGCCTGCGCCCCAAGCGCACCTTGGTCGCCTTGGTCCACGGGTGGCGTCAAAGCCACATCGAACATGGCAAGTCCAGTGAGTCGGTCGGGGTGGCGCAGCGCGAACTGAGCCGCTGTGCGGGCACCATAGGCGAGTCCAAGCACAAAGGCTTTTTGAATACGCAAATGCTGCAGCAAACCCGCAAGATCGTCTGCGTATTGCGCAAAGTTGAACTGCGCGTCGTCGCCCCAGCCGGATCTGCCGGTGCCTCGCAGATCAAAGCGAAGCACCTGATAGTTTTCGAGTAAGGGCTGTAGAACGATTTCCCAGCAGGTCAGGTTGTGGCTGGCCATATTGATGAGAGTTAAGACCGGTTTGTTTGGCGCGCCCTCTAAGACGTAGTGAAGATGAATGTCATTGATCCGAGCCATGCTTTGCTGCCGATCATAGGGAGTTGTTTGATGTTGGCTCATGCGTCGGGCAGCCCGAGGACGCGTTTGGCAATGATGTTCATCTGTACTTCCTTAGTGCCGCCAGCAATGGTCAGGGACTTTTGTTTTAACCAGGCGCGCGTAGCGTCGATTTCGTCATCGGCAAATGTTTCCCCTGCCCAACCGGCACCTTGAGTGCCCATGGCCGCCACCAGAATCTCATCGCCTTCTTGGGTGATCAACGCGTTGGAAAGCTTTACCGCTGAAGACGCAAAGCCGGGTGCGCTGGCTTCGGTTTCTTGTATCACGCGCTGCTGGGTGAGCTGTTGGGCTTTAAATGCCAGCTGATGATCCAACAGGCGCCTGCGCAGGGCCGGATCGTTAATGCGTCCGGTGTCGTCCGCGCGATAACGCTTGACCAAATCCGGTAGCGGACTGGCGACGGTACGACCGCCCTGAGAGCCAGAGGTGTTGATGCCAGCATGGGTGGAACGTTCGTACTGCAGCAGGCGTTTACCGACCGTCCAGCCTTTATTAACGCCGCCGATGATGTCGTTCGCAGGCGCCAAGGCATCGTTGAACACTGTTTCGCAAAACGGTGATTCGCCAGAGATCAACCGGATCGGGCTGACTTCAACGCCCGGTTGGTCCATATCCACTAGGATCAAGCTGATGCCCTCATGACGCGGTGCGTTCGTGTCGGTGCGAATCAGGACAAAAATATAGTCGCAGTGCATCGCATCCGAGGTCCATACTTTGCGCCCGTTAAGTTGGTACTGATCGCCGATCAGCTCGCCACGACAGGCCAGACTGGCCAAATCTGACCCTGCGCCGGGTTCGGAATAGCCCATTGCCCAACCGCCTTCGCCGCGCGCTATACCCGGCAGCCACCGTTGTCGTTGGTCTTCACTACCCAACTCTAAAATTGTTGGTCCAATATAGTTGACGCCGCGGCCGGTTAGCGGTGTGCGCGCGCCGATGCGCTTGAGTTCTTCGATTAGGATGGGGTAGAGGTCTTTATCGAGTCCTGCACCGCCGTAGGTTTTTGGCCACGTGGGTACCGTCCAGCCGCGCTCGGCCATGCGCTCCAGCCACAGGGCGCTGTCTCTATCCAAAACAATTTTGCTGCTGCCCCAAGGAGTTTGCCCGGGTCCGCGCGCGCCTTCAGGGCAGTTGTCTGCTAACCATGCTCGGGTCTCTTCGCGGAATTCCTTGGCTTCATTACTACTCACACGGACTCCTTTTTCATTTGCGGTTGCAGAGGTTGGACGCTTAACACCTGTGAGTTAAGTCTGTTAGTACCGAAAAACCTGCTTGACTCGTTCGGGTTGCCTGCCGGACACACGTTAAGTCGCTCAGTAGACCGTTTATCGGCGTATTCGCCGTTTCGTCGCAACCTGTTTTTTGCCTGCTGCGTACAACGTATGTTGGCCTAACGTCATCAAGTCAGGAGGCAATTATGTCACGCATCGCAACGTTTTTTCGCGCTTTCGCGATCTCATCAGCTTTTGCACCTGCGCTGGTTAGCGCAGCAACCTTGACCATCACGATCAGCGACATCCGTGAGAACGAAGGGCAAGTCATGATTCAAGTGGCCAGTAGTGAAAAGGAATTTCAGTCAGACGGTGGTCTGAACTCGAAAGCAGCCTCCCTCAGTCAGCGCGGTCAAGCCGGAGAAATGACCTTTCAAATCAGCCTCCCTGAGGGTGTTTATGCTGCCCAAGTAATGCATGACCTAAATGGGAATGGCGAACTGGACGCCAATTTTCTGGGTATGCCTCGGGAGCCTTGGGCGTTTTCTAATAACGCGGTTGGTAGGAGGGGCTCGGCGAAATGGGAGGATGCGAAGTTTGAGATTTCTGCCGATACGACCCTAGAGATTCGCTTAAATCACTGAGGAGAAGTGCAATGAAAAGACGACAGGCACTGCGTCAGCGGCCCGAATTCCTGCGCTGCAGCCGAGCCTATGCTCATTTGTTCAA
>JAAXKB010000066.1 GCA_012269545.1 Gammaproteobacteria bacterium | reverse complement strand
TTAGCCCTAACACCAGATCGCTTGCCGCCAGTGTGATTGATCAAACTCTCTCGACACGTTCTGGCTTGGCGAGGATGGCTGTCCTCGCATTTGCACGCGTTCACACTTTTATCAGATCAACCGCCAGCCCAACCGCTTACCGTTTGCGTCTTTTGCTGCGTGGGCCGGCGTTGTCGACCGAATTTCGCGTCATCGAACTTGGCGACAGTGTCCTGTTTTAAACGGGCCATTTAGCTCGTCATGATTCACGGCATTAAGACAGAGAAATTTCAATAGCCCTGCCCAGCTGATTCAGCTTGTCTTGCAAGAGGCTCAGTCCCAGCACGTCAGCTTCGACACCCCGATAATTGCTGCCGGGACTGTCGCATTCGATGAACGCAATTTGCCCGTCTTCGGTTGCTGCATGATCATCAAAGCCAAGGTCGTAGGCCCTGAGCAAATCGTATGCGCGCGCGTTAGGAGGGTTCTTTAAAATCCATGTTTCCTCGGCAAAGCCCTCCTCAACGGCATCATCCGGATCAATCCCATCCCTCTTCCAAGTCTCGAGATAACCCTCTGCTCCGTGCATGTAGGCATCAGCGAATTCCCGCCATGTCAGATTCTGGAAAGACGGCAAGTCTGAAAAAGGATCGCCCCAATTGAGCGTGAACGATCCAGTGCCCGCATAATCATATGCGATCAGCTGTATCTCGGGGCTTGGCGGCGCGAAGATCAACGGCTCTCCGCTGTTAATGACGTGCTTGCGCGCGAGTTCGTAGAATGAGGGGAGCATAAGACCCGCGCCCATACCGATCAAAAAGTTCCGTCTGGATATATCCATTGACTGGCTCCTGTGAATATTTGAAGCATCAGAATGAATACCAAGAACCCAATTGGTTGCCGCGTACGGCCACATAACTAAGCCACCTTGCTTGGGTAAGCAGGTTGGCGGGGACACAGTCCCACTCCGGATGCCTGAAGAAAACTACCTGTTAACTGCACAAAATAAAACCAGCAGCTAAAAAAATCTCGGTCAGCCTGCGTCTTTCTGTTTTTGCCGGACTGACCCAATCAACGTGCTGAGAGTGTCGGTAGTGCAGCGTGGTAACCTTTGTCTTAGCCCTCTCACCCGACTCTGATGCAGCTGACATCATCTCAATCGATCACCTCAAACCCTTACGCAAATACAGGAGCCTCCGTGCCTGTGCACGCCATCTATGAAGTGCCCCGAGGTCATCGAACCAGATGGCGCGCTACCGTTACCTCGCCTTCGGCTTGGCGTCAGTATTGACCGGGCTCATGTTGGAATTGGCGATGAATCTCGATCAAACCGGGTGTCAGCGCCACGAGCCACACGACTAACGCCATGCCGAACCACTCGAGCGGTAAAACCAGCAGCAAAAGCAGCCAAAGCGCGACAAAACCGTATACCCGGCCCATCATGCTCGCCGGGGATGCTGAACGTTTATCTCCCGCTCGCCCCAGGGGAAATGCCTTCGGCCGGATAAACCAACCGTGGGCCGTCAATATCAGCAGAAACCGAAACCAACCAATTTCTTTCGAACCCATCACGGGGGTGATATCAGGAGCCGCATCCTCTGTTTCCGTAAGGGCCGCCTGAATTTTTTCCCAGGTATAAACCGCCTCTGGGCGAGCACCAGCGCCGCTCATGTTGCTGAACTTAGGTACGCATCGCCAGCGATACAATATGCGTCCGGTTCGGTGCACTGCGACAACAGCTGGCTGATAGTACCCCTTGGGATGAGATGCCCATTTGCGCTCGCGCAGATGTCCAGCGTCCTCGTTATAAAAAACGTCTAGCCAGCCTCGCTCGCTGGTTTCTTCACGAATCTCATGATGTGGATCTCCAACGATCGGAAACTGAGTTTCCCACTCTCGTTCCGCCTCGGACGCTAAGGTTTGCGGTTCGCTGGTAACGCCGAACACCGCTCCCCCCGCCTGACGAATTGCATCAAGCACTCCAGCTTTCGCGTAGCTTCGTAACTCGAAGCGACAGGGAGGTCACCACAACCCGCGATAAAAAAGCAGTAAGACAAATTCGTATTTTCCTAGCTGCCTGTCTAGCCATTCCCGGCGAACGCCCATCGGCGGATCGAGCAATGGCGGAATGTCTGGTTCAGCCTCGTCGGCGAATTTAAATTGGTAGGAATCCCCATTTGGAATGACGTGTATTTGTTCTCGGGCGCAGATCTCTCCATCGCAAAGAACGAGACCAACCTCAAAAGGTACGTCAGCTCGCACAAGGTCATCCGCAGCGATCATGCCTGTCAGGGCATAATTTGATGCGCGCTGAACGTTAATCCACGACAGTGCCGCCTGCGTTACGGGGGCAAGGTGCTCCGGAATGTCTTCTACTGCCAGCATGGAGCTCCGAGAAAGTACGTTATCGAACAAAGATCCAATAAACAAAGATCAAATAAAAACCGATAACCGCGCGGCCGTGCAAAACACTCCTCTGATTTACAGACGTAGCAGGAGTCTTACGAGCCACTTTTTTCACCAACCATCGCAGTCTTGTTTTGTTAACGATTGAGTCAGCTAAACATTACACCAATTTTAGAGTTTGGTTCAGAGGCTGCCCGGGCAAAAAGAGCCCCCAGCTTCCAACGTCACTCCGCGGGTCATTGAGGAGTTGGAGCATCAGATTCGTGACGATCTGGTTCGACAACCCTCAGAAACTTTCTTTTAATCTAAAATTCGCTGGACCAGTCATCGCCAAATACATCTTTGCCTATCGTCCAGGATTCACCCAGCTTAGGGTGAGTGGCGTTACTGAAGTTTTCCAACGTACCCGCGCCCTCGGCAATGTTTTCGGCAGTATGCATATCACCCGGCAAATGCAGTCCGTTGCTCAGTTCGTTACGCACACGGTGAATGTAGCCCCCTCCTACTTCAAAGACGCCACCGGTCTCTGTCGTGGATTCATGACACAGCCAGACTGCTAGCTGTGCAAGGTATCGCGGTCCGAATGGGCTCCTTGCCTGTTCTTCATTCGTCCGACCCGTCATGCGGCTTGCAGAGAATGGCGCAACCGCATTGGCGTGAATATTGTGCTCCTTCCCTTCCAGAGCAAGCGCTTTTGAAAGGCCCAGCATCGCTGCCTTAGCTGCGCTGTAGTGAGCAAATTTCGCGGCGGCATACAAACCGAAAGGTGATGAGGTGAAAAGCAGACGACCGAAGCCTTGTTCAAGCATGTGCGGCCAGGCAGCTTGTGTACATGCGTAGCTGCCGTCGATATGCACCGATAACATGCGATTCCATAGGTCAGGCGTCATTTCATGAAAAGAAGTGGGATATGCAATCCCCGCATTGTTCAACAGGACATCAATCCGGCCCCACTCGCCAAGTGCAGCGTCGACGATTTTCTCACCGTCGACTACGGAATCGTGATTTGCAATCGCGTGACCGTTATTCGCGATAATTTCAGCAACAACGGTATCAGCGCAGTTTGTGTCGCTGCCTTTACCGGCGACAGATCCTCCCAGATCGTTAACAACGACCTTTGCACCCCGTTTTGCAAACTCATGGGCGTAAGCTCGACCGATGCCATTGCCTGCACCGGTGACGACAACAACGCGATCTTCGAATGTCAGCGTATTCGCCATTGTAATCATCCTCTTCAAATTCTTCGGTTGGGCAGTTTAGACGCTTTTCCCCTTAGCAAAACTAGAATCAGTCCGATCGCTTAGCTCATGCCGTGCAATGGCAAAAAGAGTTGTTAGAACTGCCGATCTACTTTGACTTCCGATACCCCTAGGTTAAGGATACAACCTCTAACCATTGGACGAACGACATGATTAGACTTGTATTTGCGCTTAGACGCCAGTCTCACCTGACGCTTGCAGAATTCCAAGATTATTGGCTCAACCAACACGCTCCCTTGGTTGCCAGCTTCGCCACCGACCTAAACATTCTTCGCTATGTGCAAACTCATACGATCGACTCCCCAATGAATCAGGCCGCCCAAACGGCGCGTGGCAAAATGGAGCCTCATTACGACGGTATTGCGGAGCTTTGGTGGTCATCGGAAGCTGAACTTGTAGAACAGATGAGCTCAGTATCTGGCAAGGCGGCGAAAGCTGGTGCTGCTCTGCTTGAGGATGAATCTAAGTTCATAGATTTGCCGAATTCGCCCCTTTGGTTTGCCTACGAATACCCTCAAATCAATCCGGCTCCCGAGAACGTCACGGCAAAGCTGAAGAGCAACATCCTTCGCGTGTTTTTCCCGTTGCGACAGCAGGCAAGATTGTCAGAAGAGGAGGCCAGGCACTATTGGCTGACGCACCATGGCCCCATTGTCCGCTCACACGCCGAGGCCACAGGGACTTTGTGTTACCGACAGGTGCATCGAGCCAACTCACCGCTCGACCTAGAAGTTCAAAGAGCGCGCGGCACCGCGGTTGAATCCTATCTCGGTCACGCGGAAGCTTGGATAGACATGGGCAAAGCACCGAATACGGACGAGGCACGTCGCGCTAATGCCGCTTTCATCAGCGACGAGCACAACTTCATAGATATGGAGCGTTCAACTTTTTTATTTGGCAAAGAACACACGATCATCGATAGACGATAAATGGCGGAGCGGACGGGACCCTCCGGCATATACAAATTAAGCCTATTTAATATGACCTATCGCTAATTATTTCTATAAATGATGCTTGTATTGTCCTGATTCAAGCGCGCCGAAGGCAAAAAGTCGTAGGGCTAAGAATCTGATCAAGCGAGGTGGGGTTTACTACGCAAACGTCCAAGTTCCGTTGGATGTCAGAGCCATTTTGGGCAGAGACTGCCATGGTCAAAGCTTGGCCTGATGCGGTCGGATGCAACGTAAAACCAAGAGTGAGAGTTGATATGGCTACTTAATTAGTTCCAATACCAACTGCGGCGCCGCATTGGCCTGGGCTAACATAGCGGCACCTGTTTCCTGAAGCACCTGAGTCTTGGCTAACACTGCGCTCTCGGTTGCAAAGTCAGCATCTTCGATTCTAGATCGAGCTGCTGTGGTTTGTTCGGTGAGCCCGATGAGATTGGAGATCGTGTGACTTAGCCGATTCTGCATGGCGCCGACGCTTACACGAACCGATGCCAACGATTGCAGAGCGGAGTCTATGCCCTGCAGTGCTCCCGCGGCATCGTTAGATAAGTCGATGCTATATAGGCTGCCGCGTCCTCCTAGCGAAAACTGTTCATTGTCCGGCGTACTTGGATCATCGGCTATGGAAAAGTCAATTGTGCCAACCGACGATACTATTTCATACCCGGCAGTAATGGACGTGGCCAAACCGCTACTCAGTGACACCGTTTGGGTAAAGGTGCCGTCATCATGCATTTGAGCCGCAGACACGCCCTGAACAAAGTAAGAGTCCGGGTTGTAGAGACCAGCTATCAGAATATCGCCAAACGCAAAAGGACCCGAAGTGGACAAGCCTTTGATCTCAAGATTTGTTGATCCAGCCGCATAATCCTGTGTTGCAGTCCCATATGTTGTGCCCGAATGTCCACTCAGAGTGGTTACGTGCATTTCAATGCTCTGGCCGGCGTTCGAGCCAAGCTGGATGTTTTTCCAACCACCAATACTTTCGCCGTTGAACATTGTTTGGCCAGCGATCCGATCCATTTCTGCAACTAGAGCGACAACCTCAGATTGCATGTATTCCCGGTCTTTTGCCGAGTTAGTGTCGTTCGAAGCCTGCACAGCAAGCTCGCGCAGTCGTTGAACAATGTCGGTTTGATCAAGATACATCGTTTCAGCGACTGACAGCATGGATCGCGCATCTTCGGCGTTTTTCAACGCCATATTCAAACCACGCACCTGAGATGTCATACGGTCAGCAATAGCCGATCCCGCAACGTCATCTTGCGCTTTATTGATTTTAGAGCCTGTCGCTAAACGCTCCATCGCAGTAGAAGCTGTCTTGGTGGTATCAAACAGCATCCTCTGAGTGTTGAGCGCGGACAGGTTCGTGTTAACAATCATGGGCATTCCCAAAAAAAACGACGCGAACCGGCAAATTTTTGCCGCTATGGAGGTAATCGGTTGCCGATTTGAGAACTTTAGGGGAATAGACCCAGAAAGCTCAAAGTGTGAGCCTGCTCAGGTGTTTTTGGTTTATCCCCGTTAACCCCAAGATATTGAGAAGCCTAGCTGTGGTGAGGGTTTAGAAGCTAAGTGCTATTTCTGTATTTTATCTAAAAAAAGTAACCTATTGATTAATATAGTTTTTTATTGCTTTTTTATTTTTAAAATGCAGTTTGATGTGTGTGGTGGGTAACTACAGAGATATTGGAGGTGCTTTAGGGGCCCCGGTACGTTCAAAAGACATACCATGCTTATCAAGGTTGCCTATAAACACGCTGATTTTGTTTATGCGCTTGGGGCCAAAATCGACATAAATCGGGGCTTCGAAGCAAATGGCGGAGCGGACGGGACTCGATAGATCGCCTAACGCGTTGTTTTATAAACTTTTACTTCAGTACTAACGCATTTATGCCCCCATAAATGCCCCCAGAAATTCCCTTCGCGAAAACCCAGTTGAAATGAGATTCGAATAACTAAATGCGTCTTGCTTACCGCCTTTTCCTTCGCCACTATTCGCTTTTTTTGGAGAGGTAATCAGCTTGACAACCCTAAACCGCGGGATGCTGTTAGTGGTCCTTTCATGTTTTTCGGTCTCCAGCTGGTCGCATAGTGTGAAAATCATGGTCGAAAACATTAGCCAGCCAGGCGAAATTCACGTCGCGATTTACGACTCCAAAGAGGCTTTTGAACAAGACCGTGGTGAACAAGGCGGCCCTGCACCAGGCATCGTGGATGGCCTTGTTGTCGCTGTGGAATCCAGCAGCTTCTCTCACGCCTTCGAGCTTCCAGCTGGGGTATACGCTGTAGGCGTTTTCCATGACCTAAACGCCAATAACCGCCTAGACACGAACCTCTTTGGAATTCCAACAGAACAATTCGGTTTCAGCAACAATGCAGTCGGCC
>JAAXKB010000021.1:20498-24671 GCA_012269545.1 Gammaproteobacteria bacterium | reverse complement strand
TCGTCATCCTCTGCAAGGAATTTTCTGTGTCTGCTGCTCATACCCGACCTGTTGATGGCGTCTGGGTATCGAACAATGATGCAGCAAACGCAGCATGCGCCATGTCTTCAGCGGCCCAACGATTCTGTTTCGAGCTTGCCGCGCGATTGATCAGAGATGCCTGCAGCACCAAACCCATCCGGCAGGCTAACGCCGTCCACCAGCATGAGAACGCGGCGGCCGCCCAGTCCTCGGATTTGGATGTTGGCTTCACCAGCCCGCGATCGGCGGTCGCGGACGACGTCGACGCCGGGTGTATATCGAAACAGTTCCCGAAAGGTGCTGGTTTCGGTTTTTTCAATTTCGGCTCGGTTGATAACAGATACCGAAACAGGCACGTCAAATATGCGTTCCTCTTCGCGAGTGGCTGTTACGATGATTTCATCTAAAAAGCTCGCGTTTTCACTGGGCGATTCGGCATACGATGGTTGTCTTTGAATAGCGGCTGCAATGGCAGCCGGCCACAAGACTGACTTGATTGTCATTACTACTCATCTCCTAGGATGTCGAAATGAAAAAGAAGCGACGCCAAGGCATACAGCTAACTGCCGGACATCAATCTCGAGCAAATTGAGCGTTGGGCAGCGCTAGGCGGAGATCGAGCTGAAAGGTCGTTGGGACGGGCGCAAGGGTTTGCTCGGCCGGGGCTGGGGGGAAATACGATGTTTTTGTTAATGACTAAAGAGGTGTCATGTTCAACACCGTCATCGGTAAAGACTTGGGTCAGTCCACTGATCTTTTCACAGATGTCCGCGCCATGTTCGTGATGTTCTGTGGCGACACTTGCGTCGTGGATGAGGGATGCCACTGGCCTAAGCAGGATGGCGATGCAGCAGACTGCGAAGGACAGTTTTTTAATCATTAGATCTCTCTCGATCTCTCCTGATCCCGCAACAATTGCAATGCTCTCAGCGAGGAGGTGGCGGAAAATTATCGGTAGAGCGAGGCCCACACAAGTAGAGGAGGGGCTAATGTGTCGACTGCGCCAGATTTTAGGCTGAAAAATCTTGCGGCTGCTGTGAATCAGTTAAATGCTTTGCGGGTATTGGCATTGGCGCAGGTACAAGTTGGCAAGCGGCATTGGATGATGACGACGGAAACAGTTGACAGTTATGAGTGACAGACAGATTGATATGGTGGCGTCAATTGCGGCTTGGGTTATAGCGCCTACTGCGGTGGTGCTCGCGCAGAGATTCCTGTCTCTTCTCGAAGGGGATCAGGCGCTCGCAAATCTCTTTATAGCGATGATCGCATCATCAATTGCTCTGGCAGTTCGCAAGGCCTTACTGCGCAAGCATAAATGCATTTCGGCGTGTGCTGGGCTAGTCACTTAGACCTTTGACTGCATAGACGTTTGACTGCGCCTCGGCCACGAAACGACGGCCGGGTGATGTCTTTTCCGATCGAAGCGCACCTAACCTTTCCCCAAATTATTGCCACGGTTTGGGTGAGGCACGGGCCGTATCATGTCGCACGTTTGCAAACCTCATTGTGGTGTAGGACCCAAAGTAATGCGTGGGGTGCCATGGCGGTAATGCTGTCGCCCCTGCTCAATCTCTCAGCGAGCTACGCCGCAGTAAGCGTGAGGTGGGAATCGCAGTCGTTAAGACCTAAAGAAGCGAAGACTCACTGCCCCATAACGGCTGGTTGCCAGCAGTTGTTCTCAAGTTTGAGTTTGGTAGTGTAATGGTCGCAAGGGGGAGTCTCGCTGCGGAAAATCTGAGCTCGTATCGGCGCGGCTGCCTTGGATTAGCTCGCGAAAAACGACGGGTTCGCAGCAACTTTCAAGCGAAGGAAAACAGGAAGAATGACGTGTTAGCTCATCAGAATATTACGCCTGGGTTGGGTGCCGAATTAGCGCCAGAGATACAGCTAACGAACTTGAGCGATGGGCAAATCAATTCGCTTCAACAGCTCGCGTCAGA
Organism: Gammaproteobacteria bacterium; assembly: GCA_012269545.1. Taxonomy (GTDB): domain Bacteria; phylum Pseudomonadota; class Gammaproteobacteria; order Pseudomonadales; family Azotimanducaceae; genus UBA4421. The sequence goes on along the minus strand of JAAXKB010000021.1, from coordinate 22,707 downwards.
GCGGGGTATTGTGGTCGCTCGGGGTCAGGTGATGTCGCTGCAAGAGCAGGCGGCTTTCGCTCATCGACTCGGTGAACCCCTCACGAGGCCAACCAATCCACCCGATATCCCGCCGGAACTGATTCGGATTATGGCTGACGAAAATTCCAAACATGCCGCCGGCGAGGGTTGGCATTCGGATGTCTCAAGCGAAAGTGAGCCGCCTGGCCTGTCCATGCTGCGGATGGAGGAAGTGCCGAGTTCCGGAGGCGACACGCTGTTTGCCAATATGTACGCGGCCTATGAGTCTCTATCGCCAGCAATGCAGGCCTTCGTCGAGACGTTGACCGCGAAGCACGACCCGATTGGGCACTATCTTTATTTGAGCGGGGCAAAAAAACTTGAAGAATTGCCGTCAGCGATTCATCCAGTGGTGCGAATTCATCCGGATACGGGGCGTAAAGCTTTATACGTCAACGTTGGCTTCGTGAGCCGGATCATTGGGCTTAATCGGCGTGAAAGTCATGCCCTGCTTCAATTGCTCTACGACCACGTTGCCTACTCAGCGAACATTCAATGTCGAGTCAGTTGGCAACCGGGCACCGTAGTGTTTTGGGATAACCGTTGCGTCCAGCATTTTGCTGCATTTGATTATTTTCCTGAAAAGCGACTGGGTTATCGGGCGACCATTCGGGGTGAAAAACCGATTCCCTGTCAAGGGGACTGACAGCAAGCGCGGTATGCAAAAAAGTTGACGAATGGCGCCAACGAGGACGATTCGCTTGGCTATCTCGAATTGAGACGAAAAGTGCTCGTCAGATCGGTCTAAAAAAACGTTTGCACACTGATTTTAAAAGGGCCCCGACTTTGAGATGCTGTCGTTGTGAATGTTGGTTGGATCAACTGTAGTGCATATAGGTACACGTCTATTCATTGGTAGTTTAGCTTTAGCCTTGACTGGGACGGCATTAGCGCCGCTGTTCGGGATGAGCCCGCTGATTTACAGTTTGTCGCTTGCGGATGAACCGGTTGCGACCAACTTTATCGTTATACGTTGCGCGACTTTTGCCACGCTTGCCTATTTCAGCGTGAATTTTCTGCGGCGTAAACGCCCGCTGTCGTCGGTCGCTCCGATGCTCGTTTTCTGCAATTTCACTGTCTTTTTCGGCGCGGCTCTGATGCTCCAGAGATCCCAATTTGATGTCATGGCTTGGGCTACTCTGGTCCTGATCGGGGGCGTTTCCGTCTTTTTGTATCGAGAAAATCGGGCACAGAACAAAGTGATTTTTAGAGACGGCTGGTAGCCGGCTGCGCGCCTCAAGCGCAGATGGCGTAAATTCGATAAGGGCCGTGGACCCTTGGCTCATCATAAGAGGTAACAAGTGAGTCAACGCTTTAGATGGGGGCATATCAACGTTAACGTCTCGGACTTGGATCGTTCAGTGGCGTTTTACAGGCTGCTCGGTTTCGATATGTTTCGCTCCGGTATTCCATACCTTGGCATGGAAGAGGAGAACGCAGCAGTGCTTCTGGAAACAACGGCGCAGGTGCTGGATGTTCCGCCGCATACCAAGGGGCGAGCTTGCATCATGCAATTAGGCAAGGGGTTGCCAAAGCTGGATCTGACAGAGTTTTCGTCTTTGCGCGGGCATGACCCTCTGCGGAATCAAGATTTGGGAATCGTGCGCCTGTGTCTGGTGTCTGAAGATGTGCACGCGGATTACCGTCGGCTGGTAGCGCAAGGCGTTGAGTTTCTGGGGCCGCCTTCTGAGTGCACCCAGCGGATGGCCGATGTGGCGATCTGCAAAGATCCTGACGGTGCGCTGATTGAGCTGATACAGGTGTATCGCGATCGCTGGCCCCGTATGTCAGAGCCCTAATCTCCCCGATCCCTACGCTCAATCGCAAATCCAAGAGAGATTGTCTAGGGCTTCAGAGACGGTTTCCGTAAATCCTTCGCCGTGCAATTTGCATGGGTCCTTATCTCCTTGGATAGGTACGCGGTGACAGTGCTGGTGATTGCTGGCGAGCGGCACAAGTGGATCTGCCGTTGAAGGGCACCGCTGTTGCCGGCGGTCAGCCTGCGCTCCCGACTCGACCCGCTTTGTCACTTTTTGCCCCCTCGGTGTCGGTATCTGCTCTGTCGCCTCGGTGTTTTTTTTGTAAGCGTTAAGAAGGGGCCGCTGAACGCTACCGTTGACGAGTTGATATTTCGCAATCAGCAGATGAG
>JAAXKB010000021.1:9762-20398 GCA_012269545.1 Gammaproteobacteria bacterium | reverse complement strand
AGGGGCCGCTGAACGCTACCGTTGACGAGTTGATATTTCGCAATCAGCAGATGAGGGAAATTGGTATGAATGTAGAGGTTCACAAGACCGCTGATGGCCGGGAATTCGTGCGCACGCCAGATGAATTTTTTGCAGATTTGCCCGATTTTCCTTATGTGCCGAACTACGTCGATGTCGACGGATTGCGCATGCACTATGTGGATGAAGGTCCGCGGGACGGACAGGTGGTGCTGTTGCTGCACGGCCAGCCAGATTGGTCGTATCTGTATCGAAAAATGATCCCCCTGATCGTCGCGGCCGGCCATCGGGTGATCGTTCCCGACATGATTGGCATGGGCCGTTCTGACAAACCAACGCACATCGATACGCACACGGTTGATGCCCACGCCGGGTGGTGGAAGACGATGATCGACGCACTACAATTGCAGGACATTACCCTGTTTGCCCAGGACTGGGGCGGGTTCACGGGCTTGATGGTGGTGGCCCGGCATCCGCAGTACTTTCGGCGGGTAATGGTGTCCAACTGTGGTCTTTGGCTAATGCCCGATCCAATCCTGACTGTGCCACAAAGCATCAAACGCAAGGATTATCCCGTCGACGCGGATGCGGCGATCAGGACCTTTGATGACTTTGCTGCCGACTGCAACGCAAAGGGATACATCAAGCAAGATATGTCTGATTTTTTCGTCGCTTGGATGCGTTACGCGCTGACCGGCCCGGAACTCAAGGCCAGCGATAATCTGCGTCGTGACTTCGGTGGTATTGATCTGACTGATGACGAGGCGCGCGCCTACGATGCACCGTTCCCTGCGGAGATCTTCATGACGGGCATTCGAACGCTGCCGAGTATGGGCTCCCTCATTGATACGCAGCGAAGCTTGGCGGATTGGGAGGCGCTCAAGACATTTGATAAGCCTTTTCTCACGCTGTTTGGTCAGTTCGATATGCTGGTGGGATCGGAAAAGACACAGAACACGCTGATAGAGAATGTGCCAGGCGCTGCCGGTTTGGCCCACGATCGCATACCGGCAGGGCACTTTATTCAGGAAAGTCAAGGCCCCGAAGTGGCTAGGCGCCTGATCGAATTCATGGCCGCGCACTGATTACGAAAGATCCCACACTCAGGTGGGAGATAACGAGGCGAGGAGGAAGCGACGTTGAACCGGTGTAGGGCAGGGTGCTTACCGGGGCAGACGTCAGCACGGGTTGGACTTCAATCTTTTTTGGACCTAGCTCTGTATTGCGAGGGCGTTTCTCCAAACCAGCGCTTGAAACTGCGTCTGAAGCTAGAAACCTCACTAAAGCCCATGAGATGTGCAATGCTTTCGACAGACAAACTCGCTTCTGCCAGATAGGTAATCACGTGCTGCTTGGCCAGTTCGTCGCGAATCCTCTGAAATGTTGTTCCTTCGGAATCCAGCTTCCGTATGAGCGTGCGCGGGCTCATATGCAGGCTTGCCGCAACATCATTCAAAGTCCAAAGCTTCCCCGGATTTTCCAAGATCAGGTTTGATACTAACTCTCTCGTTGAAAACGCTGTCTCAGCCGCCACACCTGCTCTGATCTCCTGTAGTTGGCGTTCGCAAATCGCTACTGCCTGCTGATGCAAAACCGGGTCCGCAACAATGGAGGGGGCCGACAGTAAGGATTCTGGGATGATGATTTCCGTCGCGGAATGATCGAACGTTAGCCTGTCTCCAAAGTGATCGCGGTAAGCGCTACCGTAGCTCGGCTCGGGATACGCAAAGAAACATTCGCCGTTGAACTGTGCTGCGCCGAGAAAAAAATGGATAGCGGCAAAAAGACCGCTCAATACGCTTTCCGTGACGAAAACGCGCAAGTCATCAAGCTCCTGTGTTTCCGCAAAATTTACCCTCAGCCCCTCAGCATGTTGGTGCAGCGAAATATCAAAAACTTCTGTTCTGGTTTGGCCGTAAGTGGCGAGCAGGTTGAGTGCCGTCCTAAGATCTGGGCAGCTATAGGTCGCTACTCCCAAGGGACCATGTGCTGAGAGGTGTAGCTGCAAACCTACGGACAACCCAATGTCCTCGGTGTCTGAAATTGCCAATGCATTTCGATACATTTGACTGAGATCGTCGCTGGAAATTGTGCCATCCAATGACATTAATTCGTCGTAGGACACGTTGGTGCCCTGAAAATACCCCTGATGATTTTCTTCGCTCAATCGCAAGTGACGAAATAAGATGCGCGCATAATTTGAGGAGGGGTGTCTTTTCTTGGGCATCTATCATTACCGGCAGTGTGCAACTGACAGTATTGTCACTATTTGTCCCCCCTCTGTCATTCCCGGTTCTGTTGGCTGTCGACATTATTGCGACAATGAAAAAAACGGCGCTGAGCGCCTAAATGCAGGAGAAGTCAGTGGAATCCAAAGTCGTTTGTGCCGATCAACCGGATGATCCTGCGCTTTTTAGAGTTCTTAGCAGGCGCCCCAAAGTCGCTTGGCCAACGATCCTGCTCGTCTTTGTCGCGTATGGAATCTTTGGCGCATCAACATTCGCCCATGTCCAAGGCGATTTACCCCTTTTTTGGGCCATCTTGTTCAACAGTGTTGCCGCCTATATTTCCTTTACGCCAACCCACGAAGCATCACACCACACGGTGAGTTCTAATCACCAGTTGAACGACTGGGTTGGTCGAGTTGCAACAGCCCTGCAGTCACCTGTGCCGTTTTTTCGATCCTTTCGTTACATTCACATGCAGCATCACCGGTTTACTAACGATAAGTCGAAAGACCCGGACATCTACGTAGCCACCGGTCCGCGGTGGTTGCTGCCGTTTAAATGGTTGTCTTTGGATCTGAACTATCTGTATTTCTATCTGCGCCCCTCGGTGTTTATGCAACGGCCCAAGGGTGAGCGTGCCGAGTTTTATGGGGCAATTGTCTTCGGTGCCGCGGTTTTTGCGTCAGTCATCTTTGCCGGCTGGCTTGAGTACTACGTGGTGCTGTTTTTGATTCCCTCGCGATTTACGTCACTGTTTCTGGCAATCGCCTTCGATTACTTGCCGCACTATCCGCACCATGCTCAGGCGGCAGATCAGCCGTTTCAGTGCACGTCCAATCGCGTGGGTATGGAATGGTTGATGACGCCCTTGCTGATTTTCCAAAATTATCATCTTGTACATCATCTCTACCCTAGGGTTCCTTTTTATCGCTATCTCAAGCTTTGGCAGGCAAGGGGGCATTATCATCAGTCGCAGCAACCCGGGACGATTACGCCATTTTCCGTAGCGCCAACAGTTCACCGCGACAAGGCTGTGAGTTCGATGTAATAATTTGTCAGGCGACGACAGCGTTTCAACCACTTATCGGGGCTGGCTATGTTCGACGGGAAGTATGTGATGTGGGGCGGCGAGCACAGCTTGTTTACGCGCAAGCTGCAGGCGATGCTCAATTATCTTGGTGTGGACTACGATTTCAGACTCAAGACCCGGGATGCTGCCTCGCAAGTAGAGGCTCGTCTGGGGACCCACTTTATCCCGGGCCTTGAAACCCCAGAGGGTTGGTTCATACACGATTCAACGCCTATCGGTTTGATGCTGCATGCCAAGTACCCGGATCGACCAATCATGCCAAGCAGTCCGGTGCAGCGCATTGCCGCCCATTTGTTGGAGGACTGGGCGGACGAGTGGTTTGGCCGGTACGCAATCAGCAGTCGCTGGTGCTATCCGCATAACATAGATCATGTGGCCATCGGATTTTATGCCAATGCCATTGGCAAATTTATGGCTGAGGGGTTAACCGAAGACGAGCAGGCAGAAGCGGCAGAGGAGATTCGGTTTGTCCGAGATAACTTTGGTCTCAAGGCCTGCGCGAATCGTGGCTGCGGCCCTGATCAGGCAGACCATGTTCGGCGCGACTTTGAGCAGCTTATGGCTGATGCCGCCAATCACTTTACTGATCACAGATTTTTGTTGGGCGACCGGGCCAGCCTCGGAGACTTCACGTTCGCCGGTTTGTTCAAAGCTCATGTTGCGGCAGACCCAGAACCGCGCAGCTGGATTGAGGGCAGCGCGCCAGCCATGCTTGGTTATATGGACCGCATATTCGATGCCCGGTCGGACGAGGGACAGTATCTGCCCGACGACGCCTTGCCAGATACCCTAACGCCATTTTTCGAGCACATGTGCAACTTCTACCATCCGTTCTTAAGAGTTTCCCGCGAGGCTCTGGCTGGGGGCGAAAAATGGTGCGAAGTAGACCTTGGTGAGGGTCCGGTGCGAATGCGCTCTCTCAAATACAGTGAAGTCAGTCGATGCCACATCGCACGCGAGATTGAGCAGCTATCATCCGCTGACCGTGCCGCGGTAGAGCGGGTGCTTGGTCCGATGGGTGTGCTTGATGCATATTTGCTGCCACCCTTAACGTTTTGAGCTTGGCGCAGATCGGTAAGTCCGCCAAGTTGGCGTTTACCGGGATGCCTTGATGCTTAGTCTCCGCCAAGACTTGGGCATTGCTGCCTGACAGGACTGAGGAGGACTTACCATTGCAGGGGAGCTTCGACCAAGCGATGGTTGTGTCTTATCTTTTTCTTTGTCGCTGAGGCAGTGGAGAGAGTGCTGGACCGAGTTTTTCCTGCGGATGCCATCAACCCTGATGATTGCCGGCAATATGTCTATCTCAGTAACACGGGGTCCAGTTCGGTGCCTGGTGGGTAGTTGTCTGCAATTTGATACATCCCGTCCACTGTGATCTGCGAGTTCATTGTCACCGCTTTATCTGGGCCAACGTTAATCACGCCCAGTTCGGCAACCGCGCAGCGACGTTTGTTCATCGGCCCATCAAGCACAGTGAGTACTAGCCCATCCTCTGACGCTTCAACGGCCAATTCTGCGAGTGTGGACTTGAGCATGCCGCCGTGAGCTTCGAAGGTGACCGTGCCCCGAAAGCGCGTGGCACCCGACGCGCTGCCGTCGGCTGCGATAACCAAATCACCATCCGGTTCAGCCGCGAAAACAAAGGTTCCGTCTTCCGCTCGGATCGCTCCGTCGCTAACCGTAATTGAACCTTCCGCTGCCTCAACGTAGTTCCTAAAGCTGGCTTTTACGCCCCAAGTTAGTTGGGTGAAACTCATCGACGCTCCGTTTGTTGTAAACGCTACAGCATGCATGATTGACGGTAAATTGCATCTCCAATTCAACCCGGTATTGGATGGGGTTCAGCCTCAGAGCGCTTGCCGATAGGCCGTCATATCGATGCCATATGCGCGATATCGGGCTTCTACCGCAGCGAGGGTGTACGCCGACCAGTACTCGTGTCCCGGTGGCGGAAAGCCAAGAACAGTGCGCTGTGCAACAGTCGCTCGAGCGATCAGTTTCTCCATCAATTTGTCCTGCGCATACATAGACCACGACCACCCCGGGTGCAGGGGGCTTAACCATTCACGACCGGATTTTGTAAACGTGAGGTTTTGCGCTAAGCGCAGAGTGCCGGGTTTTACCGGTCGGCCTCGATGCCAGGTGTCGTGCCGGTACAGCAGTACGGATCCGAATCGGTAATTGGCCACTACCTCGCGTGAATAGAGGTTTTCCGCTCGAAAAGCCGCTGCCTTTGGGTCGCGCTCGGCCATATATCTTTCGGCTTGCAGTCGATCGTTAACGTAGTCTAAATCCCCTACGCCGGGAGTTTGAGTGATTGGCCACGGGTAAGCGGGATCGTTTGCTCCGCGTCGCGGCACCACTGCGGTAGCCCCGCTGCATTCCTCGTTACTGTTAAGGTATATGATCATCTCAACAGCCTCTGGGTTGTCCCATTCAGGCGGATGCACGAGTGAATGATTAGGGTAGTCACAGTGTATGCGCTGATCGGTGTTGTCATTGGCGTTGGATGAACGACTGCCGCCGTACTTGGGCCAAAGATCAGACTGAGTCAGCCGCAGGTCCAGCACGGATACAGCAAGCAAATCAGCAACGGCTTGGAGCAATGCCGGATGCAGAGTTATTTGGTTAAACGCCGTTGACCGCGATGGGAATACGAAACGTTGACCACTGCTGAAATCGGTGTAACGCTCAGACGCCTTGGTATTTGGCGCAGGGTAAAACGCCAGTGCATCTTGCTTGAGCGCCGTCAGTAGCGACTGCGGTAACAGATCGTGCACGAGCGCGAAGCCTTTGTCTCGCCAACTGCGGATATGCGTGTCATCCAGTCGGCTGTCGGTGAGGGGCACCGATTGAACATAATTGGGCGCTGGTTCTTCCATTTGTCACTCCGCTCTGCAAGCTTGGTACGTTGACGCTCACGGAGTCCGATAGTAACGGCCCGTGCTAGCCGATAAAAGTTACCCTGTGCGTCCGGGAACGAGGGATGATGAAGCAGCGGTATGGGGAGATTGCGATCACGGTTGCCAACAAAAACAATACGCCGGTGTTTTCATCGCAAGCTGTTCTGATGAACTTTTTGGTACTGGTGCTGTGCTCCCAATTCGCTTTTTCCGTATTGGCTATGAAGGGAGCATTGCTGCCGCAGATGCTTGAACTGTGGGATATCTCAAAGACCCAGTTCGGTATTTTAATGTCGATTTACGGCGTCGTTCACAACATTCTTTATGTTGCACTCGCATGGGTACAAGACCGTTTTTCCGCCCGGGTGCTTATTCCGGTGAATATGGTGATGGGTGGCCTCACGACTTTTTTTCTTGGCCAAACCACAGACTTCGCGATCCTTTGCTTTTTGTTTGTGATGTTGTCGCTTTGGTGCGAAGGCGCTTTTTGGCCAGCGGTCTTGTCGGCCGTGCGCAAGACCACTGACGATGCGAATCAAGGCAAAATTTTTGGTTTGCTAGAAGGCGGGCGAGGCGCCGTTGAGTTGCTGCAAAATGGTGTGACGGTGGCCCTATATGTGTATATGGGCTACAGCATTTTGGGTTTGCAATTGGCCTTTATGTTGAATGCCGTGGTCATGATCCTGCTCGGGGTGGTGTCGTGGTTTATGTTGCCTGCCGAAACCTTGCTCAAGACGGAGAGCAATCCACGGTTAGCGAATCAGGAAGTGCTGGCCGGTATGAAGTTGACGTTGCGCTTGCCTGAGGTCTGGCTCGCCGGGGCTGCCGGTTTTTGCGTCTACTTTGTGTATACGGCAATGCCGTACTTCGTGACCTATCTTGGCGAGGTGTATGCCCTGCCCGCGCTGGCAATTTCGATCTTCGGCATCGCCTCAACATCTGGCGGGCGCATTGCGGTGGCCTTACCTTCGGGCTACATCGCCGGTCGTTTTCTTGGCGGCGCGGTAGGCGGCCTAGGCGCTGGTTTTTTGCTTACCCTGGGGTTGAGTGCGGCAATGGTGATCTGCACCTTGGGTCTGGGTTCGTCATGGCTGGCGATGAGTTGCATGCTGGCCTTCGCGTTTGCGATTTTCTTTATGCGCGCACTGTATTTTGCCCCATACGGCGAAATGGGGCTGCCTCAACGTTTCTCCGGCTCGGTCATCGCTATGGCCTCCTTTATTGTCTATCTGCCGTCGTCTTTCGCCTATCTGTTGTGGGCGCTGATACTGGACGGCAATCCCGGCGTGCACGGTTATGCGCTGATGTTCTTTGCGTTGAGCGTCGTTTCGCTGATCGGTTTCTTCGTTGCGCGGGCGCTGCGCCAGCGTATGCGCAGAGGTACAGCGGATCGTGTTTCTATGCTTGTGGCGGAATTGGACGCAAAGCTTGGATTGCAGGGTCGTGAAAAACGTTTGAGTGATTTGATCAATCAACAAAGATCCTGAGAGGATTAACGGTCGTTGAAAGTGAGGCAGAGGGAGAGCGAACAATGTTACTCGGTAGAATGATCCTGAGTGTTTCCGCGTTAATTTTAATTGCCTACGGTTTGCTCTGTCTGGTGTCGCCTGATGTTCCGGCAGGATACGCAGGACTGAAGTTAAGTAATGGGGATGCGTTTGCAGAAATTGGCGCAATGTATGGTGGGCTTCAAACCGGATTGGGCCTGTTTTTCATGCTGGCGGTCCTAAGAACAGAGTTTTGTCGACCTGCATTGGTCGTCCTGATCTTTGCCATTGGCAGCTTGGCGCTGGGCCGATTAGTTTGGCTCATGATCACCGATGAGATGGTGACGGCGTACACCTATGGAGCCCTTGCCTACGAATTAGCCACGGCCTGCTTGGCTGCGATAGCCTTGCAGAGATGTTCTCATGACTCAGCATGAATATATTTTTATCGCGGTTTCGATCATTCTGGGCTTGGCAATCACAAGGCTATTGAGTAATGCGGCGATGCTCCTTCGCGGCAGGGAAAAAATCAGTTTTCATTGGTCTTCAGCCATCTGGGCCTTCAGCATCATGCTCTATATCTTGCAGCTTTGGTGGGTGGGCTGGGGGCTGCGGGTGCTTGAGGAATGGCAGTTCACGGACTTCATCGTTTTGGTGTTTGGCTGCTCTTGTCTTTATGGGGCATCTGAAATGGTCCTAAGCGAGCCCGGCGAACAAGGGCTTGATATGTTTGTTGAAAGTCAACGCTGGGGCAGGTTATCAGCATTTTTCATGCTGCTTTATTTTTTCGTTGGCCCCTACATCAATATTTTCAAATTTAATGCACCTGTTCTGCTGTCGCTGGTTGTTCCCTCCATCGGAATTGCGCTCATGGCCTTAGTCATCGGTCTGCCCAAACACTTCCGATTCTGGTCGGTGCTCTTTCTGATTTACTCGATGAGCATACTGCTGCTAACGGTTTAAATCTTTTAATGAAAGCTTAGACGCCCCTTGGCTTCGTTCCGTAAAGCTAATGCCTCCGCGTTCCTTACAAAGCCAATGCGTCACTCACTGCTGGGTGGCAAATCTGGCCCTGATGTACGTTTAAGCCTTTGGCAAAGTTAGGGTCGTTGGCGAATGCTGTTCGCATGCCCTTGGCGGCCAGTGCCGCAATAAAGGGCAGGGTAGCGTTGCTCAGGGCCTGAGTCGATGTCCTAGCGACGGCGCCGGGCATGTTGGTAACGCAATAGTGCAGGATGCCTTGTTCGATGAAGGTCGGAGTCTCGTGGCAGGTTGGGCGGCTGGACTCGAAACATCCCCCTTGGTCGATAGAAATATCGACTAAGGCTGCACCAGGCCGCATTTCAGCCAGCATTTTCCGATCGATCAGCGTCGGTGCCTTTGCTCCCACCACTAGGGCAGCACCAATTACAAGATCTGCATTCCTCACCGTTTGGGCAATGGTGGCCTTGGACGCCATCAACACTTTAGCGCGCTCTGCGAATTCCGCAGACAGCTTCCGCAGCCGGTCGATGGATTGATCGACGATAGTGACATCGGCTCGCAAACCGATTGCCAAGCGTGCCGCGTTGCTGCCTGCCATGCCGCCGCCCAGCACGACAACCTTGCCCGAGGCCACGCCGGGGACGCCACCGAGAAGCGTTCCGCGACCGCCTCTGGGCGTAAGCAACGCTTCTGCTCCCACCTGTACAGACATACGGCCGGCCACTTCACTCATAGGTGCGAGCAAGGGCAGCCGGCCTTGGTCATCTTCCACGGTTTCATAGGCGATCGCAGTAACACCCCGCCGCATCAACGCCTGAGCTTGGGCCCGTGCAGTAGCCAGGTGGAGGTAGGTGAAAAGCATCTGACCACGGTTCAACTGGCGGCATTCTTCAATGGTCGGTTCTTTGACCTTGACGACCAGTTCTCCGGCGAAGGCCTCTGCCGCGCCAACGATTCGCGCTCCGGCCCGAACATAGGCAGCATCGTCGTAGCCGATGGCCACCCCGGCTTGGGTCTGAACTGCCACTTCGTGATCTGCACAGGTGAGTTCAAATACGCTGGACGGCGTAAGTCCCACTCGATATTCATGGTTTTTGCACTCCTTCGGGACACTGATTCGCACGGCGCTCTCCAGTTACTTTGAGGTGCGTCATATATTGACAGCAGATTGACTACGGTAGATTGCAAAATCACTTCGGTGCGCTAGGTTGAAAGCAAGCTTCTGTTTCTGGAGTAATCAATGATGCGTGATTCAACGAATATGGACCGAATAGACAGAGCGATTTTGCATGAAGTTCAGGGCGACGGTCGGATCAGTAACGCGGCATTGGCGGATCGGGTTGCCCTTTCTGAGAGCGCCTGTCTGCGGCGCTTACGGCGTTTGGAACAACAAGGGTTCATTCGCGGTTATGTAGGTCTGGTGGATCAATCGATTGCGGGCTTTCCAGATAACGTTTTTGTAACCATCACTCTGCACAGTCAGCAGCACTGTGATTTGGCGGCCTTCGAACGTGCGGCTCGGAATATCCCCGAAGTGATGGAGTGTTACTTGATGAGCGGTGATGCCGACTGTCTGCTGCGCGTTATTGTGGCAGACGCGCGGGATTACGAAAGAGTCCATAGTCAGCATTTGACCTGCTTGCCGGGCGTCGCTCGGGTACACAGCAGTTTTGCGCTGCTTACTGTGACAAAGAAAACTCAGGTGCCCATTCGCGCGTAGATCCCACGTTTGGGGGTCAGTGTAATCAGTCTTTACAGCAGCAAGGCCGCACACCGGGTGGTATCGTTCAAACCGACCGCCCTCAGGCACAATCAGGGATGTGCTCCGCCGTGGTATACTTCGGCGCAGCGGCTCACAGCGCTTTGAATTTGTCGGCGGCGATATGCCCTAACCGGGTTTTCTCTCGGGTAACGGCGGCTTGC
>JAAXKB010000021.1:0-9662 GCA_012269545.1 Gammaproteobacteria bacterium | reverse complement strand
TTTGTCGGCGGCGATATGCCCTAACCGGGTTTTCTCTCGGGTAACGGCGGCTTGCGTCACCTTCCCTTGCCAAGCAAAAGTGATGACCAGACTGCCGACTTGCCCCCTGCTGAGGTCGACGTTTTCGCAGGGTTATGTCTTAAGCACATGGCGCAGCAAGGCTCAAGACAGACACGAGCGTTAAGAATTTGGCCCGTCCAGATAAGGAATACAAACGAAATATGAGTTCTATCGAAATACCGGTCATCGCGGGAGATGGCATAGGCCCAGAGATTACATCCGCTGTTTTAAAAATAGTCGATGCGGCGGTGCGTTCCACCAGTTTGCAGCTGGAATGGATTCCTGTCGTCGCAGGCCTCAGCGCCCTAGAGCAGGGTAGTGAACTAATTCCGCAGCGAACCATGGACGAAATTGCGCGTTGCGGCGTGGCGCTGAAAGGCCCCTGTACCACCCCGGTCGGCGAGGGTTTCACATCGATTAACGTGAAGCTACGCAAGGCTTTTAATTTGTACGCGGCGGTGCGGCCCGTGCGCAGCATGCCCGGAGTAGAAACTCGCTACCAAAATGTGGATCTGATCATTATCCGGGAAAATACCGAGGGCTTATACAGTGGTGTCGAGAACGAGGTGACGCCTGGTGTTGTCATGAGTATGAAGGTGGCGTCAAAAGCTGCCTGTCAGCGTATTGCGACTTGGGCATTTCGCTTCGCGAATCGCCGGGGACGCGAAAAAGTCACCGTGTTACACAAAGCAAACATCATGAAAATGACAGACGGCTTATTTTTAAAGTGCGCGTCGGATGTTCACGCGAACGATTATCCCAACCTCGCATTCGAATCCACGATTATTGACGCAGGCTGTATGAAGTTGGTGCAGGACCCGTCCCAGTTCGATGTGTTGTTGCTGGAGAATTTGTACGGTGACGTGATCAGTGACTTGTGTGCAGGTTTGGTTGGCGGTCTGGGTGTTGTTCCCGGTGCGAACATCGGGGAGGATTTATCTATTTTTGAGGCCGTTCATGGTAGCGCGCCGGATATTGCGGGTCGCAACATCGCAAATCCGCTGGCGTTGCTCATGTCCTCGGTCATGATGCTCAATTTTCTAGCGGAGACGCGCCAGCTGCCTGAGCTTGCGGAAAGTGCCGAGCTGATTCGCCGTAGCTACGATGCTTGCATGATCCACGGTGAAAAAACGCGAGATTTGGGCGGCGAATTAGGCACCGCAGAATTCGCCGACGCGGTGATCGCGCGCCTGTGATCTCAGTGGTGGGCTAGCCCGCCATACGTCATTCCGCAGAGCACAGACTGCGTAGGCGTGTTCGGTCTCCCGCCTGTTTTAGAGAACACGAACCGTCCTGTTGAAGTATGTGTTGACTGGCGGCGCCTGCCTTGAAAACTGCAGTATTGCTGAAGTAGTTCCCAATGACTCTACCTTTCGCGGTGGCGTATGTGGCTATGCGGCTGATATAGATCAGGCAGAGCATCTGTGGAATGTGTCAGAATCCTCGGTCAGCCAACTATTGGGGAGTTGTTTTCGTGGCAGAGCAAAATAAACCGCTTGCGGGCATTAAGGTCATTGATCTGACGCAAATTTATCAGGGGCCCTATGCTGCCTTCCTGTTTGCGCAAGCTGGTGCAGAGGTCATCAAGGTAGAGCCGTTGGCAGGCGAACGACTGCGCGGTGCTGGTGGAGCGAAAACCCCGCTGTCCTTCGCCATGCTCAATTCAAACAAAAAGAGCATCACCCTCAATCTTCGCGAAGAAGAGGGTAAAAGGCTGTTGCGCCAGTTAGTCAAAGACGCAGATGTGTTGCTGGAAAATTACGCTCCAGGAGTCATGGATCGTCTCGGCGTGGGTTGGGACGCGCTAAGAGAAATTAATCCCAGACTCATCTATGGCTCAGGCACCGGTTATGGCTTATCCGGCCCTGACCGGGATCTGCTCGCCATGGATCACACCATACAGGCAGCCTCGGGAGTGATGAGCGCCACCGGTGACGCGGATGCGCCCCCCAGCCGGTCCGGAGGAGCGCCCTGCGATATTATGGGCGGCATCCACATGTATGCCGGGGTGCTGGCCGGGCTGCAAGGGCGCGCCGCCACGGGGCGAGGCACGCGCGTTGAGGTGTCCATGCTGGAGGCCATGTACTTCACCCTGAGCTCGGAATTGAGTATTCATCATGCCACCGGGGAACTGCCGCCGCGGAACAGTGCGCGGTCTCCTTCCAATGTGTGCCCCTATGGTCGTTACCCGTGCAAGGATGGATGGATCGTCGTGATTTGTGTCGCCGAAACCCACTGGCAGAATCTGTTGAAAGTGATTGGTCGTTTAGATGAAAAAGACAATCATGACTATCGCAATTCCATGGCGCGTAAAAAACGCGAGCACTTAGTCGATGCAATGATCAACGCATGGACGGTCGAACGTACGCGAGATGAAGCCTATGAAGAACTGCGCGCGAACCGCATACCGGTCGCACCCATTCGAACCATTGATGAAGTGCGAGACGATCGTCACCTGCATGAGCGGGGGATGCTGCACTACAAACGTCACGAGTTGTTAGGCGACGTGGTTTTGCCCACCAGCCCGATTCGATTTTCGGATTACGATCTGACAGAACCCGAGTTCTACCCTGAGATAGGTGCGCACAACGATCAGGTGTATGGCGCGCTGGAATTAAGAGCCGAAGACTTGGCGCGACTGAAGGCGGCAGGCGTGATCTAAGGTCGGCACTGCGAGGTTGCCTAGGCCTAACCAGCAGACGGAGCGGTATCAAGGACGTTAGGGCCACCACTGCACTGCGATGCAGACGGCTAGGATAATGAAGAACTGCATCAGCAGAATCCGGGTATAGCCTTTGGGCGGGTTTGCTGCAGATTGGAACGATTGCAGTGACGATGACGCTGCAAGCGTTGACGGTGCTGCAAAGGCAGAGCCAAGCAAGATGCAGACGAACGCCAAGACGAAGCCGATGACATTCCACCACAGCCAAGAGACGTCGGGTAAGTAAACGGCGACCAGCAGGTTGCTCAGCAGACCGGCAGCAAACCCGGTTAGGGCGTAGGTCTGGGATACGCGCTTCATCAGGATTGCTGATGTGATGAGAGCGAGTAGTGGCCCGTTTACCATGGATCCCACTTTGTTTACGGCCTCCAGCACTGTCGGCGCGATGTTTTCCACCTGAAAAGCGCAGGCGACCGCAAACAGGCCCCACAAAATGGTGCAGGCTCTGCCGAGCAGGAGCAGTCTTGCCGGCGATGTCTGGCTGGATAAATGCGGGCGAATAAAGTCCTCTACGGTAACGGCCGCTAGGCTGTTGAGGGCAGAATCAATGGATGACATAGAGGCTGCGATGAGTCCGACCATAACTAGGCCTACGAATCCCGGCTCAAAATAGTTCAGTACAAAGACCGGGAAGACGACATTCAGATTTTTCTCGCCGCTGCTGGTGGTCGGCAGAGAATCCAGAATGA
This sequence comes from Gammaproteobacteria bacterium, assembly GCA_012269545.1. Taxonomy (GTDB): domain Bacteria; phylum Pseudomonadota; class Gammaproteobacteria; order Pseudomonadales; family Azotimanducaceae; genus UBA4421. Next base: position 6,191 of record JAAXKB010000021.1, on the reverse strand, counting down.
GTGGCTCCTGAGCTGCAAGCGCGGCCAGTCCAAGGCCTAAAAAGCAGTAAAGTAAAACGATCGGGAATCGAAAAATTCCGTTCCAAAGCAGCACGCGAGCGGTATCCGCTTCGCTGCGGGCTGCCAAAATGCGCTGGGCCTGACTTTGATCGCAGCCGTAATAGGCGGCATAAAGAAAGATGCCGCCGATCAACATAGGCCAAAAACCGTAGTCCTGTCCGCTAAAACCCCAGTCGTCGACGAGTGTTTGTTTGCGCTGTTCGACCGCAAAATAGTCCCAATTGATCAGATCGCCAATGTAGATCAGGGAGAACAGCACGGCACCCAGGAGCAAGGCCAACTGAATCGCATCACTGATCACCACGGCGGTGAGCCCGCCGAAATAGTCATACAACAAGGTGGCGGCCATGATCAGCGAGACTGCAGCGACAAAATGTAAATTCAGCAGCAACGACACAACCAGTGCGCTGCCATATATGGTGACCGCAGTGGCGACGCCACGAAAAAGCAGGAAGCAGCCGGCGGCAGTGAGTCTCGCCCGCCGGCCAATCCGCAGTTCCAAGATCTCATAGATGGAGGTCACACCGTGACGCCTTGCTGGCAGCATGATCCAAAGCAGTGCCAGCATAGCCAACGGCACCGCCAGCTCATACTGAAGCCAAATCATACCGCCACCGACAACGAAGCCGACGAATGCGGGAGCGCCCAAGAGGCTGTTGGTAGAGCACTGGGTAGCGATAGTTGAGGCAGCTAACGTGCTGGCTGATAGACGATGGCTGCCAACAAAATAGTCGTCTGAGGACGATTGCCTGCTGCTGAGGTAAAGTGCAAGCAGCATCAGGCAGGAAAGATAAATCCACACGACGGTCCAATCTAGTGCATGCAAAGTAGTACTCCTGAGCACACGAAACTTGCCCACGACGGGTGACTTGGGTAACTATTCTGCTTGCGATCTCGAAGGCGAAAAGCAGTTTCTAGATCGCAGGCAGTCTCGAAGAGTTTACGCCCAGAAGCATTCGAGCAGTTTGAGCCGGTCTTGCTTCGATCCCTGCGGTCAGACAGTGACGCGTTATGGTGACAGCACAAGGGCTGGGATGTGGCTGGATAGACCAAGGAAAATAATTGAACGGGCATACCCATCATGACTCTGCCGCATCGTATAGCAGGGACAAACAGGCCATTGACTATGAGGTACTTTCCTACCTGATTCAGCTTTACGGCAGCACGCAGGGACAACGCTTGCATGACCAACTGCGCAGCATGGCGCGACAAACAGCCGGCAAGCTGGCCCCCAAACAGCGTGCTTCGCTCAGGTCCGAGGCGCTGCTTATTTGTTATGGCGACAGTTTGCGGCAGGACGGCACGCCGCCTCTGCAGGTGCTCAAGAAATTCTCGGACAACTACCTTAAGGGCGTTTTGACCGGAATCCATGTGCTGCCGTTTTTTCCTTCGTCGTCCGATGACGGTTTCGCCGTGGTTGATTACCGTCAGGTTCGGTCGGATTTGGGTACCTGGTCTGATGTTCAAGGTTTGGCACAGACCTTTGATGTGATGGCGGATCTGGTGATTAATCACTGTTCGCGCGAGCATGTGTGGTTCACCGACTTCATCACCAACGCTGCACCGGGTAAGGATTACTTTTTCGAAATGGACGAGAGTTCTGATTTGAAAGAGGTGTTGCGTCCGAGAAACTCCCCGCTGCTCACGGAAGTGCATACGCGCAGTGGTATCAGGCGGGTGTGGACAACATTCAGCGACGATCAAGTTGACGTGAACTTTGCGAACCCAGAGGTATTGCTGGAGTTTGTGGATACGCTTTTCTTTTATGCCCAAATGGGCGCTACCTACATTCGTCTGGATGCCATCGCCTACCTTTGGAAAAGGCTGGGCACGACCTGCATGAGTCTGCCAGAAACGCATATGGTAGTGAGAATTCTGCGTGGCTTGATTGATGTTGAGGACATGCCGATTACCTTGATCACCGAAACCAATGTGCCCCACGAAGAGAATGTGAGTTATTTCGGGGAAGGTAACGAAGCCCATCTGGTCTATCAGTTCAGTCTGGCCCCTCTGCTGCTGTTTAGCTATTTGACCGGCGAGGCGCAGGCCTTGGTGGATTGGACTCGGGAGCTCGCGCCGCCGCCCATGGGCTGCAGCTATTTCAATTTTATCGCCTCCCACGATGGGATCGGTTTGCGTCCGCTGGAAGGGCTGTTGCCGGAGGCGGAAATCGGCCGGTTGATTGATATCATTCATGATCGCGGCGGTTTTGCCTCCATGAGGAGCACCCCTAGCGGGGAAGAACGTGCCTATGAACTCAACATCGCGTTGTTTTCTGCCTTTGGCGGTGACGATGAAAGCATCGACGCCTATGTCGGCGCCCATCAATTGCTGATGGCCTACCAAGGCGTGCCGGGTTTTTATTTGAACGCCTTGCTTGGCCGAACCAATGATTATCAATATATGGAGATGACTGGTCGAACGAGATCGATCAATCGGGGCAGTTGGTCGTTGGAGGCGCTGCAAGAGGCCTTGGGGAATCCTGCATCGCATCATACGAAAATCTTTCAGCGACTGAGTCAGAGTCTCCAATTGCGCGCCAAACAAACGGCGTTTTTGCCCGCCTCCGAGCAACGTTTTATTGCTGGGTGTAACGATTATCTGATGTTCCTGCGGCACGCTACGCATCAGCGATTGCTGGTCGTCGCTTCCTTCGTGACGCATGCGCAAACGATTGAGTGGCCCGATGCATTAGCAGTCAAGGAGGGAGAAGTTGTCGATCTGTTGTCTGGTGATGGCATAAACGTAAACACAGCAATTTCGCTGGGCGGTTTTCAGGTGATGTGGCTGGAATTGTCCTGAAAGTTAGCGGGTAGCGGCTTGGCGGCTTGGCTGAAGATCGCTGGCAAATTCTTCGTAGTCCAAAGCCACAATGTTTGCCAGCTGCTTGGGTGCAGACGGATAGACACTCCTGACTCGATTCCACGAGGGAACATAGGGTATCTCTTGTCCGGTCTGCAGATAATCCTGCCCCGAGATTAATACGTTGGTCGCGAACGCCTCTACCGCGCGTTCTTCAGCGTCTCGATCGAAGTGCAGGCCGTTTACTGTCGCGTCGTTGTAATAGGATTCGATCAGATCCAAGGCGATTCTGAGATAGGCAGCCTTGACTGTGCGTACGGTGCCCGTTTCAAACACCGCGCCAAAGGTTGCCAAAATTCGGTAGAGAGACGTCGCGATATCTGAGCTCATGCGGGACAGACCTCGTGTTCGATCGTCTGCAGAAAGCTCTTGGTGCTTGTGGTCGTAATTGTCTGCGACCTCAATCTGGCACACCTGCTTTGTTGAATAGTTGCGGAACACCTCGGTAAGCAGGCCGATCTCTAACGCCCAGTCGGCGGGAATTCGTAACGTTTTTACCAGGTCAATGCGCATGGCGAATTCACCCGCTAGGGGATAACGGAAGCTGTCCAGATACTCAAGAAAACTCTGCTCTGGAAAGACCCGTTTCATGGATCGAAGCAGTGGCGACACGAGCAGGCGACTTACCCTGCCGTTCAGTTTTCCCTCGGCAACACGTGCATAAAAACCCTTGCAGAATTGATAGTTGAACTGCGGGTTGGCGATGGGGTAGAGGAGCCTCGCCAGCAGTGCTCTGTCGTAGGTTGTAATATCACAGTCGTGCAGAGCCACGACCTTGATCTGCGGCAGCGACTGAATGAAGCCAAAGCAATACCAAACATTACATCCCTTGCCCAAATCCGTTGGAGCAACGCTGTGTTGCTTCAGTTCGTCTTGCAGTTCACGTGCCCTAGGTCCGTCATTCCATAAAACAGTATGGGTAATTTTCAAACGCGAAAAGTATTCCAGTGCGTGCCGGTATTCTGATTCCGTCGCCCGGTCAAGGCCGATCACCACATGCTCTAAATAGGTCGCCTCATTCAACGTGTCAATGATGTTGCGTAAAGCATCTTGGGCCAGTTCGGAATATAAACACGGCAGGATAAGTGCCATCGGGCTGTGCTCGCTGAATTTGTGCAGCTCTTGCTCGAGTGATTCAAGGCTGCGCGTTTTAAGATTATGCAGGGTCGTGACGATGCCATTCTGAAAAAAATCACTCAAAGGTTTGGTTCTCCGTTTTGCGCAGTGAATGGCCGGAGGTTATGTCTCCGATGCCTAAAATCTGTTCCATGGTTTCGAGCCAGTGTTCGTGTCCACAGGTGCTGGCGTAATGCATCACCGGATGATTGAACTGCAAATACTTGCCGTCGGACTGCGGGAACAAAACAGCAATATCGGCAAGCGCCAACATCTCTCGATCGTTCTCAGCATCGCCGCAGGAAACGAGAATCGGCGCGTTCTCGCCTCGCACAAAGTGCTCTGCAATTTGTTTCATGCCGATGGCTTTGCTGCAGGAATTGTCGAGGACCGTGTGAAAAGACCCTCCCTTAACAATTTGCAGTCCAATGAAGCCCAAGGCTTCACTGAAGGTTTCCAGTGCCTCGTCAGAGTCCTCCCAGAGCAATGGCATGCTGCCCGTCCGCTGTTTTGCGAGTGCGGCCGCCGATTCGCTTAGACCGGTGATGGCTTGGAGCTCTGTACAGTCGATGTGTCGGAACGTGCGGTAATTCAGATTATGCGCAGCACGGATGTGATCGAGCAGATCACAGATTTCATCGGCCCCTCGACCAAGATATTCGGGCTCCGCGGCGGATGGCCAACACAGCCCGGCACCATTTTCAAAGATGTAGGGTGACGGAAACTTTCGATATCTGTTCAGTTCTATCATCTCTGAATGTGTTTTGCTCGACGCGGGCACGCAAATACACCCGTGTTCGTGAAGGGCGTCCATCGCTGCTCCAGCTGCGTGCAGATCGTAGCGCCGATCAAGCAACGTGCCGTCTAGGTCGGTAAAGATGAGCCACTTGGTGGCAAAATTTTTCTTGTAATTTTCGATGTCGTTCAACCTGCCGACTCCCATGAATGCCTTGCATCTATGTAGCTTGCAGAATGCTCAGCAAACTACGTGCCACCCTTGGTGTCCCCAATTGCCAAGCCTTGTCACAGGATTTTCACCTGGCCGCACTACCGTTGTGCGTTTTTACTTGGTGGCGCACTATTTTTGTGCTTATGGAATTTGCATTGTCGTTCTAGTCAGGTAATTCGCTCGGTTTTGTAGGAGGTTGGGTATTGCACCCGTTAAAAGAAGGGTAAGTGAGCGTGGCACGAATCTTGTTTGTCGCGCGACAGCTCTTTCACAAACACAGGAAACTTATGAAACCAATAGCCTTTCGTTTTGACGCGTTAAAGGAAAATTGCCAGCGGGGTGGTCTCAATGATCGCTAGAAAGTGTCTCTTTCCTGCCGCGGGCTACGGCACTCGCTTTTTGCCTGCAACCAAGGCCATGCCCAAAGAAATGCTGCCAATCGTAAATCGTCCTCTGATTGAATTCGGCGTTGCGGAGGCAAACGCTGCAGGGATGTCCGATATTTGCATCGTCACCGGCCGGGGGAAACGACCGCTGGAGGATTACTTTGACGTGAATTTTGAGCTTGAGCATCAGATTGCAGGGTCTTCTAAGGAGTCTTTTCTCACGCAAACCAGAGAACTCACCGACGCCTGTACTTTTACCTTCATCCGGCAGCGTGCGATGCGGGGTTTGGGCGATGCCGTACTGACTGGCCGAAAACTGATCGGGGACGAGCCCTTCGGTCTGATACTCGCAGACGATCTCTGCCTGAATCTGGAGGGCGACCCCGTCATGAAACAGATGCAGGATGTTGCAAGCGCCTACGATTGCTCGGTGATTGCCGTGATGGATGTTGCGCCAGATCAGGTGAGCAACTACGGAATTGTCGTGGGTGATGAGATCGACGCCAACGTGTTGCGTGTCTCCTCGATGGTGGAAAAGCCCAGAGTCGAGGATGCTCCCTCAAACCTGGCCGTGATAGGCCGCTACATACTGGCGCCGGATATCTTCGACTTCATCGAATCCACCGAACCGGGAGCCGGAGGCGAGATTCAACTCACTGACGCGCTGAATGCGCTGGCCCAAACAGGCAAGTTGCTGGCCTACCGATTTTCAGGCCTTCGGTTTGATTGCGGCAGCGTCGACGGTTACGTGGCTGCGACCGATTTTTACTACCGTAATGTCGTGCTCGCGGGTTGAGGCTGCGACAACATCGCGAGAT
>JAAXKB010000031.1 GCA_012269545.1 Gammaproteobacteria bacterium | reverse complement strand
GTTAATATGCCTAATGCGGGAGCGCCGAAGGATGCGCTGGCGAATCCCGATGACAGGGATAAGGTGGCCTTGGCTGGCGCGCGCTACTACGCCGAATGGGGCGCAGGTTATTCCAAACAGCAAAGTACCCGTCCGCAAACCCTAGGTTATGGCCTTGCGGATTCACCGATGGGGCAAGCCGCATGGATCATCGAAAAATTTTATGAGTGGACTGACTGTCACGGTCATCCAGAGAACGCGCTCAGCCGGCAGGAACTCATCGACAACGTGATGTTTTATTGGTTGCCGGGCACCGGTGCGTCGTCAGCGCGATTGTACTGGGAGAGTTTTGGCACGGCGTTTGGTGGTGGTGCGGAGCGGCAGGTATCTTTACCGACCGGCTGCAGTATTTTCCCCAAAGAGATTGTGGCTACGCCGCGCCGCTGGGCGGAGCATCGCTATCCGAATATTGTGTATTGGAACGAACTGGATCGCGGTGGGCATTTTGCCGCCTTTGAGCAGCCGGCTCTTTTCGTGCAGGAACTTCGTGCTTGTTTTGCAGCGATGACGTTGTAAAGACGCCGCGGTTTGACGGCCGTTGACGTCCTTTGCGGGTTGGGCTGCGGTCGTTACCTTCCCATGAACTGAGGCGTGCGCTTTTCGCCGAATGCTTTGCGCCCCTCCGCGCCATCATCACTGAATTTGATGCCGAGCAGTTGCTCTCTTGCAACGGCTCCGGCCTCAGCAGGGCTCTTGTTCAATGTGGCCAAGCTGAATTCCTTTAACCCCTGCACGACGAGTGGCGCCGAATTGGCGAGAATCTTAGCCCATGCCTGTGCCTGTGCTTCTTCCTCTCCCGTTGGCACGACTTTGTTGACCATGCCTGACGCGAGTGCGCGATGGGCGTCAAAGTCTTCGCCCAGCAGCATGAACTCCATAGCCACTTTGTGTGGAATACGCGCGACGGCACTGGCAATCAAACCGCCGGTGAATCCCAGTTGGGCCTCGGGATACTTGAAGCGCGTATTATCTGCGGCCACAACCAAATCGCACATTTGCACGATCACGTAGGAACCGCCAATGCACCAACCTTTGACCGCCGCAATGACGGGCTTGCTAGTTTGTACGCCAATGCTGGGTACTCCCTGCCACATTTCCTTTGGAGCGTCTTTGACATCAGCGCCGACGGAGAATGCCTTGTCGCCGGCGGCTGTGAGCACAGCTACACGGTCGTCGCTGTTTTCCAGCCGCTGCCAAGCGGCTTGCAACGCAAGAATCACTTCTTCATTTAGCGCATTCATTCGATCTGCGCGGTTGATGGTAATGGTCGCAACGTGATGTTGAGAGGTATAGGTAACCAGTTCAGTCATAGTGTGCTCCGGCGTCGTAACGCCTATCAGTGGCCCATGATCGACGACCACGTGTCTAGGTCGTTGATGCGCAGGTAGGCATTCATTTTCTTGGTTTCACCCATGGTTGCGTTAGGTACGTGGCCATAGTTGTGACCGGGTAATAGCAGGGTGTCGTCCGGCAAGCTGCAGAGCTTGCACATACTGTGGTACATGTCTTCGGAGTTCGAGCCGGGCAAATCCACTCTGCCGCAGCCGTTGATGAAAAGAGTATCGCCACTGATAAGCGTGTTTTTTACTTTGAAGCATTGGCTGCCGGGTGTGTGTCCGGGAGTATGCAAGAATTCAATTTCAATGTTGCCCACACGCAAGGTGTCGCCGGATTCCACGCGGGCGATATCCGATTCGGACACCTCGGTGACCTTTTTGATGCCATCGGCTTCCAAGTTGTGGGCGTACAGTTTCACCGGGTTGGTCTCCAGCAACTTTGCGTAGCCCTCTACCTGATTGCCGCTGAAAGAACCGCCGACGTGGTCGGGGTGGTAGTGCGTGGCTAACGCCGCAGTCAGCTTATAATCCTTCTCATTGATGTGACTGACCAGAGAATCGATGTCCCAAGCGGGGTCAACCAAGACAACCTCGCGGGTGCTGCGACAGCCGATTAAGTAGGTGTAATTTTGCATTGGCCCAATTTCGATTTGCTCAATGATCAAATCCGAAGGCTCTTCCCACGTCGCTTCGCGCATTTCTTGACTCTCTTATCGGTTGGCAGAATTTTGTGAACAGCCAGACATTAAAGAAATTCCCCAGCGAGTCAAAGTTCGATGGTTTCGACATTGTAGAAAGGAATTTTGATCGCGGCGACATCCAATGGCGACCCTCGAAGGTGTCATTGGCTATAATTGAGCAATGAATACGCACTCATCAAGAGCATTGACTTTTGACGATCAGCTACGCGCCAATCTGATTCACGGTCTGGTGACCCAGACCCGGCTTGTTGCGGCGGATATCGCGGCGCATTTGGGTATGGCTGCTCCCGGTGAACTCCTGACGGAAACACGCCGTCTGCTTGGCCGGTCGCCGAGCCAATTGCGAGGCAACCAAGTGCCCGCATCGCAGCATAGGGCGTCGGTATCAGCGATCCGCATCGATTTGCCGGTAATCGGCGCTTACCACTTTGATTGGGTCTTTGATTACCTGGGCGCGCGAGCCCTGCAGGGTATCGAAGAAGTTCAGGGTCGATGCTACAGACGCCGAGTATCTGAGGCTGGTAAACCGTCTGTTTGGCTAGAAGTGTCTCGGCACGGGCAGGAGCTGCAGGTGCTGTTGCCGCTGACCTGTGGTCCCGCCCATGAATTGCTGCTCCGGGTGGTTCGCTTGTTTGATTTGCGAGTGGACGGAAGTCTGATTGATCAAACCCTGCTCGGTGCGTCGCCCAATTACCTCAGACAAAGCGTTGCAGAAGCGCCTGGACTCAGGGTGCCGGGAGCATGGGACGGATTCGAAACTGCCGTGCGCGCCATATTGGGCCAACAAGTGAGTGTGGCCCGAGGCACAGAGTTAGCCAATCGCATGATCGTGGCGTACGGCGAAGGAGATTTTCCGGGGCCAAATCGACTTAGAGGCCAAAAAATTGCAGAGCTTGGTATGCCCGGCAATCGAGGCAAGGCCATATCGAGTCTTGCGAAGTGGGTCGATGACACGGGTCATGCGTTACTCGAAGGGCAGGCCTGCGAGTCATTTGTAGAGGGGCTTGGAGCGATTAAAGGTATTGGTCCTTGGACGCAAAACTATATGCGCTTGCGGGTTGTCAAAGATGTCAATGCGTTCCCGCACAATGATTGGGTCGTGCTTAAGCAGCTAAAAACGACACCGGCTCGGGCGTTGAAACTGGCGCAATGTTGGAGCCCCTGGCGCGCCTACGCCTTGATGCACATTTGGCGACTGGCTGGTTTGCGGCGCGAAGCATCTAAGCAGAACAGGCGACCAAAAGTAAGTAAGTACTAACTACAACGCGGAAGGAGCAATGATAACTTTCTATACATATGCACAGAGTCCTATTGGTAGTCTCATGTTGACCGGCAATGAGCATGCGTTAACGGGGCTTTATTTTTCCTCGGGTAAAAAAGCCCGAACGACGCCTGACGGCACGTGGCGGCGACATGACGCATATTTTGATCAAGCTCGACGAGAGTTAGATGAGTACTTCGGGCGTCGGCGGCGATGTTTCGACGTGCCCCTAGCTCCGAGAGCTACGCCATTCCAAAGCCGAGTGCTGGATGCTTTGCGCGTCATCCCATACGGAGAAGTGCGATCGTATAAACAGATTGCCGAGGCTATTGGTTCACCTAAGGCGATGCGCGCTGTTGGTAATGCTAACGGCAACAATCCATTAGCGATCTTCATTCCCTGTCATCGAGTAGTGGGTAGTAATGGCGCGCTCACCGGGTTTGGCGGCGGACTGGAGGCCAAGCAGTATCTGCTCGGGCTTGAACTGGGTTAACTTTGGATTGGGCAGAGTGGTAGCTTGTTCGTAGCGCAAAAGTAACTAAATAGATACTTACGGTAGGCTGGGCCTGGTTCTCTTGAACACGAAGTATCTAAATGGTTACATAGGGCGATGCGTAACCCAGAACTTACTCGACAGCGCTTGATTGAGGTGACAGCCCAAGCCATGGCTCAATATGGTGAGGCTGGCGTTCGCGTTGATCGGATAGCAGCAGAATCTGGTATCAACAAGCGCATGATTTATCACTACTTTGGGGGTAAGGAAGGTGTTTGCGCCAACGTGCTCGCCCTGCAGATTTCAGCATTGAGTTTTATACTCAACGAACCACAAATAGCCATGCTTAGAACGCAACTCTCATCGTTTCTGCCGAGTGGGAATGCGCCAATCGGGAAAGGGATGCTGGCAAGCGAAATCTCCGATTCTCCTGAGCCAACGCATCGGCAGGCTGCCGTTATCGTGCTGCGGGCACTGTTGGACTCTCAAGAGCAAGGTCTGTTGCCAAATGGCGACGCCGCCGGCTGGTTGGCTCTGACCACTCGCTTGTCCCAACTCGCCTTTGTTGATGATTTAATTTCGTCTAAGCAGGGGGAAGTAGAGGTGCACAGGCATAAACAACGCGTCAGTTTGAGCCCTGTGCTGCAGCCGATTGATGACTAGGTCGACAAGACGGCGTTAACCGCTCTCATAATGAATATCGTCGATCCGGTAGCTTGTCGGTTCGGCAGTCTCTTCAAAACTCAAAACGCGAGTGCTCGTGGTCGTCTGCAGAACGGCAATCTCGTCGCCCAAGCTTTTTCCAAGCAGTGCTTTTGCCATCGGTGAGTCAATACTGATGTACTCTGGTTTGCCGTCAATTTCGTCCGGGCCAACCAGTCGGTAGCTCGCGCTTTGTCCACCCTTGGCGGACGTCAGTGTTACCCATGCGCCGAAATAGACTTTGTTGCTGTCGCTGGGCAGACGGTCCACGACGTTCATGGTTCGAATGCGCTTGTCTAAGTAGCGGATGCGCCTATCGATCTCGGCGAGCTGTTTTTTTCCGTATATGTAGTCCGCGTTCTCCGACCGGTCCCCCAAGGCCGCGGCCGCCGCTACTCGAGCAGTTACCTCGGGACGCTTTTCTTTCCACAAATAGTTTAGTTCTTGCTGCAGACGACTGAAGCCCTCGGCAGTGCTGATGGCGGTTTTTTCAGGTTCTGGAGGTCTGTAGCGTCCCATCCGTAGAGCCTAACCCATGGGCACGAACCTATCTCCATGATTTCAAAGGTGTGTCGGACCTGCTGCTTGGATACAATCTTAGCTCCGCAAAGAGCAACATGCTCGGAGACAGTGTTGGCAGCCTCAATCGATCAGATTCAAATTGACAGAGCGTCAGGTTCCTTGGGTGCCTTTATCACCGGTGTGTCGCTGCGGGATATTGCCACCAGCGACGTCATTTATCGCGCCGTGCGCGAGCTTTTAGTCCAGCACGAAGTGCTGTTTTTTCGCGATCAAGAGCAATCCCCGGGCGTTTTTTCCGCCTTTGCTCGGGCATTTGGTGACGTTCTGGCTCACCCCGCTTACGCAACGGTTGCTGAGGCGCCGGATGTTCAAATTCTCGAGAGCACGCCTGAAAATCCGTCGAAAATCGAAGTTTGGCATTCGGATATGACGTTTATGCAGCAGCCACCCAGCTTTACCTTGCTGCAAGGCCAGATCATTCCGCCCTTTGGCGGAGATACCATGTGGGCAAGCGCTACGGCAGCCTTCGACACGCTGTCTCCGCAGATGCAAGCGTTTCTGTTACCGCTCATGGCGGTTAACGACTTTCGTCATGGTTTTCGCGAAAGTCTGGCTGAACCCGGTGGCGCGGAACGACTGGCTCCGGCCATCGAAGAGAATCCTCCGGTGGTGCACCCGCTGATTCGCACGCATCCGGAGAGCGGGCGCAAAGCAATTTATGTTAACGCGTTATTCACAACCCACATTGTTGGGCTACCCGGAGCGGAAAGTGAAGCATTGCTGGATTTTCTGTACCGTCATGTTGTGGCGGAAGAGCACACAGTGCGTCTGTCCTGGCAGCCGGGAACTGTCGCAATTTGGGATAACCGCTCAACTCAACACAAACCTGTGAATGATTTCTTTCCGCAACACCGTTTAATGCATCGGGTAACGTTGACTGGCGACGAGCCCGCTTAGAAGGAGCAGCGCATGCGTATTTATTTTTTTCTTTTGCTGAACAGTCTTTTGTTGCTGGCTGTGCCGAGCTTTGCCTCAGACGGTGAGATAGCTCTCGACCTGTTGCCGGAATCCGCATCAGCGGACGTGCGTGAAGCTGAATCACAGGCCCTTGAAGTGATGTACGACTTCATGCGCACATTCAATGGTCGTGACGTACCGAATTTTGCGCGTACGCTGACCTATCCACATGTGCGAGTTGCCAGCGGAGGGGTGACTGTCTTCCCCGATCGCCAGAGCTTCATCAATGCAACGGACCTAAATGCATTCGCCAAACGTTTTAATTGGTCGCACAGCCGATGGGACAGTATCGCCACCGTACAAGCCGATGCTGAAAAAGTGCACTTTGCGGTTCAGTTCACGCGGTTCAACCCAGAGGGTGAAGCCTACGTGTCGTTTAATTCACTCTACATTTTGCAGCGCACAGAATCCGGGTGGGGTATTCGAGCTCGATCCAGTTTCGCGCCTTAGACTATCCGTTATAAGGCAACAGGTACAAATTGATGAGCGAAGTGGCGACGGTAGACGATTATCTGCAAGAGGCCGGAGCCTTGAATAAAGCAATGCTGCCCCTTGGTTTTTTGCTGGCCTTTTGCGCCCAGCATCGTCTGCTGAGCCAAGAATTCACCCAGCAACGCGCCGACCAGTTGTCCTCTGTAAGACTGCAGGAAGGGCAGGTAACGACGCTTTTTGCAGCTCATGGAGCGACGCTGTATGCAAGTGACTTCACTCCTCAAGGCCTGGAATTTGTGCGCGGTTATCTGCCACAGTTATCCGCTGACTTTGCTCAGACCTTCGGACCGGACTGTTTCGACATTGAAGATGAATGGTCGAACTACCAGCAACTTGCAGATTTGATGATCCGACACTTGCTCGGACAACCAAGGTCCAAAAGTAGGTCTCGGGGCCTTTGGTCGACGATAAAAACTCGGGTAAGCATGTTATGGCGTTAGCCCACCGTGATTACGAAGTGTTCCGT
>JAAXKB010000081.1 GCA_012269545.1 Gammaproteobacteria bacterium | reverse complement strand
TTGCATCCAGCGAAGAATCTGGCCGCAAAGTTATTGAGGCCCGCTCCATCACCCATGGCTATGAGGGCAAGACCGTACTTAACAATTTTAAGCTGAAAATCATGCGCGGCGACCGCATCGGCATTATCGGCAACAACGGCGTGGGCAAAACCACACTGTTACGCATTTTGCTGGGCCAGCTAGCACCCGATTTGGGCTCGGTGAAAATCGGCACCAACCTGACCATCGGTTACTTTGACCAAGTGCGGGACGGTTTGGAGTGGGACAAGAGTGTGGCCTTCAACGTAGCCAACGGCAAAGACCACATCACCATGAACGGCAGTGACCGGCATGTGATCGGCTACCTCAAAGGCTTCTTGTTCACGCCGGAGCGGGCGCGTACCGCGATCAAGCATTTATCAGGCGGCGAAGTGAATCGCGTTCTTCTGGCCAAGCTGTTCACGCAAACCAACAACCTGATGGTACTGGACGAGCCCACCAACGACCTCGACATCGAAATGCTCGAGGTGCTGGAAGAAAAGCTGGTGGAGTACAGCGGCACCCTGATCGTCGTCAGCCACGACCGGGACTTCGTGGACAATGTGGTGACCAGCACCTTGGTGTTTGAGGAGAACAATCGTTTGATTGAATACCAAGGCGGTTTCAGCGATTGGGCCAGTCGCGGGCGTCAGCTGGCGGTGCTGGAACAGCGCCCGGGAGAATGGGTCGAGACCAGCGAAGCCGCCGCGGAACCCGCGACGAGCAGCGAACCTGAGCCTGTCGCGCCAAACAAACCCGCCAGTTCAAAAAAGAAACTCAGCTACAAGCTTCAGCGCGAGCTCGATGCGCTGCCAGACACCATTGCCGAGCTCGAAGCCAAAGTCGCGGAGCTGACGGAACAAACCAGTGCAGCAAGTTTTTACAATCAGGAATTTTCCGTTACCGAACCCATACTCAACAGCCTAGCCGCCTCCCAAGAGGCACTCGACACGGCAACAGAACGCTGGATCGAGCTAGAAGAACTGCAAGGAAACGGTTGAGGCTATCGGCTGTAGGCCATCAGCGCGTCGTCGACTTCCACCACGCCGCCGTGCTGACTGGCAAAGTACACTTTGCCATTCCTCTCGAACATGATCAGACCGTCCATAAACTTGACATCCTCCGCATCTACTGGCTCCAATCCAGCACCATGCCGCATCGTAAATATGGTCATATCGTGGGTCACACAGAGATCTAATTGGCTTTGCCCGGCTTCCGTCGCTGGCGCTCGCAGCTTATCCAGCATGACTTCCAGCACCATGGCGACGGCTCGGTGGGGGTTCATCATGGCAGCCTGAGACACATCACCGGCGAACCAGCTACCAACGTAGTTCGCAAGGCCCCCAGCGTCACGCAGGCCCTTCCACATGCGTATCTGGTCCAGTGCGTAAAAAACCCCGAACGCTTCGACATCACGCACCCGACTGACCACACCGCCCCGACTGGCGGCGCTGGATGCGCCAATGGCCAAGGTGCCGGTATCGGTACAGCGTTTTACCGGACTGGAATACCCGCGCAGATTAACGTCCGGTAGCTGGGTGCCGAAGCGAGCGGCCAGTGCTCGTCCTTCATCAGTCAGCGGATTATCCAGATCATGAATATCACGACGATACTCTCTGGCCGAGTGGCGCATCAGCAGCACTGCCCGATCCACGCCCTCAGAAAAAATGGCGCGAGTCATGCGCGCGGTGGCATCGCCAAAAGTATCGTCCGGCTGATTGTAGTGATTGTTCATAGGCTGCACTGCGGTTAAAACATGTCATAGTATCTGAAGGTCTAGTTTAGAGGGGAGAGGCGTATGAAGAGATTACAGGATCGGATAGCGGTAATTACCGGCGCGGGCCGCGGCATCGGGCGTGAGATTGCCCTGCTGATGGCGTCTCAGGGAGCCAAAATTGTGGTGAACGATTTGGGAGCCAACACAGATGGCACCGGCTCCGCCACGATCGCAGACGAGGTGGTCGAAGAAATCAAAGCTGCTGGCGGTGAAGCGGTATCCAACACGGACTCTGTTGCCGACGTGGCTGGCGGCGAGCGCCTGATACAAACCGCCATTGACGCCTTTGGCGGCATGGACATCTTGGTTAACAATGCCGGCATTCTGCGCGATCGCACCATTTTCAAAATGGAAGAATCCGATTGGGATGCGGTGCTCGCCGTGCACTTAAAGGGTCACTACTGCTGCACCCGCCCCTTCGCCAACTACATTCGGGCGGAAAACCGCACCGGCTGTCGCATCATTAATTTTTCCAGCGTATCCGGTTTGTTCGGCAACTTCGGCCAAGCGAACTACGCTGCCGCCAAGGCAGGCATTGCCGGCTTCTCACGGGTGATGGCACTGGAGCTGGCCAAGTACGGCTGCACCAGCAACACCATTTCACCGGGTGCGCTAACGCGCATGACCATTCCGCTGCGAGAAAACCGCGGCGAAACCGTCGAAGAGTCGGATATGGAAGCCGGCGGCCCGCAACATATTGCACCGATTTGTGCTTGGTTGGCCGGTGAAGAATCCGCTGGCATCACGTCCGAAATTTTCCACGCTGCTCGCGGCGGTATCGCCATCATGCAGCAGCCGCGCATTATCAAGCAGTTCAAAAAGTCTGAAGGCGTGTGGAGCGTAGAAGAACTCGACAGCTTGGTACCCCAGCTGATGGAGGCTAAAAAAGCCAACATGGCGGCCGCGGACGCATCGGCGAAACCGACGGTGAGCTAGAGCACAGTCGTGCAGGAGAAATCATATGAGTAACAAAGTTGAAGGCCTGCACCACCTTGCGTTGTGCACTGCCGACATGAAAAGCCAAATAGAGTTCTTTACCGACAAGCTTGGCATGGAACTGCAGGCTCTGTACTGGATGCACGGTGTGGAAAATACTTGGCATGGGTTTCTACGCCTGAACGACGAAAGCTCCATCGCCTTCGTCTGCAATCCAGAAATTGAGGGCATTGAGGTGCAAATGGGGGTCACCCACGCGGGTAATCCCGGAGCCAACAGCGCCGCGGGCACCATGCAGCACTTGGCACTGAAGGTGAAAGATCACGACGAGATGATGGCCATGCGCGACCGGCTACGCGCCAAGGGCGTGCCGGTGCTTGGTCCCATGGATCATGGTATGTGCGTCAGTATGTACTTTGCCGGCCCGGAAAATCTGTCGCTGGAACTTTCTTACTCATCGGAGCCCATCAACAACGCGCAATGGATTGATCCAGAAGTGGTTGCCTTGGCAGGCATTTCAGAGGAAGAACTGGAACGGTATAAAAACCCCGCAGCCTTCCCGGGCAGTGGCGGCAGCGTTGCCCAGCCAGCCATTGGTGAAACGTCCACAGGCCCGCATATGACCAACTACCCGCCCGGGCACTACGAAGCCTCCATGAGCATACCGGATGACGTGGTTCTCACTATGGTGGAATCGGAGCCGCCGGTGTCCGCCTAAGGGGCTAAAAATACCCCGCCCAGCGCAGGTACACCCGGTCACCACCGCCTTGGGTGAGCGACTGGCCGGTTGGCATGACGCCGACGGTTATGGGCGCGAACTCGTCCCCGCTGCCGCCGGTGGAGCCAATCCAGCCCAGCTGCATGTTTTGGTTTTGACCCACATCGTAGGCGAACTGCATTTGCAGCAGACTGCTGCTGTCGTGAAGATTGGTAATGACCGTGAGCTGTTGGGTCAGCAACGGGTGCCACTCGAATGTGCCGCCGACGGCCAGATAGTCTCGCATCAGATTGAAGAACTCGCCGCGTTCCAGACCGGCCTGCAAATCCGCTGGCAACGTAGTCAGCGGTGTCGGCAGTTCCGCTAAACCAAAATCATTATGGAAGTATTCAGCAAAGGCGTACACGGTGCGGCCCCGCCAAGGAAAAGCCACATCGATATTGATCAGCCCGAGCACGCCCCAGTCGTCGTTTAAGGCGTCTTGGGAAATACCTCGGCGCATGGCGATATCGCTGCGCACCACCGCTGGGCCCACCGGAACCCGACCGCTGAGACCAATGAATTCGGTATCGTAGTGCTGGGCCGCAATCACTTCGAATTCGAGTACGCCGGCATAGCCATGCCATTTCGCCGCCGTGCTGGCGACATCACCGTTCACGCTGTCCAAGCTGTCACGCCGAAACACGTGCAGCAGTTGGGCATCGTGGCCGTTATCAAACAATCGTTCGATCAACACAAGGTCATCACCGGCCTTATAGTCCCGGTCTACTGCGGTTGGCGCAAAGGGATTAAAGGGATCTAGCGGCTGAAAGACGATACCACTGCCCCAACTCACCGCCTGCCGGCCTACCGTGACGGCCCAGTGATCGGAACGCCACTGAGCGTTCAAGCGGTCCAGTCGATGCAGGGTCCGATGCCGCTGTCCATCGTTTAGATCATCGGCCAGATTCAGCAAACGCAGGTCATCGCTAACGACCACCTGCTCTGCTCCCGCGGTGGTCTGTCCCAGCATGATGGCATCGCTATGCAGCACCACTGTCGTATGCGCCGCCTCAAAGGACCAAGAACCAACGTCATGCTGCAACATGCTGCGCAGATCAGCGGAACTGTCGTTGCGGCGATTGCTGAGAGGCTCGCGATAGACGTCGGTACTTGGCACAGTGCTCGCACTGGCAAAGGCTTTCAGCCGAAACGTGAGAGACGTATCTCCCTTGAACCGGGACCGAGGTGTTGGCAGCGCATCGAAATCTGACCGCGCAGCCTTGTCACGATAAAGCGGCAGCATCGCCGGCCCAGTCTCCACCGAAACTGGGGTATTCAAGGTATCCGGTGACCGGGTGGCGGAAGGCGGTTCCAGAGAGCGATAGGATTCTTCCGCGTCTATCGTCACGTCGGCAACCCAAGCGCCGGCATACCCCAGCTCTTGCACTGCCTGCCGCAGTTCCGGCGTCTGAGATGAATCCAGAGGCACTACTACCACGCGATGCAGCAACCCCTCGACGCCCTCGTAGGTCACGGTGCGGATATCGCGCACCGGCAACGCAAGCTTCAGAGTCGACGCTGACATCTGTAATGCCGATGCATTTTGCGCGTCGGCAAAGCTACCGATCACCACCGCCGGTTCTGCCCGCAGCGAAGCTGCGTTCAGCGCAAGCAGCATTAACCCTACGCCACGACTCATAAACGTTATACCGCGGAGGCGCTGTCTTGATGAATTTCGCCGTCCAGCATGGCAACTTGGCGCGACGTATAGCTCATCACGATGGGATCATGGGTCGCGGTAACAATGGTCATACCCTGCTGTTGATTCAGATCACGCAGCAGTCCCAGCAACTCCTCTGTCGTCTTCGAGTCGAGGTTTGCCGTGGGTTCATCGGCAAGTAACAATACCGGCTCGGTGACAATGGCTCGTGCAATCGCCACGCGTTGCTGCTGGCCGCCAGAGAGCTCACCCGGCCGGCGGTCACCCAAGTCACCCAGACCCAGACGTTGCAGGGCGGTGTCGGCGCGCTCGCGGCGCTCTTGGTTCGGCGTGCCTTGCAGCTGCAGAATGAACTCTACGTTCTCCCGCGCGGTTAAAACCGGAATCAGGTTGTAGGCCTGAAACACGAAACCCACGTTGCGCAATCGCATCTCGGCCAGCTCGGCCGCATTCAATCCACCCAAGTCGACGCCGCCAACGACCACGCTACCGGCATCAAATCCGTCTAGGCCACCAATGACATTGAGCAAGGTTGATTTGCCCGAGCCGGACGGCCCGGCCAGGCTGACGAATTCACCGGGGTTAATGGTCAGATCGGCGCCCCGTAATGCATACACCGGTACCGTGTCCTGCTGGTAAATACGCTGCACACCTTGGCAAGCCACCACCGGCTTTGCTGTGGATTTAGTTTGTTCCGATTCCGTCATTTTGCTCTCATCTGTTCTCGTCTGGTCTTGTCTGCTCTCGCGGAGACATCTAGCGATTCATCGCCATCAGCGGGGAAATTTTCAGGGCTCGTCTGGCTGGGAAAAAACTGGCGAAGAAACCCACCAGTACACTCAGACCACCAAATAACAGCAGGTCCTCCAGAGTCAGCACAGGTTTCAATAGGGTGCTCATGCCAAAGGCCTCTACACTCTCGCTAAAGGCCGACAAATCAATGCCATCGCCAAGACCAAACACCATGGCCACACCGAGCAGCAGCCCGGCGATGACGCCCACCACCATAATGCCGACGCATTCCATCACTACTTGGATCAGCACCAGACGTTGGTTCATGCCGAGGGCTCGCAGCATGCCAAGTTCACGTGTGCGCTGCATGACCGTCGCAATGAGGGTATTTACTAAGCCAAAGGTCAGGGCGCTCATGATCAAGAAAAACCAAATGGCCATCGTCGCGTCGACAAGATCAACAATTTCAGCCACCTGAGGCTGCATCTCCCGCCAGTCCTTGACGACCAGCTGCGGGTGCTGTGCAGCCAGCTCGCGCTGGGCAACGACACGATCCTCTTCCGCCTGCAGTACCAGCGACAGCTCGGTAATTGGCCTACTGAGTTCGGCGCTGCTAAGCGCGGCCTGCATGGCTTGCAGGCCAGTGAACACCAGAAGCTCTTCGGAAATTTTCATCGGCGCATCGAAAACTCCGGCGATACGATAGCCGCGCTCGCGACTTTTGCCGTCAGCCCCCTCCATGATAACTACTACCCGGCGTCCTACGCGGGTTTGCAGAGTCTCTGCTAAGGCCTTGCCGATCAGCAGACGTCCGTCGGCGGGCCCGCTCAAGTCCTCGCCCTCAATAACGAAATCGCTGTAGAGAGAGATCCCCTCGTTGGCCGGGTCGACACCAACCAAGGCCACACCGCGAGTCTCACGCTCACTGCTGATCACCGCGGGAATGTTAATGCGCTGGGCAAACCCCAGAATCGGGACCTCCTCACCCAAGGCAATCGGGGTCAACGACGAAAAGGCATTTTGCAGGCTTGGGTCATCGGCAAAGCCCGGCGCCTGCAGCTTGATGTGGCCAGTCAGTCCAGCAACGGCGGTTTCCAGCATATCCACCTGCCAGCCGCGAATCAGCGCATTGGATAACGTTGTTCCGCCAACGGCGACGGCGATCGCCGCGAACAGAAAAAAGTTGCGGCGTCGATAGCGCACTATATTCCGCAAGCTCAAATTGAAGAGCATGGCCAACGTGCTGAACAAAGAGGAACTGATCATGGGGTTATTCCACCCGCAAAGCAGTAACGGGGTTGATGCTCCGAACACGCACAGTGCTGACCAAGGCCGCGAGTTGGGTACCAACCATCATCACAAGGGGAGCTGTCGCCATGCTGCTCCAAGTCGCCCTAGGGTAGATACGATCTATCGTACCCATCTGCATCTGCTGAACCGCTTCTTCACCACCCATCTGATCCAAGGGAATGCCAACGCCCGTCAGATAGTTGATCAGTGGATAGGACAACCCAAGGCCCAGCGCCACGCCCAAGGAACTGAGCAGCAAAGCTTCAAACTGAACCTGTCCGATGACCTGCCAAGGACGCATGCCCAAGGCCATGAACAGACCAAACTCTCTTGTGCGCTCGTAAAGCACCATGACAAAGGTGTTCACCACAGCGAAGGTAACCAAGATCAGCAACAGCGAGTAGAAGAGGTATCCCCCAGCCTTATCCATCTCAATGGATTGTTCAATCAGCGGCATCAATTGCTGCCATGTCTGTAGCGTGAGTTGCTCCGGTAGCAAGGGTTCGATCTGCGTAGCAATCAATGTGAGTTGGGATAGGTCATCCACCATCAAAAGCAACATATGGGCTTCATCCTGCAAATAGAACGTCTCGGCTACTCCAGCGACCTGCGCAAACACCAGCGTGCGATCCAAAGCGGTTTGCCCGGACTCTACGATGCCTGAAACGACAAATACAGCAGCCGCAACGGCGCCCTGTTTGCCGCTCCCCAGTACCACTATTTCATCGCCAACCGCCGCACCCAAATTACGCGCCATAGACGCCCCGATCAGAGCTTGATCGGCTTGCGTGGGCACATTCCCCTCGACCACATTGTCGTAAATGTCGAGGTGCTTTTGCTCAGTTGCAAAGTCCACACCAACGACCATGCCACCCAGCGACTTTTCTCCCATGGACACCACGGCAAAGGCCTGCACGCGCGGAGAGACCGTCAGCCCGTCAATGGCTGACAATGCAGTCTGCAAGGCCTGAACGTTCTCGATGGTGCGGTCGAGCCGAGGCTGATCGACGTAACTTTTTTCGCTGATCTGCGCGTGCCCAGTAAAATAGCGAGTCGCAGAATCGATCATGATTTCGTAGCTGCCGGATTGCAGACTCATGGCGAACGACACGAGCATCACGGAAAAACCTATGCCACCCGCAGTTAGCCACGTGCGGGCTCCATTGCGCTGCAAATTGCGCCAAGCCAGCCGTATCAACGACTGCGTCCCGACTGCAGCGAAAATAGCGTGAACATGCGGTCCGGCACGTCCACATCAAAGTCCATGTCGAGGTATTCCAGCTCGGTATATTGGTCCGGCTTATCCACATCCTGCATCCGCATGCGGGTCGCCATAACGCGACCGCTCAACTCGCCAACGGCCAATGACTCCATGCGCCGCACCGGCTGCATGTCTTGATCAAAATAGGTCAGTTCAAGCAGAACAAGATCTTCGCGGATACGCAGCTGCTCTTTGCCCCAAACCACTGCAGCGTCTTCACGCGGTATCGCATCGACCACGTATACCGCAAAGCCCAGGTCTCGATCTGTTCCGACATGTTCTAGGGTGTAATCGCGCAACCACTTGTCGCTTCGTGACATGTCATTGTAGGAAAAATCAGAACCGGCCCAGCTTTGCGACATCATGCCCCCGGGCAGCCGAATACTTTTATTGAGTTTTGGGGTGTAGGTCCACATACGTTCGCCCTGCTTGAGCAACGCATTACCCGCATCTCGCGCGGGCGCAACAAACCGAATCAGTGCGTCCTCACGTCCCCGAGTCCACGCTTTCAACGTGGACTTGCGCTGCCAACTCGGGCGTTTGATGAGCATGGACATTTCCGCGAAGGACGACAGACCGCGGGTTTGATCAATGGATCCGGCGACTAAGGCAACAACATCAAGTTTTTCGCTGGCTTGGATCGAGCACGGCAAGGTTAGGAGCGCCAGATTTAGCAGCATCAACCGTCGGACCACACAAATCACGGCCTGCCAAACCAAGGACATGTGCAAAGTCTGTCTCGTCATACTGTGTCTCGCGGAGGTTATTGCCGATGCATAGCAAGACTAGCCAGCGCTTCAAGTAATTGCAAAGAATCTGGATATGATCTAATTTTGGACTTTATCCAACATTTTATGTGCTCATGTCCCTCAGGCAGATCAATCGCCAGAAAACCCGGTTGGCCATTTTGAATGCGGCGCGATCGCTAGCTGCTGAGTCAGCGTGGCAGGCCCTAACCACCCGACAGATTGCCGAAGCGGCACAGGTCAGCTATCAAACCTTGTACAACTATTTCCCTTCCAAGGCAGAAATCGTACGAGCGCTGATCGTTGAAACCTACGTCGGACCGGAAGAAGACATGCTGAACATCATCAAACGTTACGAAGACGATTTATTATCAAGCATCAATGAGATAAACGCCGCTCGCTTCAACGCGATTCAGGCTGCAGATCCCCAGTGGTGGAGACTGATCAGCAGCTATTTCACCCTAGACGGTGACGGCACCTACAGCGGGGCCAACATTTTGGAACTTGTCGATCAAAGCGGCGATAGCTATTACTACCAATTGTTGCGGCAGGCACAGGGCACCGGCCGATTGGGCCCGGATGTAGACATCCAGCTCATGGCCCATACCTTGTATTGCATTGCCAACAGCGCCGGCGAGCGGCTGATCTTCGCGGAAGCAGACGCCAACGCGCTACAAACTGTTTTGGCCGAACAAAGTGCGCAGTTGGTCACCCCGTATTTGACGCTGCCTGCTTAGCAACCGCTCGGCGACCGTTTAGCGTCTGCGCATTAACGACACGACGTTGTCTCCTGACACCACTTGTTGAGTCGGACGGAACAGAATTTCCCAAGTCACGATTTTTCCCGCTTCCCGAAAGAAGCCGCGACACCCAATACCCGTATCGACAACAAAGAGATTCGCAGTGGCGGACTGGGTTTGGCCTTCGTTCCAAAGTAAACAAACGTTTGGCTCACTCTCCAGCTTGGCAATGCCATCTAGGGCGAAAGATCCAACCCGGGCATCCAAGACGTAAGTGCCTTGCTCATCGGCCCCGATACGAACGGAAACGTTGCCTTGAGCGGCGCCTTCCAAATTCCCGGTAAGGGTTATGCCGTCCTGATCTTCCACAACCTCCAGATCTACTTCCAGCGGCACGCCAAGACTGCTGCCCTCGTAGACGACGCTGCCCTTTGCTGACCAAAGTCCTTTACGTATCAACAAAAATATTCTCCTGCTTGACGAGTTCTTGGGATTGATTGGTGTTCACAGAATCAACCGAGAACGCTGCCTCGGCACTGACAAATTGCGCCTTACCCACGGGGTAATAACAGCGCGGGCTCTTGTTACGAGCACTATTTACTTCGCTACTGACCGGCGTCAGCTGCAATGGCACCGGCAGTTCTGATGCTAACAGCGACGTTAGCGCCTCGGTCTCAACCTGTGGGTCTAACCATTGGACAGCCTGCTCGGGGCGCAAAAAAACTGGTTGGCGATGATGCAGGCCGTCCAAGCTCGGATGCGCAGCGGTCGTCAGCAAGGTGAAACTCAAAAGCTCTGCCGTTTCACCCGCGCTGCCTCGCGGCTGCCAGGCATCCCACAAACCCGCGAGCAACAGACCCTCTTGGGCCTGATCACAAATCAAAAACGGCTGCCTATGTCCTGCACGCCGCTGCCATTCGTAAAAACCTGATACGGGAACGACGCAACGTTGGGTCGCAAAAGGACCGCGAAAAGCCGGACTTTGGGCCGCGGTTTCTGCCTTGGCGTTAAACATGCTGTAGCGGGTAGACGGTCCCTCAGACCAGCTCGGCGTTAACCACCAGCGCATCAGCACGCACTCGATTTCCCCGTCACTGCCCGCTCGCAGCACCGGCAATGTTTCGGTAGGCGCTGCATTCGGGTTGTCTGCTCCGGGATACTCTTCCTGCAATATGGCCATCAGCAGTTTCGTCAGCTGGGTGGCCTGTATGTTGAGTCTGCCACACATCAACGTTAACCGTGTTTACCAAGCTGCCATCCAGCAGAGGACAGCTCACGTTCAGCAAAGGTTGTCGGCACCTCTTCCAAAGCCGTCGCCACGGTATCGTTCCACCGGTTCAAAAAACCAAAGGCGGAAATCACCGCCACAATCTGGGTGATTTGACGCGCCGTGAAGTGTTTGCCCAGCGCGTCAAAGTGCATTTGCGCTGCCCCGTTGGGTACTTCGCCTGCGGCAAGGGCCAAGGCTATAACCGCGCGTTCCGCTTCGCTGAAACACGCCGCATCCTCAAAGTTAAGCACCTGAGCCCGTTTTTCGGCTTGGGCATCCGGGGCTGCACTCATGCGCTCCGTGTTATGGCCTGTATGCGCCTGACAGTATCGGCATCCCGCGCTGACACTCACGCAGTAAGCGACCAGCTGAAGCAAATCTGCGGGCAAATTTTCCTCTGGCGCATTTTGCTCCGGTGCAACTTGGATCATGGTCTTGAGCAGTGTCTTCACATCTGCTCCCATCACGGTGCCGAATAACACTGAAAATGCAGCGGGCAGTTGACGCATATGCGCCATGGTGCGGACGCTATTGGGCACGAACCCCATGGTGGCTTCAGACATGGCCAGAATCGGCTTCAGTTCGTCCAGATCCTGCATATCGACCGGCGGTAGATGGGCCATCGAAATCCTCCTGATCATTCATCTCTCACCATCTTCCCCTGCACAGGCCTGACTTGGAAGTCCCAACTGGGAGAACTGCGTGCAATTGCAATCCTTTAACAGCTGATGAATGCTCACCGGCCCGACAACTTGGCATGACAATCCCCTATGCGCGAAACTCCAGCCCCAATCGCACCGCGACGCCCCTACCGCCACAGCTATCATGGCGTCGACTTAGAGGACCACTATTACTGGCTGCAAGACCCGAATTATCCGCAGGTTGATGATCCCGATGTGCTTGCCTACCTAGAGGCTGAAAACGATTACTTCCACTCGTGGTTTGAACCCCATCAAGGTCTGACACAAACGCTGTTTGAAGAGCTCAAGTCGCGCAAGCCCGAACAGGACGAAAGCGTGCCCTACGAAAAAAACGGCTACCGCTACCGGTGGCGTTTTCGGGCTGGCGACCAATACCGCGTCTGGCTTCGTCAGCCTACAGCCCCACAGCTTGGGGCCTGGGAAACCCTGTTGGATGAAAATGCGCTGGCTGCCGACTGCGAGTACTTTCGTCTCGGTGCGTTAGCCGTCAGCCCGGACGGCAGCAAACTCGCCTTCAGCACCGATAGCAACGGTAGCGAACGATTTACGTTGAAAGTCATCGAGATCGACAGCGGCGACGAACTCACGCCGGCCATTGAAAACTGCGCGGGCAGCGTTGTTTGGAATGCATCCAACACCGGCTTTGCCTACCGATTGGTCAATGAACAGTGGCGGCCTGACAAGGCTCTTTTTCGGGACTTGACCACCGGTGATGACACGCTGCTGTACGAGGAGCACGACGAGTCTTTTTTCGTCGGCCTTGGACTGTCGCAATCCGAACAGCTCATGTTTATCAGCGCCGGCGACCACATCACCAGTGAGGTGCGATTCGTGCCAAGAGATGATGTACTGGCACGCCCAACCCTCATTGCCCCGCGTCGCTCGGGCCATGAATACGATGTGGATCATCAGGGCGACAGCGCCGTATCGGGTCGTTTGATCATTCGCAGCAATCGACAGCAGGCCAATTTTGACTTGTTTGAAACCCCGGTGAACGCACCCGACGAGAGCCAATGGCAGGCGATGCTGGCCGGTGATGACAGGCACTACCTTATGGGCCATGTCGCCTTTGCCCAAGCCACCGTGGTTTGCCTGCGTATTGATGGCCTTGATCAGATTCAGATTATTGATGAGGCAGGCACCCACCAAATCGACTTTCCGGAGCCTGCCTACAGCTTGGATTTGGGCACCAACCCGACTTACGACACCGACACATTACGCATCGCCTATACGTCCATGGTCACTCCCCATACCGTTTACGACTACAACTGGCGGCAGGGCAAGCTCACCTCATTGAAGGTACAGGAAATCCCCGGCGGCTATGACGCCGGAGACTACGTTAGCGAGCGTCTGCAAGTCACTGCGCGCGATGGCAGCTTGGTGCCCATGAGCTTAGTACGGCACAAAGACACGCCAGTGAACGGCAGCGCGCCGGTCTACCTGTACGGCTACGGCGCCTACGGGCATGCCATTCCTCCGAGTTTTTCCAGCAATGTGATCTCGCTGCTGCAGCGAGGCTTCAGTTTTGCCATCGCCCACATTCGCGGTGGCGACGACTTGGGCTACCACTGGTATACCTCAGGCAAGCTGGCGCAACGAACCAATACCTTTAACGACTTCGTCGATTGTGCCAGACACTTGATTGCCAGCGGCCATACACAGGCCGGCAAGATTGCCATTGGTGGCGGTAGCGCCGGCGGCGAACTGATGGGAGCGGTCATCAATCAAGCTCCGGAGCTGTTTGGTGCCGTCGCTGCCCACGTACCCTTTGTGGATGTGCTCACCACCATGCTGAATCCGGATTTGCCCCTCACCCCCATGGAATGGCCGGAATGGGGCAATCCCATCGAGGACGCCGAAGCCTTTCACCACATCCGTAGCTATTCACCTGTGGATCAGGTCAGTGCCCAAGACTACCCACCCATGTTGGTGACGGCGGGACTAAACGACCCAAGAGTGACCTACTGGGAGCCTGCCAAATGGGTGGCGAAGCTGCGCCACACCAAGACCGACAGTCACGTGTTGTTGTTAAAAACGAATATGGGCGCGGGTCACGGTGGTCAATCTGGGCGCTTCACCGCCCTTGAAGAACTGGCCGAGGAATATGCCTTCTTTTTACTGCAATTGGCGCCGGATCAAACTTAAAGGCTTGCTCTGAGTTCGTCGCGAAACTGCGGCGCCGCGATGTTGATCAGCGCCTCGGCCCGCGCTTGATTCGGTAAGTCTTTGACTTGCGCCACCCCGTATTCGGTGACCACCGTGTCTACGTCCGTACGCAACGCCGTCACCATTTCTACCTTGGGCACAATGCGCGACACAGTGCCGCCCCGGGCGGTGGCGTTCATGGCGACAATAGACCTGCCGCCCTTGGACGCTTTTGCGGCACGCATGAAGTCGACGCTGCCACCGGTGCCAGAGATCTGCCGGCCGCCTGCCATTTCCGCATTCACCTGTCCGAACACGTCTACTTCCACCGCCGAATTAACAGAGACGAATCCGTCCAGTTGCCGAATGGCGCTGACTTCATGGGTGTGGTTTGCTCCGCGAAACACCACATCATGACGCCCGGCCAGCCAAGTCATTAGCTCAGCACTGCCCAGCGCCATACCCGTCACATGTTTGTGAGTATCCAGCGCTTTCCGTGCGCCGGTCAGATTACCGTTTTCGATCAGCTGCATGCCGCCATCATCAATGAGCCCGCCGTGCATACCCAGATCATTCTTGTCATTCAGCTGGCTTAAAATGGCCGCTGGAATGGCGCCAATCCCTGTTTGCAGAGAGTCGCCATCACGGATCAAACTTGCCACCAAACAGCCTATCTCTTTGGCGGCAGCATCAATTTTTGGCGGCGTCAGTGCGGGGGCGGATACGTCACTCTCAAAGATAGCGTCAATCAGCGTCGGGTTGATCAGCGGACAGCCCGCCGGGGCAACCACGTTTGGATTAAGCTGGGCAATTACTGTGGGCCCTTGAGCGAGCACACTGTCGTGAAAATCCACGTTCGGGCCAACCCGCAGCCGGCCTTGGTAATCGTAGGCAACCTGCAAAAGGTAGACGTCAACATTCGACCCTAAGTAGTCGTAGGTTGTACGCATTTGCATCGGCAAATAATGCACCCTGCCCGCATCTGCCGCCGCTAGTGCGGATGACATGAAAAACGTCGTGACCGAGGCCGAATCATTCCATTGCGTAAAGTCGGTTTGGTTCAGGCCGGGCAGCGGAAACTGAATGAACTGCAAGTTTTCGGGCAGATCACATTGAGCCAGAGCGTTCAGCAGGCCGGTAGGTTCATTGCTGCTGCCAGCGACATAGATGCGCTGATCGGCGCGTAATAGATTGATGATGTGTTGCATGACTTATCCGTAATTCGCTCTTCATCCGGCCTTTTATTGCCGATACACGCGTTGTAACACCGTTAAGTAACCAAAAGCGCCAAGATAGTAGGCCACGGGAAACCACATCGGCCAGAGGGTTTGCAGCTTGTCGCCGCCCAGCGGCATACCGAGGTAGACGTGGCGAAAAGCCAGAAACAAAAGCGCCGTGATGACCCCGGTCGTAAACGCAACAGTAATACCCTGACGAGGCGCAAACAACGCACTCACCACGCCCCCCACCAACCCCGCAACCCATACGGGCACGATTGCGGTCGCAACGGATTGCTCCGAGCCAAGGGAATCACGCATAAGAATCCAGACCATCACACCCGTACAGCCAGCGATCGCCGTACGCAGAAAAAGCACCAATGTATTCAACCAGCTCTCCTCGGCCGACCGCACTGGTCCGCACCCGTCCATCGCAAAAACCCAGAATAACACTCCCACTGGTCTGTAGGCGCAGCGGCAGGACTCCGGTAGCCTACGTTACGACCTTGCAACTCGGGAACATCATGCGGATTTATACCCATCCGGAATACCTCAATCATCTGGTCATGGACGGACACCCCGAACGACCCGAGCGGCTGGTTCACTTGATGAATCATTGGCAGCGCCTTGGCATTACTCAAGATTTTCAAATGATCGAGCCCGGACCGATCCCTAATGAACGGATTCTTGCAGCACACAGTCAATCCCACATAGATTTCCTGCTGGCCTCCCAGCCCGAAGAAGGCTTGTTGCCCCTTGATCCGGATACGTGGATGAGTGCTGCCAGCATCAGTGCTGCCCGGCTCGCCGCAGGCGCAGTCTTCGCTGGCATGGACACGGTTTTGAACAGTCTCGAGCGGCGAGTTTTCTGCGCGGTTAGGCCACCGGGCCACCACGCGGAACACGACAGTGCCATGGGGTTCTGTCTCTTTAACAGCGTCGCCATAGCCGCCATCGCTGCCCTTGATCACAGCGAGGTGAAGCGAGTCGCAGTGCTCGATTTTGATGTTCACCACGGCAACGGTACCGTGGATATCTGCAGGCACCATCCAGAGATTTTGGTCTGCTCCAGCTTCCAGTCGCCCCACTACCCGAACCGGCTGGACAACTTAGTGCAGCCCAACATCGTCAATACGCCTTTACAGGCTGGCAGCGACGGACTGGCGTTCCGTGCCGCCATTGAGCGCGACTGGCTGCCCGCAATCGAAGCACATCAGCCGGACATCCTTTTCATTTCCGCCGGTTTCGATGCTCACCTTGATGACCCGCTAGCAGACATCCGCCTCGTGGAGGATGACTACCGTTGGGTAACCCAATTTATTGTCGCCATGGCAGATCAGTACGCGCAGGGCCGCGTCGTTTCTACGCTAGAGGGCGGCTACGACTTAAACGCTCTCGCCCTATCCGCCACAGCGCACATCGAAGCACTTGCCTGAATTCGCTCTGGGGCAACGCTGAACTCGGGCCGCGACTAGCGACGCGACATATCCTGACCGCCCCCGTCGCAGTAGAGCCGCTCGCCGGTCAGATAAGAATTGGCGTCACTCACTAGGAACTGCACGACGTTAGCCACATCTTCAGGCTGGCAAACTCGGCCCCAGGGCATGCTGTCATCCAGCGTGCGAATGTCTTCCACGCCTTGGAGGGCGTTCATCAGCCGTTGCCCCATGTCAGTATCCACCAAGCCCGGAGCAACGATATTCACACGAATACCGTTTGGTCGCTCCTCCTTCGCCAGCGTATAGGCCAAGGCTTCCATGGCGGTTTTCCCCATATTGTACGGTGCTCCGAAGCCGCTCAGAGAACGGGTGGCCACGCTGGAAATCATGACGATATCGCCACGATCCAAGGTGCGCATTTTTGGGATTACCAACTTGCTCAGGTAATGGGGGCCGAATGCGTGAGTAGCGACAACCCGCTGCAGTTCTGCCGGATCGGTTTGTTCCACGCTTTGGCCGCGACTGGCGATACCCGCGTTATTCACCAGTATGCCGATAGCGCCGTGATCGGCTTCAATAGCCGCGACCATCTCGGCGTTTTGCTCGTAGTCATCTACCGACGCGGGATAGGCTTGGGCCCTACCGCCGGCGGCAACAATCGCAGCCACGGTTTCTTCCGCCGCCTCACTGTCTCGGCGGTAGTTCACAGCGACTGTCGCACCGTCTGCCGCCAGCGCCATTGAAATACCGCGACCAACACCGCGACCGCCACCTGTAACCAAGGCCACTCGGCCCGCTAATGTTCCTGTCATGTCTTTCCCTCTCCAAAGTGTTTTAGTGGCTAGCCGCCCGTAAATTGCGCGTCACGTTTTTGCAAGAACGCGCTAACGCCTTCTTTAAAGTCAGCACTGGATCCAGCTTCATTTTGTAGCTCGGACTCCAGCTCCAATTGTTGCTCGTAGGAATTTGACCAGGTTTTCCAATAAGCCTTGCGAATCAACGACAACGATTTCGGGCCGTTAGCGAGGCGGTTGGCAACTTCCATGGCCCCGCTCATTAACGTTTCTTGGTCATCGAACAACCGATTCACCAAACCCCACTCCTGTGCTTGATCAGCAGGCAGGCGGTCGGCTAACAGCGAGAGTTCCATCGCCCGACCCCAGCCCACCAGACGCGGCAACAAAAACGTTGCGCCGCCATCGGGAATCAAGCCGATGCGCGCAAAGGCCTGCAAAAAGTAAGCTTGCCTAGAGGCACAAACGATGTCTCCCATCATCGCAAAACTCATGCCCACGCCTGCCGCTGCACCATTGACAGCGGTCACTATCGGCATGTCTAAGCCTCTGAGATCGAACATCAATGGATGATAAACATGACGCAGCCCGTCCCCCGCACCACCTTTGCGGCGCTTATCACTGTCATCGTTCAAATTCGCACCAGCACAAAAACCGCGGCCTTCTCCGGTGAGTAACAGGCAACGGGTATCGCTGCCTC
Source organism: Gammaproteobacteria bacterium (assembly GCA_012269545.1). Taxonomy (GTDB): domain Bacteria; phylum Pseudomonadota; class Gammaproteobacteria; order Pseudomonadales; family Azotimanducaceae; genus UBA4421. The sequence continues at coordinate 60,623 of JAAXKB010000081.1, read as the reverse complement.
GGGCTTTAATCTGTGCTATCGCTTGCGCAAAATCCTCGAGCATGACGCCGCCTACCGCGTTCATCACTTCCGGATGGTTGAACTTCAGCACCGCTACGCGGTCGACAAATTCTAAGCTCATACGTTCCATATCGATCCCCTCTACTGTCGAACAATTTGGCCTGAGATTACCGGATGGTGACAGCCAGCGCACCTTGACGATGTAACCGGATGATACTTCTCAGTGATCTACTGGCAGGGCCAATTTCCCGCTGTTACAGTGCCTTATGGCTCATACACATCACCACGCCGACGTGGATATTTCAGCACTGCGCAAGGCCTGCGTTTTAATCACCTCGTTCATGCTCGTGGAACTGGGCGTGGGTCTTTGGGCCAATGCCTTGGTGTTAATTGCCGATGCCGGCCATATGTTTATAGATGCCACGGCCTTGGCTCTTGCTTGGTGGGCTGCTCATCTTTCCAAACGCGGCTATGACCAACAACTGTCTTACGGCTACCACCGCTTTCAGGTGCTCGCTGCCTTTGTCAACGGCCTAACGCTGGTGATACTCATCGTTTGGATTACCGTGGAAGCGATACAACGCTTGCTCAACCCTGAGACCTTGGACCCTTGGCCAACGCTGTTGGTGGCAACTTTGGGCTTCGTCGTTAACTTAATCGCCTTCCGTCTGCTCCACACAACCAGCGGTAACACCAACATCCGTAGCGCCGCGCTGCATGTCTTGGGTGATCTGCTTGGATCTGCCGCCGCCATGCTTACGGCTGCAGCCGTCATGATTTTTGGCTGGCTCTACGCCGACCCCGTTCTGACGTTGGGCATCGTCATCATTTTGAGCCGGGGCTCCTACCAGGTGCTGCGGGAGTCTGGGCATATTCTGCTGGAGGGCGTGCCCGCAGGAGTGGATCTGGCTAAAATCAAAAACACGCTCACCGAGGAGATTGCCGGCGTCGATGGCGTTCATCATGTGCATGCATGGGGATTAACGGCCGAGAAGCCCTTGCTAACGCTGCACGCCTTGATTCCAGAAAGTGCCCACGTCCAAGAGGTGGTTGGCGACATTAAGCGGTTGCTGAAAGAACGCTTCGACATTGAGCACTCGACCATTCAGGTGGAACTGGGGCCATGCCCGGACGATCAGCACAGCCACGCGCATTAGCGGACTCAAACGCGCCTGCGCGTCAACCGAGCAGTGCTTGAGCCCGATCAATTAACGGCTTCATGGACAGCGCGGTAATTTCCCACGTCTCATCCACACGCTTGCCGCGCCGATGCAAACTCAGGTTCAGTCCGCTGATGATGGCAAACTTGTACGCTGCCAACGCGCGATACCATTCTATGTTTCTGACTTCCTGACCGTACGCGCTCTGGTAGAGGTCAATGAGCGCATCCGGATTCAGAAACATTGTCCGCGGAGATTCCCCGTCCCAGGCATCACGATCGCTAAACGTGCAGATCCAGCCAACATCATTCAGCGTCGCGCCGATACCAGTCAGTTCAAAGTCGATCAACGCCAACAGCTGCGCGTCTTTTGATGCGAACAAATTGGCGGTTTGGAAATCGCCGTGAAAAATGCCAACGGGAGCATCGGCAGGCATAGTGTCTAGCAAACGCTGCCGAACTTTCGGCACATCACGCAGCCGCTGAGGCTCGGCAGCCTTCTCATAGAATCGATCCCATCGGGTCACGTCCTCGGCAAAGGGCACCGGTGCGCCTAAATACGGCACCTTTGCGATATCAACTTTATGCAGACCGGCAAGTGCAGTCATCGCCTGACGACCGAAAGAAAGAAGCTGATCAGCCGACAACTGATGTCCCCAGTCGTCCGGCCCGATCCGCATCACGTCGCCCTCCAGCCAAGGCACGATGAAATACGGCGAACCGAACCATTTAGGATCATCCCCAGACCATCTCACCGAACAGTGAGGCACGTCGGTGCCATCGAGTGCATTCAGGACACTCACCTGTCTGAGCACGTCGGCGGTACCAACCCATTTAACGCCCGGTGGCGGCAAGCGGATAAACCACGACTCCACCACGCCACCACTGCGCACGCGAAATCCGTAAGCAAACCCGGCATGCCCGGGCATCACCACCACCTCAGTGACCTCGCTAGGCTCGGCATAGTGAGCGGTGCAGAATCCCTCAAGCCTCTGACGCAGTTCACTCAGTTCCATACAACTCCTCCCTCCGTACGATCTCAGCCGATACCGGTATCTTGGCCGGCCTCAGATCGGCGCATGGCGATCGAACTGTTCGCGCAGCACGCGCTTGAGAATTTTACCGCTGGGGTTACGAGGAATCTCTTCAACAAACTCCACGACCTGAGGTTGTTTAAATCGCGCCAGCTTTCCTTGACAGAATTCCAGCACGTCAGCGGCGCTCAGCGCATCATCGCTGCGAACAACAATGGCTAGGGGCGACTCACCCCAACGCTCGCTTTCTTGTCCGATGACAGCAGCTTCACGGATGCCGGGATGCGTGGCCAACAGGCCTTCAATTTCTGCGGGGTACACATTTTCACCCCCGCTGATAATCATGTCCTTGATCCGGTCTTGAATCGTGACAAAGCCTTCGTCATCCATAATCGCAACGTCGCCGGTATACAGCCAACCATCCTTTATTGTCTCTTGCGTTGCGTCCGGCCGGTTCCAATATTCCACCATCACGTGCTCGCCCTTAACCAACACTTCGCCGGCGGTGCCGCGAGGCACTTCGTTACCATCATCATCGGCAATTTTCACTTCAGTATGGAAAAAAGCTTTGCCCGTGGATGCTGGGTGCTTCAGAGAATTTTCTGCATCCATGAGACAGGCGGGGCCACAGGTTTCCGTCAGGCCATAAACCTGCTGAATGCCAATGCCCATGCTGCTGTATTGTTCAACCAGCGAAGGCGGGACCGGGGCGGCCCCGGTCATCATCCACTTCAGCGTCGAACGATCGAAACGGTCGTAATCCGGCACCTGAAGCATGAAGTTCAACATGGCAGGCACCGCGAGACCGCTGGTAATTTTCTCCCGCTCAATCACTTGCCATGCAGACACTGGATCGAAGGAGCGCATCACCACCGAGGTCGCGCCCATGTACACGTTTACCGCTAACGGTGTGAGCGCACCCACGTGAAACATTGGCAAACAGGCGAGATACCGCTCGGGGTCGTGATACACGGCCGTTCCGCCGATGGTTAGCAGTCCCCAGATAGACGTATGGTGGGTATGCACGACACCCTTGGGCAATCCTGTGGTGCCCGAGGTATACATGATGTACAGCATGTCGTGATCGCTCGCCGTAATCTCGGGCTCCGCGGAATCACCGGCATCGCGAAAGCTTCGATAGTGCTCGGCAAAGTGAGCGGCATCGCCATCGGTCACCTGAAGCCATTGATGAATATCGGTTTTATCGCCGCGGCTATTCAACTCAGCCACGGTATCGACAAATTCGTTATCGAAAATCAGTCGCGTCGTGCCGCTGTCCTTCAGGATGAACTCCAACTCATCGGCAACCAATCGCCAGTTCAATGGCACCACGACCGCGCCGATTTTTGCCAGCGCGTAGTAACTCTCCATGAATTCACTGGAGTTCATCAGCAAAAGTCCAACACGGTCGCCTTTGGCTATTCCGGCAGCAACAAAGCTGTTCGCTAGCTGGTTACATCGATTATTCAGCTCCGCATAGGTCAAACGCAAACTGCCATCGCTTTCCACGTAGGCCTCACGCGTTGGCGACAAAAAAGCCCGTTTGGCTAGAAATAAACCCAAATTATTTTGCATCTCGACTTCTCCTGATTCCCGATCTCATTTAACCGCAGTACGGTTCATTATTGATGCAGAATCCCAGCTTGAAAACCCAAATTCGCAGCGAGAGGTAAATGACCATCGCATTTTCGGGTCCGCGAAGCTTGGATAAGCTAAAAGCCTCCAAACCGATCTGGACAAACTCAAAAATATCCGTATTCTTGTCTACCCTTTGTACCTGTACATACTGATGGCCGAACGAATACCAGACGATTTTTATCGCATCGGCAGTGTTGCCGCGCTTACCGGTATCGCGGTCGAACGCCTGCGCGCTTGGGAGCGACGCCACGGCTTCAGTCCAGCACACAAAAGTGGGCGAACTCGCTTCTACAGTGCCGATCAACTGGAAAAGCTGAAAAAAATCAAACATCTGATCGACCGAGGCCAGACGGTTTCCAGCGTGATAAATCTGAGCGAAAGTCAGTTACATCAACGACTTACAGATCAAAGCGGCCTAACTTTCAATACCTCAGCGCGAACAGGAGACGCCTCCTCCCCCAAGGTTGGATTGGTCGGCGCCAATCTGCTGCAGCTGGAACAACAACAGGAGACAGGCGGACACCTCAACGTCGTTGCGCGCTGGGCAAACCTAAGCGCGCTGCTCGATCAAAGCCAGCAACAACAGCAACCCGATGTGCTGGTGCTGCAAGTGCCCGTTTTGAGCAGTCGGGAGATAGCCAAAGCCCAGCGAGCCCTGCCGGGATGCAAAATCATCAGTGCTTACCAATTCGCCACTGCGGCTGAACTCAGTCGCTGCCAAAGCCAAGACGCACCGATCCTCAAGTGGCCACTTGATTGGCGAGAAATCGAGTTTACCTGCTTAGAAGAATCAAAAAGATATTTAAAATCAGTTGGTTATGCCCAGCGTCGTTTCAGTGATGAGGAGCTCATTGCGCTATCCGTCGGTGATGAAGACCCCAATCGCCCCGCCCAGCATCTTGTGGAAGCCATTCATCAGGTCAATGCTTTGGCGGCCTTCCTGCAAAGTTGCGCTGAGGAAAACAGCGATGGAACAGAGTCAGACGCCAGCAAATCGGCCGCCCTCAGCGATGCCTGCGGTGACGCAGCCTATGCACGAGCCTATCTGGAAACTGCCTTGCACGCCGTCTCCTCGACAGCGTCACCTGATGGCGTCTACCAACCCCTAACCGCCCCGGACAATGCCGGTCTGACACATTGAGACCGCTGAGACCGTCAAAAGGGCCTAAAACTGTACAAAATCTGTAAATAATCCGTATTTAGGGCCAATTTTCGCTTGATTTCGTCATTTTGTACTGTACATTACAGACATTAAACCAGTTTCAGGCGTGCGAACAACTTAACTGTAACTCCTTACAACGTCCTTCCCCCCAAAGAAGATCAGTTGTTTTCAGATGAAATTTATCTGACACGCCTTTTTTATTTCCGCTCCAGCGAATTTACCCTGCCGGGGAGCAAGCGCCAGCGGGCATCGCCCAAGCGGCGTTGCGTCGCCATTGCTTTCGTTCTGCCAATCTCACATCTGGCAGCGCGCCCGCACTGCTATTGCAGCAGTTCCAATGCTGCCTCCGACAGAGTCGTGACACCCTGCTTCTGAGCATCGAGGTCCACGTCGTGTCCTTCACCCATAGCACCGACCAGATAGCGTTTGTAGACGCCCTGATTGATGGCAGCCAAGCGCCAATGAGAAAACGCTCGATAGTAATTAATTTGATCAAGATCTCGCCCTGTCTTTGCCGCGTACCGCTCCGACAGCGTATTCCGGCTGCAGAAACCGCCGGCAGAGGTAGGCGTCAGATCTTCTTCTCGCTCACCGGGTGAGACCCACGAGTTAAGCAAATAGCCGACGTCAGCCAAGGCATCACCGAGGGTGCAAAGCTCCCAGTCCAGCACGGCGCTGACTCTACCGCTATTGGTAATCATGTTGCCCAAACGATAGTCGCCGTGAACGATCGCTGAACCCACTTGCTCAGGCATTCTTTCAGCAAGCAATCGAGTGCTTTCGTCCATGGCCGGTACTTCATGGGTTTTTGTCGCTTCCCACTGGGTGACCCAACGCTTCATTTGACGTTGCAGGTAGTCTTCTTTGCGGCCCAGATCGCCTAGACCTACATCATCAGGATTGATGCTGTGCAGCGCAGCCAGCACGTCTACGGCGTGCAAACTCAAACTCTCTCGATCGGCCTTGCTCAGTGCCGCAGCAGCATCGTGATCGTGAAGCACCGGACCGGCAACATAGTGCATGACATAAAACGGCGCATCGTTTACGGAAACATCAGAACAAAGACCGATGGTAGAGGCTACCGGCACCGTGGAACCCTGAAGAGCAGATACGATTTTATGTTCTCGCCCCATATCGTGAGCACTTTGCAGTACATGCCCCAAGGGTGGACGACGCAGCACATAGGCGGCCCCGCCTTGATCGGTAACACGAAAGGTCAGATTCGAGTGCCCTCCGGCCAGCAGTTCAAATTCTAACGGCGTCGCCAGATTCTCGATCCGATCAGCCAACCATGCTGTTACCGCGACGACGTCGACTCCTTCTATTCGCTCCAAATCACCTCTCCAAATATGAACTCACTGGGGGAGATCATAGCCTTATGCCTGAAAAATGTGTCATGAAAATACGCCTGTGCAATGCCAAGTTATGTTTGCTGCTTCACTTGAGGTCACGCCTTACTTCCGTATTATGCGCAATCTATACATTTACCCGGGGTTCATGATGATACGAATTACCGCTTTAATGACCGGTCTGTTACTTGCCTTCTCCGCGCAAGCAGAGCGCATCGACAATTTCGTACTGTTGGATCAGCACGGTGATGCGCACAATCTGTATTACCACAAGGACAAATCGGCCATCGTTGTCATGATTCAGGGCAACGGCTGCCCGATTGTCCGCAACGCGCTAACCGACTACAAAGCTCTGCGCGACCAATACGCAGATCAGGGCGTGCACTTCTTGATGCTGAACTCGAACCTGCAGGACCAGCGCAGCACGATTCTCGCGGAAGCTGAAAAGTACGGTATCGACATGCCGATTTTGCATGACGAAAGCCAACTGATCGGGGAATCGCTGAATCTGATACGGACCGCAGAAGTTCTGATCATCGACCCCAAAACATGGAACATCGTCTACCGGGGACCGATTAACGATCGTCAGGTTTACGAGCGCCAGAAAGCCCAAGCGTCGAACCACTTTGCAGCCGACGCTATCGCGAATGTGCTTGCGGGCGAGCCCATCGACGTCGCCAACCGAGACACGATGGGCTGTCTCATTAACTTTGCCCAGCGTAACGAAGATCACGCAAAGATTAGCTACACCGACACCATCGCGCCCCTGCTGCAGGAGAAGTGCGTGGTATGTCATACCGAAGGAGGCATCGGCCCGTGGTCGATGTCCAGCTACGAAATGGTCAGAGGTTTCGCACCAATGATGCGCGAGGTGATTCGCACTAAGCGCATGCCACCCTGGCACGCCGATCCACACATTGGGGCATGGAAAAACGATAAGTCCCTCAGCGTTGAGCAAGCCCAGACGTTGGTACACTGGATCGAAGCTGGCGCGCCCCGAGGCGCCGGGGAAGATCCGCTTAAAAATCTCATGATCAGCCAGCCGGAATGGCCGCTGGGGGAACCAGATTTGATTCTCGACCTTCCGACTTACGACATTCCCGCCAGTGGCGTAGTCGACTACAAATTTCCCCGGCTGGCCAACCCGTTAGACCAAGGAGTTTGGGTTAAGGCCGCCACAGTAATTCCAGGCAATCGCGAAGTGGTCCACCACATTCTCGCAGGCTCGATCGACGCCACCACGGCGCAAGCCAAGCGTGATTCCGGCGTATTCGACAACTACCTGATTGGCTACGCACCGGGCAACGAGTCCAACATATTTCCGCAGGACACCGGTGTCTACATTGCTCCGGGTGGCGAATTCACCTTCCAACTGCATTACACGCCGGTGGGTCGAGAGGTTACCGACTCGTCACGCATCGGACTGTATTTCCACGACAAACAACCCGGTAACTTTTACCGACAAAGCGTTGTGTTAGACCCCTCCATTGAGATTCCTCCTCACACGGCGCGGCATGCCGAAGTAGCCTACTACGCCTTCGATAAGCCCGCCCTGCTGCACGACTTAGTGCCTCACTCTCACTACCGCGGCGTCGCTTCCAAATTCGAACTGCAGGGGCCCGACGGCAGTCGTGAAACCGTCTTGTCAGTACCAAACTATGATTTCAATTGGCAGCGCACGTATACCTTCGTAGAGCCAAAACGCATCGAACCCGGCAGTAAGCTGATCCATACCACTTGGTATGACAACTCAACCGCCAATCCGGGCAACCCTGACCCGGCGCGCACGGTGCCTTGGGGATTACAAAGCTGGGACGAAATGCTTTACGGCGCATTCAGCTATACCCTCGTTGATGAAACCTCTGAAGCGCCAATTCTGAACAAGGAACTGGCAGATACCACTCAAATGGTCGGCTTCATGGACAAAGACATGGACGGCAAGCTGAGCTGGCAAGAACTGCCCGACCGCCTCAAACGGCGATTGGTTCAGGGCTTCAACATGGTAGATACCAACGCTGACGGCGGCCTTGATATCAACGAACTGTACAGCATGAGCAAACGCAGCCGCGAAGCCCGAGACGCTGAGTCAGGCTCGGGAGCAGGCGGCGAATAAAGCGGCGAACTGACCGCATAAAACCCCTGCAGCGTCAGGGGTTTTTTATGTTACCCACAACCACAGTGGCAGTGTCCTTAAGCAAAACTGCAGGAGGTGATGATGGAACGCGAGTACGACATAGTTGTTTGGGGAGCGAGCGGCTTTACCGGCAAGCTGGTTGTGGACTATATGGCCTCGCAACCCGCCGCTAGCAATATCAAATGGGCTGTAGCCGGTCGCAATATCGATAAGGTCATGCAGGTGCTCGGCGGCAGGGACATCCCCGTCGTGCAAGCCGACAGCAACGACGATGCTTCCATTCACGCGCTGGCGCAGAAAGCTCGCGTCATATTGACCACGGTGGGTCCGTACGCGCGCTATGGCTCCAGTCTGGTAGCGGCGTGCGCTGAGCACGGCACTCACTACTGCGATCTAACCGGCGAAGTGCATTGGATGCGGGACATGATCACCGCACATCAGGAAACCGCGAAGGCCTCGGGCGCTCGCATCGTGCACACCTGCGGTTTCGACAGCATCCCTTCAGATCTGGGCGTCTACTTCTTACAAAAGCATATGTTGGCGACTCATGGTGTCCCCGCGAAGCAAATCAAATACCGGCCTATGGCGTTCAGCGGCGGATTCAGTGGCGGCACCATCGACAGCATGATGGCGATGATGGAGTCAGCCAAGGAAGACAAAGACATTTTCAAGCGTCTGGCTGACCCTTATGTACTCAACGACACCCTGCGAGGTCTGGACGGACCCGATCGAATGAGCGCGTACTTCGATGAGGATTTTGACGCATGGGTCGGCCCCTTTGTCATGGCCGGCGTGAACACTCGCGTTGTGCGGCGCAGCGCAGAATTGCTTAACGGCATGTACGGTAGCGAGTTTCAATACAACGAGGCCACTCCAACAGGCAAGGGAGCCAAGGGTTTCCTTGGCGCAACCGGCGTCGGCATTGGCAGCGGTGTTTTTGCCGGAATGGCCAGCCTTGGCCCGACCCGAAAGCTACTGCAGCGATTTTTGCCCAAGCCAGGCGAAGGTCCTACCGAAGAAGCTATCAACAACGGCTATTACGATATTGAGTTGTTCGGCCAGCACCCAACTGACCCCAACAAAAATGTGCGCGTTCGCGTGAAGGGCGACAAAGATCCGGGCTATGGCTCCACATCCAAAATGATCGCGGAAAGCGCCTTGGCACTGGCCCAAGACGACCTTCCGGTCGGCGGCGGCTTTTGGACGCCGGCTTCAGCTATGGGAGACGCGCTACTGCAACGCCTGCCGCAAAGCGCTGGTGTGACCTTTGAGGTTACCGAAGGCTAGACGCGACGGACAGTCCGCAGCGCACCCAAAAGCCAAGTTTGTCCTGGCTTTTTGCGCAAGAGCCGCGTCCTAGATCAGTTCTTCCGGCTCATTCACCCGATAATTGAAGTCATAACGCGATACCGGCAACTGCCGAACGCGAGTCCCCGTTGCTTGATATATCGCATTCGCCAGAGCAGGGGCGATACCCGGCGTACCCGGCTCACCCGCACCACCCCACGCTTCGCCGCTGTTCACGATATGGGTTTCAATCAAGGGCGCGTCTTGCATCCGCACTGCGGGATAATTGTCGAAGGCATTTTGGGCGACACGACCAGCCTCAATATTGATCTCACCGTACATGGCCGCGCTCAGCCCATAGATCACACCGGATTCCATTTGCGCTGCTAGACCGTCTGGTGATACCGCAAAACCCGGATCGACTGCCAGCACTACCCGATCAACCGACACATTGCCCTGATCAACTCTCACCTCTACCACCTGAGCCACCAACGTACCAAAGGACTCCTGTAAGGAAATGCCGCGACCGTGACCTTCGGCAACGGGCTGATTCCAGCCTGCCTTTTCAGCTGCCAGATCCAGTAGCTTGCGGTGACGAGGCTTGTTCGCGAGCAATTCTCGACGCAGCAGGTATGGATCCTTACCCGCAGCTTCAGCGACTTCATCAAAGAATGCTTCTGTGAAGAATCCGTGTTGCGAATGGTCAACGCTGCGCCATGCGCCAAACGGCACATGAGTTGAGCTGTTCGTGTAGTGGATGTGCTGGGCCGCTACATCGTAGGGAATCACCGGCGCCTCAACGGGTTCATGTTTTTCGCTGTAGATGTTGTCCCAAGCCAATACCTGACCGTCGCTACCTATGGCCGCGCGGAATTGTGATGCCACGCTGGGTCGATAAAAGTCGTGCTGTATGTCTTCCGCACGGGACCAAATGAGTTTCACCGGCACACCGGTGTCTTTGGCGATGCGAGCAGCCTGAATCGACGCATCATGCATTGCTCGACGACCAAAGCCACCACCCATGAAATGTTGATGCAGGGCAACATCTGCCGGATCCATCTCCAGAGCTGCCGCGATCTCATATCGTGCACCCAGCGGGTTCTGCGTTCCAGTCCAAACTTCGCACTGACCGTTCGCAAAACGCGCCGTTGCATTCATCGGTTCCATACAGGAATGGGCCAAGAAGGGCACTTCGTAGGTCGCTTCGATGACCTGCGCCGCGGCAGCGAAAGCTCCGCTCACATCACCGGCCTCAACATCGGCACTGCTGGTTCCGTCGGCTTGGGCCTGGGCCAAATCCGCACGAAACTGCTGCCGAATCGATTCACTATTAACGGTGTCGTTTTCCGTTGCCGTCCACTTGATATCCACGGCATTGGCCGCTCGTTCGGCGGTCCAATATCCGGTAGCTACTACGGCAACGGCATCACCCAAATCAACCACGTGAGTCACTCCAGGTTGCGCCTTGGCTTTCGTCGCATCAAAAGACTTGACCTTGGCACCGAACACCGGCGCTTGGCGGATAGCCGCGTAGTGCATCCCGGGCACCTGAGCGTCCATGCCAAACATCGCTTCCCCGGTGACCTTAGAGGGAATGTCGTGTCGCGGTAGGTCCGTACCCATCAGCGTAAATTGCTCGGGATCTTTCAAGGATGGCTTATTCGAGGGCTCAAATTTCGCTGCTGCGCTCGCCAGCTCGGCGTAGCTTGCAGCGCGATTGGATGCCTTGTGCATCACCGTGCTGTTTGCCGTCGTCAATTCTGATTCGGGTACCTGCCAGGTACCCGCCGCAGCCTTAATCATCATTTCCCGCGCCGCAGCGCCTGCCACGCGCATGCCGGCGACACCAGTCGCTCGAATGCTCAAGCTACCGCCGGTGATTTGTTGCACCAGTGCCTTTGCAGCTTGATGCATTGCACCGTCTACAGTCGCCATCAAGGCGGCAGGTATCTCAGCGCCAGCCAACAGATATCCCTTGCCAAGAGGACCGTTGGCGTATTCGTCTTCGGCAGGCGCTTCGACAAAGCTCACATCTGCCCAGTTCGCGTCCATTTCATCGGCCAGCATTTGCGTCAGCACCGTTTGCGCGCCCTGACCCATTTCACTGTGAGGCACGATAGCCGTAATTTTGCCGGCTTCGTCGATCTTCACCCACATACTTAGTAGCGTATCCCCTTCTTCGGATACCAGATCTGCCACCTGATCGCGGCGATCGCCGCGACGCAGCGCGACACCGATAATCAGTCCACCGCCAGCAAGCGCACCCGCAGAAATAAACCCTCGCCGCGTCCATTTAGCCAAGCCTGACGGTTTCGCGGTCGCCTGAGTGTTTTCTTGTACTTGCTCAGACATGCTTCACCTCCTCGGTCACTGCTTGGGGATCGAACACGCCGACTACGGCCTCAGCGCCCGCTGCCCGCTTGATCGATTTACGAATACGCTGATACATACCACAACGGCAAATGTTCCCAGACATCGCCGCGTCAATGGCCGCATCGTCTGGGTTTGGGTTGGTTGCCAGCAAGGCTGCCGCTGACATGATTTGACCAGACTGACAGTAACCACACTGCGGGGCCTGTTCGTCAATCCATGCCTGCTGCAACGGGTGAAGTTCGCCTTCTGCAGAAGCCAAGCCTTCAATGGTTGTCACTTCGGCCCCTTGGGCTGCGGCAACCGGAGTCACGCAGGAGCGTATTGCCGCGCCGTTCAAGTGCACGGTGCAGGCACCGCATTGGGCCTGACCGCAGCCGAACTTTGTACCGGTCATACCTAAATTTTCGCGGATGGCCCACAACAATGGCATGGTGGGATCCACATCCAAACTCCGTTCAGCACCGTTTATACGGAACGTAATCATACTGATCTTCCTATTCTTTCTGTTCTGCTTTCTCGCGCTAACCTGCGCCGCTTGCGCGCCGACTAATCATAAAGCGTGACCAACCAGCGAGCTTAGCGCGCCGCCCGACTTTTGCAACTGCCCCACCCGGGTTAGCTACCACGTATCCACGTTGGGGCGTTTTTTACCCTCGCGTGCTGGTTTTGCAGGCACCGACTTTAGGCCCCGAACAATCCAGTGCCGGGTTTCTGCGGGGTCAATAACATCGTCCAGCTCGAAGTGCGACGCCATATTCACGGCCTTACCGCGCTTGTACATATCAGCGACCATTTTTTCATAGGCCACCGCACGCTCTGCAGGATCTTCTATGGCTTGCAGTTCCTTGCGATAGCCCAGCTTCACGGCTCCTTCCAAACCCATACCGCCAAATTCGCCTGTGGGCCAAGTGACTGTGAACAGGGTGGACTTGAAACCACCCCCGGCCATCGCCTGAGCACCCAGACCATAGCCCTTTCGAGTAACAATCGTCATCAGCGGTACGTCAATATTGGCGCTGGTCACAAACATGCGGGCGGCATGTCGTACCACGGCAGTTTTTTCGATTTCCGGGCCCACCATAATCCCCGGACAGTCGCATAAGGACACAATGGGGATATCGAAGGCGTCACACAGCTGCATAAAACGCGTGCCTTTGTCAGCACCGGGCGCGTCAATTGCTCCGGACAAATGCGCAGGGTTGTTGGCGATTAATCCCATGGGTCGACCTTCGACGCGAATGAAGGCCGTAATAATGCCAATCCCCCATTGAGGACGAAGCTCCAACACGGAACCCACATCGGCAATCCCCTCAATCACCTTGCGCATGTCGTAGTACCGTAAACGATTCTCCGGCACCACGAATCGAAGCTCTCGGGGATCGGGCGCTTCCCATGTATCAACCGGGCCTTGAAAATAGGACAGATATTGTTTTGCCCGAACCACCGCTTCGGCTTCATCGGCCACTTCGATATCCACGACGCCATTGGGCACCTGCACGTCCATTGGCCCTACTTCGTCTGGCGTAAAAACACCCAAACCGCCGCCTTCGATCATGGCTGGGCCACCGATGCCAATATTGGAACCTTCGGTGGCAATGATCACATCGCAGCACCCTAGCAGTACGGCATTGCCCGCAAAGCAGCGTCCGGTAGTGATACCAATCGTTGGCACCAGACCAGACAATTTAGCGAAGTAGGTAAAGGCCAAGCAATCCAGTCCAGCGACCCCAGATCCGTCTGTGTCCCCGGGACGCCCGCCGCCGCCTTCGGCGAATAACACCACCGGCAGCTTGAATTGCTCAGCAACCTCGAACAGACGATCTTTTTTGTCGTGATTTTTCATACCTTGGGTGCCAGCCAGCACCATGTAGTCATAGGACATGATCATGGCCCGGCTGTGGTCTTCGGCGAACAGATCGCCGTTGATCTGGCCAAGCCCAGCCACCATGCCATCTCCCGTGGTGTTCTTAATCAAATCTTCCATAGACCGCCGGCGGCGTTGACCGGCCACAACGACAGACCCGTATTCGACAAAGGTCCCGTCGTCACACAAATCAGCCACGTTTTCTCGCGCCGTTCGGCGACCGGTCTTATAACGTTTGGCCACCGCTTCCGGGCGGTTTTCATCCAGTCCTGCGCCTTTGCGATCAAAGACTTCTTGCAGGTCTGGACGGATGTAGTCGAGATCCAGTTCTTCCGATTCGTCTTCAACAGCAACCGCCACATCTTGCTTGCGCAACACAATGAGCGGATGCCCCTCAAACACCGTGTCACCGGCGGCAACACCAAGGCGCTCTACCACGCCGCTGAGCTCCGACCGCACCTCATGCTCCATCTTCATGGCTTCCATCACCAGCACGAGCTTGCCGGCATACACCTCGTCGCCGGGTTGAACTTCAAATGCCACTACGGTGCCTTGCATAGGAGCGGCAATGGCAGCTTCACCATCGCCGATGCGTTCGGGCAGTAGTTCAACATCCGCCGAGGTACTGACATCGCTAACAGCCCCAGTCTTGCCGTGCTCTAATACCGCCAGCGGATCACTGGGATCGACCTGGGCACCCGGCTGAACGGCCTGACCGCTGTGCCTGTCCTCGGTGTTCAATGCCGTCGCAAAAGCCGTCAGATGCTCGTCCAGATAGCGCGTGGTGAACTGGTTTTGCCGGAATACCTCACCGGCAACAATGGCCTGCAACAAGGGTAAATTGGTTTCAACACCGCCAATGGCAAAATCTTTCAGTCCCCGCTGGGCGCGGATCACGGCGTCTTGGTAATCCGGGCTCGGTGAATAACAGATCAGTTTCGCCAACAAGGAGTCGTAGTTCGGATTCGTCGTGTAACCCAGATAACCATAAGTGTCGGTGCGTAAGCCGGGGCCTGTAGGTACGGAAAACTGGGTTAGCCGACCGCCGGTGGGTTTGAACTGACCATCGGGTGTAACGCTTTCTGTGTTGACCCTCAGCTGAATGGCAAAGCCGCGGGCTTGGGGCACCGACGCTTGATTCATATTCAGATCCGCCAACGTCAAACCAGACGCTATTTTGAGCTGGGTTCGCACCAGATCCAAACCGGTGACTTCCTCAGTCACCGTGTGCTCTACCTGCAAGCGAGCATTCGCTTCTATGAAGTAATGCCTGCCGGTGCGCTGGTCGAGCAAAAATTCGATGGTGCCAAGGCCACGATATTCGATGGCTTGGGCTAACTTGACCGCATCATCACACAGCAGCTGACGGGTTTCCGGAGCCAGCGAGGGGCTCGGAGCTATTTCAATCAGCTTCTGATGACGACGCTGCACGCTGCATTCGCGCTCGCCCAAATGGCAGACAGCACCGCTTCCGTCTCCGACTATCTGAACCTCGATATGTCTGGCTTGATCGACCAGTTGTTCAACGTACAGAGCACCATCACCAAACGCAGCCGTCGCCTCGGACACACAGCGCGCATAGGCGTCGTGCAACTCCTGTGCAGTCCGAACGATACGCATACCACGACCGCCCCCGCCGGCGATCGCCTTGAGCAGCACACCACCCTCTGCATGTTGGGAGAAAAATGCCGCGGCTTCGGTCTCGCTGACCGACTGAGATAGGCCATCTAGCACCGGCACACCGTTCGCTTCCGCTAAGGCGCGTGCCTGAGCTTTGTCACCGAAAACGCTTAATGACTGGATCGTAGGGCCAACAAAAACCATGCCCGCAGCTTCAACGGCCTCGGCAAAAAGCGGGTTTTCGCTCAAAAAACCATAACCGGGATGCACCGCATCGCAGCCGGCACCGACCGCCTGCGAGACAATCGCTTCTATGTCCAAGTACGCTGAAGCGCCGCGTCCGTCCAGCGCAATGGCCTCATCACAGAGCCTGACATGTGCCGACTGAGCGTCATCCTCCGCGTACACGGCAACACTGGTAATACCTAACTCACCTGCTCCGCGAGCGATGCGAATAGCGATCTCGCCCCGATTGGCGATCAATAACTTGTGCATAATTCTCCCCTCAACTTGCCGCAGCGAGCGGCGTTCTTCTTCTACAAATTCAATTCTCTGCGAACTTCACTTAGCGCCTCGATGGTAGCAAGAGCATCGCTCTGATCCGACGCCATGTTGCGCACGATGATGTCGGTAAAACCGGCTTCGGCAAATTCCGCAAATTGCTCCGCCACCGCTTTAACTTCGCCGCACAGCAAGGCATCTTCAGCGAACCCGCGATAGCCTCTAGCAACCGCTTTGGCCTTGAATCCGGCGGCGGCCTTGGCGCTCGGACCTATGTACACATCGCGGCGCAAGGCGACGGCCCGTGGTCGACGATCGTGTTCCGCACACGCCTGACGGTACTGATTCAACTGATCCTTGCTTTGTTGGGGCGATAGGCTCGGGCTGCCCAACCAACCTTCGCCCAGCCGGGCAGCACGATTGATTGCAGCCGGCACCGAAGCGCCAACCCATACGTCGATATCTTGGGCTGGCAGCGGTGCAATTCTGGCATTTTCTATCGACCAAAAACGGTCGTGGCTGACAGTCTCACCCGCCCACAAGCGACGCATAATAGCGAGCGAGTCCTCGAACATAGCCACGCGCTGACTCATATCAACACCCATGCCCGCACTCTGGTGGGGCAGCCCACCTAGCCCGCACTGCATAATGAATCGGCCTGGCATGATGGCAGCCAAGGTAGAGACCTGTTCAGCCAGCAACACAGGGTGCCACAGTGGCAGCAGATACAAGGCGCCCGCTGGCTTATCGTGCCAATGCGCCAGCATCCGACCTAGGATTGGCGAGTTCTGGTAATACGCGTGATCGGTGACATGATGATCACCGACAAAAAGCGAGTCCAAATCTGCTTGGCGCGCCGCCTCGGCACGTTCCACCATGAATCGCGCGCCTTCTCTGGGGTCCGAGACTCGATAGGCTGACTGAATGGAAATACCAATACGCATCGTTATTCCTCTACCCACTCCTGCCGTGGAGCATGAATCGACAAACTTAAACCGGACTGATGACTGGGGCCATGCTCCAACAACTTGCCGCCGGTAAACAAGAAGTCATACACCAACGGGGGAGCGTCCGGTTTATCACCGAGGACGCCGTGCTCCAGCACCTTGGGCAGCCAAATTGCATCATCTGCCCACATTTGATGGTAGGGAATGCCTTCCACGTCACACCAAAACGGTCTGGCCTCGGGAGTTTCTGTCATCGCACCGGAAAACTGTCGTGCAACAAACACATAGCCCAGCCATTGGGGGCCATCCCGTTCAACAAAACGCAGTTCCCCGACACAGCCGAGCGGTTGAGCATCAATACCTGTCTCTTCAAGCATCTCTCGACGCGCGCAGGCCATCAGTGATTCGCCAATATCCCACTTACCACCCGGAGCATTGATCTTGCCCATGCCGTGACCGGTCTTTTTTTCGATTAGCAGCACGCGGTTTCGATCCACCAGAAAGAGCAATGTGCCGACAAATTCTGGCTGCCAAGCCTCCTGCCAGAGCGTGCGAAGAGTTGGCCTCATGATTAGCCGGCGCGGTAACGAACGACAAGCGCGTCGTAGAGAGCTTCGGGCAACTCGGCTGCAGGAACGTTCAGCTCTTCAAGCAATTCGATCAGGTGTTCGTTATCCTCGCGACCGCTCCAGAGCTTGCGGTACTCGCCGGTTTTATAGCCATTGTTTTGGCGGAAGCGGTTGAGCATGTTTTTACCGATGTAGAGCGCAAATAACTCCTCAAAGGCCATGGGCAAGGCGGCCATTGCATCCAGAAACGGTTGCAGTTCAAAAGATCGGGTGCGCAGACACGAGACAGCCAACGCCTCAATGGCCAGACGAAACTGCTCGGCTTGAGCCTCAGGGGTGGCAGCCAATGCAGGCGCAACGCCATCAATCGCCTCGGCTATGGAAGCGTCTACCTCCCCGTTTCGGAGCAACTCGCTCAAAGCAAAGTGCCAGATATCCACCAATTCCAGCTTCACCTGATCCAGATCACCATCCTGCTTTTTCCACCATTTCCAACCGAAGTGATCGAGCATTTCAGCGCATTCAACCCACATCGCGCGATAATACTCGTAGCCTTGAGTCCGCCACTGTTCATGCACCAGCGTGTTATGCGCGTCCTGCATCTCTGCCATGGTTTGCAGCATGGCATATCGTTCGTTCATACCCTCAGTTGGGCCATTGGCAGTCGGCATACAGTCACCTGTTGGAAGTCGTTTGATAACCCCGAAGCCTACCTAAACTGCGCGTGATACGCCCTATCCAATCTATTGCTCGCTCGGGGAGCAGCCGTTAGCCTACGACTCAAAGTTTACAGACACCCCACCAAGGAGTTCCCATGGATTTATCCTTTGGCCCTGAGTACGACTCGTTCCGCAGCGAAGTCATCACTTTTTTGACCAACAATGCGGATAAGGCACCCAAGGGCAACGACCTGCGCGGCCAAGCCGCCAAGGACTGGCAGAAATTGCTGATCGAAAACGGTTATACCTGCCGCACGATTCCCAAAGAATTTGGCGGCTACGGCGCAGAGCCCGACATTATCAAGTCCCGCATTATTGCCGAAGAATTTTCCAACGCGCGGGTTAGCCCTGGCTTGGGTGGCCAAGGGATTTCCATGCTGGTGCCAACACTGCTGGAAATGGGCACGCAAGAACAAAAAGAGCAATTCATTCGCCCGACGATTATGGGCGAGATGCTGTGGTGTCAGGGCTATTCCGAACCCGGAGCGGGCAGCGACTTAGCCGCCCTGTCCACAGCCGCCGTGTTGGATGGCGATGAATGGGTGATTAACGGCCAAAAAATCTGGACCAGCACAGCACAGATAGCTGACTGGATATTCTGTTTGGTGCGCAGCGAACCTGACGCGCCAAAGCACAAGGGCATATCGTTTTTGCTGTTTGACATGAAAACCCCGGGGATCGAAGTGCGTCCGCTGGTGGACATGACGGGTCAAGCTAACTTCAACGAAACGTTCTTCACCGATGTGCGCGTGCCTAAGCACCAAATCGTTGGTGAACGCGGCCAGGGTTGGCAGGTTGCCAACGCCATTTTGGGCCACGAGCGCGAGACGTTGGCTCCGGCAAACACAGCACAGACCCGGGTCAATGCGCTGATCGATTTGATGAAAAATGAAACGGCGGACGGCGCCAGACTGATTGATAATCCGGTCTACCGAGACCGCCTGATGAAAATTCAAAGTAAAGTGATGGCCATGCGCTTTAACGAACTGCGCGTCCTCTCTGCCCGTTTAAATCCGGGTCAAGATCCCGGCTTGTCACGCATGATCACCAAGCTTGAAGGCACGGAATTGCGTCACGACTTGGAAGGGTTGGCGATCGACATCATGGGTGAAATTGGTCTTGCCTATGAAGACAACCCCTACCTGCGTGGATCGGGAAGTTGGCAGCGAGATTACATGTACTTCTTGGGGCTGATCATCGGTGGTGGCACTTCGCAGATTCAAAAGAACATCATCAGCGAACGTGGCCTTGGCATGCCTCGCGAACCTAAATTCGAGAAAGCGAGCTAACTATGCAATTTGGACTTTCAGAAGAGCAGATCCTCCTGCGCGATAACGTCAATCGCTTTTTGGACGACAATTCATCTTTAGACCGTGTACGCCGCTACGCAGATGGCAGCGATGACACCGATATTTGGGCCGGTCTTACCGAACTGGGCGTGCCGGCCTTGCTGGTGCCCGAAGATCAGGGCGGCATAGGTTTAGCCCCCTTGGACGCGGCCATCGTGGCAGAGTGTCTTGGTGCTCACATTGCCCCCACACCCTTTCTCGGCACGGCTGTAATGGCACCGACGGCCTTAGTCGCCAGCGGCGGCGACCACGATGCTCTGCTGGCAGACATAGCCGCGGGAACCCACCGCGTTGGGGTCGCTTTTTCAGAGGCCATCAAGCGACGCAATGACGCGCGAGTGGAAGTACGCGGCGAGCGGATGTATGGCAAATCACTGTTTGCCTTCGACGCTGATGCGGACTCCTACCTTGTGGCAGATCAGCAAAAACACCTGCATCTGATTTCTGCCAGTGATCCGGGGTTGAAGCGAACGCACCTCACGACGGTCGATAAGACTCGGCGCACGGTAGAACTGACCTACGACAATGTTGAAGCCCAGTGCATCAGCACCGATACCAAGGTCTTCGACGCCACCGTGGACATCGGGCGCGTCGCCATCGCAGCCGACACACTGGGTGCCGCGCAAAACATGCTGGATCAGGCGGTGGAATACGCCAAGCAGCGTGAACAATTCAATCGTCCCATCGGCAGTTTTCAGGCGGTCAAGCATATGTGCGCAGAAATGGCCGCACAGCTTGAACCGTGTCGCTCCATGGTGTGGTTTGCCGGCCATGCGCTGGCAGAACTGCCGGACGAAGCGCGTATCACCGCCTGCCACACCAAGGCACACTTAGCCGAAGTCGCGCAATTTGTCGCCAAGACAGCGACCGAGGTGCATGGTGGCATGGGCTTTACCGATCTGGTGGGACTGCACTACTGGTTCAAGCGCTGTGGCGCAAATCGGCAATGGCTGGGCGCACCCGAATTTGTGCGTCAGGAAGCCGCCGTGCTGCAAGGGCTCGTTACCGATTAACGGCCCGCGTGCTCCGGCTGAGCACCAGACTGGTGCGTTGTGAGGACGCCTCAGCCGTTTTTTTTGTCTTTGCTGGCGGTGATTGCCGGGGCACTAATTCTGGGGGCAACGACGGCTGCCTTGCGCGAAATTGATATCGGCAGCACCGCCGCAGGCTTCTGGCGGGTAGCCCTAGCCTTACCGGTCTTACTGGCGCTCACCGCCCTAAGTAGACAACCTACCTGGCGATTACCCGCAAGAGGTCAGAGGCTACCGCTCCTTATCGCGGGCGCCTGCTTTGCCGGGGACCTGATCTTTTGGCACTTGTCGCTGATTCACACCTCGCTTGGCAATGCGACCTTTCTCGCGACTCTCTCCAGTTTGTGGGTACCGCTGACCGCTTTCATCTTTCTGCGCCAACCTCTCTCGCCTTTGTTTTTGCTTGGGCTGGCGTGTGCCTTGAGCGGGTCGGCCGTTTTAGTCACATCGCATCTTTCCACTGGCACGAGTTCTTGGACAGGAGATCTCTACGGGCTGCTTACGGGCTTTTTCTTTACTGGCTACATCCTCGCCGTTGGACGCTGTCGACAAACCCTATCAACCACAGACACTATGATGTTCTCATCCGCCTTGTGCGCCCTGATCTTACTGCCCTTCATGGTGGTCGCGAATACGACCGCCGGCGAGCCCATGATCCCCACTTCGTTCTCTGGCTGGCTCAGCGTCTTTGCCCTCGCTTGGCTCGCCCATCTTTTGGGGCAAGGCCTAGTCGCCTTTGGTGTTGGCCGTCTGAACACCAGCTTGGCCGCGGTGATTTTGTGTCTGGAAGGTGTTGGGGCAATGGCAGTGGGCGCGCTGTTTTATGCCGAGTCTCGCGGTCCGTTCGATCTGGTTGCCGTGGTACTCATCGTCTCGGGCATCGCACTCGCTCAGCGCCAGATGGCCCACCGAGAGACGATCTGAGGCTGTTTGATCACAGGATTATCACAAACCGTCGTGCCGCCCATGTTAGGCTCTCTCACTACTCATGTTACCCGTCGGCGATGACTTTATCTGACCTCACACCTGCGAGAAGCGACATCGCCAACCACTACGACCTCTTTGTCATCGGCGGCGGCATCAATGGTGCCGGCGTCGCGCGAGATGCTGCCGGCCGGGGCTATTCGGTTGCGCTGTGCGACTCTGGGGACTTTGGCGCGGGCACCTCTTCAGCATCCACCAAATTAATCCACGGTGGACTGCGTTACCTGCAGTACTACAAATTCCGGCTGGTTGCCGAATCACTGCGGGAACGAGAGACGCTGTGGCATATGGCACCTCACATCATCTGGCCCATGCGTTTCGTATTGCCGCACCATAAGGGCCTGCGCCCTCAATGGTTACTCAGGCTTGGCCTGTTTATTTACGACCACCTTGGTGGCCGCAAGTTATTACCCGCGGCCACTCGCATTGATCTTAAGCAGGATAGAGCGGGCGCCATACTGCAAGAGACATTCGACACCGCGTTTGAATACTCAGACTGCTGGGTCGAGGACTCCCGCTTGGTTATTTTGAACTTGCGCGATGCTTGGCTAAACGGTGCCGAGGTCATGCCACGCACCAAGTTGATCAGTGCCGTATTTGACGGCCGGCACTGGCAGCTGGAAGTCGAGGATCAAATCGGCGGCAAACGTCAGTCGTTGACTGCATCGCAGTTAGTAAACGCTGCAGGCCCCTGGGTCGACGAGGTGCTGCGCCAGGCCTTGGGCCGCAACGACACCAACAACATTCGCCTAGTCGGAGGCAGTCATATTGTCATCAAACGGCGTTTACCCGATGACCGCTCATACCTGTTTCAGCATGCCGACGATCGCGTGATTTTCGCCATTCCATATGAAACCGATTACCTGATGATCGGGACCACGGATAACGACAACGCCTCCCTGACGGAGCGGCCGCAGATTACCGATGCGGAGATCCAATACCTGTGTGGCGTTGCTTCCGATTACTTGCGCGATCCGGTCACGGCGCAGGACGTGGTCTGGCACTTTTCTGGCGTGCGCCCGCTGTTTGACGACGGCGCCGACGAAGCGACCGAGGCAACCCGCGATTATGTGATTACGCAAGACCGGGCAACCGGCGGAAAACTGATCAATATCTTTGGCGGCAAAATAACAACTTACCGAAAATTGGCGGAAGAAGTTTTGACCTTGGTGGACCAAACGGCGAAGAAGAAAACAAAGAAGTGGACAGCCCACGCGGCGCTGCCCGGCGGCGACTTCCCCGCAACGCAGTTTGATCAACTGCTCGCCAAGGCCACCACCGACTTTCCCTTTGTCGAGACCACGTTACTCCAGCGCCTCGCCCGTCTTTACGGCACCCAACTCTGGCTGATGCTGGCGCGATGTGAAAACGCCAGCGATCTTGGCCAACACTTTGGTGCGAGCCTGTATCAGGCCGAAGTCGACTTTCTCGTTCGAGAAGAATGGGCGCAACGGGCCGAGGACATCGTATACCGGCGAACGAAGCTCGGTCTGCGCATGCAGCCTGAAGAAATCGACGCGCTGCAGGCGTATCTAGATCAGACGACGGTAATTCAGGGCATTACCGGTTTTGCCACAGACCTCGACAGCGTCCAAGTGTCTTAAGCAGTAGGCCAACTGTTGGGCCAGTGCCTTGGGCTGACCCATGCTAGCCGCCAAATCTGCCGTCGTGAATTCATCCGGCAGTTCTTCGTCGACAAAAGCCCACAGCTCGTCGGCCGACTGCAGACGATACCGTTCCAACACGTTTAATAAGTGACGCCCTTTGCGTCGCCAGCCGCCACGACCACGACGTGCCTTAGGATCAAATGTCTGTATTTCTTCTTCTTCGGTCAGGACGACTTCAATGGCAAAGTTTGAGTGCTTGAGCATTTCCGGCAGATACACAAGCTCGCGCAGGATATGCACGATGGCACCGCGCTTGGGCGAGCGACGACGCGTAAACTCGCCGCTTTCGGTGTCTTGCACCCTGACCAAGTACTTCGCGTGAGGAATCGGATGTACCAGTACAACCGGACTCAGATCCGCCAGCGCCAGCATCTTACGACCCAAACCACTAAAGCTGGAAGTTTGAACTTCGTAAATCACGCCGTCGCGAACCACATCGGCGACAAAGCCACCAAACGGAACCTCTGCAAGACCGCTCTCACCGAGATAATCTTGTTTAAGCGCAGCGTGCAGCGCGCCCTCGTTTAACATGCCGATCTTTGCCATTCGGCCAGATTACCGGCAGAACACGCGCCGACGCTAGGATAAAGACGCGGGAGTTGACAGGAGTAGCATTGATGAGCGCACACGAACACTGGGACATTACGGTAGACACACCCGTGGGTCAGCAACGCGGTTCCTTAGAGCTGCGCGTCACCGAGGCGGCCTGCACCGGGCGTCTTTACAGCGAAGCTGGTGAGCTGGCCCTGCAAAACGGCACGGCACAGGACAACGAATTAAGCTGGGAACTGCAATTGTCCCGACCCATTCCAATGACCATCGAATGCCAGGCACGGATTCATGGCGACACCATTCAGGGCACCGCAATGGTTGCAGCATTCGGCGACATCACTTTTACTGGGACGAGAGGAGTCGGCTAGCGCGCCCTGTGGAGGGCCTAATCGACAAAAAGCGTTAAGGGGAGAAATATGAGCTGGGAAGAAGAACTCAAGGAAATGAACCATCGAGCCAACCTTGCAGAGGCCATGGGCGGACCCGAAAAAGTTGCGCGGCAACATGAGTTCAACAAAATGACCATTCGGGAGCGGATAGCTCACATCGCCGACCCAGATTCTTTCCACGAACTCGGCAAACTGGCGGGCGTGGGCGAATACGATGAGGACGGCAACCTCACTCATTTAACCCCCTCCAACTTCGTTTTCGGCACCGCCGACATTGATGACCGGCCGGTGATTTTGTCCGGTGACGACTTCACCGTGCGAGGTGGCTCGGCAGATGCATCCATCGCCGGTAAACGCGTACAGGCTGAAGGTCTGGCCGCGGAACTGAGACTGCCGCATATCCGCTTGGTCGATGGCATGGGCGGCGGCGGCTCGGTAAAAACCATCGAAACCGCCGGACGCACATACATTCCCGAACTGCGCGGCTGGGAAACCATCGTATCGCATTTGAGTATCGCGCCCTCCGTGTCATTGGCGCTGGGGTCCGTTGCCGGCATCGGTGCTGCTCGCGTCGCCACCTCCCACTACTCGGTCATCGTCAAGAACAGTGCTCAGATGATGATTGCCGGACCGGCACTAGTGGACTGGGCAAGTTTAGGCGATGTCAGCAAAGAAGAATTGGGCTCCTATAAAATTCATACCCGCAACGGTGCCATTGATGATGAGGCCGACAGTGAACAACAGGCATTCGAGATGGCTCGCCGCTTCTTGTCCTATCTGCCGAGCAGTGCTGATGAGCTACCCCCCGTTGAGACCTGCGACGACGACCCGGAACGGCAAGACGAAGCGCTGTTGTCCATCGTGCCCAAGGATCCGCGGCAGGTGTACAAAATGCACACCGTGCTGGAGTCTGTCTGCGATAAGGGGTCTTTTTTCGAAATAGGTAAAAAGTGGGGGCGCTCGATCATTACTGGATTAGCGCGTCTTGACGGCATTCCGGTGGCGATTTTTGCGGAAAATCCGAGAGTGTATGGCGGCGCGTGGACAGCGGATGCGGCCAATAAACTGATTCGCCTGATGGACTTGGCGTCAACATTTCACTTGCCGGTAATTCATTTGGAGGACTGTCCCGGATTTTTGATCGGCAAGCAGTCGGAGGAAGAAGGCACCATTCGAGCTGGTGCGGCCGCGCTGGCGGCCATGGGTCAGCTGACCACGCCGTTTTGCTGCGTGGTCGTGCGCAAGGCCTTTGGCGTCGCCGGAGGGGCAAACCACAAGCCCGGCAGCCATCACTTTCGCGCCGCATGGCCATCCGGCGATTGGGGATCGCTCCCTATCGAAGGCGGAATCGAAGTAGCCTATAAAGCTGAAATCGCCGAGGCCAAGGACCCAGACGCCCACTTGGCCAAAATCAAGGAACGGCTGAATCGGCTGCGCTCACCTTTTCGCAGTGCCGAGTACTTCGAAATCGAGGAAATTATCGATCCGCGAAAAACGCGCGGCTATTTGTGCCGATGGGCGAAACTGGCTCGCAAGGCCTTGCGAACAGATCCGCCCAACTTTGGCTACCGACCCTAGCCCGAGCAACACCCACAACCTTTAACCATCAGGAGTTAGCATGAGCGAGGGATTTCGACAGCATTCCTATCAACCGCCGGAGGGCGCAACTGAAGTCATTTTAGTGCGCCATGGCGAATCCAGAGCCGCGAGCAAGGAGAATCCCTTTCCCTTGGTCGACGGCCACGGAGACCCAGAACTGCACCCCAACGGCGAGCAACAGGCCATCGCCGTGGGCGAGCGGCTGAAAGACGAAAAGATCGACGCTATTTACGTGACATCGCTGCAGCGGACGGTGCAAACCGCCGCACCATTGGCAGCCCACCTAGGCATGAGCATGCGGGTGGAAGCAGACCTGCGAGAAGTCTGCCTAGGCGAATGGGAAGGCGGCGTACTGCGCATGAAAGCAGCAGCCGGCGACCCGATATTTCTAAAAATGCAGGCGGAAGAGCGCTGGGACGCAATACCCGGCGCCGAGAGCTGGGAGACGCTCAATGCCAGAATTACCGCGGCGCTGGCGAGGATACATGAGGCCCACGCCAACCAAAAAGTGGTCGCCGTGGTGCACGGCGGGGTCATTGGCCATATTCTGGCCCACGCGACGGGTGCCTCACCCTTCGCCTTCAACGGCGCGGACAACGGCTCCATTTCGCGCATCGTGCTGCATCAGGACGGTATTAAAACCCGCTCGTTTAACGACAACGTCCATGTCCAGAGCACACTGCACACTGGCAGCGGGCAGCTGACGTAACACACCGTTACTCTTCGGGCCGCCTTAGCAGTGCAGCCACGACGGCTTCCAGCTCTTGGGGCGGCAGATCCTTGAGTGCGGCCATGCGCTCGTATACCTCTGCCGCGCCAGCGTGCAGGGCATCTGGTAAGCCAACGTCCGAGTAGGTCTCGCTGATCTCCAGCATTTCGCCTTCAAAGCGCCAAGCCTTACCCGAGGTCATTAGCGCCGCCCGCTGACTCTGCTTGAGCAGGCTCGGGGCAGATATTGCCCATTCGCTGTGCAAGGCCTCGGTGACGCCACCGGCCTCGGCTAAGGCGTTAACCGAAAGTAACAAGGCGCTGGCGCCCTTACTGTAGGCGGCATAACTCATTTTCAGCATGGATGCAGCGACATGCTGTTCAGGGGCGCTCTCATCATTCTCGAGCTGCTGCTGAGTTGGGGCCATGGGAACAGCCTGCAATGCCCCGGCGCTGAACCACGCTGCCACGCCAGCAGCATGGTGGCCGGACAGATACAAGCGAGTGGTGCCCGGTTGCAGTGCGGGAGGACCAATAATGCCGCCATCGACATAGGCACCTAAGCCCATGATTTCACCGATCTGTAAGGACGTTGAAGGGGCTAGGGCGTTGGCGTCAATGTACAAACCGCCAAACGCTGTCGCATGCACCTGTTGCGCCAGCGCCACCGCGCCGTGCGGCGGACAGATACTGATCAAGGCGTCTGCCCACGCGCTTATCTCGTCAAGGGAATCAAACGCGATCAGGCCCTTTGCTCGGTCTCGGGTTTGGGCACTGCGATTCGCAGCCACCCAGCCCACCTTATGACCGCTGTCCTGCAGGGATCGGGCGACGGTTATACCCATGGACCCGGGGTGCAGCACACCGATGTTGCGTGATGTGTCCTTTGCCATCTGGCTACTTGCGATAGTCCAAGGGTGGCTCGCGGTCGCCGAGCAGCGCCGCGTAAACGAAATCCGGCCCTTGAGACTCCAGCAGTTCTGCCTTGGCCGCAGCGATTACTTCAGGCTGCAAAATCAACTGGGCCGCAGACTTCGCCAGCAATCGAGTCGCCAAGCCCATACCTTTGTGACCGATACTCATGCCGCCAGCCGCCACGGCCTGCCAACTGTGCGCGGGCGTGCCCGGTACCCATGTTGCCGTCGTGAAACCCACCGTGGGCACCAACCAACTGACGTCGCCCACATCGGTAGAACCCATCGACTGTCGCACACGATACGGTGCGACAGTTTGCTCAGAACCGAGCTCACGCCTCGGGTTAATCAATGTCGGCCGAATAGTTTCAGCAAATTTCTGTTCGGCGGGGCTGTACGTAATTCCGCCCATGGCCACTAGGTTGTCGTTCACCAAACGAGCGAGAGTGAGATTCGGCAAGACAGGATAATTCCCGTGCATGACTTCCACATCGACCTGTGTTTCTGTGCCCATGGCCGCTGCCTTGGCCGCCGCCACCACACGATCAAACAACTGGACGACCTGCTCTGTGTCTGGATGCCGGACGTAGTAATACACCTGCGCCGTTTCTGGCACGATGTTCGGCGCGTCGCCGCCGTCAGTAATGACATAGTGTAAACGGGCGGTCTGCGGTACGTGTTCACGCATCAGGTTGACCATGAAATTCATGGCTTCCACGCCGTCCAATGCCGAGCGCCCCCGATCCGGCGCAGACGCCGCATGGGCTGCTCGACCCGTAAAGGTAAAGCGTCCGGACTTGTTCGACGTGGTACTGGACGGAGACGCCGAGTTGCCGTCACCGGGATGCCAGTGCAAGACCACGTCCACATCGTCGAACACCCCTGCTCTGGCCAAGTAAACCTTACCGGAGCCACCTTCTTCAGCGGGAGTGCCCACCAGCTTGATGGTTGCGCTTACCTGGCTCTCCTGCAGCCACTGACTCAATGCCACAGCGGCTGAAGCAGAGGCGGCGCCAAACAGATGATGCCCGCACGCATGACCCGCAGCGCCCTCTTCAGTGACCTGACGAAACGGCAGTGCTGCTTGATTGAGCCCGGGTAAGGCGTCAAATTCCGCTAGAAGCGCCACCACGGGGCCAGCAGCTGCCGCCGTGCCGGAGTGAAAGGTCGCCACAAAGGCTGTGGGAATGCCACCAACGCCGGCCTCAATGGCGAAGCCATGCTCGCCCAAATAAGTTTGCAGTTCCGCGCTGCTCTGGTACTCCAGATACCCTAATTCGGCCAGTCCCCAGAGCTTGTCGGCCAGTGCAATACCCGCGGCTTGCTGTTTTATGGCGAAATCGGCCGCCCGATCCGACAACGCGTCAATTTGAGTATCTGCAGATACCAAGGGGATCGCACAGACAGCGGACGCCACGAACAGCAAGGCGGTGTTCAATACAGTGGGGTATCGCATATGAAATCCTCTCTTTGCAATGCAGCCAAACATGTCAGTCGTTTACACAAGATGCGGCCAAGGAGCTTATCGCAACGCCACGACTGCCCTGTCGTACCGAGTTCCGATCGTGCCCCGGGGTAAGGTAAGTGAAGCTGATACCGGTGGCAGGGTCGGCCCACACCAGTTGGCCGCCTGCGCCATTATGC
Organism: Gammaproteobacteria bacterium; assembly: GCA_012269545.1. Classification (GTDB taxonomy): domain Bacteria; phylum Pseudomonadota; class Gammaproteobacteria; order Pseudomonadales; family Azotimanducaceae; genus UBA4421. The sequence continues at coordinate 31,430 of JAAXKB010000081.1, read as the reverse complement.
CCAAATGCTTCCGGCGAATTGGTTTTGCCGAAGCCTCTGAAACTACGACTCTTGTCGCCACTAATGATTAGGCCCAGCGCTCGATTCGCCGGTTTCTTGAACATCATATCGGTCATATCGCCCGTGCGAATCCGACGGGCATCCAGCAGCGTTTCCATGGGCCAGAGCGTTGTATGCTCATTGCCACCTATCAGTAGCGCCTGATAAAACAGTGTCAGGGCTGACGCCGTGGCGAAGCCGCCGCCACCCGGCACGCCTACTGCCTGCACTTCGGGTCTATTGAACGACAAAATGGCGCTTTCGGTGACCTCGGTTTCCGGCGGCACCGGCATGCCCAAGTTTTTATACTCCTGTTCGGTCATCGCGTCACCGACATAGCTACATGGCAAGACCCGAGCAGTCTCTGATGCGGGCAAGCCGACATAGAGATCTTCGAGGTGTAGCGGCTGTAAGATGCGAGAGCGTACGAAGTCCCGATAACTCTCACCGGAGCGTCGCTCGATGATTTCTGCAATCACCCACATCGAAGATGACGGGTGGTATTCAAATCGGGAACCGGGCTGCCAGTTCAAACGCCATTTACCAAAGCGGCCGTAACGCTGGTCGCGGTCATCCCAGTCTAAGGGCGCGAAAGGCGCCGAAGGAAAGCCTGCAGTGTGAGTAAAAAGCTGGCCTACCGTGATTTGATCTTTTTCGTTAGAACCAAACTCCGGCACGATATCGGCAACCACTTCGTCTTCTGCAAGGTCGCCGTTTTGAAACAGCAGCCAAGCCGCAGCAGACGTGATGGCCTTAGTGGCGGAAAAAATGCAGATCAGCGAATCGTCCTTGGCGGTACCGAAATTGTGCTGAAACACCACTTCCCCTTGCCGCGCGATGGCTATTTGCGCCGCCGGCAGCAAGCCCGCCTCCACTTCCCTTCCCGCTCGCTGCAGCAGCAACTCAACGCGCTCTGGGTTCAGGTCAAATTTTTCGGCTCGCGCGGCCTGCTGTTCGCCTAACAATCTCGTCATCTTTTATGCATCCTCTGCATGCTCTTCTTTCCCCTAGAGTACGCATCGACGCGCGCGATGACTATCGACTTTGCTGGGCCGCCCATTTGCTCGCAGGCCCTACCCCCCCTAAACTGCCTGCTGTTTTTTTATGAGCACCGCCATGTCCATTGTTAACGGCCTGATCAGCGCCATCGGCAACACGCCACTGATCCGCATCAACAGCCTGTCCGAAGAAACTGGCTGCGAGATTCTCGGCAAGGCTGAATTTATGAATCCCGGCGGATCGGTAAAAGACCGTGCGGCGCTGTGGATGGTGCAGGAAGCGGAAAAAAACGGTTCGTTAAAACCCGGTGGCACCGTGGTAGAAGGTACCGCCGGTAATACGGGCATTGGTCTGGCCCATGTCTGCAACAACCGTGGTTACAAGACCATCATTTACATGCCGGACAATCAGTCACAGGAGAAAGTCGACCTGCTTCGGACTCTGGGTGCCGAGGTCCGCGTGGTGCCTACCGTGCCTTACGCCGATGACGCGAACTTCCAGAAACAGGCGGGACGATACGCCGCCACATTGGATAACGCGATCTGGGCCAATCAGTTCGATAACACCGCAAACAGCCTGTCCCATTACGAGTCCACGGGGCCAGAAATCTGGTCACAAACCGAGGGCGGAGTCGATGTCTTTACGTGCTCCGTGGGCACTGGCGGCACGCTGGCCGGCACGTCTGCCTACCTGAAAGAAAAAAATCCAGACATCAAGATTGTCTTAGCGGACCCCATGGGTAGTGCCCTGTACAACTGGGTAACGACCGGCGAAGCCGTGATGACCCCGGGACCGTCGATGACTGAGGGCATCGGTAATTCGCGGGTCACACAAAATCTGGCGACGGCAACCATCGACGAAGCGGTGCAAGTGGACGATCAGGAGATGGTCGATATGGTTTATCGACTGCTGCATCAGGAGGGTTGGTTTTTTGGTTCCAGCTCGGGGATTAACTTGGGTGCCGCAGTGAAAGTCGCCAATCAGCTTGGTCCGGGACATACCATCGTAACGATTCTTTGCGATGACGGCGGCAAGTATCAATCACGGCTCTACAACCCCGCATTTTTGGCCGAGCGGGACCTTACGATCCCAACGTTTGCTTAGCCCTGTGATCCCAGCCCGAGATCTGCGGCTCTGGCAACAGCCCGAAGCCATCCAAGCCTGTTTGTCCGGCAGTCGTATCGCCGTGGTCGGTTTGTCCAGCAATCCGGCGAGACCCAGCTACGGCGTCGCCGCCTATTTGCTGCAGGCAGGTTTTGACGTCATTCCGGTAAATCCCAGAGAAGAGGCCGTGCTGGGCTTGCGCTGCTACCCGGATCTGGCATCCGTTCCCGGCACCATTGATCTGGTGGATGTTTTTCGGCAGTCCGATGCGGTATTCCCCATAGCCGAGAGCGCCATAGCGGTTGGCGCCAAGGGCCTGTGGTTACAGCTGGGCGTTTTTCATCCCACCGCCCTACGCCTAGCTAAGGAAGCGGGTCTGCACTGCGTTGCCGATCTGTGCACGAAAATCGAGCACGCGAGACTCAATCTCTAGGCAATACCGACCAACGTTTTCGCGGCGTCACAAAAGGCCTCTACAGCCTCGCGCATATCGTCCCGACGCTGTTGCCCGGCGCTTTCACTGAAGCAAAAACTCAACCTCAACTGGTTCATGCCTGCACCCGGATCGCGTTGGCGTGCATCCGCGGGATAAAAATCGTACATGGGAATCACGACGAGTCCGTGATCCATTACCATCTTTTCGATCATGGCGTCGTCGGTGCGCACAGCATCGCCGCCTCCGGAGTTCAGGAAAGTGAAGACCGTAAAAAAGCCGCCTTCGGGAATGGTCCAGCTGAAGTGCGCCTTGTGCATACCAAGCTCACGTTCGAAAACGTCTAGCAGGATTTGCCGATTCTCTCGGTAAACGACGAGTTTCTCTTCCGCCAGCGGCCAGATGCTTTGACGCTCAACAAAGGCTTCTGCACCGTCTTGATCCTGACTTTCGGGTTTCTCATGCAGCAGCGCCTCGAAACCGCGCAGCGCGCCGGGGCTGTGAAACAACAACTCGCTACTAGATTCCACCAATGCCAATTCAGACAAGGGCACTTTCTTGCCAGCCGAAATTTCCAGCTCGGCTTCACTGTAAAGAAACCCTACACGCGGGCCGGGAAAACCGATCTTCGAGCCCGTAAACAGATGCACGGTTTGTTCTGGCGCCATGCTAAAAAAAGGTTTGGCCCGATCCGCAGGCGCGGCGAAATTGATGTACAGGTACGGGGCATCCTCGAGAATCAAGATACCCTCTTCCCGCGCCACCTGAAGAATAGCCTCACGCCGCCGCTGACTGAACGAAAATCCGCCCGGATTGTGTCCGTCCGGCACCGTGTAATAGAACGGTACAAAATAACCTTGCTCACGCGCCGCTCGGATTTGCGCTCGCATTACCTCGGGCAGCGCACCCTCACCATCCATATCAACACTGAAGATCGTCGCGTGCTGGCACAGTGCGACCCGCGCAGTAAAACCCGCATAGGTCGGTGCGTCGGTGATGTAGGCCACCTTTTCGCCGGTGTGCTCGAACATAGAGCAAATCAGATTAATCCCCCCTGACGCACCAACGGTTGGGATAAGCTTCTCTGGGTCTAACGTTAAACCCCAATCTTGGCCATAGACGTTAGCGAAGGTCTGTCGCGCTGACACAGGTCCCAGCGTGTCGGTGTAGGAATAAGCCTCACGCAGGTACTCGGGCAGAACCGCAGGATCGTTCAACCCCTCGCGATCACGCAAAAACTCGAAATAGGCCTCCTGATGCTCCAAAAACCCTCGCGGATCCGTCACCTCCGGGTGTGGGTAACCCGCACCTAAGTGGTGAACTTTCAAACCCCGCTGGGCTGCGATTTCTCGAAGACCTGGGAGTGATGCCGACATTTTGCGTGTAACCGAAACAGCCTGTTGCTGGACGTTAGGCGCGACTAGATTTGCCACTGACAACCTCGTAAACCAAATGCACTGATCGCGGAGCATGCTGATGCCCCGCTGCGACCCCCGACTTTAGGAGCTTTGGGCTGCGGTGTCGATGTTCTACTGCTCGACGTCCTTTCCCCGACGTTTATCTTTTACCGCGGTGCGTACTTTCTTACCGAATGCCCGCTCTCGACTGTGGCGAGCTGCCAGAGATTCGCGGTTACGCGCCTCCTCGGCCTTCAGAGCCTGATAGCTGAGCAACCGTTGCTCATCCAACTCACCGTTTTGCAGCGCATTGACCACCGCGCAGCCGGGTTCTTGGCTGTGGGAACAGTCGTTGAAGCGACACACAGACGCCAGCGCCTCAACATCGGCGAACAGCTGATCTAAGCCGTCTTCGGCTTCTGCCAGCTGCAGTTCTCGCATACCCGGACTGTCCAAAATCACCCCACCCTCGGGTAGCCGATGCAAGGACCGGTTGGTGGTGGTATGACGGCCCTTGCCGTCCTCCTCTCGGATGGCTGCAGTTGCCTGCACGTCACCACCCACCAGCGAATTAACTAAGGTCGATTTACCCACACCAGAAGACCCCAGCAGGGCGATGGTTTGACCGGAATTGCACCAAGGATTCAATCTCGCCACCTCCTCAGCATTAAGCGCATTGATGGACACGCGCGGTATGTCTGAAAATCGATGGTCCAGCAATGCAGCGTATTCTGCTGCATCAGCCGCCAAATCCACCTTGGTCAGCACCAAGACTGGTGCAATATTCGATTCCATCACCACCGACAAATAACGTTCCAATCGCTCCGGACTGAAGTCCGCATTACACGAGGTGACTATAAACGCAGTATCCACGTTTGCCGCGATCAATTGCAGCGCCCCCAACGGGTTCACGCGCTTGATCAAACTGCGCCGCGCCAACATATCCAGCAGCGCGCCAGACTGCGAATCAACAATGACCCAATCGCCGATGGTGGGTCGGGTTTCTTCATCGCCGCGAAACCAGCGTCCGCTCATTGGCACGCGGTCTGATGGCAGGCTGCCTTGAGGCGCGATACTCAGCCCGGTCCGTTCAACGCCAACGACTCGGGCCACAAAGCTGGGCGCCGGGGGATCCTCAGCGTTGCGCAGGTCATCGACTTGAGTCTGAAAGTGCTCATTCCAGCCAAGAGCTTGCAGCTGCTGCGTATCCGTTTCGAGCAATAACTTACGGGGCTCCGTCACGGTGTCAGCCTGCTGCTGGGATGCAAGAACATCAAAAATCCCAACCGGGATTGGGGTTGGCGGTAAAAACACCATCCAAGGACTCAAGCAAGGACGCAGGCGCTTTCATTCCGTCCGAAATCGCCAGACTGCTGGCGCTGGTCACGCCCCAGAGCAAGCGGCTGAAGCTGTTTACACTGCACTCCACTGCTGGCAACGCCGCATCGGTGCCAGATACCACCGTCGACTGCTTGCCCAACGTCACGACCCAGTCACCACTCAGGGAACGCCAGACTGCTTTTTCTGCCGCCAAGTCCTCTGCCGCCAGCACCCCGTCAATCGGATCTTCTAGGCGCAGTTGAAACGTGATATCCAGCCCTGAATAAGACAGTGCACCGAGACAACTGGGCAAATCCAACACCCGCAGCTGGTACCACGCATGCGTACTTTGGTCCGCACTGAACATACCCTTTTCGGCAATGGCCTGACTGCGGAAGGGTCTTTTGAGCATGCTCTGCAGCTGCACGTGAGGGGGTTCGAGCATGCGAATGGCATACACTTGATCGGCTAAAGACTTCAGCAGCGCCAGCAACTCTAACAGGCCATCGCCGTCCTCGTAGCCCATCCACTTAATCCGATACGGCCCGTTTTCGCCCTTGGCGCGCACCCAGACAAAGTGCGTCAAGCGCGAGCCCTCGTAGTAACCTAGGCCAAAGGCATCGTCGTCCATGCTGAGTTCGGCCTTGAAGGTCAGGGGGAGATTCAGCACCACCGAGCCGTGGACCGGTGGACGCGCAACCATAGCCGCCAACATCTCATCCGCCTGCTCAACACCCAGTCGCACCGGCGTACGAGCTTTGAGACTGACATCCAGCGATCCCGGATCGAAGGCAAATTCGTTAACGTAGGCACCGGTTCCAAAACCTACCTTGTTATAAAAGCCTTGATCAAACACTCCCAACGTGGCGACTGATGCGCCTGCTTGCTGACCTTCCACCAACTGGCGGGCGGTGAGCTTTTGCGCCAGGGACAATCCTCGAGCGATACGACTGGTTGTTACCGCGGCAACAACGCACAACGGCAAATCCGTCTGATCCAGACGCATGGTGCCAGATTGCGTCAACACCGCGCACTCTACCTCGCCGTCGATCAGCGCAACCCCGGTCTCGCCCTCGGCATAAAAATCGCGCATGGCGCGATCCGTTTGTTTGCTGTCTGACCATCCAATCTCACGCCATATCCGTTGGAGCGCGGGCATATCGGCTTCAATCTCAAGATCCCGTATGTCTATTTGCACTGTTTCGGACACGGCCTGAACCCCATTTCTGCGTCTGCTTCTATCCCTTGCTGCCCTTGGGCAACACAGGGCGCATGGTGGAAAAGCGTTGCTTATTCACCGACATCTCCAGCAGGGCTGCCTTGGTTGGCGACTTAGCCAGAGCCTCCAACTGAATTCGGGTGACGTTCATCAAATCAAACTCTTTTGCCGCATGCCTTTCCAGCGCTTCTTGCGGTGTTATCCAAATACTGTCTACCGTTTCTTGTTTATCGTGGCTGCCGCGCTGACTTTCTGGAGCCGCGGCAATGAAAAAGCGCGTATCGAACCGCCTCGGGCGACCCAAGGGAGTCACAAAACGGTTATAGAAATGAATGTGGTCGACGGCCAGCTTGAGGTTTTCTTTGCGGCAGATATCCAATAGCGACAGCGTGCCATCGTGCAGCGGGTCGCGATAAGCGGCAAAACGTTCCTGCACCGCTGCATCAGCAAAAGACACCAACTCCCCATCGGGTGTGTAGGCCAGCATCAAACCCGCCTCCTCAAAGGTTTCGCGAATGCACGCGATCCAAAATCCGCGCCACTCGTCGCCCAAGGCAGCCACTTGGGGCTGTTGTCCATCTGTCGGTCCGTGACGATGCGCATCGTAGGCGTGAAGATGATCGTCTGAATCAACGCGGCCTCCGGGAAAGACATACATGCCCGAGGCGAAGCTCGCCTTGCTGGTCCGTTTCAGCATGAAAATTTCGTAGCTGCTTGGCGCCTCCCGCACGACGATGACGGTGGCTGCGGGACGAATGGGCTGCACCGGGGCGTGAGGAAAATCCAGATCAAAGGCAGAGGACATAGAGCATACCGATAGTTAACAGCGGCACAGGCTACAAGGTTGCTCCGACACTCGCTAGGTCTGTATTCCCCGTAACGCATGGTGCAGTATCTTGGCTTGGAGATAGAGGGGAAATTTCGTGAACGATAACAACAATGGCTACTGGAAAGCCAACCTGCGCCTGCTCGGCATTTTGCTCAGTATTTGGTTCACCGTGTCATTCGGTTTTGGCATTTTGCTTGTCGAAGAACTCAATCGAATTCCTTTTTTCGGTTTTAAACTGGGTTTCTGGTGGGCCCAACAAGGGGCCATCTACGTCTTTGTCGCCTTGATCTTTATTTACATTCATCAGATGCAAAAACTCGACCGCCAGTACGGGGTGTCCGATGACGAGGACGAATCCTCAAGTCAGGAGGACGAGTGATATGGATGCTCAATCGCTCACGTACATCTTCGTAGCACTGTCTTTCGGCCTGTACATTGGCATTGCCATTTGGTCTCGCGCCGGCTCAACCAACGAGTTCTATGTGGCGGGCGGCGGCGTGCATCCCATTGCCAATGGTATGGCCACCGCCGCTGACTGGATGAGCGCGGCGTCATTCATTTCCATGGCAGGTATCATCGCGTTCTTGGGGTACGACGGCGCCGTCTATCTCATGGGTTGGACCGGCGGCTACGTTATTTTGGCGCTACTTCTCGCCCCTTACCTGCGCAAATTCGGTCAGTTCACGGTGCCGGACTTCATCGGCACTCGCTATTATTCCACCACCGCTCGGGTCATCGCGGTTATCTGTCTGATTCTGATTTCCTTTACCTACGTCGCGGGACAGATGCGTGGCGTCGGAATCGTGTTTTCCCAGTTCCTTAACATCCCGATTTTCTGGGGGGTTATCGTAGGCATGGCCATCGTCTTTATGTACGCCGTGCTCGGTGGCATGAAAGGCATTACCTATACCCAGGTTGCCCAGTACTGTGTGCTGATCTTTGCCTATCTGGTGCCGGCCATTTTCATTTCCATGCTGATCACTGGCATCCCGATTCCGCAAATTGGACTGGGCGCGGAAGTGGCGGACGGCTCCGGCTTATCCGTACTCGACAAGCTCGACCAAACCCTGACGGAGTTAGGCTTTGCCGCATACACACAAGGCGGAAAAAGCACCATCGATGTGTTCGCCATCACCATGGCGTTGATGATTGGCACCGCTGGACTACCCCACGTCATTGTGCGCTTTTTTACCGTGCCCAAGGTCTCCGATGCGCGCAAGTCCGCAGGCTACGCGCTGATTTTTATCGCCCTGCTCTACACCACCGCGCCGGCGGTAGGTGCCTTTGCCAGGCTTAACTTTGTCGAAACCATCCACAACACCCAGTACAGCGATGTGGCGGGATGGTTCAAGAGCTGGGAGAACATTGGTCTGATCGGCTGGGAAGACAAGAACGAAGATGGTCGCATTCAATACCATCCCGGCGCGCCATTTGAAGGCAAGCCTACCTTTGGCCCGGAGCGACGGGCCGACGGTTCCCGCGACGTGCTGAATCCGCCCACGGCGAGCGACAACGAAGTCTATGTGGACCGAGACATCATGGTGCTCGCCAACCCTGAGATTGCGGCCCTCCCGGACTGGGTCATTGCGCTGGTGGCTGCGGGCAGCTTGGCCGCCGCGCTGTCCACGGCGGCCGGGCTGCTATTAGTCATATCCACATCGGTTTCCCACGACCTCATGAAGAAAACCTTTGCGAAGGGTTTGACCGACCGCCAAGAGCTCTTCTATGCGCGGTTGGCAGCGGTGACAGCCATTGGTATTGCAGGATATCTGGGTATCGACCCGCCCGGCTTCGTGGCGCAGGTGGTCGCCTTCGCGTTTGGATTGGCCGCTGCCTCGCTGTTCCCGGCGATTTTGCTTGGTATTTTTGACAAGCGGATGAACCGTGAAGGCGCGATCGTTGGCATGCTCGCCGGTCTTATTTTCACCCTGACCTACATCGCCTACTTCAAGTTTGTGTCACCGGAAACCAACACCGCCGAAAACTGGCTCTTCGGCATTTCGCCTGAGGGAATCGGCACTGTTGGCGCAGTCATCAATTTCGCCTTAGCCTTGGTTATCTCCCGCTGCACGGCTCCAGCTCCGCATCATGTGACGGCTCTGGTTGACAATATCCGCATACCCAAAGGCGTAGGCGAACCGCAAAATCATTAATCAGGAACGCACACCGCCGCTAGCGAGGATGACCTCGCCGGTGATCCAATCTGATTCCGGTGCACACATCAGATAAATCGAGTTTGCGGCATCTTCCGGGGTGCCGAGGCGACCCAAGGGCGATGCTTGCTTGGCTGCGGCAATTTGCTCATGACTGAGACCCACTTTGCGTGGCTGGCCTTTCACCATGGAAATGTTGGGCTCGCGGTCGTATGGACTGGTGAGGCGAGTCTCGATGGCGCCAAAGGCGACGGCATTGACGGTGACGTTAAATCGGCCCCATTCCTTGGCCAAGGTTTTAGTAATTCCCACCACAGCAGCCTTGCCGGCGGAATAGGCTAGCTGCGTCGCGCCCCCGTGCACGCCCATGGTGGAAGAAATATTGACAACTTTTCGCGTTGGCGCGTCCGGTCCGGCGTTCTCGCGCAGCCAGCGCCCGTAGGCACGCAAAATCCGAAACTGGGCGCTGGCATGAATATCGATCATCGCATCCCACTGTTCATCACTCATGTTGTGAATCGCGCTATGCCATATGTAGCCCGCGTTATTCACGACGATGTCTAAGCCACCGAGAGCCTCAAGCGCCGCATTGACCACCTGATCGGCTGCTTCAGGGTCGGTCAGATCTGCGGGAAATGCCACTGCGCCGGGTATTGATGACGCTACGGCCTCCGCAACATCAGCATCTAGGTCATTGATCAGCACATTCGCCCCGTGAGAGGCGAGCTTGCGTGCAGTCGCCTCACCGATGCCGCGGCCTGCGCCGGTCACCAGCGCGTTCTTTCCTTCAAGGCTTCCCATCTTGCACTCCTATTTCATCCAAAACTGGCCAACCCTTCTGCGAACGAGGCGGCAAACGGGCACTAGCCCGCAAATTTTGCCTTTGCCTCGCGGCGGCGCGCGTGCAGTACCGGTTCGGTGTAGCCACTGGGCTGCTCGATGCCGGAGAAAATCAGATCACAGGCAGCCTGAAAGGCGACACTGTGATCGACATCCGGGGCCATATTGCGATACTCGGCATCGCCGGCGTTTTGGCTATCCACGACGGCTGCCATACGCTCCATTGTCGCGCGGACTTGCGCTTCGCTGCAGACACCGTGGTGCAGCCAATTGGCTATGTGCTGACTGGATATGCGCAGAGTCGCACGGTCTTCCATCAGGCCCACATCGTTAATATCCGGCACTTTAGAGCAGCCCACACCCTGATCCACCCAGCGAACCACGTAGCCCAAAATGCCCTGCACATTGTTATCAAGCTCCGCCTGCACGTCTTCCGCGGATAAATTTTTACCGGCCAGCAAGGGGATCTGCAAAATATCGTCCACGCTGGCAGGCGCTCGCCCGCGCAACTCCTCTTGCACTGAGGCAACGTTGACTTGGTGATAGTGCAGCGCGTGCAAGGAGGCAGCGGTGGGTGAAGGCACCCACGCGGTACTTGCCCCTGCTCTGGGATGGTTTGATTTCACCTCAAGCATTTCTGCCATTTCATCAGGCTTGGCCCACATGCCCTTACCAATTTGCGCCTTACCCTGAAAACCTGCGCGCAAACCCACATCTACGTTGTTGTCTTCGTAGGCTGTGATCCAGGTCTGAGCCTTGATGACTTCTTTTTCCAACACAGGGCCTGCTTCCATACTGGTGTGAATTTCGTCACCAGTACGGTCAAGGAACCCTGTATTGATGAAGACAATTCGTTCCTTAGCACGCTCGACACACGCCTTGAGATTCACACTGGTGCGGCGTTCTTCATCCATGATGCCCATCTTCAGCGTGTTCTTTGCCAAGCCGATGGTTTCTTCCACTCGCCCCAACAAATCAACGGCTAACGACACTTCGTCGGGGCCATGCATTTTGGGCTTGACGATGTAAACGCTGCCGGTGCGAGAGTTTCGCAGATCGTCACTGGTCTTGAGCAAATCGTGCTTGGCTGCTAGCCCGGTAACAAAAGCGTCGAGGAACCCCTCAGGCACTTCACGGCCTTCGCCGTCCAAAACCGCGTCCGTGGTCATCAAGTGACCCACGTTACGAACCAACATCAAACTTCGGCCATGCAGAACCAATTCACCACCCGCTGACGCCGTGTATTTGCGATCGGCATTGAGTTGGCGAACGATTTGCCGGCCGCCCTTTTCCATTACCTCCTTCAAGGTGCCCTTCATCAAACCCAGCCAGTTACCGTAGACAACGCATTTGTCCTCAGCATCGACAGCTGCCACAGAGTCTTCACAATCCTGAATGGTCGTCATGGCGGACTCGGCCACCACGTCTTTCACGCCTGCGGGGTTTACTGCACCCACCGGATCGTTTCGATCAATCAAGATATCCAGATGCAGACCATTGTGCTGCAGTAAAATGCTGCTGGGATCCTCTTCACCAACATAGCCAATAAATTGCGACTCGTCCTTCAGCGCGGTATTACCGCCATCCGACAAAATGCACCTCAAGTGGGCGACACCGTCACCATCCATGCCAATGCCATAGCTCACCACGTCACTGTGGCTGCCATGGGCCAATGGCGTCACTTCATCAAGAATTTGCTGGACTCTGGCCACAACCAGTTCGCCACGGGCAGGATTGTAGCTGCTGCCTTTCTCTCGGCCGGGTTCTTCGGCAATGATGTCGGTGCCGTAGAAGGCGTCATATAAACTGCCCCAACGTGCGTTAGCCGCGTTTAAGGCATACCGAGCGTTCATGACTGGCACCACCAGTTGGGGACCAGCGAGCGCGGCGATTTCACTGTCAACGTTACTGACTTGGATGGAAAAGTCCGGCGGCTCGGGCAGCAAGTACCCTATGGACTGCAAGAAAGTCTTGTACTCGGCTTCGTCGATAGGCTGCCCTTTGCGCGCCCGATGCCATTCGTCGATCTGTTTTTGCAAGCTTTCACGCACGGCAAGCAATTCGCGATTCACCGGTCCTAGATCTTTTAAACAAGCCTCAAAACCCGCCCAAAAGGCTTCAACACTGACGCCGGTATCGGGTGCAACTTGATCCGCTACAAATGCGTCCAATTGAGCGGCGATTTGCAATTCGCCGCGATTCACTCTGCGTTGTGACATCTTTTTTCCTGTCTGGGGATAAATCATCGCGCAGTATATCGCCACCCGCATGCAAATGGCTGGAATACCACCCATGAGTTTTTTTCATTACTTCTGCCGCCGGTATTCGGCAAGACCATGTTACGTGCTACTGTGAAATTAACCGTTTGAACTGAGGCATTGGGGGAAATTGATGAGCGGACGTCTTTCAGGCAAGCGCGTGCTGGTCACGCAGGCAGAGGACTACATGGGACCGGCGACCATTGAGGTGTTTCGCGAGGAAGGCGCAGAGGTCATCGCTGATAACTCCGATTTGACGCAGCCCGGACGTTGCGAGGAACTCATTGCCGGCAGCGGCGAAATCGACGTGCTGATAGCCAACCTCGCTTCTCCCAATTTCACCGGCATTCCAGTCACCGAACTGGCTGCCGAGGATTGGCATTGCACATTTGACATGATGGTGCACCCGCTGCATCGCCTGTGTCAGGCCGTGGTGCCACAGATGATCAACAGACACGCGGGAAAAATCGTGGTCTTTGGCAGCGCAACTGCCTTGAAAGGCATGCCAACGGTAACCGCCTACAGTGCGGCAAGAGCAGCCCAGACCGGCTATATTCGGTCGCTGGGCGTCGAAGTGGCCAAGCACAACATACAAGCCAACTTGATCGCGCAAAACTACGTGGAAAATCCGGTCTACTACCCGCGCGAACTGCGCGAAAAAGAGTCCTTCCAAAAATCGTTGGCACGGCAGGTGCCCTTAGGCCGATTGGCCACCGCTCGGGAGGATGCTTTGTTTGCGCTGTTTTTGGCTTCGCAAGAAAGCAATTTTTTCGTTGGCCAATCTATTCCATTCAGCGGCGGCTGGACGCAGTAGACAGGCGAGTCATTAATTCTTAGTAGACTTATGCAGCATCCGAAACCAAGATATTCGGCCATAGCAACCGTGCAGGATAGCCAATGCAGCGTTTGAGCCGTCGCGTTAAGCGCCGAATGCGCGGCGCCAGACCACTAGTACTGCAGGGTCAGGAGTTGTGCACGCATTTTAGCATCGATGCCGATCAACTTGAGGCGTTTTTGCACGAGCGAACCATTCCTTTTCACAAGGATTCGAATGGTCAGATTTGGGCGTCTATTGATGCAAAGAAGACTACCGCAGGAACGCGTTGACCGTTTAGTCATGTAGACTCGGCAAACCAACGCAGTCAGGAGGGTTCGTGAAATATTTACATACCATGGTCAGGGTCACAGACATTGATAAGTCGTTGGCGTTTTATTGTCAGGCACTTGGGCTGACTGAGCTAAAGCGCTATGACAGTGAAGAAGGTCGATTTACCCTGGTATTTCTGGCTGCCGAGGGAGACGAAGAGGCGCAGGTCGAACTCACGCACAATTGGGACCCTGAGCCCTATGAAGGCGGTCGCAATTTCGGTCATCTGGCGTACCGCGTCGATGATATTTACGCCACCTGCCAGCGACTGTCGGATCACGGGGTAGTAATCAATCGCCCGCCCCGGGATGGGCGCATGGCCTTCGTTCGATCCCCAGACGGTATTTCTATCGAGCTTCTGCAACAGGGTGAACCGTTGGCGCCAGCGGCACCGTGGCAGGACATGGAAAACATTGGCGAGTGGTAAGAACTAAACGATAAAGAAACGGAGCAATCACATGAAACTATATAACTCAATGGGCCCTAACCCTCACATGGTGCGGATGTACGCAGCAGAGCTTGGGATTGAACTTGCGATGGAGGAAGTCGATCTGATGGGTGGCGAGAACCGGCAGGAAGCCTTCCTTGCCAAGAACCCTTCAGGTCAATGCCCGGCACTGCAGCTGGATGACGGCACGGTTCTCGCGGAAATTACTGCAATTTGCCAGTACCTTGATGACATTACCGATGGAACAACACTGATTGGCAATACGCCCGAGGAGAGGGCCAATACGCATATGTGGACCCGGCGCGTGGATTTGAATATCTGTGAACCCATGGCCAATGGCTTTCGCTACGCAGAAGGTCTACAAATATTCGAAAGCCGAATGATCACGATTCCGGAGGCTGCAGACAAACTTAAGAGCATCACTCAGGCCAAACTGACGTGGCTGGACGAGCAAATGAACGACGGCCGTGAGTTCATTGCCGGAGCATCCCTTTCGATGGCGGATATTTTGCTCTATTCCATGATGGTTTTCTTCGCTGGCGTCGGCCAACCGATGAACCCGGAGAATGCCAACGTACAGGCTTGGTTCGATCGAATGGCAGCACGCCCAAGCGCACAAGCCTAACGCCGACCACGCGTCTGACTGAGCAGATCCGCTGCTCAGTCAGACACACCGCCCAACCGTCGCTTTGTGTCAGAGCAGCGACACGCACCCGCCTTATGCTGAAGCAGTGATTCATTTTGTCCCTTTTCTTCACATTACTTTGAACTCGTTCACTTTATTGTCACCGCCTTCCGCTGGACTAGACCCAAAAGCGCAGGAAAATAAGGAAGTTAGCAATGAGTCAATGGCTTCTTCTCCTGCTAACTCTTTTTTAACGCTGTTACCATGCGTAACATCCGGGCTGAGCCAACAGAAGCATTGCCGCTGGGCGTTTTTACAGGAACAACACATTCATGAGAGCCACTTATCTTTGGGCCGTCGCAATCGCTGTTTTACTGGTCAGCTGGCTGGCTTCTGGCCAACTCGATCAGGAAGCTGTCGAATATGAGTCCTCAATCGCGGAGCGCAACGCACAAAGCCTGACGCTCATGAGCGATCAGGCGCCTACCCAAGTTCGAGTTGTACTTGCACAAGCGCAACTGCAGACGCGCTACGCGAACGTTCGCGGCAAGACCCAAAACAAACGCACCGTGGAAGTGCGCACAGAAATCACCGGGCGCGTGGTGGAACGAGCCGTTGAGCGAGGACAGCTTGTGGCTGCGAATCAGCTACTCTGCGGACTGTCAGTCGAAGACAGGGAAGCGGCGCTCATTGAATCACAGCAACGCGTGAGACAAGCAAGAATCGACTTCGAGGGCGTCAAACGTCTTCGCGCCCAAGGCTATAATTCAGAGAGCGCGATTGCTGCGGCGCGCGCTACGCTGGCCTCCGCTCAAGCTGCGCTGGCCCGTCGCGATTTGGCGCTTGAGAAAACTGCCGTGCGCGCCCCATTTGCGGGATTCATTGAGGATGTGCAACTGGAGGTCGGTGATTACGTTCAGCCCGGCGCGCCCTGCGCAACCTTGGTCGACATGAACCCTATGTTGATGGTTGGACGCGTAAGTGAGCGGGTCGTGCAACAAATCAACCCCGGTATGGAAGCCATTGGCTTACTTGGCGACCAAACAGAGGTTCGCGGCACGATTACCTTCGTCGGCCAGCAAGACGATCCGAAAACGCGCACGTACGCGCTTGAAGTCGAGCTGGACAACGCTGATGGAGCCTTGCGCTCCGGTCTGACCACACAGATTCGCATTCCCGTTGCTCAGGCATTGGCGCAGAAGGTCTCACCCGCCCTGTTCAGTCTGGATGACAACGGAGGCTATGGCATTCGAGTGGTAAACGATGATAACCGGGTGGAATTTTATACGGTCGATGTCATTGCTGAGGAAGATGACGGCGTTTGGGTTACCGGCCTGCCGAACAAAACCAAAATCATCACCGTGGGCCAGGAGTTGGTCGTCAGCGGAGAACGTGTGGATCCGGTTCTCGTCAATACATCCTTGGCGACATCATCTGTCTCTGGCCGAGGACAAGCCGACAGCTAAACGCTTCGCTCTACCTCGCCATCAACCACGGTTTTAGGTCGGGCGAGCCGGCGAACCATAAAGGATACTCAAAGCAATGAACGCTCTTGCCGCCATTATTTCGCGCTCACGCACGACACTCCTTCTGCTGTTTATGATCCTGCTCGCGGGATCCATTGCACGAATCGCCATCCCCGTTGAGGGTGACCCGGAGATTGATGTGCCCTTTTTCGTCATTACCGTGGTTCACGAGGGTATATCGCCGGAGGATGCCGAACGTTTGCTGGTTATGCCTCTGGAGATCGAGCTTCGTCAGGTGGAGGGCATCGAAGAAATCAACAGTTTCGCAGCTGAAAATGCGGGCACTGTTATGGTGGAATTCGATGCCGACTTTGATCTCGACCAAGCCCTGTTAGACACTCGTGAGGCGGTAGATCGCGCCAAAGTTGAATTCCCCAGCGATGCAGAAGAGCCCATTGTTCAAGAGCAGTCCACGTCGGATTTTCCGATTCTGCAAATCAACCTGATCGGTGACGTGCCAGAGCGAATGCTCTACAACATTGCGCTGGATCTGCGAGATGAAATAGAAGCCCAAGAGGGCATTCTATCCGCTGACATGACTGGACAGCGCGAAGAACTGATGGAAGCCATCATCGATCCCACCATTTTGGAAACCTATCAGCTCTCCACCGATCAAATCATCAACAGCATCGTAAGCAACAACCGGCTGATACCCGCCGGCAGCTTGGACAACGGTGAAGGACGCTTTTCGGTCAAAGTACCCAGCATCATCGAAGACCCTCGAGATGTGCTGAACATCCCCATTAAAACATCCGGCGATACCGTCATTACCATTAGTGATGTGGCTCAGGTACGCCGCACTTTCAAAGACCGCACCAGCTACGCTCGGGTGGACGGACGTAATACCATCAGCCTGCAGATCGTTAAGCGGGCGAACTACAACGTCCTCGACGCCATTGCCAATGCCAAGCGAGTTGCCGAACAATTTAGACCGCGATTACCAGCCAAGGTCAGTCTCATTTATTCTCAGGACCAAGCACCTTACGCCGAGAGTCAAGTCGTCGAGCTAGAGGGCAACATCGTTACTGCCTTGGGCCTTGTCATGATCATCGTTGTTGCCGCGATGGGCCTGCGCAGCGGCATCATTGTTGGATTAGGCATTCCAGCCTCTTTCTTGTTCTCACTTATTTTCATTTACCTGCTCGGCTATTCGTTCAACTTTATGGTGATGTTCGGCATGCTGTTAGGCTTGGGCATGCTCATTGATGGCGCCATCGTCGTGACCGAATACGCCGATCGCAAAATGACCGAAGGCTACAACCCCCATCGCGCCTACGTGATGGCGTCTCAGCGCATGTTTTGGCCAGTCACCGCATCTATTGCGACCACTCTCGCGGCATTCTTGCCGCTGATGTTCTGGCCCGGCGTTTCCGGCAAATTCATGCGTTTCTTGCCGGTAACGGTCTTTACGGTCCTGTCCGGCAGCCTGTTATATGCCCTGATATTTGGCCCCGTCATTGGCTCCATTTTTGGCAAGGCTGGCAGCACCAACGAACGCGCACAGCATAAGCTCGACGTGCTAGAAAACGGCGATCCGAGAACCCTCAAATCGATCACAGGGTTTTATGCACGGGTGCTTGGCGTCGCGACTCGTTACGGTCTGATCACCATGATCGGCACGATCACGATTTTGTTCTCAACGTTCTGGGCTTATGGTCAGTATGGCAGCGGCTTGATCTATTTTTCAGACGGCGAGAATAAATTCGCCATGGTCAATCTTCGCGCTCGAGGCAACCTCAGCGTCGATGAAACCAACGAATTGTTGAGGGAAGTGGAAGAGCGCGTCCTCCAAGTTGAAGGTATTGCCCACGTGAACGCCTATACCGAATTGTCAGGACGACCCAGCCGTGACGGGGGCACTGATCGAATCGGATCCGTCTTCTTGGAACTGTACGACCGATCCGACCGACGCATGAACTCAAAGACGGTACTCGAAGAGGTCAGGGCACTGACCCAAGACATTGTCGGGGTGCAAGTCGAGTTGCAGCCTATGGACATGGGTCCCCCCACAGGCAAAGACCTGCAAATTGAGTTGTCCTCTTACAACCGCGCTCTGATCGAGCCGGCCGTTACCAAAATAGTGGATTACCTCAACACCAGCGTCGAGGACATTCGAGACATCGACGACACTCGCGCCTTACCCGGCGTGGAATTCAAAATCGAGGTGGATCGCGCGCAGGCTGCGATCTATGGTGCCGATGTCACTCAGGTCGGTGTGGCAGTTCAGCTCTTGACCAACGGCATCAAAGTTGGCGAGTACCGTCCTGATCGCTCCGAGGATGCGGTAGACATTCGCGTGCGATATCCCTCTGAACAGCGGGGCGTCATGGCCCTGGATGAGTTGCAAATCGTTACGTCCGGCGGGCTTGTGCCGCTGACAAACTTTGTCACTGTTAAACCTTCCGACAATGTGGATACCTTGCAGCGAGTCAACAGCACGCCCATTATGATGATCCTCGCCAACGTCGCACCTGATGTGCTTGCCGACACCAAGGTCAAGGAAATACAGGCCTGGATCGACTCTCAAGACTGGCCGCCCGAACTTCGCATCCAGTTCAGGGGTGCCAATGAGGAACAAGCGGAATCCCTCGCCTTCGTTGGCGTAGCATTTGGCATGTCACTGTTACTCATGTTCGTGCTGCTGGTAACCCAATTCAACAGTTTCTATCAGAGCTCGCTGATTCTGTTTGCGGTCGTCTTATCTACCGCGGGAGTACTGATTGGACTGCTGGTTACCGGGAACCCTTTCAGCGCTATCCTGACCGGCGTTGGCGTGGTGGCTTTGGCGGGCATTGTGGTAAACAACAATATTGTTCTGATCGACACGTACAACGAGATTCGCAGCAAAAACCCCGACATGCACTATGAGGATGTCATCGTTCGTACCGGCGCTCAGCGTTTACGGCCTGTCATGCTTACAACCATAACCACAGTGTTTGGCCTGTTGCCCTTAGCGAGCAACTTAAGTATTGACTTGATTAATCGAACCATCGAATACGGCAGCATGCTTTCCAGTTTCTGGGTGCCATTGTCACAGGCCATTGTTTCTGGACTAACCTTTGCCACGCTGCTGACCTTGGTTACGACACCAGCCATGCTCGCAATTCCTCACCAGCTTAAGGCGCTCTTGCGACGCATACGCGGTATGCGAGGCAGTGCCGCAGACCAACTGGCGGGCAACTCTGCGGGCTAGTGCTCTTGCAGCCAGCGAATCATGTCTGGATACGCACGTTTGTCTTGCAGAAAAAACAGATGTCCCCCTTCGTAAAGACGAAGTTGCGCATCGGGTATTACGTCACAGAGAGCTCGCATGTTCTCTGACGGGGCGATTCCGTCATAGAGGCCACCGACCAACAGCACAGGCATTGTTAACCCACCCAAACGATCATAAGTGTCGTGATGCGCTCGCGCAGCAAGCTGCTTCCGCGCTCCCTGCTCGTCCCGATCCGCCCGTCTGGACGCCAGCGACAGTTGCTTCAACTTATCCCAGGATTCTGGGTTTTCGGCAATCCACGTATCGGTGCGCCGGGTATCGGAAATCTGCAAATTGCGCCGCACTCTCGCCGATGTTTCCAAAGCTTCAAGCTCGTGCAGAGGATAGGACGGCTGACCCTCGCCGCCGGAGGACGTACAAGCCAGCACCAGTGAACGAATTTTGTCCGGATAACGAATGGCAAGTTCCTGCGCCACCATGCCGCCAAACGACACGCCAACCACGCGCACCTTGCTGTTTTCGCTGATCATATCCAACACTGCCGAGGCATCATTAGCGTAGTCCGCCATGGTGTATTCGCCCGGGGGATTTTCACTTTGCCCCAGCCCTCTCTGATCAAAACTCACCAGATCAAAATGATGACCAATTGGAGAGTCGAACTGATTGGGTTTGTTGCGCAAATCCGCACCGGTGCCGCTGATGTAGAGAAGTAACTCGCCTGTCCCCCTTCGTTCAGCATAGAGCCGCAGCCCGTTGGCCTCGATAAATCCGGAAAATTCTTGCTCGAGCATTTTTTATTCCATTTATGCCTTCTGTCGTTGGGCAAGTGCCTGAGCAAAGGTTACGACACGCTCCGCTTCTTCCGCATGCAAGTTTTCAATCAACTGACCGTCCAACTCGGCAACGCCCTGACCCTGCAGTAACGCTTCCTGCCATGCTGACAAAATCGCCTTCGCTTTAGCGACGTCAGCCGCACTGTAACCAAACACCTCGTTGGCGACCTGAACTTGGCCAGGATGTATCAGTGTTTTGCCGTCGAAGCCAATTGTCCGGCCCGCTTCACAGGCCTCGCGCAAGCTGTCCAGATTGCGAAAGTCTAGATGCACGCCATCGAAAATGTCTTTTCTCAGGTGCCGGGCAACGAGGACACAACGCTGCAGTGCATAGGCGAGATTATCGCGCGAGGGCGTATGCTGAGCGCGCAGTTCCTTCACCAAATCACTGGTCCCCATGACTATGCCCGTAATCTGAGGGTCGCCCGCAAAGCGCGGCAAATCCATAACGGCGGTCGGCGTCTCAATCATGATCCACAGCGGCAATGCAGATCCGTGGCTTGCCAATGCATCCTTTATCTCGGTGATCTGCTCTGCGCTTTCGATTTTTGGGAACAGCAGCGCCCCGATGGGCGCGTTTGCAAAACAGCGTAAGTCGTCCATCCCCCATGGCGTATCTAAGCCATTACATCGGACCACCAGCTCGCGATGCCCGTAGGCGTTTTGCTCTAGCGCAGCAAGCACCTGAGAACGAGCCAGCGTTTTGGCGCTGGCAGCCACTGCATCCTCAAGATCGAAAATAATGGTGTCACAGTCCAAAGACTGCGCTTTTTTCATCGCGCGAGGATTCGCGCCGGGCATATAAAGCAGCGAGCGACGGGGCACGATGGACGCTTGAGCAGTCATGAATCCTTTCCTTAGGGTGTGTACGCTCTCACTAAAGTGCCACGCTAACGTCTATTTTGCATTAGCATCAAAACTTTAATCCGCGCGCTTGCGCCGGCAAGAGTCTTCACAGAGGGAATCATGACATGCAACAACCGTTTAATCTGAATGGGCACGTCGTTGCCATTACTGGCGCATCATCAGGCTTTGGCCACCACTTTGCCGGCGTGCTGGCCAGTGCAGGCGCCAAAGTAATACTCGGCGCTCGGCGCACCGACAAGCTGACAGAGCGAGTCGACGAAATCACAGCGAACGGGGGTGAAGCATTGGCCGTGACCTTGGATGTTCGCGACAAAGAAACCATCGGGAATTTTCTGGATGCCGCATACGACCACTATGGTCGACTGGATTGCGTTATAAACAATGCGGGCGTGGAAGCCGGTGCCAAAACCTATCACACCATTGATGAAGATGATTGGGACTTTGTTTTAGACACCAACCTTAAGTCTGCATGGCTGGTTTCTAAGCTCTACACCGATCGGGTGGTTGCCCATAAACAAGACGGCGGCAACATCATAATGATTTCCAGTATTACGGACTCCCGCACCATCAAGGGTCAGTTCCCTTACGCTGTATCCAAGGGCGGCATGACCCGCATGACCGAGGTTATGTCGTTAGAGGCAGCGAAATACAACATCCGAGTAAACGCTCTGGCACCCGGCTATTTTCTTACTGACGTCAGCCGTATCTTGCTGGAATCCCCGATGAGTGAAAATTTCGTCAAAGGCATCCCCATGCGTCGGGTAGGTGAATTCCCAGACCTCGACGGGCCGCTATTACTGTTGGCCAGTGACGCCTCGCGCTACATGACTGGATCAGTACTGGTTGTCGATGGCGGCCATATCTGCGCCTCGCTTTAAGCCAACGATCCAACCAACAGGAGTTTCCATGACTGCGATCACACCATTCGATATCAACATCAGTAGCGAGGCCGTGACGGACCTCAAGCAGCGCATCCGTCATACGCGCTGGCCGGACGCAGAAACCACAAACGATTGGCGTCAGGGCGTGCCGCTGGCCTATGTGCAGGAACTGGTGGAGTACTGGGGCTCTGACTACGACCACCAGCGTTTGGCCACTCGACTGAATGCCTATGACAACTTCAAAACGACTGTTCTAGGTCTGGGCATTCACTTCATGCACATCAAATCAAGTAACCCCAATGCGCGACCCCTGCTACTCACCCACGGCTGGCCGGGATCCGTTGTTGAATTTCTCAAGGTCATCGAACCGCTCACCGAACCACAAAAACATGGCGGCAAGGCAGATGACGCATTCCATCTCGTGATACCGTCATTGCCGGGCTATGGCTTTTCAGATAAACCCACAGAGACAGGATGGAGCGTGGAGAAAACAGCCGACGCTTGGGCAGAGCTCATGGCAAGGTTGAATTACCCGCGTTATTTCGCCCAAGGCGGCGACTGGGGAGCCGTGGTCACATCCCATATCGGGCGCCGCGATCCCGAGCACTGTCTAGGGATTCACCTGAACATGGTGACCGTGCCGCCTGATCCCAGCGCCAGTGATTTGACCGAGATTGAGCTATCGGCCTTAGCGGGTTGGCAGTTCTACCAAGAATCAGATTCCGGTTATTCCAAACAACAAGCGACGCGACCCCAGACCCTCGGTTACGGCTTAGCGGATTCTCCCAGCGGACAGGCCGCTTGGATTGTTGAAAAGTTTTACCAGTGGATGGACTGCCAAGGACACCCAGAGAACGTCGTCAGCCGCGACGAGTTGCTGGACGATATTATGATGTATTGGCTCAACGGCGCAGGCGCTTCATCCGCGCGTTTGTATTGGGAAAGTTTTGGCGGGGCGGCGGGCAACAGCATACCCGTGAACGTCCCCATGGGCGCGTCGATTTTCCCCAAAGAGATTTTTCGCACAAGCCAGCGTTTCGCAAGCGCGGTTTACAAAAACATCGTCTTCTGGCGCGACAAAGATAATGGCGGTCATTTTGCCGCGTTTGAACAACCCGACGTGTTTGTCAGTGAAATCAGGGACTGCTTTGCTCTGATGCCACAACCCTAAATGCGAACCAACCGAACCGGGATTACGCTGCGCCGAGTTCCACACCCTCAATGGTGACTCGGTGCATCTCTCGGCGGCTGCCTTGATAGTCGTTGACCGCCCAGTGCCACGTTGCCCGGTTGTCCCAAAATGCCAGCGCGCCTTCACTCCATTCGTACCGAATGCTGTGCTCGGCGCGTCCGATGTGTTGGTATAAAAAGTCGAGCAAGGGGGCAGACTCTTTGTCCGTCCACCCGTCGAAACGCAGCGTGAATCCGGGGTTAACATACAGAGACGGTCTACCGGACAACGGATGACGAATAACCACTGGGTGCACCGCATCTTGAGTCGCCGCCTCTGCATTACCCAAACGTCCCTCCATCGCATCCATGTATTCGGCTTGTGCTCCGAACACATGGCGGGATGAGTGCACGGCCCTCAACGTCAGAAGCATCTGCTGCATACCCTCAGACAACGTGGAAAACGCCCGAGTGCAAGAGGCGAACAAAGTATCGCCTCCCGTTGGCGGCACTTCTCTGGCTAACAGCATAGACCCCAGTGCGGGCACTTGATCGTAGGAATGGTCCGTATGCCAGTAACCGCCAATGTTGCCTTGCTGCTCGGGCTCTTTCACCACCTGAGCGATGGCCGGGTGGCCCTCTACGTGAGCGAAAAAGCGATTCACATTGATCTCCCCCCAACGCTCAGCAAAGGCAAGATGCGCTTCGGGTGCGAGACTCTGGTTTTCAAAAAACAGCACTTCATGCTGCGCAAAGGCTTGCTCTAGCGCACCCATTTGCTCAGGGGTTACTTGAGTGAGATCTACCCCCTCAACCAATGCGCCCAGCGCGCCCTTGCTTGTTATCTTCAAATCACCGCTCATACAACTGTTCCCCTGTTCTTTGCTGGCTTACTCGACAGCAATGATTTCATTCAATCGATGTTTGCTGCTTTTTTTTCGGTGGCGGAGCAAAAAATATCAGCACGCCAGACAAGACATTTAATGTCGCCACAATCAGCAACGCCCCGTCATAGCTTCCCATTGTATCTCGGTAAATTGATACCAACCAAGGTGCTAAGGCGCTTAAGGCCAAAGCATAGGGCATGGCGGCACCGCGAATCGCACCCAGAAAGCGGCGCCCAAAAAACGATGCCCAGATCACTTCCTGCATGGGGATCATGCCGCCCCAGCCCAAACCCAGTACCGCGTAGGCTGCATAGATCCAAAACAGGCTGCTTGACGCCGCAGCGTAGACGATCAAAAACAACGCGACTCCCGTCACCGCCGCAGACACCGCCGCCAGGGGCTTCGGCGGCGTGCGGTCGATCCAATAACCCCAAACTGGCTTGCTGATCATCGCCGGAACAGAGGCCACTAGCATTGCAAAAGAAGCCTCGTTACGCGTGAGTCCGGCATCGGAGAGGAGAGGCACCGTATGAATGAGCAAAACAAAAATGTTTATGGAAAAAAAGCCGAAGGCGATTACCAAGGCATAAAACGAGAAGGTTCTTACCGCCTCTCTTCTACTAAAGGAAGCAGCCAATTCCAAGCGCGCACGCTCGCCACGACCTTGCGCAATTTGCTCTGCGGAAAAACCATCTGGATGAAGACCGTGATCCTCTGGTGCACGGCGCATGATGAGCGCCAGCGGCAACGTCAACGTAGTCGCAGCAACGCCTAGCCAGACCCAAGCGTCGCGCCAACCAATGGTGTCCACCAGCCATGTGGCCAAGGGAGTGAGTACCACACCACCAAAGGAAACCCCCATGGCAGCAATAGAAATGACGATGCCGCGCCGTTCCACAAACCACTTGGACAGCGTGACATTCACCACCAAGTTGCCGAGCATGGCACAGCCTATGGTCACCATCACACCGTTCAAGATAAGCCATTGGTATAGGGTTTCCACCTGACTGGTCAATGCCAGCATTAGACCCAGCAGAATGCTGCCACAGAGCATAATCGGTCTTCCGCCGTAGATATCGACACGAGATCCGATAAAGATTCCCACGAAGGCCATCACCATTTGACCGATGGTTCGAGTGAGGGTGAAATCTGCACGGCTCCAGTCCAGCTCTGTGGTCATAGGTTCCATGAAAGAACCAAGCACGTAGCTGTACATCCCAGTCGAAATAAACTGCGCGATGAAGGCAGCACCGACGAGATAGTAGCCGTAAAAGATCGGCCCGGCGTAACGGGTTTGGATGTCTGACAAAAGAAGATTCCCAAATGGGGGAACCCAGACTTTGCACGCCGAAGCGTGGCAGAGTCCGGGCGTTTTACACCTCGCGTTAACGCGGGTACAGGACTAAGCGGTCAGTGCACGTATCACGTCGCTTATGATGGCGTCCGCTTTTTCATGCATTTCTGCATCCGTCGCATCCTGAATCGGGTGCTGAACAAAGACGCGATGCGCGTCGGGCATACCAAGCGCATCTGCCTGAGCCGTTGCCGCAGTCACGAACTCGGAAGAAGCGATGGATACCGCAGGTGTTCCCTGAATCTCAAACCATACCGTGTCATGCAAACTGCACGTGGTACAAGAGCCTCAGTCAGCCAGCGCTTCAATGACGAAGTCATTGTTTTGGTGAATTTCTTCGCGCAGAGCTGCTGGCGCAGGTCTGGAGAAAGTTGGCTTGGCATAGCGAGTCAGAGTGACACCGGGCAACTGCTTGCCCAATACCTCTTCCAGCTGGTCTAACAGCACACTGCCGCGTGGCTTGGAAATATCCAGTAGCGCCACTCTGCCGGAGATGGTGTCGGGCCGCGGCGTGAGTTGCCGGGTGACCGGTACCCGCTCGTCTGTGGGGTCCATTATTGTTGTCATAACTTCGTCTCCTCTTTTCACTTGCTTGCAACGTCCGCGGATCTTCTGCGGCGCTGGTGTGGTTCAATTGTTCTAGTCTAGTGACCGATCTTACGCGATACCGGTATGGAGCCTACACTGCCCGTTACCCATCCGTGAAACGCGCCGGAAAATTTACCTGCTTCGCCGCCGGCAACGACAATGTGGATGTCCTCGTCCCGTCGGAACTTTGTCATCAGCTTATTTAGGCTGGCCTCGTCCATTTGCGCCGCTGATGCTTGCTTTAGTCCTGTTGCGGAATTTTCATCGGCCACCAGTTCACGCAAAGGGCGGGCGCTGACTTGCTGAATTCGCTGACGAATATTTTCCTTGCTGTAGTTGTCCCGCATGAACGTATCCACATGCTCAGGCACCACGACCAACAGACAGTCCGTGGCGGAGTAGGCCTTTGGACTCATCACCGACTGCAGACCTTGTCCGAGTGTTCCCGCCAGCTGCGATCCAGTGCGAGAGTCTTGATCAACAATCAACGTCGGACCACTGCTCATCGTGAACACCGTCACTACCGAATCTTCTTCGTTGAAGCCGCGCTCAACATGCAGCGGCGACCAAGGATTGCGCTCTTCCCATTCTGCAAAGCACATGGTGAATTTCATCGGATTGCCGAGGGTCGAGCGTTCGGTTTCGCCGGGTCTGGCGCCACCAACATTCCGAACAACCAAACGCACAGCGCGGCCAATGGTGGCATTAGCGCGATTGCCTTGACCCAGAGCCCCCAGTCCCATGTTCATGCCGATGCGGTGTCGGATGGGACCGTTCACGACAATGACCGGACTCGCTCCCATGGTCGTCGCCATTACTCCGTGGATGTTGTAATCGTCCGTTAAAATCGCTTCAACAGCGGCCAGTACAACGGGTAAGTATTCCGGTTTGCAGCCGGCCATGACCGCATTGATCGCTACTTTTTCGATGGTCACTTCGCCCATGTTGGGCGCCATTTCGCCCAGCACTTCCTGGGCATCCCGCTTCGTGCCAGACAGCATGGCCAATACCCGCTCCGGGGTTGGCGGTACTAAGGGCAGACCGTCGGAGAAGCCCTTATCGAACATAAATTCCACTTCATCGTCTTGGCTGCCAATCTCAATGCGGCGCGCACGGATTGGACTACCCTCCGCTAACGCACGCAGCCTAGGTTCATTGGCGGGGTCAACGGACAGCGAACCACAACCGGGACGCCAGTCCGGCAGCGCGGACCAGTCCAAAGCCAGCTCTCGCAAGCCCTGATCCGCGCTCAAGTCAGCAGCAAGCGTCTGCCATTCCGCTTTAACAAAGCCCACCAGACGCGCAGTTTCTGCACCTGAGGCATCCAGCATCAGCATGGTTGGCACAGTTTCGATTTCCGCGGCAAAGGACACCTCGAGCGCACTGTCATCCAAGATCGAAAATTCTGGATTGAACTGAGCAGCAAGTGCCTTATTGCCTGATTCGTTTTGGCCGATAACGTGCACAGGCATCTCGTGGGCGAAGTGACCGTAGAAGGCCGCTAATACTGGCATCACTTCTTTACAAGTTGGGCAGTCTTCTTTGATGAAGCAAACGAGTGCTCGCTCCGCTACCGGGCTCGATACTCTGTCCCCATCTAAATTTTCAAGCTGATATGCCGGTAGCGAAACCATATATCCCTCCCAGTTAAGCGTGAACAACAGCGTGTTGAGTTTCACAGTCTATACCGAGTAATCTCTACGCGAACAAAATTTTTGGGGATAGGAATGAGCGAAGTATCCGAATTTCGACGTGACGTCAGCGCATGGATTGCGGAGAACTGCCCGGCGGGTGCCATGGGACCGGGCCAAATGGCCAACGGCAGCACCAAGATTGAGCTGGAACCCGACGTCGCTCTCTGGCTTGAGCGTTGTTCCGAAAAAGGATTTACCGCACCCACATGGCCAACAGAGTTCGGCGGCGGCGGTTTATCTGCCGATTTGGCAAAAGTCTTGTATGAAGAGATGGGCAAGGCCAACGCCCGCACGCCGCTCACCGGCATGGGCATGACAATGATTGGACCGACCCTTCTGGAGTACGGTACTCAGGCGCAAAAGGAACGACACCTACCCAAAATCATCCGCGGCGAACTGCAGTGGTGTCAGGGTTATTCCGAACCGAATGCTGGCTCCGATCTGGCCGCCTTGAATACCCGAGCTGAAGATCAAGGCGATCACTATTTGCTCAGCGGCCAAAAAATCTGGACCTCTGGCGCCTACACGGCGGACTGGATGTTCGCCTTGGTGCGGACTGACTTCGACGCACCCAAACACGATGGCATCAGCTTCGTTCTTCTGCCAATGGATCAACCTGGCGTAACCGTCAAGCCGATCCGATTGATTTCCGGTTCTTCGCCTTTCTGCGAGACGTTTTTGGATAATGCCGTCGCATCCAAAGACGACTTGGTGGGTGAACTGAACCGAGGCTGGACGGTGGGCAAGCGATTGCTGCAGTTTGAGCGTTCCGGCATTGGCGGCCTCTCAGGAGGCGCACGACCAACGGAAGCGGGTAGCAGCCTGCCGGAAATTGCAAAAAAATACGTGGGCGAAGATTCAGGCCGCATCAGTGATCCTGCAATACGCGACAAAGTAACGACCCTGAACATGAATCGGGCATCTTTTCGTTTGACCGCCCAGCGCGCAAACGCGGAAAACAAATCCGGCACCCCCGGCGCGGCGACCTCGATTTTCAAACTTTACGGCGCAGCGCTGCAACAGGACGGTGCCGAACTAAAGCGAGAGTTGATGGGCTTCCAAGGACTTGGGGCTAGTGGCGATGGTTTCAGCGACTTAGAGCTAACCACGGTTGAAGAGTGGCTGCACACCAAGGCGACTACGATTTACGGTGGCAGCAACGAAATCCAAGCCAACATTATCGCCAAGCGCGTCTTGGGCTTGCCTGAGTAACCCCAAACCTCTGCGCGATCGGCGCTTGCCTGCACAGTCAGGCAAGCCGCTCGGTGGCGGGTTGAATTGCTTGGCATTTCTCTCGCTACCGTCTTTTCGCACACTTCCTTTTCACGCCTGAACGGGCATCCTCCTGCACCATGCAGAACCCCAGAATCAAGTCAGCTAATACAGCGCTATCAGGCACCCGACCAACGTTTCGAGCAGCAATCACGCCCGTACTGATACTCGGCTGGCCGATGATTTTGACCCAGCTGTTTATTATGGGTACTGGATTTGTTGATACCGTGATGGCAGGGCGCTATTCCCCTGTTGACCTTGCCGGCGTATCCCTGGCCGGCAACGTGCTTTGGCCGAGTTTCATGCTGCTCACAGGTATCACCATGGCGCTGTCGCCTATTACGTCACAACTGCGAGGCGCTGGTCGTACCCAAGAAATCGGCAAACAAATACGCCAAGGGTTGTGGCTGTGTTTGGTCAGCAGCACGCTGCTCGTATCTATTTTGCTGAATGCGGAAATATTCTTTGGGCTTATCGATATCGACCCGGAGGTCGCCCAGATCGCCAGCGAGTACCTTCTAGCGGTTAGCTGGGGTATCCCGCCCATTATTTTTTATGTTGCGCTGCGCCATACTTCTGAGGGACTTGGCGTCACCCGGCCGCCTATGCTGATTGCAGGTAGCGTGCTCCCTTTGAATGCCTTGCTAAATTACGCCTTTGTTTACGGCAACTGGGGGGCGCCGGAATTAGGCGGAGTGGGCTGCGGCTGGGCGACGGCGATCGTTTTTTGGGTAGAGTTCGGTCTGATGATGATCGTCGTTCGCCTGCGCTACTTCAAGGCCACAAACGTTTTTGCCGAATTCAGCTGGCCCGATCTGGAATTGATGAAAGCCATACTGAAACTCGGCATACCCATTGGTATCGCCATCTTTTTGGAAATGGCGATGTTTGCAGTTGTCAGTTTTTTGATTGCTGCCCTTGGCGTAATCCCCATGGCTGCTCACAGTATTGCAGGCAACCTGAACTGGCTTACCTATGTAATCCCCATGGGCATGGGCGCAGCGGCGGGTATTCGTGTAGGTTTTTTGGTGGGCAGCAACGATTTACTCGCTGCCAGAGTTACCGCGGGAGCAGTGCTTAAATTCGCTA
The DNA here is from genome assembly GCA_012269545.1 of Gammaproteobacteria bacterium. Taxonomy (GTDB): domain Bacteria; phylum Pseudomonadota; class Gammaproteobacteria; order Pseudomonadales; family Azotimanducaceae; genus UBA4421. The sequence goes on along the minus strand of JAAXKB010000081.1, from coordinate 1,244 downwards.
TTGGCTACGCGCTAATCGTCAGCCTGCTACTCGTCGTGTTTCGCGTCTTCCTTGTGCAGATATACACCACCGACACTGACGTGATTCAACTCGCCTCGGCACTGTTGCTGCTCATCGCGGTTTATCAGTTGGTGGATGATACGCAAGCCGTGATGATCGGTTCGCTTCGGGGTTATAAGGATACGACCCTGCCCATGGTGTTCAGTTTGGTTGGATACTGGGTACTGGCCCTGCCCTTGGGCTATCTCTTAGCGAACGGCTTTTTCACCGACGAGGCCTTGGGTGTCTACGGCTATTGGCTTGGAATCACGGCCGGGCTGGCTGTCGTTGCCGTTATGGTCGGCTTTCGGCTGCGCAGTCTCAGCGGCGACGCGGCGAAAATTCGCCGCATGTCATCACATATCGAATCAACGATGGCATAACGCGCGCTCGTCCACGATCCGGGCCGCTTCCTCGGTAGCTGCGCCCACGGCAGCGCCGTTTCAACCAGCCGATTGAGCAGGCATTTGCTCCTCTACGTCTGCGACATCATCGCTGCTGGCAGAAAAGACCAGTGCGCTGTTCGTTACAGGTTCTTTGCGCAACGTTTTTTTATCGAGCGAATAGTCTTGGGTATTTCGCCATGGCCCGGTGCCTTGCTTGGGGAACAAATGCATGACGCGCTGCATATAGCCTGCGGGAAAATCTGTAATCCACGGCAACGTTTGCATCCCCTGATCTTCTTCACGCAGGCGGGCCACGACGCGGTCTGCCCCACTGACATCCATTTGCTGAAGCAAGCGGCAGACCCATTCGGACGTCAAATCGGCGCGCAGGGTCCAAGAGGCGTTGATGTAACCGAAGGTGCTGACCAAATTGGGGACGTCCGAATACATCATACCTTGGTAGGTGTAGGTACTTGCAAAATCTACCGTTTCGCCGTCAACAGTAAAAGGCACGTCGGCAAGCAACGCCAGCTTCAAGCCGGTCGCCGTCACAATGATGTCAGCAGACAGCTCGACTCCTGACTTTAAGCGGATGCCCTGCTCTGTAACCGTATCGATTTCGTCAGTCACCACATCGACGGTGCCGTTCCTGATCGCTTTGAATAAATCGCCGTTAGGCACCAAACAGAGCCGCTGATCCCATGGGTTGTAGCGCGGGGTGAAATGTTTGTCGACGTCATAGCCATCGGGTAACAGTTGTTTCACCAAACGAAGCAACTGGTTGCGCACCTTCTCCGGCGCGCTTCGAGATTGCTTGTA
>JAAXKB010000004.1 GCA_012269545.1 Gammaproteobacteria bacterium | reverse complement strand
GGCGTTGTTCCCGTGGATTCTGCCAAGATCATCGAAAAAGGGCGGCTCCAGCCCGGGCGAATTTTCCTTATTGATTTCGAACAGGGACGAATGATCCCTGATGAAGAACTTAAATCCGATCTGGCCAGCCGTCGTCCGTATGGCAAGTGGCTTGAAGAACAACGTATCGAGATGACCGACCTGCCAAGCATCGCAGGCAAGGGCCTCAATCAGGTCACCTTAACGCCGCGCATGCAGGCCTTCGGCTATACGCAAGAAACCCTGCAATTCATGCTGCTTCCGATGATCAAGGAACTTCGTGATCCGCTAGGCTCCATGGGCAACGATGCCGCATTGGCGGTCATGTCAGAAAAGCCGCGCATGCTCTACGACTACTTCAAGCAGCGCTTTGCTCAGGTAACCAATCCGCCCATCGATTCCATTCGCGAAGAAGTCATTATGGCCCTAGATTGCTACATTGGGCCTGAGCAAAACCTGCTGCAAACCGAGGCAAAGAACGCGCACCGTCTGCGCGTACCGCACCCTATTTTGACCAATGATGAGTTGGCTTCCATTGTCGGCATGGATCACCGGGGCTGGCGCACTGCCACCATCGACTTTACTTATCCAGCAAACTCCGGTGAAGCAGGCCTGCAAGAGGCGCTGCAACGGATCAACGCGGAGGCAAGCCAGGCCATTGCCGACGGCTACAGTTTGGTGGTGCTCAGTGACCGTGCAGTGGGTACGGATCGCATCGCCATGAGTGCGCTGCTGGCCGTTGGCAGCGTTCACCATGCCCTCGTGAAAAAAGCCGAGCGCAGCCAGATTGGCTTGATCGTTGAAACGGGTGAGGCGAGAGAAGTCCATCACCACTGCCTTTTGATAGGTTACGGTGCCGACGCGATCAATCCGTACCTAGCATTTGAAGCGCTGTGGGATGCTCAAAACAAGGGTGCCTTTGACGATGTTGCCAACGTTGAAACCGCCGATGACGTAGTGCGCAACTATCGCAAAGCGGTAGCAAAAGGCATGCTGAAAGTCATGGCTAAGATGGGGATTTCGACGCTCCAGTCCTATAAGGGTGCCCAAATTTTTGAGGCTGTGGGATTGGCGCAAGATGTTATCGAGCAGTCCTTCACCGGCACCGCCAGCCGTGTCGAGGGCGTTTCTATGGGCGTGCTAGCGGAAGAGATGCAGCGTCGTCACTTCATCGGCTATCCGCAAAGGGATCAGGCCACCGTCAGCGTGCTGCCAAATCCCGGCGATTTCCACTGGCGACGGCACGGCGACACCCATATGTGGGATCCAAAATCCGTCGCAAGTCTGCAAAGCGCTGCACGCAGCAACAATGAAGACGCCTACTGGGCTTTCGCGAAGCAGGTCAACGACGACAATACCCGCAAGGCAACGCTGCGCGGGCTGCTGGACTTTAACTACCCCGCACAGGGCATCGCCATTGATGCCGTCGAGCCAGCTAGCGAAATCGTCAAACGCTTCGCTACCGGCGCCATGAGTTTCGGCTCCATCAGCGCGGAAGCCCACGAATCCCTCGCCGTGGCAATGAATCGCATGGGTGGCAAATCAAATACCGGCGAAGGAGGTGAAGACGCCAAGCGCTTCATTCCGCTCGCCAACGGCGATTCTAAACGCTCTGCTATTAAGCAAGTGGCCAGCGGTCGTTTTGGCGTGACGATTAACTACTTGAGCAATGCAGACGAGCTGCAGATCAAGATTATCCAGGGTGCCAAGCCTGGCGAGGGCGGCGAGTTGCCCGGCGGCAAGGTCGACGACTACATTGCCAGTTTGCGCCACTCTACCCCGGGTGTTGGCTTAATCAGCCCGCCACCACACCATGATATCTACTCCATTGAGGATATGGCCCAGCTCATCCATGACCTGAAAAACGCGAATCCCAAGGCACGAATCAGCGTCAAACTTGGTGCAGAGATTGGTGTCGGAACCGTCGCTGCGGGCGTCACCAAAGCCAGAGCAGACCACATCGTCATCGCAGGCGATTCCGGCGGCACCGGTGCATCGCCGCTAACGTCGATTAAGCACGCGGGTGTGCCATGGGAACTGGGCATCGCTGAGACACATCAGACGCTGGTGATGAATAATTTGCGCTCGCGCGTCGTGCTGCAAACCGACGGGCAGATCAAGACAGGGCGTGACGTTGCCATTGCTGCACTCCTCGGCGCAGAAGAATATGGTTTCGCGACAGCGCCGCTGATTGCACTGGGATGCATCATGATGCGCAAATGCCACCTAAACACTTGTCCGGTTGGCATCGCTACTCAGGATCCTGAGCTGCGCAAGAAGTTTAATGGCCAGCCGGAACATGTCGTGAACTACCTGTTCATGGTCGCAAACGAACTGCGTCAGATCATGGCTGCACTGGGCGTCACGACGGTTAACGAACTCATCGGCCGCGCCGATTTGCTAAAGACCGACGACGCTGTTCAGCATTGGAAATCCGAAGGCATTGATTTATCGGCTATTCTGGCACAGCCCGAAATTCCGGATGAATTCTTGGGCAGCTACGCGATTCACGAGCAGGATCATCAATTGGATCGCGCCTTGGATAATAAGCTTATTGAACTGGCTGAGCCTGCATTGCAGCGCGGCGAAAGCGTGCGCGCGGAATTGCCCATCATCAACACCAATCGTGTCGTGGGGGCTATGCTGTCCAATCAGATCATTGAACAGGTCGGACCGCAAATGCTTGCGGACGACACGCTGCACTTCAAGCTCAACGGTAGTGCCGGGCAGAGTTTAGGCTGCTTCCTCGCTAAGGGCGTGACCCTTGAAGTGGAAGGTGATGCAAATGATTTCGTCGGCAAAGGGCTGTCCGGCGGTCGGGTGATTGTCTACCCACCCAAGAACAGCGTATTTGCGGCGGAAAAAAATATTTTGTTGGGCAATGTCGCACTTTATGGCGCCACCTCCGGAGACGCCTATTTCCGCGGCATTGCCGCAGAGCGTTTTTGCGTACGTAACAGCGGTGCTCGCACCGTTGTTGAGGGCGTAGGCGATCATGGCTGCGAGTATATGACCGGCGGTCGCGTGGTCATTCTGGGCGAGACCGGGCGCAACTTCGCAGCGGGCATGAGTGGCGGCATCGCCTATATCTGGGACCCCGAGAATCGCTTCGCAGCAAACTGCAATGCCGAGATGGTCGATTTGGATGACGTGGAAACCGATGCGGACGTTGCCGAACTGCGACAGCTCATTGAAAATCATTTGGCCTTCACCGAGTCGACCGTGGCCGCATCGGTTTTAGCGAACTGGAATGATAGCGTTGGTCAATTCGTCAAGGTTATGCCGAAAGATTACAAGCGTGTCCTGCAGCAGCAAGCGCAGCAGGTCAGTGCGGGTTAAATCCGAATCAAATCACTTGAGTGCCTTCGGGCCATGACAGACTTATAGAAGAAAAAGGTAAGAGTAAGAAATTATGGGTAAACCCACAGGTTTCATCGACTTCCCGCGACAGGCGGCCCCCTATCGGCCAGCCAAGGAGCGCCTGCTGGATTTCAACGAGATTTATACGGACCACGACATTCAGCGTCTAAGCACCCAAAGTGCGCGCTGCATGGACTGTGGCGTACCCTTTTGCCAATCCGAAGACGGCTGCCCAATTCACAACCTGATTCCAGAATTTAACGATCTGGTGTTCCGTGATGAATGGCGAGAGGCCCTGGATCGGCTGCAAAAAACCAACAATTTCCCTGAGTTCACTGGTCGGGTTTGCCCCGCCCCATGCGAAGGTTCCTGCGTGCTCGGCATTACCGACCCAGCGGTGACCATCAAGAATATTGAAATGGCCATTATCGATCGTGGCTTTGAAGAAGGCTGGGTGACGCCCAACACCCCAAACACGCGAACCGGTAAAACCATAGCGGTCATTGGTTCTGGACCCGCAGGTCTAGCGGCTGCAGAGCAGCTCAATCGCGTCGGTCATACCGTCACCGTATACGAGCGCGCCGATCGCGTTGGCGGCTTGCTGATGTATGGCATTCCCAACATGAAGCTTGGTAAGGAAGATATCGTCGAACGACGCGTCAATTTACTGCGCGAAGCCGGTATCACCTTTATTACGGGCACTTCCGTGGGTGACGGTAACAATGACAGCATCTCTGTCACCGAACTTCAGAACCAACACGATATCGTTCTGCTCACCACTGGCGCCACGGTGCCCAGAGATCTGCCCATCGACGGCAGAGAGTTTAAAGGCGTGCACTTCGCCATGGATTTTTTGAGCGCAAACACCAAAAGTCTGCTGGATTCCGATCTACAGGACGGCAACCACATTTCCGCCAAAGACAAGAATGTGATTGTGATTGGCGGCGGAGACACCGGCACAGATTGTATTGGCACGTCCCTGCGCCATGGCTGTAAAAGCTTGGTTAATTTCGAGCTGTTTCCTAAGCCACCAGAGAGCCGCGACCCAAACAACCCTTGGCCTACTTGGCCGAAAATCTTCAGGGTGGACTATGGCCACGAGGAAGCAGCTGAAGTGCAAGGTGAAGATCCAAGAGTCTATTCCGTATCCTCACTGTGTTTTCTTGGGAACGAGCAAGGCGAGCTTACCGGCGTGAGAACCGTTGAGGTCGAGATGCGGGATGGCAAGTTCGAGAACGTGCCAGGCTCGGAAAAAGATTGGCCTGCGGATCTGGTCTTCCTCGCGATGGGGTTTTTGGGGCCTGAGCATACGGCGTCAGACGCTCTCGGCTTGGAGTACGACGAGCGTTCAAACTACAAAGCTGAATACGGTCAGTACAAAACCAACGTGGATAATGTCTTTGTCGCTGGTGACTGCCGACGCGGACAGTCCTTGGTGGTGCGCGCTATTAATGAGGGCAGAGAAGCAGCGCGAGAAATCGACCGTCATTTAATGGGGTCCACCGAGTTGCCGTAGGCGCGGTTTATGCGCAGCAAATAACGCTTCACTCTTGAAGCGTTGTTCGAATACTGCGTTTCACATCCGTCAGCGGCCGCACCCAAGTGTCGCCGGCATCAAGCCCTTCGAAAGCGAGTGATTCTCGCACCACGTAAGCTGTTTCCGCGGAGTCATAGCGGCCAAGCGTCAGAACGTAGAGTAGGTCATCTCCACTTTGATAGCGAAACGTAGCCAACCTATCCGAAGGGATCGAGGATTCGCCCGCCACAAAATCCCTTAACCGGGCTTGGGAGGAAACCGTCAGCAGCTGAATCGTAAACGCGTTATCTGACTGTCGCATAAGCCACTCGGCTTTTTCTATGGATCGCTTTTCGAGGACTACCGAGGACTCTTCAGAGGAACCACTGGCGGGCAGTGCCATCGCAACCCAGCCCAAAACACAGCTGAAGATGGAAGCAGCACTAAACTTACGAATGCCACACGACCTGTTCATCACATCTGCTTGCTGAGCAGTTCGCGCAACAGCTCAAGGCCTACGTCATCACTCACCACGACATCGCCCAAGCCGCGTGCCAACACGAATTTCAAACGGCCATCGCTAACTTTCTTGTCCATGCCCATGGCTTCAATCATCGCCTCTTGATCCAAGTCGTGCTGACCAAGCGAGACTGGCAAACCCAAACGTTCCAGCAGCTGGCTCAAACGCTGGGCATCGGCCGACGGAAAACCCGTGTGCATCACCGAAAGTTCGGCTGCCATGACCATGCCTATGGCCACAGCCTCCCCATGTAACCACTGCCCGTAACCGGCGAGTTTCTCAATAGCGTGGCCAAAGGTGTGGCCAAAATTCAGAATGGCGCGCCTGCCGGATTCACGTTCGTCCTCGCTAACCACTTTTGCCTTGCTGGCACAGGAACGCAATATCACGTGCTGTAACGCATCGCCCGATCGACTGAGGAGCGCGGGAACGTTGGCTTCCAGCCAATCAAAGAAGGCGATATCGTCAATAACGCCATATTTGATGACCTCAGCAAGACCTGCGGCATATTCCCGATCCGGCAAGGTGTTTAGCACCGAGGTATCGGCCAGAACGGCCTTCGGCTGGTAAAACGCACCGATCATATTTTTGCCTGCGGGATGGTTCACCGCGGTCTTGCCACCAACCGAAGAATCCACCTGAGCCAACAATGTGGTTGGAATCTGAACGAAGTCGACCCCGCGCTGAAATGTCGCCGCAACAAATCCGCACAGATCACCAACAACGCCACCACCCAGAGCAATCAGGCAGGTGCTTCGGTTGTGACGGGCATTGAGCAAAAATGTGGTGACGGCCTCAAAACTCGCCAACGTCTTGTAGGCTTCTCCATCTGGCAACTGATACACGTCGACCTGTCGCTGCCCCAGAGCGTCCAACACGCCCTGCAAATACAGCGGCGCTATGGTTTCGTTGGTGATCACTGCAACTTGCTGACCTGGTATCAGCGGCTGCAGCAGTTGAGCTAATGCTATCGGGTCTTGTATTCCCAGATTGCCCACATGAATCGGATAAGTCCTATCACCCAATTCAACCTGCAATGTTTGTTGCTGGGACATCAATTGTTACTCCACTGGGCTAGCGTCATGATCTGGTTTTTTGCTGAAGCGTATGTTGGCGCTCAAGGATTTTCAGGATCTTTCGGGAAACCGATCCCGCGCCTCTATTGTCGGTGATGACCCGATGATCCGCGATCTGTGCATACAGCGGCCCCCGCAATCGCTGCAGTTCACGTAAGGTCTTGGCTGGATCCCCGGTTTGCAGCAGCGGGCGCTTGGTGTCACGGCGCGTGCGCGCGATGATTTTTTCGATCGGACTGTCGAGGTGTATCACAATACCCCGCTCAGCCAAATGACGGCGATTTTCCTCGCGCAAGATTGCACCGCCTCCCGTGGCCAATACGATGCCTTGCCGCTGAGTTAAATCATCGATAACCGTGGCTTCTCGATCGCGAAAACCTTGCTCCCCTTCCACATCAAAGATCCAGGAAATTTCAGCCCCAGCGCGACGCTCAACCTCTTGATCAGCATCAAAAAACGGCATTGCCAAAGCGTCAGCGAGCTGTCGGCCCACCGTGCTCTTACCGACCGCCATTAAACCTACCAAAAAAATATTTTGCGCATCCATTTAGCAAGTGTAATGGAACGCCCAAGATCTGACTTGCAAATATCAATCATTGATCACGTTTGTTTTAGCGGCCGCCTGTGAGTGATTCGGTTGAAACTTCTGTACCAAGGTAGGCGTAATAAACACCAGAAGCTCCTGCTGGTCTTGG
>JAAXKB010000032.1:28545-79547 GCA_012269545.1 Gammaproteobacteria bacterium | reverse complement strand
GTTAATATGCCTAATGCGGGAGCGCCGAAGGATGCGCTGGCGAATCCCGATGACAAGGATAAGGCGGCCCTAGCCGGAGCGCGTTATTACGCCGAATGGGGCGCAGGTTATTCCAAACAGCAAAGCACTCGTCCGCAAACTCTGGGCTATGGCCTAGCGGATTCACCGATGGGGCAAGCCGCATGGATCATCGAAAAGTTTTATGAGTGGACGGACTGTCACGGTCATCCAGAAAATGCACTCAGCCGGCAGGAACTCATTGATAACGTGATGTTCTATTGGCTGCCGGGCACTGGTGCGTCGTCTGCTCGATTGTACTGGGAAAGTTTTGGTACAGCTTTTGGTGGCGGCCCGGACAGGCAGGTTACTCTGCCCACCGGCTGTAGCATTTTTCCGAAAGAGATTGTCGCTACGCCGCGCCGCTGGGCGGAGCATCGCTATCCGAATATTGTGTATTGGAATGAACTGGATCGCGGCGGACATTTTGCCGCCTTTGAGCAGCCGGTTCTTTTCGTGCAGGAGCTTCGTGCGTGTTTTGATGCTATGACATTGTAAAGACGCCGGGGTTTGACGGCCGCCGACGTTCTTTGCTGACTGGGCCGCCGTCGTTACCTTCCCATGAACGCAGGGGTGCGCTTTTCGCCAAATGCTTTGCGCCCCTCTGCGCCATCATCACTGAATTTGATGCCAAGCAGTTGATCTCTTGCAACGGCTCCCGCCTCAGCAGGGCTCTTGTTCAATGTGGCCATGCTGAATTCCTTTAACCCCTGCACAACGAGAGGCGCCGAATTGGCCAGAATCTTGGCCCATGCCTGTGCCTGCGCTTCTTCCTCGCCTGTTGGCACAACTTTGTTGACCATGCCTGCAGCGAGTGCGCGATGGGCGTCAAAGTCTTCGCCCAGCAGCATAAACTCCATAGCCACTTTGTGAGGAATGCGCGCGACAGCACTGGCAATCAAACCGCCTGTGAATCCTAGCTGGGCCTCGGGATACTTGAAGCGCGTATTATCTGCGGCCACAACCAAATCGCACATTTGCACGATCACGTAGGAACCGCCAATGCACCAACCTTTGACCGCCGCAATGACGGGCTTGCTAGTTTGTGCGCCAATGCTGGGTACGCCCTGCCACATCTCCTTTGGAGCGTCTTTAACGTCAGCGCCGACGGAAAATGCCTTGTCGCCGGCGGCGGTGAGCACGGCTACACGGTCGTCGCTGTTTTCCAGCCGCTGCCAAGCGGCTTGCAGCGCAAGAATCACTTCTTCGTTGAGCGCATTCATTCGATCTGCGCGGTTGATGGTGATGGTCGCGACGTGATGTTTAGAGGTATAGGTAACCAGTTCAGTCATAGTGTGCTCCGGCGTCGGAACGCCTGTCAGTGGCCCATGATCGACGACCAAGTGTCTAGGTCGTTGATGCGCAGGTAAGCATTAATTTTTTTAGTTTCACCCATGGTTGCATTAGGTACGTGACCATAGTTGTGACCGGGTAATAGCAGGGTGTCGTCCGGCAAGCTGCAGAGCTTGCACATACTGTGGTACATGTCTTCGGAGTTCGAGCCGGGCAAATCCACTCTGCCGCAGCCGTTGATGAAAAGAGTATCGCCACTGATAAGCGTGTTTTTTACTTTGAAGCATTGGCTGCCGGGTGTGTGTCCAGGAGTATGCAAGAATTCAATTTCAATGTTACCCACACGCAAGGTGTCGCCGGATTCCACGCGGGCGATATCTGATTCGGACACCTCAGTGACCTTTTTGATGCCATCGGCTTCCAAGTTGTGGGCATACAGTTTCACCGGATTGGTTTCCAGCAACTTTGCGTAGCCCTCTACCTGATTGCCGCTGAAAGAGCCGCCGACGTGGTCCGGATGATAGTGCGTGGCCAGTGCCGCAGTCAGCGTGTAGTCCTTCTCATTGATGTGACTGACCAGAGAATCGATGTCCCAAGCGGGGTCAACCAAGACAACCTCGCGGGTGCTGCGACAGCCGATTAAGTAGGTGTAATTTTGCATTGGCCCAATTTCGATTTGCTCAATGATCAAATCCGAAGGCTCTTCCCACGTCGCTTCGCGCATTTCTTGACTCTCTTATCGGTTGGCAGAATTTGTGAACAGCCAGACATTAAAGAAATTCCCCAGCGAGTCAAAGTTCGATGGTCTCGACATTGTAGAAAGGAAATTTGACCGCGGCGAAAACCAATGACCACCCTTGGAGGTGTCATTGGCTATAGTTGAGCAATGAATACTCAATCATCGAGAGCCTTGACGTTTGACGAGCAGCTGCGCGCTAATCTGATTCACGGTCTGGTGACCCAAACCAAGCTTGTCGCGGCAGATATTGCAGCGCATTTGGGCATGGCTGCTCCCGGTGACCTCCTGACAGAAACGCGCCGTTTGCTTGGCCGGTCGCCGACTCAGTTGCGCGTCAATCAAGTGCCTGCATCGCGGCGTAGGGCGTCAGCAACAGCGATCCGTATTGATTTGCCGGTCACCGGTGCTTACCACTTTGAATGGGTCTTTGATTACCTCGGCGCGAGAGCCCTGCAGGGTATCGAAGAAGTTCAGGGTCGATGCTACCGGCGCCGAGTGTCTAAGGCTGGTAAGCCGTCTGTTTGGCTCGAGGTGTCTCAGCATGGGCAAGGCCTGCAGGTGCTGATGCCGCTGAACTGTGGTCCCGCTCATGGATTACTGCTCCGCGTGGCTCGATTGTTTGATTTGCGAGTGGACGGAGATGCCATTGACCAGACCCTGCTCGGAGCGTCGCCCGATTATCTAAGGCAAAGCGTTGCAGAAGCGCCCGGGCTCAGAGTACCGGGAGCGTGGGACGGATTCGAAACTGCCGTGCGCGCAGTATTGGGGCAACAAGTGAGTGTGGCCCGAGGCACAGAGTTGGCCAATCGCATGATCGCAGCGTACGGCGAAGGAGATTTCCCCGGCCCGAATCGACTCAGATATCAAGAAGTTGCGGAGCTTGGTATGCCCGGCAATCGAGGCAAGGCCATATCGACACTTGCGAGATGGGTCGATGACACGGGTCATGCATTACTCGAGGGGCACGCCAGCGAGTCATTTGTAGAGGGGCTTGGCGCGATAAAAGGCATTGGTCCCTGGACGCAAAACTACATGCGCTTGCGGGTTGTCAAAGATGTCAATGCGTTCCCGCACAATGATTGGGTGGTGCTCAAGCAGCTAAAAACGACACCGGCTCGGGCGTTAAAGCTGGCGGAATGTTGGTGCCCCTGGCGCGCCTACGCCTTGATGCACATTTGGCGACTGGCTGGCTTGCGGCGTGAAGTGTCTAGGCAGCATAGAGGACAATAAGTAAGTAAGCACATACTACGATGCGGAAGGAGCTATGACAACTTTCTATACCTATGCACAGAGTCCTATTGGCCGTCTGATGTTGACCGGTAACGAGCATGCGTTAACTGGGCTATATTTTTCTTCGGGTAATAAAGCTCGAACGACGCCTGATGACTCGTGGCGGCGCCATGACGCTTATTTTGATCAAGCACGAAGAGAACTGGATGAGTACTTTGAGCGTCGGCGGCGATGTTTCGACGTCGCTCTCGCTCCGAGAGCGACGCCATTCCAAAGCCGAGTGCTGGATGCTCTGCGGGTCATACCTTACGGAGAAGTGCGATCGTATAAACAGATTGCCGAGGCTATTGGTTCACCTAAGGCGATGCGCGCTGTTGGCAATGCCAATGGCAATAATCCTTTAGCGATTTTTATTCCCTGTCATCGAGTGGTGGGCAGTAATGGCGCGCTCACCGGGTTTGGCGGCGGCCTGGAGGCCAAGCAGTATCTGCTCGGGCTTGAGATAGGCTAACGGTGGATTGATCTGAGTGCCGCCTTGATCTTATGTCAAAAGTAACCATATAGTTACCCAGTGAGAGTCGGTGCTGGCGCTCTTGAATCAAAAGTATCTAAATGGTTACATAAGGTCATGCGTAACCCTGAGTTTACTCGACAACGCTTGACCGATGTGGCAGTCCGAGCCATGGCTCAATATGGCGGGGCTGGCGTTCGCGTTGATCGGATAGCAGCAGAATCCGGTATCAACAAGCGCATGATTTACCACTACTTTGGCGGTAAGGAGGGCCTTTGCGCCAACGTGCTAGCCCTGCAGATCTCAGCATTGAGTGATATTCTCATCGAGCCACAGCTCGCCATGCTTAGAACGCAGTTGGCATCATTATTGCCCAGCGGGAATGCACCAATCGGGGAAGGGGTATCGTCACGCGAAATGTCGGGATTGCTTGGGCAAACGCACCGGCATGCTGCCGTTATCGTGTTGCGCTCACTGTTGGACACTCAAGACCATGATCTGTTGCCAAATGGAGACGCTGCCGGCTGGTTGGCGCTGACCACCCGCCTGTGCCAGCTCGCCTTTGTCGGTGATTCCATTTCATCAACGCAAGAAGCGGGGACGCAAAGCCACAAGCAACGCGTCAGTTTAAGCCCCGTGCTGCAGCCCATTGATGGCTAGGTCGACACGACGGCATTAACCGCTCTGGTAATGAATGTCGTCGATCCGGTAGCGTGTCGGTTCGGTGGTCTCTTCAAAACTCAAAATCCGAGTGCTCGTGGTCGTCTGCATAATGGCAATTTCGTCGCCGAGGCTTTTTCCAAGCAGAGCTTTTGCCATTGGCGAATCAATACTGATGTACTGTGCCTTGTCGTCAATTTCGTCGGGACCAACCAGTCGGTAACGTGCCTTGTCTCCACCCTTGGCCGTCGTCAGTGTTACCCAAGCGCCGAAGTAGACTTTGCCGCTGTCACTGGGCAGACGGTCCACGATTTTCAGGGTTCGAATGCGCTGGTCTAAGTAGCGAATGCGCCGGTCGATTTCGGCAAGCTGTTTTTTGCCGTAGATGTAGTCTGCGTTTTCCGACCGGTCCCCCAGGGCCGCTGCCGCTGCTACTCGAGCGGTTACCTCTGGTCGCTTTTCTTTCCACAAATGGTTCAGTTCTTGCTGTAGTCGACCGAAGCCCTCGGCGGAGATGATGGCGGTTTTTTCAGGTTCTGGTGGTCTGTAGCGTCCCATTCGTACAGCCTAACCCATGGGCACGAACTGTTCTTCATGATTTCAAAGGTGTGCAGGACCTGCTGCTTGGATACAATCTGGTTTCCGCAAAGAACAGCATGCTCGGAGAAAGTGTTGGCAGCCTCAATCGATCAGATTCAAATTGACAGAGCGTCAGGTTCCTTGGGTGCCTTTGTCACGGGTGTGTCGCTGAGGGATATTGCCAGCAGCGACGACATTTATCGCGCGGTGCGCGAGCTTTTAGTTCGGCATGAGGTCCTGTTTTTTCGCGATCAAGAGCAAACCCCCACGGTTTTTGCCGCCTTTGCTGGGGCGTTTGGTGACGTGTTGGGACACCCGGCTTACGCTACGGTTGCTGAGGCGCCGGATGTTCAGATTCTCGAGAGCACGGCTGAAAATCCGTCGAAGATCGAAGTTTGGCATTCGGATATGACGTTTATGCAGCGGCCGCCCAGCTTTACCTTGCTGCAGGGCCAGATCATTCCGCCCTTTGGCGGGGACACCATGTGGGCAAGTGCCACGGCAGCTTTCGACGCGTTGTCTGCACAGATGCAGGCGTTTCTTCTACCGCTCAAGGCGGTTAACGACTTTCGTCATGGTTTTCGTGAAAGTCTGGCGGAACCCGGTGGCGCAGCACGACTGGCACCTGCCATCGAAGAGAATCCCCCGGTAGCGCACCCGCTGATTCGGACGCATCCGGAGAGCGGGCGGAAATCAATTTATGTTAACGCGCTATTTACAACCCATATTGTTGGGTTACCGGCAGCTGAAAGTGAGGCATTGCTGGATTTTCTGTACCGTCATGTTGTGGCGGAAGAGCACACAGTGCGTTTGTCTTGGCAGCCGGGAACTGTCGCGATTTGGGATAACCGCTCAACACAGCACAAACCTGTGAACGATTTCTTTCCGCAACACCGTTTAATGCATCGGGTAACGTTGACTGGTGACGAACCCGCTTAGAAGGAGCCGCGCATGCGCATGTATTTTTTGCTTTTGCTGAACAGTCTTTTGTTGCTGGCCGTGCCAAGTTTTGCATCGGACAGCGAGATCGTCTTCGACTTGCTGCCGGAATCCGCATCAGCAGATGCGCGTGAAGCTGAATCGCAGGCGCTGGACGTGATGTACGAATTCATGCGGACATTCAATGGCCGTGATGTGCCGAATTTTGCGCGCACGCTGACGTATCCGCATGTGCGAGTTGCCAGCGGAGGAGTGACAGTCTTCCCTGATCGTCAAAGCTTCATTGAAGCAACGGACCTAGAGGCGTTCGCCAAACGGTTTAACTGGTCGCACAGCCGATGGGACAGTATTTCCACCGTACAAGCCGATGCTGACAAAGTGCACTTTGCTGTGCAGTTCACGCGGTTTAACCCAGAGGGTGAAGCCTACGTGTCGTTTAACTCCCTCTACATTTTGCAGCGCACAGATTCCGGATGGGGTATCCGAGCTCGTTCCAGTTTTGCACCCTAATTTTTTGTTAAAAAGCAGCGGGTAGAAATTGATGAACGAAGTTGCGACGGTAGACGATTATCTGCAAGAGGCCGGAGCCTTGGACAAAGCGATGCTGCCGCTGGGCTTTCTGCTCGCCTTTTGCGCCCAGCATCGTCTGCTGAGCCAAGCATTCACCGAGCAACGTGCCGACCAGCTGTCTTCCGTTCGACTCCAGGAGGGGCAGGTAACGACGCTCTTTGCTGCCCATGGAGCGACGCTGTACACCAGTGACTTCACTCCTCAAGGCCTGGATTTTGTGCGCGGCTATCTGCCTCAGTTATCCGCCGATTTTGCTCAGACCTTTGGACCGGACTGTTTTGACATTGAAGACGAATGGTCGAACTACCAACAACTGGCAGATTTGATGATCCGACACCTGCTCGGACAACCAAGGTCCAAAACCAGATCGCGGGGTCTTTGGTCGACGATAAAAACCCGGCTAAGCACGTTATGGCATTAGTCCACCGAGATTACGAAGTGTTCCGTGGTGACCCAGCCGCGCTGCCGCGCGAAATGGCCGAGGTCTATGGGGACATGCAACTGCCGCCCGACGTGCTGCGGGTGGCAAAAATGCACGAACAAGTCATTGGGTGTTATGCAATGCATTCGCTTGAATCATCTCACTCAGACGGAAAGCCTGGGCTGTTTGAGCTTGGCATGGTTATGGTTTTGGATACCTATCAGCGCAATGGTGTGGGCCGTTGGCTGATTGGACATGCGATTGGGGTGGCTGAAAGCAAAGGCGGCAGAGAATTGCTGGTGACGTTACCCGGCCCCGCTGATTTTTTTCAAGGTTTGGGGTTTCGTCAGGTCCCTAGCGGCTTCCTTTATGAGATGCGCCCTGAATAGACACGTATCATGCAAAACGAGTAGTCTCGGGTATCGAAGAAAACTGCGGGTTTGTTTTGCAGAATAATATCAACATCAATTATGAACACGCTCCTCGCTTTAGCACCGGTGATCCTGAGGCCCAGAAATATCTCAGCGACAACGGCTTCGTTATTTTTGGGAACGTACTCACCCGAGAAGAAGCAGAACGCAGTTTGACGCTGCTGTGGGATTACCTTGAGCAGTTGGGAACCGGTATTGATCGAGGCGACATAACGACTTGGGGAGACGACCGCTGGCCGACGGCCGTACACGGCGGCATTCTACCGAGCTACGGCATAGGCCATTCGGCAGCCCAATGGTATATCCGAGACATACCCAATGTGAAAACCTGCTTTACACAGGTCTGGGACGGTGATGACGATCTGCTGGTCAGTTTTGACGGCGTGACCATCTGGCGCCCGTGGACTTACAACGAATCTTGGAAAACCAATGCAGGCAACAGTTGGCTGCATATCGACCAGCATCCGATCGGTCGCCCGGGCAAGCATTGTGTTCAAGGCCTAGTGAACCTGCTACCAACATCTCCGGAAACTGGGGGCAATGTAATCGTGCCCGGCAGCCATCGGCTCTTTGAGCACATACCCGATCAATACGCCGAGCGCCTAGGGCGGATACATCCGAGCATCGATCACTTTCGCTTCCCCAACGATGATCCGAATCTGGCGGAAAACCAACCTGTGATGTGTCATATGGAAGCGGGCGACATGCTGCTTTGGGACTCTCGGACCATCCACTGCAGCGCGCCCAGTCTTGAGACTCCGAGTTTCAATGATCGGCTTCTTCGCGCGGCGAGTTTGGTTTGCATGATGCCCCGGTCGAAGTCCAATTCACAGGTGATAGAAAAAAGAAAACAGGCCGTAGACAAAAGAACGTCGACCACGAATTGGTCAGATCGCTTTATTGACGCCGATGCGTTCCCCAATATCGTTCAGGCACCCGAACGCGATAACTACATATGGCCCAAGGCGCCGAAGCTCAACCGTAATCAGCTGCGTATGGTTGGTTGGACTGAACAGGAAATTTCGGCCCAGCACTCATAGAGCACTGGGCGGCGCGGGGCTTAATGGGGCTCGTTGTCAGCGCGGGCAGCGCGGCCCAAATAGCCGCCATGATGCCGTAAACCATAATCCTCGCGGGTGACGCCTTTTTGCTCTAACAGCGATAGGGCCAAGGCGTCGCTGATGGCTAGCATAACGGCCATAGAGGCACTAGGCGTGAGCCCCAAGGGACAAGGTTCGGAAATCGTACCCATATCGAGTATCAAATCGGAATGCTGGCGCAGCTCAGAGTCCAGATGCGAGGTCACGCCAATGATTTTGTCGACGCCCAAATGGCGCGACATTTCCAAAATTTCCAGCACCTCTCGGCTCTTACCGCTGGTTGAAAAAGCGATCATCACGTCGTTGGCTCCCACGAGACCGAGATCGCCGTGAGCGGCCTCAGCAGGGTGGATAAAGTCTGCAGGAGTCGCCGTAGAGCACAGCGTGGCTGCGAATTTCTTAGCAATGTGCCCGGCCTTGCCGATGCCAGTGGTCAGAATTTTACCTTTGCAGTTCATCATGACTTCGACGGCTCTGACGTAATCATCATTAATGTTGATAGCGCTGATGGCTTCAGCTTCGGCTCGCAGCACCGACTGCATGCGTTCTTTAATGTCCAAGAGAATTCCTGTTGGCTGATGAATCGCGCGCAGCTTACCTCAATCCAGGCCAGATCGCTGAGAGAAAAGTGGTGTTGCGGATCAGATCAGGTGCCGGCTGCTCTGGTCCCATGCGTGCCACCCGCCTTGCTTGAGCCGGAGTTGTTGCTCGCATTGATTCGCCCATATTGAAACCGTGCTGCTTGGTGCATGATTGAGCCCATGAACGAAAAGATTGAGCACACATTGGCCTGCATGCCTTGGCCAGCACGCGTTGAGACGGTCGCAGGATCTGCGGGAACGAAAGCCTGTGCCGAAGCAACCACGTTCAAGTTCTTGGCTGTTGATGACCCGCGTGTGCGTCAGTACGCAGAGCGGGTGCTTGGTACCTACACCTTGGGTCCGGTCGAGATTGATATTTCGTCGAGTGAAGCTGAGGCCATGCCGTCGGTGGCCATGGATGAGTCCTATCGTCTGAGCATAGACGAGGGCGTTATCTCTCTGTCGAGCAACGCCGTCTGGGGTGCTCTACGCGGACTGGCAACGCTCGCACAATTGGCGCGACATGATCACCTGTTTGTTGGGCTGTCCATTGATGACTTCCCGCGCTTTGCCTGGCGCGGGCTGTTGCTCGATGTAGCCCGGCACTTTTTCCCCTTGCAGTCACTTTTGCCAGTAATTGACGGGCTTGCAGCACTGAAAATGAATGTGCTGCATTTGCATCTTTCAGATGATCAGGCGTTTCGCTTCCCCAGCGCGGCTTATCCAAAATTGGCGAGCGCCGAGCATTATTCGTTAGAAGAACTGCGCACGTTAGTTCGTTACGCCGCAAACCGGGGTGTTCGTGTGATTCCTGAGTTGGACATGCCGGGGCATGTGACCTCATGGCTCAATGCCTATCCCGAGTGGGGTAGCGAATCTGTCGCACCAAGCCTTCGCTTTGGGGTTCACAAGGCATGCTTGAATCCTCTGGATGAGAACGTCTACGACGCGATAGAAACCCTCCTCGGCGAATTGGCCGATGTGTTTCCAGATGACTATGTGCATGTAGGCGGCGATGAGGTGAATTCGGTTTGGTGGCGCAGAGACCCGGTTATTGCCGCTTACTTAAAAGAACAAGGCATGACGACTCACGATCTTCAAAATGCGTTTTTGGTACGTGTTTGCGCAATGGTGGGCAAATTGGGCAAGCAGCCGATTGGCTGGGATGAGATCTTGCATCCAGATATGCCAGACTGCTTGGTGCAAAACTGGCGTGGGGCCACCACGCGAGATCGCGCCTTGGGTCTGTCTAAGCCTGTACTAGTCTCTGCTTCCTACTATCTGGATCTGCATTATCCTGCCGACATACACTATGGTTTCGACCCAGAGGCGCCGCAAAGTCAGTGGATCAAACAAGAAGACGCGCTGCAGGATGACCCGCGATTGCGGCACGTCGCAGACGGTATTGAGTGGACCAAACAGTGGCGCGCCGAAAGCACCAATTTCACTGGCGATGTAAAAGTGATGGGCGGTGAGGCCTGCCTTTGGGCAGAGCTGGTTGATCCCGATGTGTTGGCGACCCGGCTCTGGAGCCGTTTGCCGGTGGTGGCCGAGCGCCTTTGGTCACCTGCGAGCCGAACCGACGTCGAGAGCATGTACAGACGTCTGCAGGCTTGTTGGTTGAGTTTGCCAGAAGATCCAGAGTTAACGGCGCGGCTGAGGCTGCAAGAGATGGGTTTTGATGATGCTCAGATCGCGTTGCTTTTTTTGCTCGAGCCGGTGAAATGGTACGGACGACTACTTGGCGAGCAAGCGTTGGCGGCTAGGCTTGCGGGCGCTGAGATGCCCAAGGCCCGCCCCTATCAGGCCGATACACCACTGAATCGAGTAGCCGATTTTTTACCCCCCGAAAGTATGGCTGCGCGACGGTTGGATGAATTGATACCCGTTGATGCGGCGATGCGAATCAAAGATCTGATCGCCGTTTGGCCAGACGCCAAATCCAAGGGTGAGCTATCCGCGGTTTTGGCGGCAGTAGAGCAAGGCGCAGATGTGCTGCTGTCACTTGAGGCGGGCGCCTGCAACGTGGCCGAAGCCCTAGGGCGCCTGTTGGAACTGGACGTTCCCTACGGGGAATATGTTGCAGCTCCGCTGACACGCTGGCGTCTCGCCCTGCAGACGTTTCTCGCAGAAAGCGACGGAAACCCTCAAATTGAACAATGATGTGCAATTGCTGTCGCTGGCTCATGCAGCGGCAGGCGCATGGCTTGATGCCCCAGTGCTTGAGCCGCTGGGCAATGGTCACATCCATCAAACGTTTTTACTCAGTAATCAAGCAAATCCCGCCGAGTGCTATGTATTACAGCGGGTGAACTCATCCGTGTATTGCGACATTGATTTGTTAATGAAGCAAACTCGCACGGTGCTGAAGCGGTTGTCTGCTGTGCCTGACTTTGTCAGCGAGTATCGGCTACCCGAGCTGATATCGACACAATTAGGCGATCCGTTCTTCGTCCAGCGAACAGACGGAGAAGAGCATTCGTGGCGTCTGTGGCGCTTTATTGCAGGCTCAAGGACCTGTGACCCCCCACAAAATCGGCTGCAAATTCGGCAGGCAGCCCGGGCATTTGGTGCCTATCAGCGCGCGCTGGCAGGCCTGGAGCCTGAACGACTGGTTGAAACGATACCTGGCTTTTTGCGTATGGCAGATTATGTAGACCAATTTGATCAGGCACTGGCAGCGGCGACTGCGGCAGAACGCGAACAGGCTGCCCCTTGGATTGCGCTTGCCCAGTCGCATCGTCAGTGGCCGCCGTCCCTGATGCAACCCAATGCGATCATTCACGGCGACTGTAAAATAAACAACGTGCTGTTTGACCAACAGGGCGAACGAGTATTGGCAGTGATTGATCTGGACAACAATATGAGCGGTCACTGGGCTTGGGATTTTGGCGACTTGGTTCGGTCCGTGACTTTTAGCCGTGGCGGGTTTGATGCGCAAGACTACCGGGCCTGTGTGCTCGGTTTTCTTGCTGGTCGTGGTTCAGACGGTCTCGCGGCTGAACATCTCGTTGCCGCTCCTGCCTATTTAGCCTTTATGTTGGGCTTAAGATTTCTTACCGACCATCTCAGCGGAGATGTGTATTTCTCCGTGCCTGAGCATGGGGACAACCTGCTGCGAGCAAGCGAGCAGTTTGCGCTGTTTCAGGGGTTTGAGGCGAACAAGTCGTTGATGGAAGGGGTGGTAGGGGAATGTACCTAAGTTGCAACTGACATCACTAGTGTGACGACAGCTGCAATGGTTAAAACGAAGATAGTCGTGACCACAAGGCCGACCACGATGAAGTGGCTGGCCCTGCCTCTGGAGAAATCTCGTTCCCGCCTCTGTTTCGACTGCACGCCCACCATGGCCGCAAGGGCGCTGCCGAATATTTGCCCGAGAGTGAGATTGTCCTGCTCGTCAACGTTGCTGGGTGGAGCCGCTGAATCGTCGTGCACGCAATTCGGATCTGATTTTTCTGACATCGGCACCCCCGTTGAATTGTTAGGCAAGTGTCCGTCAGTATAGGGTAGAGGAGCAAAGGCATGCAGACCGATTTGAACGTTCAAGAAGGTTTTACGATCCTGCGTCGGGTTGCGCGATCCGCTGGCGTGTTTGCGATGGTTTTTCTCAGTTCTTGTGCCCTGCAGCCGCCGTTGGACCAACCGCTGCGGTTACAGAACGGCAGCGCTCCCGTGTACCCTGCGATACTGAAAGCCGAAGGTGTCAGTGGGCTGGTGACCGTTAAATATGATGTCAGTGACGAGGGCAAGGTTCGCAACCTTCGCGTCATTGCGAGCGAGCCTTCTGGTCTGTTTGATGCTGCCGCGATGCGGGCTGTCGCCACTTGGCAGTTCAAGCCGAAGATTCGAGGTGGGGTTGCTGAACCCGTTATGGGTTTAACCAGCAAGATAGAGTTTCGAGTACCTTGATGGCTCGGGAGGGCAGATGCTTTTAAGTACAAAATCACAAGGCCTGAGTATTGTCGCGCTCGCGCTGATCTTCACTGCAGTCGCCTACGCTACAGCGCCAAGTCCCGGCAACCCGGAGACCTTGAGTGAACACATCGGCTATATGCTGCGGGTTACTGCCCGTCTGGGCTTTGGCGCGCTGCTACTGGCCTATGTTGCGCGCCCTGTTGTTCAGCTCACGAGCTGGGGGCGGCCATTGCTGATTCATCGTCGTTACATCGGGTTGGCTGCTGCAGCCAGTCTCACCATTCATTTCGGTTATGTCGTCGCCTTTTTGGTGACGTCGGGTCAGCCGTTAGAGTGGGTGACCGTTGTTTTTGCCGGTGGAGCTTTCGTATTGATGTGGGCGATGGCGTTAACCAGCACGGGTGCATCTCGACGCTGGCTGGGTTCTTTTTGGAAGCCGCTTCATACCTTTGGCCTGCACTATATCTGGCTGATTTTCATGCAAACCTTTATTGGAGTTGCACTACAGGCGGACTCACGATGGGCTGAAATAATGGCAGTCTTTGGCTTGGTTGCTCTGTGCATCCGATTGGCCGCCCGGTCAAGTCACCGATTTAAGCGCACGGCATAAATTCCGCTGAACTCACCCGCCCGCGATCCATCTGCCAGCAACACACCGCAAGTCAGGGGGAACCGCCCCTTACCGGTGACTTTGAGTTTCTCCAGTTCGGCCAGATGCTCACCAAAGCTGCAGCGCACGGCGATGTCCTCAGCAACGGGTTTTGCGTACTTTATCTGACCGCTTGCGATGACGATGGATGCATCCAGCGCATTGAGCTTCAGCTGTAAGTGCATCATGCCCCATCCAGTCAGTGCTTGAATGGCGTAGAGGCTGCCCGCGAAAGCTGTGCCGTGCACGTTGACGTTGGGTTCAAGTGAAGCCTGAGTGGTTAGCACGTCGCCGTCAAAGTCAGTGATCTGCATTTGCATGGCTTTGGACAACGGGATTTGTTCACGCCAAATGGTCTGCAATTGCTCGCAAAGCGCTTTGGTGTCGGCTGAGATTTGGGTCATTATGCATGCGATCCATATGCTGCTGAGAGAAAACGGTGATTAGTGTGAATCTCGTGGGTATCAATGTCTATGAAGTTGTGTTGGAGGGCAGCTCCGAGAGTTTTCACTCGGTGACGCTGGAGCCTGGCTTCTATCAGGAGCTGTGCCAAGGCACCAATACCCATGAATGGGTTATCATTCAGGCTTTTAAGTTTTTGCTGGAAAATGAAGAGCGCAGCGCAATAGCCAGCCAGTTTGACTTGGCCGACTTACCCCAGCGGTACCCTGACTTCGTTGCAACCATGCAGGACCGTTTGGGATACACACAGCTAAAACTAGAGCGTGGCTGGTAGCGGCTATGGGGGGTTCGCTCGCTGGTTTGTTGATGCAGTGAGCTTGTCTTGATTGTTGGGAGATTACCATGAGAGCGATTTCTTCTTTGACTGCAGTGATGTTATCCGGGTTTATGACTTGTGCTACCGCCGACTCGCTGAATGATGCCATTGTTGAGCAAGTTGATGCCGTTACCGAGCGCGTTGTCGAATGGCGTCGAGATATTCACGCCAACCCAGAATTATCCAACCGTGAGTTTCGCACCTCGGCCCTAGTAGCCGAACATCTTCGCAGCCTAGGTATCGTTGTGCAGACTGGCGTAGCGCATACCGGGGTTGTGGGAGTGCTCAAAGGTGGCAAGCCTGGCCCGGTCATCGCATTGCGAGCCGACATGGATGGTCTGCCGGTGACAGAAAAAACCGGCTTACCTTACGCCTCAAAGGCGCGCGGTGAGTACCAAGGTCGAGAGGTTGGTGTGATGCACGCTTGCGGCCATGACACTCACGTCGCCATTTTAATGGGAGCCGCAGAAGTGCTGGCGGCCGTGAAAGAGGATCTGCCGGGTACCGTGAAGTTTCTTTTTCAGCCGGCGGAGGAAGGGCCGCCCAAGGGAGAAAATGGCGGCGCGAAGATGATGATTGCTGAAGGCGCTTTGCAAAACCCAGCAGTGGATGCCGTGGTTGGATTACACATTTCCCAGGGGGAGGAAGTTGGATATGCGAGTTTTCGCCCGCTGGGATTGATGGCAAGCGCCCAGCGTTTTGATGTCGAAATAGTGGGCAGTCAGACTCATGGTGCCAGGCCTTGGGCTGGCGTGGATCCCATTGTTGTCGGTGCACAGATCGTCAACGGACTGCAGACCATTGTCAGCCGGCAAGTGGACATTACGCAGCACCCGGTGGTGGTGACTGTGGGTCAATTTGAAGCTGGTGTGCGCAACAATATCGTGCCCGAAACAGCGCGTTTAAGCGGTACGATTCGGACGTTTGATCCGGCTGTACGTGCGCAGGTGCACGAAAAAATTCGTCGTGTTGTTACCCAAATTGCAGAATCTCAGGGGGCAACCGCGACCGTCGAGATTGACCCGGGCGTGCCCGTGACTTTTAACCATGCAGGGCTTACGGATCAGTTGAGTCCCACATTGGCGGCGGTTTATGGCGCGGAGTATTTGGTTGAGCCACCGCGCATTACGGGTGCTGAAGACTTTTCTTTCTTCCAAGAGCAAGTGCCGGGCTTTTTCTTTTTTATCGGCGGGCGGCCTGCAGATGTGCCTGCCAGTAAGGCGATCCCAAACCACTCACCTTACTTCTACATAGATGAAGGTGCTCTGCCACTCGGGGTGCATGCGATGTCTCGCTTGGCCGCAGACTATTTGCGGGCTGGCGCTGATTAGTTCGATCGGGTGGTGGGTGGTTACAGCCCCCAGCACTCGCCGTCATTAGCGAACAAAATCGCGCCATCGTAATGTTCTTCCATTGCGCTGCGGCTAATACTTTCGCGGCCCCGGGTTCTGCTGTTGCGATGTCCTAGGATCATCATTCTTGCCTCTGCTTGATCCGCCACTCGGCCCAATTGAGACGGCCTGGCGTACAACTCTCGCAGCGTGCCGCGAGAATTTTCCGGAATTGCATGGCTGACCACCAGCGCGTCAGCATCCTTGGCAAATGTCGCGATAACGTTCTTCGAGTTGTTGAAGGCACCGGCAATGACCACGATCTGACCATCAATTTCGATGCGCCAAGCCAAGGCTGGAACGTCACCGTGGTGGACCGGAATGGCAGACATCTTGACGTGCTCGGTCTGATATTGAGACCAGCGTTTCGACCCGGTAGCAGGGATGTCGACGCTGCGTACTCTGTATCCTAGGCTAGCTCTGGGTTTAATGGTGTTAGCCAAATAGGGATAGGCACCTTCCGCACCGAACAGGCGCCGCATTAATTCTCTGGTCGATATATGGCTGGCGCCATCACCAGTGGGTCCCAAAACGGTGAGCCGCATGTCGCGTGAATCGCTCTGGGCTGCGCTGATATAGGCGGGTAAATCACCGCTGTGATCTGGCTTGAGTTGGGTTAGAGCGATGGCTTCAATGGACTCAAAGCTCGCACCGGATTTTTCAAAGCCGATTTGCGACCCAGAACCGGCATCGACAAGCACTCGGGCAACATCGTCGTGCCAAATCAGATAGCTGGGCGATGCTTGGCCGTCATTCAGTTCACCGCTGCCTGCGCCTAGGATTTCAATCCACACACCTTCATCACCGCAATGGTTGCTGCCGGCGTGGACGGTACTGGCCAGTGCGATGCACACGGCAGTGATGGATACAGAGCGCAAAATGGACATTACAGTATTTCTCAAAGTTAGGGTTTTGATGGTGGATTTAGCAGTGATTCAACTTCTTCGACCAGTTGGCTGAATCCAGCCTCATCCGGCATTCGCCAGTCCCCACGCGGCGATAAACTCACGCTGCCAACCTTTGGGCCCGGAGGCAGCGTAGTGCGCTTGAATTGCTGGGTCATGAAGCGCCGAAAAAATTGCGCCAACCAATGCTGGATTACCGCCGGCTCATGGTCATCGGCAAAACTGGCGCAGGCTAGCAGAAAAATCTTGGTTGGCGATGCGCCGAAGCGTAGCCAGTGATAGAGGAAAAAATCGTGCAGCTCATAAGGGCCTACGACTTCTTCTGTGCGCTGGCTGATCTCGCCGTCCTGAGGCGGGATCAGTTCTGGGCTGATCGGGGTTGCCAAA
Organism: Gammaproteobacteria bacterium; assembly: GCA_012269545.1. Classification (GTDB taxonomy): domain Bacteria; phylum Pseudomonadota; class Gammaproteobacteria; order Pseudomonadales; family Azotimanducaceae; genus UBA4421. The sequence continues at coordinate 62,408 of JAAXKB010000032.1, read as the reverse complement.
ACGTCGATTAGCACTTCGGCCAATTCAGGTTTCGCTCGATGTTGGGCGTACCACCGGACTAAATAGGCCATTAGGGTTTTGGGCACGCTGGCGTTGACGTTGTAGTTTGCCATTTGATCGGCGTTGAACGTCGCCCAGCCCAGCGCCAGTTCGCTTAAATCGCCGGTACCGACGACAATGCCTCCAACTTTGTTGGCGTAGTTGAATAGGATCTGCGTTCGTTCCCGGGCTTGAGCGTTTTCAAACACGACGTCGTGTGCTCCATCGTGTTCCAAATCAGCTAAGTGTTGAGCTACCGACGCATTGATGTTGATTTCTTGCAGCGATACGCCGGCGGTTTGGGCCAGTCGGTGAGCATTTGTAAGTGTGCCTTGAGTTGTTCCCGGGCCCGGTAGAGTGAGTGCATTCAAGTGATTCGCGGGCAATGACAGTTTAGCCAGAGCATCTTTCGCCACCAGAAAGGCGAGGGTGGAATCCAGACCCCCGGACAGCCCAATCACCAAGCGCTCTGTTTTGGCCGCGAGCATGCGTCTGGCTAGCCCGGTGGACTGAATGAGCAAAATTTCCTGTGCTCTGGCGGCAAACTCCTCTTCGTCTGCCGGTACAAAGGGTTGTTTGACGTAGCGGCGCTGTAATACCTCCAACGCTGGCATTGCCCTGTCGACTCTCACTCTGCGATAGGGACGCGGCCGGAGTGTTTGTGCAAATGTGCTGTTTTGAGCGCGATCGTGGCTGAGTCGCTGGAGATCAATGTCGGCAACAAGAGTTTGCGCTGCAAAGTCAAATCGGTGGTTTTCCGCGAGGATCTGGCCGGCCTCAGCAATCAGACAGTGCCCGCCAAAAACCACATCCTTGGTGGACTCTAATGCGCTGGCACTGACGTAGACGTAGCCGGAGAAGTTACTGGCGCTGGTCATGCGTACTAAATCGCGCCGATAGTCGGCCTTGCTGATGAGTTCGTTAGACGCCGAAAGGTTACAGACAATGTTGGCCCCAGCCAGAGCAGCGTGGGTTCCCGGGCTGATTGGTGCCCACAAGTCCTCGCAGATTTCAGCGCCCACACAGCAATCGCCGAGTTCGAAGAGTTGGTCAACCCGAACATGAAATGTGCCCAAGTCTGGGTCCACCTCCGTCTCGTTCATGCCAGTGCCCGAAACGAACCAGCGTTGCTCGTAGTATTCGCTGTAGTTTGGCAGGAAGGACTTTGGCACCATGCCCAGCACTCGGCCATCGCCGATCATTACGGCGCAGTTGACCATTCGGCCATCAGTCAGTTGCCATGGGGCGCCAACGGCCATCATTGGTAATCGGCTGCGCTGCAGTTGAATCAGCGCGCGCCGTGTCTGTTCAAGTAATACCTGAGAAAAAAACAGATCTTCAGCCGAGTAGCCTGTTAGGCACAGTTCGGGAAAGACCGCCAGTGAAACCCCTTGATCGGCTAGGGCATCTGCTTGGGCCAATATCGCTTCGGCATTCGCCGCTGCATCACCGATGGTGAGTTCTGGAGTCGCTGCGCATACCCGAACGTAACCGAGGTTTCGGAAGTTATGGGGTGATGTCATATCTCTGGCAGCTTTAATCATGGTCGGCAGTTTAGCCTAAATTCTTGCTCATCATGTCTTCGTTGCTTCTAGCGGCTGTCTAAAACAACGCACGAATGTTCGTCGAAGCGGGGCGTGCACCTCTGGTATATTATTTCACCGGGGAAACACATAACGTTGTAGAGGGGACCTATGAATTTCGAATTTGGTGAAGAACAAGAGTTGTTGCGCGAACAGGCGCGAGGCTTTCTAACGAACCACTGCCCGCCCGCCGCTGTTCGCGCGGTTTTGGATGGTGATGCGGACCACGATGCGCAGTTGTGGGAAAAAATCGTTGAGATGGGCTGGACAGCAACCGTGATTCCTGAAGAGTTCGGTGGCTTGGGCCTCTCTTACTTGGAATTGGTCGTTATTGCTGAGGAGTTGGGGCGCGCGGTGGCTCCCGTACCCTTTAGCTCTTCTGTATACCTTGCAACCGAAGCCCTGATGGCTTGCGGCTCTCAGGAGCAGAAAGAAAAGTGGTTGCCCATGTTGGCCACTGGAGAAGCCATTGGCACGTTTGCACTGTCCGAAGGCAATGGTCGTCCCTCCGTCAAAAGTTTGCAGACGCGATTTTCTGGCAGCGGTTTGAGCGGACGCAAACTACCGGTAGCTGATGGGCGCGCGGCAGACTTTGCGGTGGTGGTCGCGGGTTCCGATGCCGGTGATGGAGCCAGCTGGTATTTGGTTGAGCTGGATCAAGACGGTGTTTCTCGTGAGGCTGTTCGCACCCTAGATTTTTCTCGAGGACATGCGGTTCTGGAATTCGATAACGCCAAAGCAGAGTTGCTGGGCGGCGAAGGCGCGGGTTGGGGGGCGACCGAACGGTTGCTTGACCGGGCTGCCGTGCTCTTCGCGTGGGAACAAGTGGGTCTGGCTGATGCCGCGATGATCCAAGCGCGAGATTACGCCATGGGACGCTACGCCTTTGGTCGTGCGATCGCTTCCTATCAGGCGATCAAGCACAAGCTGGCGAACATGTACGTCAAAAACACCTTAGCACGCAGTAACTGCTACTACGGTGCTTGGGCGCTGAATACAGACAGCGCAGAGTTGCCATTGGCTGCGGCAACAGCGCGAGTAGGAGCGATTAAGGCAGCGGTATTCGCTGCTGAGGAAAATGTTCAAACCCACGGCGGCATGGGATTTACTTGGGAATTCGACTGTCAGTTCTACTACCGTCGAGCAAAGTTACTGGGCGTGAACGTGGGTAGTGAAGGGTATTGGCAAGACCGGTTAATTACAGCCTACGAGCAAAACAACGCTGCCTAAAGCCAAATTGCACCAGACGAGTGAACACAGAATTTTATTGAGGACTTACGATGGATTTTAACGACACACAAGAAGAAGCCGCATTTCGCGCCGAAGCAGCAGCTTGGTTGAAAGACAATGTTCCGAGTGCGGATGAATTGGCTGGCCTAGACGACATTGCCGCCGCCAAGCTTTGGCAAAAGCGAAAATACGACGCTGGGTGGGCATGTATCCGCTGGGAAAAAAAATATGGTGGTCGCGAGGCGAGCGCCATTGAACAGGTAATTTGGAATCAGGAAGAAGCGAAGTACAGTACGCCCGGTGGCGTTTTCGTCATCGGGCAAGGCATGGCTGCTCCGACCTTAATGACATGGGGTCGACCTGAGCACCACGAGCGGTTTTTGCCCAAATTAGCGAGCGGCGAAGAAATTTGGTGTCAGCTGTTCTCTGAACCTGCAGGGGGTTCAGACTTGGCTGCCCTGCGCACTAAGGCAGAGCGCGATGGGGATGATTGGGTGATCAATGGTCAAAAAATCTGGACCTCAGGCGCGCATTATTCTGACTATGGGATCTTGGTTGTTCGAACCGATCCGAATGTGGCCAAACACAAAGGCCTGAGCTATTTCTTTCTTGACATGAAGTCCCCGGGCATCGAAATCAAGCCGATTAAGCAACTCACCGGAGGCGCAAACTTCAACGAAGTGTATTTTACTGATGTCCGGATTCCGGACAGCCAGCGTTTAGGTGAGGTTGGTCAGGGCTGGCAGGTTGCGCTGACCACTCTGATGAACGAGCGCGCGGCAATTGGCGGCGGCGGTGCTGGCGTCAACGTAGACGTGGCTTACCGTATTGCCAGTGAAGTCATGATTGACGATAAGCCGGCTATCGAAGACAGCGCAGTTCGCGCCAAGTTAGCAGACTGGTATGTGCAGGAGGCCGGTCTGCGATTTACCGGCTATCGCTCAATGACCGCCATGTCTCGAGGGGCGATCCCGGGCCCTGAAAACTCGATTGGCAAGCTTGTTGGCGCCCCGAAGACTCAGGAGATGGCCTCCTTTTGCATGGACCTGCTGGAAATGAGCGGCGCGATCTGGGACGAAAATCTGTCGAAGGAAGCCGGTTTGTTGCAGCTGACGTACATGGGTGCGCCCGGTGGACGGATTGCTGGCGGCACGGATGAGATCATGGCCAACATTATTGCCGAGCGCGTGCTGGGTATGCCTCAAGAACCGCGCATGGATAAGGGCATGTCGTTTAGCGAGGTGCCAACCGGCAGCAATTGACGCAGTAACCTCTAGCAAGAAGCGTTGGCCTGGGTCAGCGCACTTTCTTGTCTTGGTTTTTCTCGACTAGGCATCCAACCATTGGATGCCATCACCCACGCGAATCTCGCCCGGTTCCTCAATGCTGAGATAAACGCCAAGGTTACCGCTGTTTTCGTTAACCAAGTGACGCATGATCTTGGGGTCTTTGGGAAGATCGTCGAAGCCGTGGGTAGTCATCACGCAGCGGGGGCAGACAACTTCTACTTTGACCACAGCAGAGCCAACTCGGCCTCGTCGCCCCACCCAAGAGTTTTCGGGGAAGCCGTCTGCGTCGGTGCTGACCACAACATTCGGCCTAAAACGCCGCAGATCGAATCTCGAACTTTCACCTTTCTCGACCATGGTCGTTGCGAAGAATTGTAGGCTTGCCTCGCTCATAAGCAAAATCGGAAAGGCGTCAAAATAGGTGCCCGGCGAGGATTCGTAAATAAACAGCTCTTCCGGAAACACGGAGAGATCAGGTAGCGGCTCATCCTCAGTGCGTGCAAACACTTCACGGAAATAAGCTTCCGGGTCGACTCCTTCTTCCAGAGGCGGACGAAGGTAGTGATCGACTTGCTCCGCTGGCAGTAGCGGCCAGAGGCTGACCGGGGCGCCTACCTCGGCGCTCAGCACCTCATTGACGCCTTGGTCTGAAGAGGAGACCGTCCTGCCATCTGCCAAGGCGATGTTCACCTCTGGGGACACATGCTGCGCACTGGGTTCAGTGACAAAGCTGGCGTTCATGCCGAGCAACTCTGGAAAACGTTTGCCGCCCTTAATGCCCCCGCGTTCTTCGTCCTTCAGTGCCCAAGCTCGGTCGCCGGGGATACCTTTGGCCGTTAACGGCGTTCTATTGAGCGAATGTCCGCCCATACTTTTTACCGGGTAGCGAAACAGCTGGGTAACAGTGATTGACATGTGTTGGCCTTACTTAACGGTTAGTTGAGTAGCTTAACAAGTCCGCGATAATCCGTCAGAACCTCGTCTGCGCCTGCGGCACCCAGGGCATCGGCGTCATTGCTGCCGGTCAGGACACCAACGCAGCGCATGTTTAATTCTCTGCCTGCTCGCATATCCAGTGCCCCATCGCCGACCATTATCGATGCCGACGGATCGACTTGCAGAGCATCAAGGTTGGACTTTAGGTGTCTGGGGTCTGGCTTTAAGTGCTCGACATCGTCTCGAGCGTGCAGACAATCTATGTATTGGTCCATGTCAGGGAACATCATGGTGACCGCATCACGGCAGTTTCGTGTGACGATGCCAAGCTTGTAACCGGAATAGCGCAGTTGGGCCAGCACCTGTCGGACTTGATCGAACAAACGCGTTTTCCCGGCGGCCTCCATCTCAATGTCGTGGATTCTTTGGTGGCTGGCTGCCGCGTATCGGTCGGCAAAAAAAGCGTCGACACTCTTTTGTGCCATGAGCCACTCACGCGACGCCTCAATGATTTCGACGATATACAGGTCCTCATGTACCGCGTCTGGAACGCCGGCTGCGCTGGCCATGGCGGCGATTTGCCGTCGCATGTCCGCCAAGTCCAGATTGGGCACTAAGGTGCCGTCGAAGTCGAATAAGATGCCGCTATCGTTCACTCGTCATACTCTTTGCTGCGGTTTGCCCATCGCTCTTCGTGGGTGTCTTTAATGCGCTGCCGAAACCGCTGTAACAGTATCCAGCCAATGGTCATGGCGCTGACGGCCGCGAGGATGGGGTAGGCGATTGCCGGCACCCAAAACGCAGCTGCCAAGTCTGTATGCAACACAGCTAAGCTGCCGACTGCAATTGCGACGGCCATAATGGAAAGAGTCATCAAATAAGCGCCAGTAGCTAAAAGCAACGGTAGCCACAATTGGTTAAAGGTGTCATCGACGGTGAGATCGATGATGAAGAGAACGGCCAAGGTTACGACCACACCTGCCATCCGTATGGAGAGGTATTGAAGCGATGGTTTGTCCATCAGTTGACGACCCCCAGTTGGCCGCCGTCGATGCGGATGTTCTGCCCATGAATCGCATCAGCGATTGGGCTGCACAAAAAAGCAACCAGACCAGCGACCTCTTCACGCCGGCTGATTCGCCGAATGGGAATGTCTTTAGCCACATGCGCTTCGACTTCTTGCCACGTGTTTCCCCAATTTTTCTCAGCCGCCATGCGCATATAGCTTTGTTCCACTTCCGGCGTATGAATCATGCCCGGTGATACCAGATTGACTCTTATGTTGGTACCAGCCACTTCCTTGGCTAGGCCGATGGTCATGTTAGCCAACGCACCCTTGGCCGCGTAATAGCCCGGCATTCGAGCGTTAGGGCTGGTCGAGCCCATGGTGCCTAGGTTGATGATCCGCGCCCACGGCATGTTCCTCATCTTAGGCAACATACCTGTAATCAGTCGCTGGGCCGATAGCACGTTTTTTTGATAGGCCAGCAACCAAGCGGCTTCATCGGCAGACTGCCAAGAGCCCGGATCCGCTGCGCCAAAGTTATTGATCACAATGGTTGTATCGAATTCCTCGCATTGAGCCAGCAATTCGTCAGAACCCTCTCGGGTAACGATATCGCCCCAGACGGGTATGCCTGCGCCCAGCGTGCTGACGGAGTCTTCCGCTTGTTGCTGCGTTATTCCGTGAACCAATACGTTGGCGCCCTCTTGCAGCAGCGTTTTGGCAATGATCTGTCCAGTGCCTCGATGACTGCCAGTAACCAAGGCGAATTTGTTGTTGAGAGCGAGATCCATATACCCATCCTCGAAAAATGATGGTCTACCCTAACAGATGACGGTTTTGCTCAGAAATTGGTCGCAGGGTTCTCTCTAGGACAACTAAATGCATGTGTTCCCGTGGTCTGTGGCAGACTGCGCCGATGCTCGATTCATCTCTTTTTTTGATTTTGCTTGTGCTCCTTATCGGAAGCTATATACAGGCGGTAGCAGGCTTTGCGCTGGGCATGATCGCTGTTGCAGTCATCGGCGGTTTGCGGCTGCTGGACATTCCCACTCTGGCGGCCATGGTAAGTTTGCTCAGCATGTTGAACGCATCCCTATCACTTGGTGGCCATACACAGCATGTGCACCGCCCGATGCTGATCTGGTTGGGTGTCGGCATTATTCCGGGTCTGCTGTTGGGCTATTGGTTGATGCTGTATTTGAACGGCAATCGGCTGTGGGTTCTGGAGCTGTGTTTGGGAATCTTTATTACAGTCGGCGGTTTGTCCATGAGCATTCGGCCGCGCAGCTGGTCTGAGGAATCACGAGCGCCCTTCACGTGGTGTATGGGAGCGATTGGGGGTTTCTTAGGCGGGCTTTTCTCCGCCAGTGGGCCCTTGTTGGGTTGGTTTGCTTACAGTCAACCCTTATCTGTGGCGGCTATTCGAGCCACCTTGCTCAGCTATTTTTTTCTCGCGACGGCGACGCGAACGATCATTGTTTTTTTCGAAGGCAGCCTGTCGGCTTCGGTATTATTATATGCAGCGTTGGGTGCTCCGGCGGTGGTTCTTGGCACTTGGTTAGGACGAAGGTTTCCTCCAGTCGTTTCTGAACAGGGCTTGAAGCGCGGCGTATTCATACTGTTAATGTGCATGGGTCTGTGGATCTGCTTCAGTGCAATGAACGCCGGTTTGAACGGCATGCCAATCTGATCTGGCGGAACTGGAGCTGATGCGGGGCTAACGATGGAAAATAGCATGTCTGAATTTGATGCCATACGCCCTTATCACGACCAAGAAGTACCAGACGTGCTGGCGAGGTTGGTTGCGTCGCGCGAGTTAGCCCAAGCCGCGAGCGAATTGGTCATGCCCAGCTGGTTGGGGAATCGCTCGCTGGGCCGCTGGCTAACACGGTCTTTGCTTCGCCTAAAAACGCGAAACCTGAATTCTATTCGTGATTGTCAAAACGTGGTCGCCGGACTTTTTGAAAAGGTGATTGATCGAAGTATTGATCGATTGTCCGTTAGTGGTTTGGATCGCCTGAGCCCTAACAATCACTATCTGTTTATCTCGAATCATCGCGATATCGTGATGGACTCCAGTCTGCTCAATTACCTGTTGCAAGATGCCGGACATGATACGTGTCGGATGGCAGTTGGCGACAATTTGCTGAGCAATTCCCTCGCTGCAGATTTGATGCGGCTGAATAAGAGTTTTGTTGTGGAGCGCAGTGTGGCCGGTGCAAGGGCTCAGTACCAAGCTCTCAGTCGCACCAGTCGCTACGTGCAGCAGTCCCTGCAGCAAGGGGTTTCAGTCTGGATCGCCCAGCGCCAAGGTCGGGCAAAGGACGGTTTTGACCGCACGGATCCCGCATTGTTAAAAATGTTGTTATTGGCCTACCGTGATAAAACGGCAACCGATTCGCCCATGGAACGGATGCTGCAAAACGCCCCTGCGGTGCCCGTTTCTGTGTCTTACGAGTTGGATCCTTGCGGGCCGAACAAGGCTCATGAGCTTGCGATGATTGATCAGCGGGGCGTGTACGAAAAATCTCCTGAGGAGGACCTGCAGAGCATGGTCAAAGGTTTGATGGGGCACAAAGGGCGGGTGCGGCTTGTTTTTGGTGAGCCGATTTTGCAGGCATCCTCTGCTGAAGAACTGGCAGCTCAACTCGACGAGAGTATCGTAGCGAATACGCGGCTGTATCCGACCCATCGGTACGCCAAGATGGTGATGGAAAACAGCCCAACCCGAGAGTTGGAAAATCATCCGGCGGTGCAATACTTGGCAGCAGAGCTCCATGCGATGCCGCCCGCTGAGCGACCCTATTTGCTCCGGCAATACGCGAATATTTGGCGTAATCGTGATGAGCTAAATATCGTCTAGATACGCATCTTCCAGCCGACTTGTCGTGGTGAGCCGGCTCAACAATTGTTCAGATTTTGCGGCTTACACGGCGGCTCAGGCGCTTCGCACCTTTAGCTCATCGTTTTGCCCATCACGGCGCACGCCATCGTAGACGAACTCTGAACCGCTCAGATCTGTGGCCGGGATTTCGTCTTTTTCGCGCCAGTAGTCCTGATTGTGCCGCCATTCCGGTTTCGCGCCGCGTTGAGGAAGCTTGTCCATATCGCGCGTTAAGTAGCTGGGATTAAAGTTATCCTCTTCGATCCAGGGCAGTATCGCCATCTCCCTGTCTTCCTCGCGCAGGGCGACTTCGACACGGCGAGCGCCGATATCGTCCATATGATTGAGCAGACCGCAGACGAAATCGCCCAGTAGATCAACCCGTAAAGTCCAACTCGCGCGGAAATAACCAAAAACCCACGCCAAATTTGGTACGCCGGTAAACATCATGCCTCGGTAGTTCACGGTGTCGTGCCAGTCAACGGGCTCGTCATCGACGCGAAAAGGAATGTCACCCATGATAGAGAGATGAAAGCCGGTGCATACGCAGACGATATCAGCTTCGAGCTCTTCACCTGATGTTGTCCTTATGCCGCGCTCGGTAAAGGTCTCGATCGTATCGGTTACTACGCTGAGTTTGCCTGCAGCTGCAGCTTGAAAAACATCGCCATCCGGACAGAAAGCCAATCGTTGCTGCCAAGGCCTGTAGCTTGGCGTGAAGTGCGGTTCGAATTCGAAGTCGTCGCCGGCATAGCCCCGGATCAACGCTTTGAGTTCCTCAAAAACGACATCGGGCTCATTTTTGCAACGCTCTGTTAAGACGTCCTGATCGTAAAGAATTTGTGCTCGCACCACGCGGTGAATGGTTGGCTCGTCGATGCCTATTTCACGCAAGCGGTCAGCCAGTTCGTTGCGGTTCTCGCTGCAGAAAAAATAGGTCGGGGAGCGTTGTAACATGGTGACGTGTTCGGCTTCCTTCGCGAACTCAGGGATGACTGTCGCGGCTGTAGCGCCGGAACCAACAACGATGACTTTCTTTCCTGCGTAGTCCGTTTTCGGATCCCACAGCTGAGCATGCACGAGCATGCCTTGGTACTGCTCCATATTTGGCCAGTTTGGAATGTTAGGGTTTTCATGGTCGTAGTAACCCTGACACATCCAAAGAAAGTTGCAGGTGAAGGTGACCTCACTATCGTCCGTTTTACGTTTCGCCGTCACGGTCCACTTGTTGTCTGCGCTGGACCAACTGCACTGAGTAATTCGGTGCCCGTAACGAATATGCTCACCAATGTTGTTTTCTTCGATGACCTCGCCCATGTAGGTAAGAATGGCCTCAGCACTGGCGATCGGTACGCCTGTCCAAGGTTTAAAACGATATCCGAAGGTGTAGAGGTCGGAGTCTGAGCGAATGCCAGGATATTTGTGCGTTTCCCAAGTACCGCCAAAGGTGTCTTTCATTTCCAAGATGCAATAGCTTTTATCAGGACATTGTTGTTGCAGGTGATAGGCTTCTCCGATCCCAGATATTCCTGCACCAACAATCAGTACATCAAAGTCCGTTTGATTTTGAACGTTCGCTTGCTCCATGACATATCTCCCTGCTCAAGCTTGAGTAGCGGTTTTCTCCAACCCGAAATTTTTTACGTTAAGAAGCTTATATTTAAATTCGCGTCGAGATAATAGTGATTTTGTGATCAATCCCGCATCGCGGCCGGGAATGGTATTTCACCATTGTGGTGGAGATGACCGAACTTGGAGGGAATCCTTACTCCGAAGTCTCGGGCTTAAACTAACTCATATAGACCAAGGGAGGCTCGTCCAGCATGGCGAGTTGCTCTCGTAAGGCCAGCACATGGTTGGACCAATAGCTTACGGAATCGAAGGTGGGAAAGGCTATGGGGAAGGCTGGGTCCTGCCAGCGTCTGGCTATCCACGCGGCGTGGTGCATGATTCGCAGCGTGCGTAAGGGTTCAATCAAATTCAGAGTTGAGACATCAAAATCGTGAAAATCACGATAGGCGTCTAAAATCAGGTTCAGCTGCAGGGTTTGGTTTGGACGCTCTCCACTGAGCAGCATCCACAAGTCCTGAATTGGCGGTCCGCTCATACAGTCATCGAAGTCGACAAAGTGCGGAGTGTCATCACGCCAAAGGATGTTTCCCATATGGCAATCCCCGTGAATGGGCGTCACCGGTGAATCTGCCATTAGCGGCGTGATGCGCTCGAGCAATTGCTCGGTTATGGAGCGATAGGCTTCCTCCATTTCTAGCGGGATGAAATCATTTTGCAGCAGGAAATCTCTACTGCTTTGCCCAAAACGCTCGGTATTCAGCGTGACGCGGTGAGCGAAGGGTTGAGTTGTGCCAAAGGCATGCAATCGAGCAAGGGAGCGGGCTAGCACTTCCAGATCGTCTTCATTTTCGAGATTCGGCGGATGTCCGCCTTGGCGCCGAAAAACCGCAAACCGAAAATTCAAATGTTGGAACACGCTATCGCCATTAATGCTCATCGGCGGCACCACGGACAACTCCGCATCGAACAGTCCTTGAGTGAAAGCGTGCTCCTCAAGGATGGCCTCATCAGTCCAGCGGTTAGGCCGGTAAAACTTCGTGATGACAAATGAGCCGTCTTCCATAGCCACCTGATAGACGCGGTTTTCGTAACTGTTCAGGGCAGTCAGGCCTCCTGTGGGTTCCAAACCAATAGATTCCAAAGCATCTAACACAGCATCCGGGGTGAGAGCTTCGTAGGGGGCAGGATTCAGGTTGTCTTGTTCGGTTTGCATTGGCGCACTGTATCAGTAAGCGGTGTCGAAAACGGTTGGCGCGCTGAAAAAGATTGTGTGGCTTGGTCATACGCCATCAGAGGGCGTGCGTGTTGCACACCAGACATCAACTCGATTCGCGCCATGCGCACGTAATAACTTGATGACCTGCCGCGCAGTGGCCCCGGTGGTCACAACGTCGTCCACGACAGCTACGTGTTTGCCTCGTAAAGTGCTCACTCCCTCTTCGCCGCACCAGTAAAAATTACCCAGCGCCATTCGCTCTCGTTCTGAGCGGACTAATGTCCTTTGGGCGGGTCCGGCGCGGCGTTTAAGGAGAGCGTGTTTTACCGGCAGATTGAATTCTCGACCCAGGTAGTGGGCCAGCAACCTGCTCTGATTGAAACCGCGTTTAACGGCTGGCCAGTACGCCATAGGAACGGGCACCAAGATTTCCGGCAGGCACTGTGGATACTTGTAGCGGATGTGGGTGAGTAGGATGTGCGCAAGTGCTCGGCCTTCCGGTTCACCCTGATGGAATTTGAGCCGGTGTATCAAGTGTGCGGCGCCGTCGCGATGAATCAGCGGAGCAACCGCGTTGTCGGCCATTGGCTTTGTCATGCATTGGCCGCAGCAGGTGGCGGGCTCAGGGTGACCTATGGCGTTGCCGGTGAGAGTGGCATGGGGCGAGAGGGGGATCGCGCAGCGGGAGCAAGCGCGGACGTTGAAGGGTAAAGCGAGTCTGCAGTAAGGGCAAAGATGATCGGGGCTCGCTGATGTAATGACCTGCTCACACAGCAAGCATAGCCTTGGGAAGTGTTGTTCCCAAAGCCAGTTCACGGCCTGATAAAGAGAGTGTTTCATGAGAAAGAGTCCGCCTACCCCGTCATTTTCAGGCCACAGGGTGTTCTTTGCATAGATCAAAGAGCTGGGATCATTGCGGGTTTTCGCCTCAGTTTACGCCTTAGTCTGCCGTAAGCCGGCCGCGGCGGGTCGGATGATCGGTACCCAGTCAAGCGGCTGTCGAGGCAAAAAAGTTGGTGAGCTTCGTGCACGGAAGTTAGAATTGAGTCTTTTACGATGTAAGGCGTTACTGTGGATTACGCAGCACGAGAGAGAGACGCGGATTTCTTGATGAATGATGTGTTCAATATTCAAGAAAAATGGTCACAAATAGAGGCGTTCCAAGAGCTTTCACCGGACTTAGTCAAAGCGGTGATTGCCGAAGGCGGCCGCTTAGCATCCGAAGTGATGGCACCGCTGAATGAAGTCGGTGACCAGCATGGCTGTCAGCTTAAGGATGGAGAAGTAACCACACCTCCAGGCTTTAAAGAAGCATTTGCGGAACTCACTCAAGGCGGCTGGCTGGGTCTGTCGGGCAACCCAGCCTTTGGCGGACAAGGTATGCCAAAAAGTTTGGCGGGCTTGATCGAAGAAATGTTCTGGGCGGCAAACAGCAGCTTATTTTTATACGGCTCTCTTACCGTAGGAGCCTGTTTGAGTATTGACGCGCACGGTTCCGCGGAGCAGAAACAAACCTATCTTGAAAAGCTCTACAGCGGAGCGTGGACCGGAGCGATGGCGTTAACAGAGTCTCACGCCGGCACAGACCTGGGCATGATGCGAACCAAGGCCGAGCCTCAAGCGGATGGTTCCTATCGCATTACTGGCACGAAGATTTTCATTACCAGCGGCGAGCATGATTTGGCCGAAAACATTGTGCACCTTACCCTAGCGCGGATTGTCGATGGTCCAAAAGGCACGAAGGGGATTTCTCTATTCATCGTACCGAAGTACGTACCTCAATCCGACGGCAGCCTAGGGCCCCGCAACGGCTGGGCCAGCGGCTCTTTAGAGCACAAGATGGGAATCAATGGCAGCGCTACCTCCGTGATAAATTACGACGGCGCTCAGGGCTTCCTGCTCGGAGAGGAGCATCAGGGGTTGGCGGCAATGTTCACCATGATGAATTACGAACGTCTCAGCGTTGGCTTGCAGGGTTTGGGCGCTGGTGATCTGGCTTATCAACATTCGGCTAAGTACGCCGAGGATCGTATTCAAGGCCGTTCGGCGACTGGGGCGCAAAGCCCTGACACCGAAGCCGATTCGTTGCTTGTGCATCCTGATGTTCGGCGCATGTTGCTTACCCAGCGCGCTTACGTTGACGGCTGCCGCGCGTTCGCGTTTTTCGCCGGTATGCAGCTTGATGAAGCCAAGCACAACGGGGATGAGCGCGCCGAGCGTTTTGGGCAATTGCTGACTCCAGTGGTGAAAGCGTTTCTGACGGATAAGGGTCTGGAAGCTGCTGTGCTTGCGCAACAGGTGTTGGGCGGGCATGGATACGTCAAGGAGTGGGGCGTAGAACAAATAGTGCGCGACGCTCGTATTGCCCAAATTTACGAGGGCGCGAACGGTATTCAAGCGCTGGACTTGGCTGGTCGCAAGGTGGTCAGAGATGGCGGCAAGACCTTGAAAGAGTTACTCGATGCGTTAGGCGGGTTTGACGTCGATCCTAGCTTTCAGCAGCCCGTGGAAGAGGCCTTTGCTCGCCTTCTCAGGGTTACCGATTCAATGATCGCTCGAAGCAATGAAGACGCAAATTTGCCCGGCGCAGTGTCGACCGACTACCTCGACATGATGGGGACGACGCTGTGTGCATGGGCTTGGGGCGTAATGGCTGGCAAAGCGGAAGATGACGAGTTTGGTACGGTGAAGAAACAGACCGCTCGTTTCTTCTTCGCCCGCTTGCTTCCTCGAACCATCGGTTTAGAGCAAAGCATTTTGGCCGATTCCGATGTGCTGATGGACATGCCACAGGCGCTGTTCAACGCCTAATTGCCGAGGCGCTGAACAGCACTTCGGTGGCTAGTTCCTTGGATAAACCCACGGGTGCGATGATGACAGACCGCCGTCAACCGGCACCGCTTGTCCATTGACATAGGATGCACGGTCACTGAGCAAGAAGCAGGCCATCTCGCCAATCTCGTTAGGTTGACCAAAGCGTTTCATTGGATTGATCTGTCCGATTTTATCCTCGGTGCCGCGTTCTCTGGCGCGGTCGAAGGTCGGCTTGGTCATGCCAGTTTCTATGAGGCCAGGGCAAATGGCGTTGATGCGAACCCCGCTCCCGTACGTCTGGTAAGCGGTAGTTTGTACGATGCTCACCACTCCGGCCTTGCTGGCCGAATAATCGACGCCTCCCGCGTTGGCTCGCAAGGCTGCGACGGACGCCGTGCACAAAATTGCGCCATGCCCTTGAGCCAGAAAGTGTTTCAGGCTGTGTTTGACCGCAAGAAAAACCCCAACCGTGTTGACGCCCAAGGTTCGCTGCCAATCTGCAACGGTCAGCTCTGTCACGGATTTACCGCCGCCAGAAACCCCAGCATTTGCATAAATGCCATCAATACGACCGTAGTGGTCCACGCACTGCTGGACAAAGGCTTCGACCTCGGCTTCCTCTGCCACGTTGGCTCGCACGGCTAGAGCCTTGCCGCCAGCGGCCTGAATTTCATCGGCTGTAACCTGCACCCCGTCGGTAAGATCGACGCAGCAGACGTTGGCGCCATAACGCGCGGCTAGCAAACTTGTGGCTCGACCGATGCCGCTGCCAGCACCTGTGATAACGATATTTTTATTGTTGAGCATACGTGCCTCTAGCGAATGGCGACGGGATTAATAACGGATTGCACGGCGCCCACAAAGCGTGGCACGCCCAATACAAATAGAAACTCAGTTGCGCCATCGGCTGCCAAGGCGCGAGTGTCCATATTTTCTAAAATATAGATGCCATTTTTCGCCAGTAGTTCTGGGTGTACGGGAAACAGCTCCGTGGGGTTTTCACCGGGTAAAACCTCCAGGGCCCAGCTATCGGACCCGACTGCTGCAACGCCCAGGCTAGCCAAGTATTTTGCGCCATCCATTCCCAAGCCCGGCTCGCCAGCCATAAAGCGTTCTGGGTCAGATTCCATAACGTTCAGCCAACCGGTGTGAAAAAGCACCACATCGCCGGCTTCAATGGTGATGTCAGCGGCCTTGGCAGCCGCCTTTATTTCTTTACGGTTAAAGGCGGTTCCTTCAGGCAGAATGTCCTTGCCCATGAGCTTCGCCATATCCAGCAGTACGCCGCGAGTCGCAACGGGCGGTAGTTTGTCGATGGACAGCTTAGTGAGGCCAGATGGCGTAACAAAGTCTTTGGCAGAATTACCGTTGTAGTAGACGTGGTTTTCGCCCATGTGACCCAGACCGTCTATCTGGCTGCCGATACCCATCCAGAATGTCATCAGATCATCGTTGCCAGTTGCTTTGTTGCTGCCCAAGGGCGTACCCATGCCGTCATCGAGCTGGAGCACGGTTACGTTGTAGTTGCGTGGCGAATAAGCTGGGGAATCTGGGCCAGTTTCGACGCCGAGGGCATAGGTTTTGCCCAGTTTAACTAACCCCGAGGCCCGAACAGTCTTCTCTGGATTTAGCTCGTTGAGAGCTCCGATCGTGTCGTCGGCCCCGTATTTAGACGGGTACCAGTGGCTCTCAGCATGCACAGTTCCAGCGAGCATTGTCAGCAGCGCAACGGCCTGCAGCGTGTGCCTTGATAACGATAGAAAATGGCACTTCATCATGGTTGGTTCTCCCTCTTAAAAAACTAGTCTCCGCGAAGATCTAAGGCGTCAGTAAGTTGTCTGTATATGCCGCCAAACGCGCCATTACTCATAATGACAATGTGCCTTTTGCGCCCGTTAGCTTCGGGTTTCTCGGAAATCAATTGTTGCACCAGTTTATCGATGTCATCGACAATTTTTGCCGGAACGACGCATCGCTCTGCAATTTCATGCAAGTCCCACTTAATGTTCTCGCCGCGAAACCAAATGACGCGATCTGCCGCGGCACAACAGGTGGTCAATTCGTTGCGCAAGGCGCCCAAAGACATGGTGTGGGTGCGTGGTTCAACGACCGCAATAATCTCATCTTGGCTGGATTGGGAGCGTAGTCCTTGGAGAGTGGTGCGTATCGCCGTCGGGTGATGGGCAAAGTCATCATAAACGACGGTATCCTCGCTTTGATAAATGACTTCCATACGTCGCTTAACGCCCCGAAATTCATTAAGAGCTTCAATGGCAACCTGAGTTTCCACCCCAACGTGTCTTGCTGCGGCGATGGCGTTTAGCGCATTGAACCTATTGTGCTCACCTAGCAGTGACCATTGAATGTCGCCCTGCGCCCGATCATTGAGAAATACGGTGAAGGCACCGTCGTCGGTTTTTTTGCTGTCGAAGGACCAACGTTCCGCATTCTCTTGGCCATGGTCGCGCTTGCCAGCACGCTGTCCCACGCGGCTGATAGGCGTCCAGCAGCCGAGATTGAGAACCTCATTGATGGCGTCGCTATCGCTCGGAGCGATGACCAAGCCCTCGCTTGGGATGGTGCGCATCAGCAAATGGAATTGAGCTTGAATGGCAGCAAGATCCGGAAAGATGTCTGCGTGATCGTATTCAAGATTGTTCAGCACAGCTGTTCGTGGTCGGTAATGAACGAACTTAGAGCGTCGATCAAAATAGCTTGTGTCGTATTCGTCAGCCTCCACAACGAAGAACGGCGTTTCACCTAACCGGGCTGACACCGAAAAATTGGCCGGCGCACCGCCAATCAAGAAACCGGGTGCCAAGCCCGCATACTCGAGGATCCAGGCCACCATGCTCGCTGTTGTCGTTTTGCCGTGTGTGCCGGCAATCGCAATAACCCAGCGATCATGCAACAACGTATCGCCCAGCCACTGCGCGCCAGACGTGTAACGAATACCTTTGTTCAACACGTACTCGATGGCTTCACTGCCTCGCGGTAGATTTGCATTGCCGACAATGACTAGGTCGGGTGCGGGGTCGAGCTGGTCAGAGGTAAATCCCTCAAAGACAGTAATGTCTGCTGCAGCGAGCAAATCGGACATGGGCGGATAAATTTTTCTGTCGCTGCCGCTGACCTGAAAACCGAGCTCCTTGGCGAGCAGAGCAAGGCTACCCATCAACGTGCCGCCGATGCCAAGAAAGTAAAGGTGTCCTTGCATGATAGAGCGTCCTACCTGTTTGCGCATTGCGGCGGTCATGGCATCAGTCCGCGTTAGGTTTGTCCTACCGCCAGTTGCCCAAGTGCTACGGTGACCAAGGTCAGCAGAAATGCGAGCGCGATACCCATCGCCATGTGTATCTCCATTGCCTTACGCAGAATGTACCCAAAAATGAGAATGCTCCAGAAAAAGATAATCAGTGCAAGGGTTGTCATAAAGTCCACGCTCAGCAGGCGCATAAGAACAATGCAGCTCCCAATGACCAGATTCAGCAACAGATCACAGCCAAAATAGGCAGTGAGCGTCTGGGTGAGTCGAGCACCCTTACCCACCAAGGCTAACAGGCCATAGATAATCAAAGCTTGGGCCGCCAAGTTTGTCAGAATGGTGGTAGCTATTGTTGTCGCCGGTTGGGTGCCAATGCTGAGGGAAATGACTAAGCTAACTGCGATGTTTAGCAACGTAATCGTAAGAAGTAGAAAGCTGCTAGCAGGAAGGTGCTCGGGTCCGCTCTTTAACTGGGCTATGCGCCAAAACAATGAAAATATGGAAAGCATTGGAATTTCTGGAATTTGGTGAGAGAAATTGTCGCACAAAAGCGTCGCTTCACCGACAATTGCGTCTGCTCAAGTTTGCTACACCGTCGTAACAAAAAACTCTGCTCAAGGAGCCGTCATGCCCAAACCCAATGCTTTTTACGCCCAGTCCGGCGGCGTTACTGCCGTTATTAACGCATCGGCCTGCGGCGTCATTGAGACGGCTCGAGCCAACAAAGCGCACATAGGAAAAGTGCTGGTTGGTCGCAATGGCATTCTTGGCGCGTTGAACGAAGAGCTAATCGATACCTCGAAAGAAACCAAGAAAGGCATTGCCGGGCTGCGCAGCACGCCGGGCGGTGCCTTCGGCTCTTGCCGCTTTAAGCTCAAATCGCTGGAAGAAGACGCCCGGGAATATCATCGCCTGATCGACGTCTTTAAAGCTCATAACATTCAGTACTTCTTCTACAACGGCGGTGGGGACTCCCAAGATACCGCCAATAAAATCTCGAAACTGGGTAAGAGCCTGGGTTATCCCCTGCAGGCCATTGGTATTCCGAAAACGGTAGATAACGATTTGCCCTTCACAGATACCTGTCCGGGCTTTGGCTCTGTCGCCAAATATGTGGCGACCTCGACCAAGGAAGCGGCCTTGGATGTGGAGTCTATGTGTGAAAGTTCAACGAAGGTTTTTGTCCTCGAAGTCATGGGGCGCCATGCCGGCTGGATTGCCGCTGCCGGGGCGCTCGCGCAAGAAAATCCCGATGACGCACCGCACATTATTTTGCTGCCGGAGGTGGCTTTCAACAAGAAAGCTTTTTTGGCGAAAGTGAAGGCGACGGTGAAACGCAAAGGGTTCTGCGTGATCGTGGTGTCTGAGGGTGCGCGCGATGCGAACGGCAGCTTTCTTGCCGAATCCGGAGCAGCCAAGGATGCTTTCGGGCATGCCCAACTCGGCGGAGTGGCGCCTGTGATCGCGAATATGATTAAGGGTGCCCTAGGCTACAAGTACCACTGGGCCGTGGCGGACTATTTACAGCGATCGGCTCGTCATTTGGCCTCGGCCACCGATGTCGAGCAAGCCTATGCCCTAGGTAAGGCGGCGGTAGAATTCGCTCTTGCGGGCAAGACAGCGGTGATGCCAACGATTGTGCGCACCAGTGATCAACCCTATCGATGGAAGATCGGTGAAGCGAAATTATCACGAGTAGCGAATGTAGAACGCTTCATGCCGAAGAGTTTTATCAGCAAGGACGGTTTCGGGATTACTGCAAAGGCGAGACGCTACTTGGCTCCCCTGATCGCCGGGGAAGACTATCCAGCATTCAAAAATGGTGTGCCTGACTACGTGCGCATGAAGAACCAGCTGGTGCCTCAGAAGCTGTCAAAGAAGTGGTAGAAGGATTCTTGGGCTACGGACAGAGATACTGGTTCGTTAGAGCTTAAAGACGGACATAAAAAAGGGGACCCAAGGTCCCCTTTTTTGCTTGGCCTTGCCCCTGTCCTAGGCTAGAACGGGTGCAATAACTAGGCTCACGATTGCCATAACATTGATCAAAATGTTCATGGCTGGTCCTGACGTATCTTTGAAGGGGTCTCCTACGGTGTCGCCAACAACGGCGGCAGCGTGAACCTCTGAGCCTTTACCGCCCAGATTACCTTTCTCAACGTATTTTTTGGCGTTATCCCAAGCACCGCCAGCGTTCGCCATGGTCAGCGCCAGCAAGACACAGCCCAGCAGAGCTCCTCCCAGAGTGCCGCCTAACGCTTCTGCGCCGAGGCCAAAGCCAACAACGACAGGAACGCCAACAGCGATGATGCCGGGCATCAGCATTTTCTTCAGTGCTGCGGTCGTCGCGATATCCACACATTTCGCTGTATCGGGCTCTGCCGTGCCTTCCATCAAGCCGGGGATTTCACGGAACTGACGACGAATTTCCTGAATCATTTCCATGGCTGCCTCACCCACAGAGGTCATGGTCATGCTGGCAATCAGGAATGGAACCAGTCCACCGATGAATAAACCAATCAATACACTGGGGTCGCCGATATGCAGGAGGAATTCACCGCCGCGATTTGCGGCTACCGTTTCTACGAATGCGGCGATAATGGCCAATGCTGCCAGCGCCGCAGCGCCGATGGCAAAACCTTTGCCCATGGCCGCAGTGGTGTTGCCCAACTCATCCAACGAGTCTGTAATGGCTCGAGTGTCTTCCCCAAGACCGCCCATTTCGGCAATACCGCCAGCGTTATCAGCGATCGGTCCGTAAGCATCAACGGCCATGGTCATGCCAACAGTAGCCAGCAGGCCTACAGCGGCTACGCCAACGCCGTACAAGCCAGCTAGCATAGTAGATACAAAGATGATGGCGCAGATAATCAAGATGGGTCCAACCACCGACTGCATACCAACGGCAAGGCCGGTAATCATGACAGTGGCGGGTCCGGTCTCTCCAGATTCGGCGATGCGCACAACTGGCGTAGAGGAGGTGTAGTACTCGGTGATTAAACCAATGCCAACCCCGCCTGCCGCGCCAAACAAAACGGACAGCCAAATGTTGTTAGAAACACCCAAGCTACCCATGAGAAGGTAAGCGGCGGCAATAAATAGGATGGGTGTGCCGATCATGCCAATGCGCAGCGCAACGGCTGGGTTGGCGTTTGAGAATGAGCGGACGATGCCGATGCCGATGATCGAGGCTATCAGACCCGTTGAAGCAAGTGCCAAGGGCAGGAACATAAGAGCGGCGCGTGCGTCGCCCTCATTAGCTCCGGGTACCAACAGGTTCAAAGAGCCTAACGCCAGCGTGGAAGCAATTGCGATGGTTGCAATCATAGATCCGCAATAGGATTCGAAGATATCTGAGCCCATGCCTGCGACGTCGCCGACGTTGTCACCAACGTTATCGGCAATAACGCCCGGGTTGCGGGGATCATCTTCTGGAATGCCTTGCTCGAGCTTTCCGACCAAGTCAGCGCCTACGTCGGCGCTCTTGGTGTAGATGCCGCCGCCTACGCGCGAGAACAGTGCCACCACCGACGCGCCCATGCCGAAGCCGTGGATGTGATGCGCGCTATCAGGATCGTTACCGAAGTAAAGGTAGACTAAGCCCAGACCCATCAGGCCAAGTGAAGCAACCGCCAAGCCCATAATGGAACCGCCATAAAAAGCCACGGACAGAGCAGCCGCCTGACCCTCATTGTGAGCGGCAGTGGTAGTACGCACGTTGGCCTGCGTTGCGGTGTACATGCCGAACCAGCCTGCGCATGCTGATGACAACGCGCCAGCCAAAAAAGCAATGGCTGTGTTTTCGCCCAAGCCCGGAGTGAAATACACCCCTATGAGCAAGACCAAGGCAAAAATAGCCAGCATGCTGTATTCGCGCTTCATGAAAACCATGGCGCCTTCGTGAATAGCGTCTGCAATTTTCACCAAGGCTGCGTTGCCGGCGTCATACCGACGCACAATGCCGTAAATGATGACAGCGACCAAAAGGCCAGTGGCACCAATTAAAGGTGGAATGAGGGTTGAAGTCATTTGGATCCCCAGCAAATAAAAAAAATAGGTCGAGGTGCGTTAACCGCGTGCGTCGATAGGGCACACGGCAAGGTCCCCGCTCTTCAGAGCGCGCGTATGATAACAGTGTGACAAGGACTTGCCAGTCGAAATCGGGATGCAAAGGGCGGTTAAACTGTGCTGTCAGCCTTGTGCCAGCAGAGCGCGCAAATCAATGATGGCTGCGTTGGCCCGAGAAATGTGAGAAGCCATGATCAAGGAGTGGTTGGAGACCAAACCAAAGCCGTCGCCATTGAGAACCATGGGGCTCCACAGGGTTTCTTGCGTCGGTTCCAACTCACGAATGATTTGCCGCACAGAAACTCGCGCAGCCTTCTTGTCTAGTACCTCGCCGAAATCTCTTTCCACCGCTTCGAGCAGATGCAGCAGCGCCCAGGTGAAGCCGCGGGCCTCGTAGAACACGTTGTCAATTTCGAGCCAAGGGGTTTGCACCATTTGGTCGGCCGGGGTGGCTGTACTCTGACTGGCGTTGGCGTCACCGGCCAGCGATGTATCGAGCTGGCGTTTACCGACACTGGCAGAAAGTCGTTGTGAAAGGCTGCCCAAACGGGTTTCCATCGCGGCTAGCCAAGCTTGGAGGTTGTCACTGCGGGCATAGAACTGGGCTTCATTGGCTGAGCGGTTTGACAGTAGATCCAGATAGTTTTGAAAATAGACGATGCCTGCTTTGTATTCGCCCTCGGTGTCTGGCAAAAACCAAGAATTATTGTTAAAGAAAAATTTGCCCTCGGCTTCGGCTAAGTTTGGATCCTCCGCGGATTGGCTCTGTGAGCGTGCAAAGTCGTTTCGGTAGACTCGGGCAGTGTCCCGTAACATAGTCAGAGCGCCCATTTCCCAAGACGGAATATTGTCCAACCAGATGCCGGGAGGGAACAAATCATTGGTGAGGTAGCCGCCGGGCTTTTCTAGCAGTGTTTTGGCAATGGTTATAGTCGTTGCTGTGGTGAGATTCCCGGTGGTTTGATCGTCGCCAGACTGAGGTGCTAATCCTGCCGTTGCTGTTTCGATATCGAAGCGATCTGGTTCTTGGCTCCACCAAATACCCAAGGCAACCGCTGCGAGCAGGTAAATTCCCGCGATGCTCGTAAGGCTTGTGAAAAGACGTGTGGAAGGTGAATTACTGCTGGCAGGAGAGCCTGCGCCGAGTCCATCTCCCAAAGGATGAGTCTCGGTCGGATCTGGTCCAATGGTATCGTCGCGGCGTTGCCAGAATTTCCATGTCATATCATCGTCTCTTTGGATGCCTGCCCATGGGCAAAATGGCTGTGATTGAGAGTTTTAGCAGGCGAATCTCATTGCCAAAAAAACAGCTTAGTGCATTGCGCCGATTGATAGCGCGCTCGCTGATCTTTATGTGCACCGGATCGCGTTTCAGCTGCTCAATGGGGTGTTTATCGGATGTCGGTTATTTTGCTGTATTCATCCAAGCATTTAAGGGAATGACGGCGAAACTGGCGTTCAGACTGCCGCCATTATCGAACGTCATCGTTACTGGCAGTGATTTGGCGTCTGCCGGAAGATTGCTAATCATGAGGTGGTTGCCTCCCGGCTGGAAAACGATTTGGCTGTCGGGTGCGATGGTAATCTCGGTTAGTGGCCGCATCGTTGTGCCAGTGGTCTCCAGAGTGGTCGCGTGCATTTGCACGTCGGCGGAGCTCGATACAATGTTTGTGAGTGTGATTGCCTCGGTGCCGTGGTTCATAAGCGTAAAATATCCTGCGCTCATACGTTGCCCAGGCGCTGGCTCGTTGACTCTGGCTTCAACCAAGTGCAGAAACGCTATTGCCGCGTCTGGTGACGCAACTTGGGGTTCGATAGGCGGAGCCTGATTCAAGGAATCTTCGGCAGAAGTTTTTGCGAGGCTGGAGTCCGTGCCGCAACCGATACAGGCTGCAGCGATGAGGAACACAGCGAGAGCCTTGCCAACGCCAATAGGAAAAATAGTGCGGTGATCAATGTTCATTTGGTACAAATTCGCTCCAATCGCTCTGGGGTGGAAATTTCGGTTGTTGCTCGGGGGCGGCGCTTCACGTTGTTTCGGACAAATGCTTTGCGCAGCAATTGATACAGTTCCCTCGCTCGCCCATCGTTGGCTGCGGAAATTCGATACCGACAACTCGTTCCTGTGCCGCGAACCAAGCGATCAATGGCACCCGTCAGCGCCAATGATGACAGCCCTCGAATGATAACGCTTTCTCGTTGAGAGGTATCGATTGCATTGATGAATTCGCTGGTTGGACCAATGGACATGTGCTCAGGGTCGATCAATCTGCTACTGGCCAACAGGTCGCCCGCGCGGTCCGTGTCGCCTTGTCGGGCAGCGGTCATTGCCAGTGCCACGTAGCGTTCCACAACCTGCTCTAATCCTCGCTCGGCTTTTGCATTGTTGGGGTCCAGCGATAGTGCCTGCCGAAAAAGATAGGTCGCGCTGCTCTGCTGGGAGGGGTCCAATAGGTCTTTCGTCAAAGCTTCTTCAGCACGGACCAAGAAAGACTCAAGTTCGTTTTCTTCCTCCGCACTGAGAATGCGACTCGCCGGTGTTGCGGGATCATTCAGTGTTAGTGCGCAGCCGCTGAGTAAGAGCAGCATCACGGCCGTGGAAAATAAGAAGCGGCTGCGAGCGACCCCGATAGAAAATGCCCGTAAGATGACGTCTGGTGTGTTTTGACGCATGGTTGAAGAGAACGTTGGGAATTGGGAGGCGACCATAGCATACGGTCCTGCATCTGTCGGTTCGCCTGACAAAATTGTCACCGAGTCGGTACCATGTCGCGGTGCTTGGTTATCCCTATCCATCACGCGAAAGGAGTAGTGAGGTTGTTGACGTTTCTGACCAGTAAGATTGGTGGTGTCCCAGCGCGTTTCCTCGTTCGGTGTTTAGAACTGGCGGTGTTGTCGGTGTTGCCGTTCATGGGGCTGCACGCGGCTGCTCAGTCAAATGCGCCGGTTCAGGGAGTGAACTGGTTAAACGAAGAACCCCAATTTCTGCCCGTCGATGACGCCTTTCAACTCCGCGTTTCAATGCAGCCCAATCGCGTTATCTTGGCTCGCTGGGAAATGGCGTCGGGTTACTATCTCTATCGCCATCAATTCGATGTACGGCTCAACGCCCTAGACAGCGGCGCGATGCTTGGCGAGCCGCGTATTCCTGAAGGCATCGCCAAGCGAGATGAATTTTTCGGTGATGTTGAGGTCTATTACGACTCGATCGCCATCCAGGTCCCAGTAGTTGGTGCCTTGCCCGACGGCGCGGAGCTTCACGTGGATTATCAGGGTTGCGCGGATGCTGGGCTGTGTTACCCGCCCGAGACACGCAGCTTTTCTGTCTCGGGAGGAGCCTTGCTGCCGAAAGCCGCGGCTGGCAAGGGGCGAGACCTTGCGCGAGCAGGTCAAGAATCTGACTCCTCCGGCGCGGTTGTGCTCCAAAGTGTTGGTGAAGATCGGGCTATGGCCAACGTACTTCAAACCAGCAGCTTTGCCGTTTCCTTGGCGTTGTTCTTTATTGCAGGTATCGGCCTGGCATTTACTCCCTGCGTTTTTCCGATGGTGCCGATTTTGTCAACCATTATCGTCGGCGAAGGCGAGGGTTTAACAAAGACACGGGCGGTTACGCTGTCCGGGTCCTACGTGCTCGGCATGGCGTTGACATACGCCTTGGTTGGGTTGCTGGTGGGGCTGTTTGGTGCTGAGCTCAATTTGCAGGCAACCCTTCAGAGTCCCTGGGTGTTGACGAGTTTTGCCGTTGTTTTCGTACTGCTCTCAGGCGCCATGTTCGGTTTCTATGAACTGGCACTGCCGCAGTCTGCACAGCAGTGGATTGACGAGCGCAGTCCTAAACAGGGCGGTGGCCGGTATCCATCTGTATTCGTGATGGGCGCCCTGTCGAGTCTTGTTGTATCTCCCTGCATCTCTGCCCCCTTGGCCGGGGCACTGATCTATCTGTCTAATACTCAGGACGGGGTCTTGGGTGGATCCGCTTTGTTTGCCCTAGGCATGGGCATGGGCGTCCCCCTTATGATCGTAGGTGGTAGTGGCGGGCACTGGTTGCCTCGGGCAGGCGCGTGGATGAACACGGTAAAAGGTGTCTTTGGCTTTGGATTGCTGGGTGTCGCAGTTTGGCTGTTGGAGCGGATGTTACCCGGGTCCGTTGCCTTGGCCTTGTGGGCGGCATTATTGGTCGCGGGCGGCGTCTACCTTGGCGCACTGGAATTTGTGCCCAAACAAGCCGGTCAGCGCTTTGCACAGGTCGTTGGCGTCATGATGGTGTTTTGGGGTGTTGCATGTCTGTTTGGTGCCAGCGCCGGAGCGGCTGACCCATTCAAACCTCTGGCGGGGCTGGCCGCGGGCGGCTCATCGGAACAGCGGCAAGGCAGGGAAGTGCGCTGGCAGCCCGTGAAGTCGACGGCAGATGTTGAGCAGGCCATGGCATCGGCGAGTGGTCCTGTGATCTTAGATTTGTATGCAGACTGGTGTATCTCCTGCAAGGTAATGGAGCGGACGGTGTTTCCCGAGCCCGCGGTGGCAGAAAAATTGGTGCAGTTCACGTTGCTGCGTGCTGACGTGACGGCTAATGATGATCAAGATCAGATGCTGCTCAAGCGCTATGGGCTTTTTGGCCCGCCAAGTTTGGTCTTTTTCGGCGAAGATGGCAGCGAGTTCGAAGAATTTAGGATTCAAGGTGAGGTCGACGCAGAGCGATTGAGTGCTCAATTGGCCCTGGTTCTGACCCAGAATCGGCAACAATAATCGGTAAAGTTCGCGTAAAATGCGAATAAAATGTCAAAATTCGAACTAATTTCTTATAAGTAGCGGACTCGGCGCGATTGCACTAAGATTTGCAGCCGTCGGTTAGGCGAGTAAACAAAAAGGACGTTCAACGTGTCAAAACGCATACTCTTACTCAATGGCCCAAATTTGAATTTGCTGGGTACTCGAGAGCCTGCGGTTTACGGCTATGAAACCTTGGCGGACATTGAGGCGCGGCTAATCAACGTCGCAGATGCCGATGGAGCGCTCTTGACCTGTATCCAAAGCAATGCAGAGCACGAACTGGTTGATGCAGTACATCAGGCAAAATTGCTTGATGTGGATTTTATTGTGATCAATCCCGGGGCATTTACGCACACGAGCATCGCGCTGCGCGATGCGCTCCTGGGCGTGGCTATTCCGTTTATTGAAGTGCATTTGTCCAATGTTCATGCGCGGGAAGAATTCCGGCATCACTCGTACCTCAGTGATGTGGCCGTTGGCGTGATTGCGGGGCTAGGTTCGAAGGGATATGACTTTGCCTTGGAATTCGCGTTGAGCGAGCTCGCGCAGTAAATAGTGTCCCTAATTTTTAGAGCAGGAGCGCGAACATGGATCTTCGAAAGATAAAGAAACTGATTGAATTGGTGGAAGAGTCAGGCGTTGCCGAGCTTGAGGTAAGCAGCGGCGATGAGTCGATCCGCATTTCCATGGTTACAGGGAGTCCGCAAGCCGTCATGCCGGCGACCGCAATGCCCGTTGTTGAACAGCAAGAAACAGCACCGGCATCGCCAGCGCAAACTCTCAAGGCACCAATGGCCGGTGTTTTCTATCAAGCGCCCAGCCCAGAGGCCGACCCGTTTGTAAGCATCGGCCAGCAGGTCAGCGCTGGCGATGTTCTGTGCATTATTGAAAGCATGAAAATGATGAATGAAGTGACGTCGACGACGTCAGGAACGATCAGAGAAATCTGTGTTGCGAACGCAGAGGCCGTAGCCACTGGTGCAGCTTTATTTGTCATTTCGTGAGCTGGTTGCAATTGACTATCGCGGTTCGCACTCAGGAAGCCGCCCGTTTCGAAGAGGTGCTGGTTGCCAATGGCGCCGTCGCGATTACGTTCGAAAGTCAGATCGATGAAGTGGTTTTGGAACCGGCACCCGGTGAAATCCCGCTGTGGGAACACATCAGTCTGCTGGCTCTGTTTCCTGTAGCGGCGAGCATCAGCGGGCTGAATGGGGCCCTACGCGCCTTAGACCCCGATATTCACCAGCGCTTGGATGTGGCCTTCATTGCTGAAGAAGATTGGCAGAAGCGTTTGGCCAATCACACGGTTCGTGCGGAATTCGGCGGGCGCCTGTGGCTGTTGCCGAAACGCGAATCCGCTCAGTATGCCGGCCTTGCTGAGGTGCCAGCCGAGTCTGCACCAGCCGATAAAGCCGTCTTATACCTAGAGCCCGGGTTGGCTTTCGGTAGCGGCAGTCATCCCACAACACGCATGTGCCTTGAATGGATTGCTAGCCACGTCTTGCCGGACCAAACGGTGCTGGATTTTGGCTGTGGTTCTGGAATTTTGGCTGTTGCCGCAGCCTTGTTGGGCGCCCGTGTTGTGGCTGTGGATTACGATGACCAAGCGGTTTTGGCGACTCGGGAAAACGCTCAGTTCAATCAGGTCAGCGACCGGATAGCAATCTTGTCACTGACGGAGTTTGAAAACAGGCAGCAACGCTGGGCAGGTGATTTTGATGTGGTGGTCGCCAATATTTTGGCGTCGCCCATTATTGACCTAGCACCCTTGTTTTCCCGGGCGCTGGCGCGCCCGGGTCAACTGGTGCTGTCAGGAATTTTGGATCGTCAGGCTCAGCAGGTTGTTGATAGCTATCCTGAGGTCGACTTCGCGCCGATAACGTCGGAAGCTGAATGGGTATGTTTGACAGGCAAACTAGGCTAATCCACTGAGCTAAATGCGGCGCAACCCATGAGCAGGCGCCCAGATTCGCTATAGATTTTGTCTCTGGGGGTCTATCATGGCGGCCCCACAATATTCGGTGCCGATCCACAGTCGTTATGTCGCCCCCTACGTCATTGTCCCACCCTATAACCCTAGCAAATGGCAAGCTTACGCTGCGTAACGGGGCCGCTTTGGCGCCGATGGCCGGTATGACAGACGTGCCCTTTCGCACGCTGGCGTGGTCATACGGTGCGGGCCATATGGTAAGCGAGATGGTGACCGCCAAACCGGAATTATGGGATACCGGCAAGAGCCGATCTCGTCGCGTTTTAATAGACGGTGTAACACCTCAGGCCGTTCAAATTGCCGGCCACGACCCATTGGTAATGGCGGAGTCGGCGCGTCGTTTGGTGGATGAAGGGGTTGAATTGGTTGACATTAATTTTGGCTGCCCAGCGAAGAAAGTGTGTCGCAGGGCGGCTGGCTCCGCATTGCTCAGCGATATCGATCAAATTCAACGCATCGTCGGTGCCGTTGCTTCTTCAGTCGACGTGCCGGTATCGATTAAAACCCGTATTGGGCTGACATTGGATGACAGTGAGGGTACCCGCGCCGCTATTGCAGCACAAAACGCCGGTGCGCAACTGATTGTTATGCACGGTCGCAGCCGAGCCTGTCGCTTCAAGGGTCAAGCTCAACCCCATCGTTTGCGCGAAGCCAGGCAGCATATCGACGTGCCTTTGCTTGTTAACGGTGACGTGATCGATTCCCTGTCCGCATCTCGAGCGGTGTCCGCGAGTGGTGCTGACGGCGTCATGATTGGGCGTGGCGCCATGGGCCAACCCTGGATCTTCGCGCAACTGCTCGGACAGCCAATGCCCGACTTTGCAGAACGGTTGGACGTTATCGGCCGACATTTGCAAATGATGCATGAATTTTACGGAGATGAGGCAGGGGCGCGTATTGCTCGAAAGCACATGCAGGCCTATCTGCAGTGCTGGGGCGCTGCGGCATTAATCCCGTCTTTTATGCCATTGACCGATGGCGCTGCCCAAAATCAGTGGCTGCGCTTGCACCGAGCATCGTTGCTGGGCATTGCCCAATCTGCAGCGGCAAATGTGGTCGTGCAAACACCGTTCGCCGCCTGACGCGGCTTGCAAGGAGAAAATATGTCGTTAAAGGTTTGCCGAGCACTGATCAGTGTTTCTGATAAGACGGGTGTCATTGAACTGGGCCAAGCGTTGGCCAATGCTGGCGTGGAAATACTTTCCACGGGAGGCACGTTCAGCACGCTACAAAACGCTGGCATCGAGGTAGTTGAGGTATCCGCTCACACAGGCTTCCCGGAAATGATGGATGGCAGAGTAAAGACGCTGCATCCGAAAATTCACGGCGGGATTTTGGCGCGGCGCGGTACTGACGAAGACGTGATGCAGGCCAATGACATCACGCCGATCGACTTGATCGTGGTTAATCTTTATCCCTTCGCGGCGACGATCGCGCGTGACGATTGCACCGATGAACTTGCCATTGAAAACATTGATATAGGCGGCCCTGCCATGGTTCGCTCTGGAGCGAAGAATCATGCGAGTGTCTTGACGGTCACCAATCCCGCGGATTATCCAGAGGTGATAACCGCTTTGCAGAACGGTGCGATTGACGGTGCACTGCGACGTGCCTACGCCGTAAAAGCATTTCGCCATACGGCGCAATACGACGCTACTGTTGCCGGTTATCTTGGGGCTGACGAAAAGCTGCCGGACTCCCTGACCCTGACATATAACAAAATGGATGAGATGCGATACGGCGAAAATCCGCATCAAGCTGCGGCTTTCTATCGTGACGCCGGGCCGACGCCTGCCGGCACCATTGCAAACTATCAGCAGCTTCAGGGTAAGGCCCTGTCCTACAACAACATTGCTGATACGGACGCGGCGCTCGAGTGCGTTAAAGTGTTTGACGAACCCGCCTGTGTCATTGTCAAGCACGCAAACCCTTGTGGCGTGGGCATCGGTGCAGACCTGGCTCAAGCCTATTCAAAGGCGTTTGCTACCGACCCCACATCAGCATTTGGCGGCATTATTGCGTTCAACCGTCCTCTGGGTGGTCCGCTGTTGGATGAAATTTTGGCGAAGCAGTTTGTTGAGGTGGTGATTGCTCCTTCCGTTGACGATTCGGCGATCGAAGTTGCCAAGCAAAAGAAAAATGTTCGACTGCTGATTTGTGGCGCACTCGACGCCGCACCCAGAGGTCGCGAGATTAAACGTGTAGGTGGAGGCTTGCTGGTGCAAGATGCGGACGAGCTGTGCTTAGACGAGGCTGCGCTGAGGGTGGTGAGCCGAATTCAGCCAAGTGATGCGCAAATGCAAGACCTGCTGTTTGCCTGGAAGGTGGCTTGGTTCACTAAGTCAAACGCCATTGTTTATGCTCGGGACCTGCAAACGGTAGGCGTAGGTGCCGGTCAAATGAGCAGGGTAATCAGCGCTAAGATTGCCGGTCTCAAAGCGGCGGAAGAGGGCCTTGCAGTTCCCGGAGCCGTAATGGCTTCGGACGCATTTTTTCCATTTCGCGACGGAATAGATGCTGCAGCTCAGGCTGGCATAGCGGCGGTCATTCAGCCCGGTGGGTCCATGCGAGACCAAGAAGTCATCGATGCAGCTGACGAGCATGGCCTTGCCATGGTATTCACAGGCGTACGGCACTTTAGGCACTAACGAGGCAGCGAGGAACACAGCAGCATGAAAATACTGGTGATCGGTTCGGGTGGGCGAGAGCATGCACTGGCGTGGAAGCTTAAGCAAAGTGCCGGCGTTGACGAAGTATTGGTTGCGCCTGGCAATGCAGGCAGTGCGATGGAATCGGGTATGCGTAACGTAAATGTTGCCGCGACAGACATCAGTGGGTTGATCGAACTGTGTCGCGTCGAAAAGATCGATTTCACCGTGGTGGGCCCCGAGGCACCCTTAGTTGCGGGCGCAGTCGATGCGTTCTCGGCAGCGGGACTGCCATGCTTTGGCCCCACGGCACAGGCCGCGCAATTGGAGGGCTCTAAGGCTTTCAGCAAGGACTTTATGCAGCGTCATGGTATCCCTACAGCGGCCCATGAAACATTTAGCGATGCGGCTTTGGCGAAGGCGTATGTTAGTGAACAAGGTGCGCCTATCGTAATCAAGGCTGACGGTTTGGCGGCAGGTAAGGGCGTGATCGTTGCGCAAACTCAAGAACAGGCATACGCGGCCATTGACGACATGCTTAGCGGTAATGGTTTTGGTGAAGCAGGGCACCGCGTTGTGGTTGAGGAATTTTTGCCCGGAGAAGAAGCGAGCTTCATCTGCCTATGCGATGGGTCGACAGCCATTCCCTTTGCTTCCTCGCAAGACCATAAAGCGCGAGACGATGGCGATCGCGGTCCCAACACGGGTGGCATGGGTGCCTATTCTCCTGCGCCTGTCGTCACGCCGGAGGTTCACGAGCAAGCGATGGCGCGGGTTATCATGCCGACGCTCGCAGGCATGGCTGCCGAGGGAGCGCCCTATCGCGGTTTTTTATATGCAGGCTTGATGATCAGTCCCGAAGGGGAAATCCACGTGGTTGAATTCAATTGCCGCTTCGGTGACCCTGAAGCTCAGCCCGTGCTGATGCGGTTGCAGAGCGATTTGTTGCCAGCACTTCAGCAGGCGGCGGCAGGCGACTTGAAAATCGACAGTTTGGATTTCGATTCTCGCACGGCACTTGGTGTCGTGATGGCCGCGGGCGGCTATCCGGCTCATTACGAAAGCGGTGACGTTATCACCGGGCTAGACAAAAACCTTGAAGATACCAAGGTGTTTCACGCAGGAACGAAAATTCACGATGCAGCAGTGGTGACCGCCGGTGGTCGAGTACTGTGTGTTGTAGGAGTTGGCGATACCGTAGAAATCGCTCAGGTGCGTGCTTATGAACGCATAGAATCCATCGGCTGGCGCAATCGGTACTTTCGTAAAGACATCGGTTACCGCGCGGTGGGCCGAGAGGCAGGACAATAAAATGAAGGCATCTCCTAACCCCCAGCAGCGAGAAAACCATCCGCTAGATGGACTGATTGCAGGATTTGATCGTGGATTGCGTACCTTGGCTGGCGTACATAAAGCGTCTCGCCCGAATCCGGCGGCTGATATGCCAGAGGCCGAGCTGTCGGATACCGAGCGTGAGCATGTTGCTGGGCTGATGCGGGTTAATCATGCTGGAGAAGTCTGTGCTCAGGCATTGTATGAAGGGCAGGCACTTACTGCGCGCGACGCGGGAGCGAAAGAAGCTCTGTTAGCTGCCGCAGCGGAAGAACAAGACCACTTGATCTGGTGTCGCGCGAGGCTGCGCGAATTAGATTCTCGACCCAGTCTGTTGGACCCGGCGTTCTTCGCGATGTCCTATGTTTTGGGTGCAGCAGCCGGATTGCTGGGTGACCGCATAAGCCTAGGATTTGTCGAAGCGACGGAAGACCAGGTGGTTCAACATCTTGATGAACATCTCCAAACCCTGCCTGAGCAAGATACCAAGAGCCGCAAGGTGCTTGAGACGATGCGTGCCGACGAGAGCAGACACGGTGCAGAGGCTCTGGCGCGGGGCGGGACCGAATTCCCGCTGTCACTGAAGCGCGGAATGCGTACCTTGGCCAAGGTTATGACAGCGACGACCTATAGAATTTAGCTCGATTCCCTGATTTCGAATGTATGGGAGATTGCTACCCCAGCTTTTGCCAGCATGATCGAGGCTGAGCAGTACTTTTCTGAGGTGAGCGCTATGGCGCGGCCGACTCTGCCTTCGTCGATGGCGGTGCCGAAGATGACGAAATGAATCGTTATTTCCTCAAAAACCGCAGGCACTGAGTCCGCGCGAC
The DNA here is from genome assembly GCA_012269545.1 of Gammaproteobacteria bacterium. Classification (GTDB taxonomy): domain Bacteria; phylum Pseudomonadota; class Gammaproteobacteria; order Pseudomonadales; family Azotimanducaceae; genus UBA4421. Next base: position 28,939 of record JAAXKB010000032.1, on the reverse strand, counting down.
GAGCATTTAGCGATATCTCTACGTTATCAATTTGTTGACGCCCTTTGCGCAATATCTCGACAACATCAAATGCCGTGCAGCCGCCCAGACCCATCAGCATCAGCTCCATTGGGCGACTGCCGGTGTCTCTTCCCCCGCTTTCGGGTGGACCATCCATTAAAACTTGATGTCCAGATGCGTTGCTCGCAACAAACTGGACGCTGCCCTGCCAGCTGATATCTACCTGCATTTTATGCCTCCTACTTAAAGGGTTTTCGGCGGAGTTCTGGCCCCAATGATTTGGGCATTCCTTAAATTCGCCATCCTGAGTGCTCGATTTTGAGCCAAAACACCCCGTAAACCGCACTTGGTAGGGATTTTACTACCGTTGGTCACCCTACAGGCGCGATTTTGC
>JAAXKB010000032.1:0-28445 GCA_012269545.1 Gammaproteobacteria bacterium | reverse complement strand
CAAAAAGGAATAGGCGAAGAAGATGCAAGAAACAGCGCGGTTAGATAAGCGCAGGAAAGTGCGCGCGAAGGTTTGTAGCGAGCTGAGTAATCGGGTCTGCGACATAGAGAAAGAAGCAGAGAAGAAGAGACTGTCTTTGAGCTGGAAAGAAACAGGAGAGATTGCATGAAGGGTAGAGCAAGAGAAATCAATACTCAAAATTGTGCGAGTTCGATGGTAAATCCGATGCGAGGTGCAGCGAGCAGATCTGGAGCCTTGGCATCGCGTCTTATGTCGTCCAATCGATTGGAAGAATCGAATGCGCGATACACGCGCTCCGATGATACTGAGCAGCACTATGATGCGTGCCGGGAACAGCTGGAATCATCACTGCCTATCACACTCAAGTGTCTGTCAGCGGTGAGTGAAATTACTGAGCCTGTCTTGGTTGCGTTGCTTCGAGGGGCAGCGATTCGAAAGTTCAGAGCAAAGGACATTGTATTTGAGCCAGATGAGCCAACTGACTGGATCTATCTCGTCGTTGATGGCGTGATAACGCTGCACACCCATACCGAGAACGGACGACAAATCATTAACGATTATCTGGGTCGTGGTTCTCTTTTCGGCGAAACCGCGTTGACTGATCCCGAGGGCACTGATTTTTGGGCTTGCTCAAAAGGGAGCACTACGGTGGCTTCGATTAGCAAAGAACGATTTATTGAGGTGGGCATGGCGAATCCCAGTTTGCTTCGCGTGTTAACCAAGCAATTAGTTCATAGATTACGTTCTGCGGATCGCAAAGCTCGTGATTTAGCGTTTTTGGATGTGAGTGGCCGCGTCGCCAATGCACTGCAACATTTGGCGAAGGGGCCGTGCGCTATTACCCATCCGGACGGCATGCAAATTCGTATGACCCGACAGGAAATTGGTTTGATCGTGGGCTGTTCTCGTGAAATGGTCGGGCGAGCAATAAAGGTGCTGGCTCAAGAGGGTGCGATCGAAGTGAACGGCAAAAATATCGTCGTTCGGGGAACGCGTTAGCAATCAAACAGCTCTGACAAAGCCTCGCCCGGGCTGGGCTGGCGCATCAGAGCTTCACCGACCAAAAAGCAGTAGACGTCATGGGCGATCATGGCGTCTACGTCTGCTCTCGTCGCAATACCGCTCTCTGTGACGATCGTTACATTGGCTGGAATCGCTGGCAGCAAATCGAATGTGTGGTCCAACGATGTACTGAATGTTTTCAAGTTTCGGTTGTTTATGCCGATGAGATTGGGATCTAGCGTTAGCGCAACATCGAGTTCGTGTTGGTCATGCACTTCGATGAGGACATCCAAGCCAATATCCTGCGCGGTACCGTAAAGTATTCGCAGTTCTGTGGCCGTCAGTGCGCTCACGATAAGCAGCACGCAGTCAGCACCCATCAAGCGAGCTTCAACAATTTGGTATGGATCGATGGTGAAATCTTTGCGAATTATGGGTAGTTCTACCGCATCCCGCACAGCCCTGAGGTAGTCATCGCTGCCTTGGAAATACTCTTCATCGGTTAACACAGAAAGGCAGGCTGCGCCGTGAGCCGCATAGTCCGCAGCGATTGCAGCGGGATCAAAGTCTGCTCGAATAACGCCCTTGCTTGGCGAGGCTTTCTTGATTTCCGCAATGACGCCCGGTCGATTCAGCGCAGCTGGCCGACGCAACGCTTCAACAAATCCTCTTGGATTTGGCAGCAACGTATTGGTCAGCCGGGCCTCCAATGCTGTTTGGCTCTCGAGCCTCTTGCGTTCGGCCACCTCAGTCTTCTTTGTTGCGATGATGCGATCAAGAATCGTGCTCATGATTCGGACTCGGCTTTTGACATAAGCGAAGTAATCCGAGCTAATTCGGCCAAACGCTCATTGGCAAGCCCACTGGAAATCGCGTCTTGGGCCATCGCGACACCGTTGGCCATAGTGCCAGCGATGCCGCTGACGTAAATCGCGGCGCCCGCGTTGAGAGCTACAATGTCGGCGGCTGCACTGCTGTCATCGGTGAGGGACTGTTTGACCAACGCAAGACTGGTTTCCGCTGAATCCGCAATGATGTCAGCGTGTTCTTCGGGCGTTTTGGGTGCAATACCAAACTGCTCAGGAGAAATGTCGTATTCTGTAATGTCGCCATGTTTCAATTCCACCACATGAGTAGGGGCATCCAGCCGAATCTCATCCAACCCGTTACTGTGGACAACAAGGGCGTGTTCGGATCCAAGCAGTTGCAGCACTTGGGCGACCTTATGCTGCCAAGCTTGAGAGAAAACGCCGATGACCTGGCGTTTGGCGCCTGCAGGATTTGTCATTGGTCCAAGCACATTCATTAGCGTGCGGATGCCAATTTCCTGCCGTATTGGACCCGCGAAACGCATGGCGCTGTGATGGGCTTGCGCAAACATAAAGCCAACGCCGATATCGTCAACACAGGTAGCGATCTGTTCGGGCGTCAGTGTCAGCGAAACACCTGCGGCCTCCAAAACGTCCGCGCTACCGCTAAAGCTGGTCATTTTTCGATTGCCATGTTTGGCTACCTTGGCACCGCTGCTGGCAGCAACGAAAGCGGCTGCAGTGGAGATATTGAAGAGCTTGTTGCCGCTGCCGCCGGTACCGCAAGTGTCGACGATTACCTCGCTTTTTACGGGCACCTTGGTGGAAAGTTTGCGCATTGTAATCGCTGCGCCGGCGATTTCTTCCGGCGTTTCGCCTTTGACACGAAGAGCCGCTAGTAGGGCACCGATTTGTCCCGGGGTGGCGTCGCCTGACATGATCTGATTGAACACATCAGCGGCATTGTCTTGGCTTAGATTTTGGCCCTCCACAATGTGAGCTAAGGCTTCGGGTATGTTCATATGTTTTCCGTATTAGCGCTGCAGAAAATTGTTTAGCAGCTGGTGGCCATGCTGGGTCAGAATCGATTCCGGATGGAATTGCACGCCCTCTACGTCATGCTCGCGATGGCGCAGTCCCATAATGGCGTCGATCTCACCATTTTCCTCGGTCCACGCGGTGATTTCCAAGCAGTCAGGCAGGCTCTCTGCGTCGACGACGAGCGAGTGATACCGGGTCGCGAGGAACGGATTATCCAGATCCGTGAAAACCCCCGTTCCTTTATGGTGGATCATGGATGTTTTACCGTGCATTACCTCCTTGGCCCGTACAACCTTGCCGCCAAAGCCTTGACCTATGCTTTGATGTCCTAAGCAAATACCGAGCAGGGGGATTTTACCTGCGAAGCAAGCGACGGCCTGCAGAGAGATTCCCGCTTCGTTCGGGGTACATGGGCCAGGGGAAACCACAATTTTTTCCGGAGCTAGGCGCTTGATATCCTCAATGTTGATCTCGTCGTTGCGTCGAACGGTAACGTCTGCGCCAAGTTCCAGCAGATATTGCACCACGTTGAAGGTAAAGGAGTCGTAGTTATCGATCATCAGAATCATGGCTGTTCTCCGGCAGTCGAGTGCTCAGGATCGATCATGCGATTTTCTGCCATGGCGGCGGCCCGGAAGATCGCGCGTCCCTTGTTGAGACTTTCCTTCCACTCTAGCCTAGGAATTGAGTCGTGAACGATACCCCCACCCGCTTCAATGTAGAGATAGCCGTCCTTAATCACGGCGGTGCGAATTGCGATAGCAGTATCCATGTTTCCATTCCAGGCCAAATAGCCCACGGCTCCACCGTAAATCCCTCTTTTGACAGGTTCCAACTCGTCGATAATCTCCATGGCCCGCACCTTGGGGGCGCCTGAAAGCGTACCCACAGGCAAGGTGGCTCGCAGAACATCCATGGCCGACTTTTCGGGCAACAGCTTGCCTTCAACTGTGGAAGATAAGTGCATCACGTGGGAATAGCGTTCGATGGCAAATCGTTCGGTTACGTCAACGGAGCCCGCTTGCGCGACTCTGCCTACATCGTTGCGGCCGAGATCAATGAGCATCAAATGCTCTGCGATTTCTTTCGGGTCTGCCTTAAGCTCGGCTTCGAACGCAAGGTCTTCCTCCTCTGTATGTCCGCGCCGACGAGTGCCAGCCAGTGGACGATTGGTAATGACACCATCTTCCACTCGGGCAAGGATTTCCGGGGACGAGCTGACAATTTGAAAGTCGTCTAAGTCCATGAAGTACATGTAAGGGGACGGATTTAGGCTGCGCAGCGCCCGGTACATGTTGATTGAGGGTGCTTGAAACGGAATGTGCATGCGTTGCGCGAGGACCACCTGCATCACATCGCCAGCCCGCGTGTACTCTTTAATTCGCTCGACAGCCTCTTTAAAGGCGTCTTCGCCAAACTCTGAAACAAAGTCACTTTCCCTCAGGGTCTGATTGGCGCTGCCATGTTCCAGCCCCTGAACCGGCAGCGCTAAGGACGCCTCCCGATCTTGCAGCACGCGCCTCATACGGTTTTCGGCCTCGGGATCATCGGCATCGACCAAACTGATCATTTTCATTCGGCCTTCCAGGTTGTCGACTACGACGACCTCTTCGCTAACCATCAACACGATGTCAGGGGTGTCTAGGCGATCTCCGGAAATACTGGGCTGCAGACGCTTTTCGACATAGCGCACCGTGTCATAGCTGAAATAGCCAACCAGTCCGCCGAAGAAGCGAGGCAGCCCATCCGCCTCGGCAACGTCGAAGCGCTGTTGGAATTCTTCAATGAACGTCAGCGGGTCGTCGGTCTCGGTTTCTTCGACCACAGCATCGTCAGTGATGATCTGAACGCGATTCTCAGTCACCTTAACAATGGTTCGCGCAGGCAAGCCTATGATGGAGTAACGCCCCCATTTTTCCCCGCCTTGGGCAGACTCGAGCAAATAGCTGTAGGGGCCCTTGGCGAGTTTCAGGTAAACCGAGAGCGGTGTGTCTAGGTCAGCAAGGGCCTCATGAACGACGGGAGTGCGCCGATAAATGGGATTGGAAATTGTCATGTGTCGTTCCGAAGAAATGAAGGGAGGATCCACCGAGATCTCTTTAGGGTCAGGCGAACGCCAAGCGCCGCCATAGCCTCAAACGCATTTAGCGTCGCCAGCGGCTTCGCCAAGGCGCTTCATTTCTGTCGTGGTGCACACGAGACATTATCGTTGCCTTTTGATCATTTAGGTTTGACGCCGCGAGTGTAACGGTTCGCTGGCCGAACAACACGCGAAGGCTACCATGCCATTTGATCATTGTGGAGAACCCGACACGTTTGCGCGTGCTCTAGGCAGATGTCGGCAAGATCTCGTCCATACGATCAAAGACAAGGGTTGGCTTTAACGTGACGACATCAATACCGTGGTTGTACCCATCACGATAGCAGGCCACATCGAGCTGCGCGGCTTTGGCCGCGTCTACATCGGTGACGGAGTCGCCTACCATCAGACTGCATGATGCTGTTGCGCCTAACTGTTTCAGACATAGCAGGATCGGATCGGGGGCCGGTTTAGGCAGGGCTGCAGTGTCGCCGCAAACCACGGACTGAAAATATCCATCCAGAGCAAGCTCCGATAGCAGGGGCAGGGTGAAGCGGGTGGGTTTGTTGGTGACAACGGCAAGCTTGCTGCCCGATTGACGCAGGGCGTCCAATGTGTCGACGACGCCAGCGTACAGCGTGCTCAGCTCAGCAACATGATTCTCGTAATGATTTAGAAAATTGTCTAACAGCGCATCCACGGCCGCTGGATCGAGATTGAGATTGTGATGATCCAGAGCCTGTGTCAGCGAGAATTTAGCGCCGTGCCCAATCCACATTCTGGCTTGGGCCTCGGTAATACCGGGTAAACCGGCATTTCGAAGGCTTGCATTGAGCGCACCACCGAGATCCGGCGCAGTGTCGACAAGGGTCCCATCCAGATCGAACAAGTACGCATCGTAAGATTTCATTCAGTTATGCGTCGGCGATTTCATCACGCATAGAGCTGATGGTATCGGCGTAGTTGTCGGCACCAAAAATCGCTGTGCCCGCCACAAAGGCGTCGGCACCAGCTGCGGCCGCGGCTCCGATGTTATCAATTTTGATGCCTCCATCAATCTGCAGACGGATGTCGCGGCCGCTGATATCAATGAGACGTCTTGCCTGCCGGAGTTTGTCGAGGCTCGACGGAATGAAGGCTTGCCCGCCAAAGCCCGGGTTCACGGACATGATGAGGATCAGATCCAACATGTCGATCACGGGTTCAAGAGCATCAAGCGGCGTTGCAGGGTTAAAAACCAGACCCGCCTTGGCGCCACCATCGGTAATCATGCTCAAGGTTCGGTGCAGGTGTTCGGTGGATTCTGGATGCACGGTAATGTAGTCAGCTCCGGCAGCAAGAAAGTCTTCGACCAGCCGATCAACCGGTTTCACCATCAGGTGGACGTCGATGCAGGCATCAACACCCGCCTTACGCAGCGCGCTGAGAACCAAGGGACCGACGGATAAGTTGGGAACGTAGTGATTGTCCATCACGTCGAAGTGGATGGTATCAGCACCGGCAGCTAACACATCGGAGACCTCTTCGCCCAAACGAGCAAAGTCGGCGGCCAAAATCGATGGACAAATCCAAGGAGGAGCAGAAAGGTTCATGGTGGCTCACATTGTTCAAACCGCTATGTTAACCGAGCTGTTATGAGATGCATGTGTTTTTGACGCCCCAGACACGGCTAGTCGTAGAATGGCTCCGTGTTCGCTCGGGCGTATTCCTCAGGTGTGCCGATGTCGGTCCACTTGCCGCGGTGGATTTGGCAGGACGCTCTGCCGTTTTCTACCGCTGCAAAGAGTAAGTCTCGCAAGGAGAAAGACCCTTGGGGCGAACCAAGGAATAAATCCCTATGGATCAGCGCGATCCCCGCATAGACGTAGTCGTTACCCCGCGAGAGGATTCGGCCATCAGAACAGATAAAATCCCCGCTGTCGCGGCTTGCGGGCGTTGGTACCAGTATCAGGTGTGCCAGGTCGCCTTCATCGAGCCCTGAGGGGGCGTTGGCAAAATCAAAGTCGGTATAAATGTCGGCATTGCAGACCATGAAGACGGCGTCTTCAAGCAATGGCAGCGCTTTTTTTATACCGCCACCGGTTTCCAGAAGTTCCGCTTCGCGGCTGTAGCGTATGGGCAGGCCTTCGGCTGTCCCGTCACCGATCGTACTCTCGATCTGCTGGCCCAAGTGGTGAACATTAATCACCGCTTCGGTTATGCCAGCCTGCTTGAGTCGATCAAGGATCCGCTGAATGAGCAATTGACCTTGTACAGGAAGCAGTGGTTTTGGCGTGCGATCGGTCAGTGGCGCCAAACGACTGCCTCGGCCTGCTGCGAGCAGCATGGCTTTCACCGAGATGCCCCGGCGCGTGATTGCTGCTGTATCAAAGCGTTTTGGGACGCCGCAGTTGCCCAGCGATCCAGCAGCAGTGCAAGTGTGTCCAGATTCGGGTACTGGCGGGCCACTACGGCGGCTCGCTGCAAAACTGACGGGATATAGCCAAGGTGACTGGACTTGCCATCGCGCAGATGAAGCCTCGCGAATATACCAACAGCCTTCATCTGCCTTTGAATCGCGCAGGCATCATGCCACCACATGACTCTTTCTTGCGGAATGTTTGCCAATAGCGGAGTGCATCGGGCAAATCGCTCCAAAGCCGTGCGGACAAGAGATTCATCGTGGGTGAAGTAGCAGTCTCTTAGCAGCGATGCAGGGTCGTACAGCGCGGGCCCAATCAAGGCGTCCTGAAAATCCACCATGCCGATCGTGCTCTGTTCGCCTGCTTCGCCGCGCAGCAACAGATTGCGGCAGTGATAATCCCGGTGAACGCAGGCTGTGGGTTGTTCGAGCATCGCATGCAGCAAGCTCGCGCGGGCGTCTGCAAGAGTTTGGGCGTCTGCCGGTCCCAATGGAGACTTAATCAGCTTTTGGGCAAACCACTCGGCGCACAACTCAAACTCCATAGTCATGCGCGCTTCGTCGTAGGGCGGGATGTTTGCGTCGGAAATTTCTTGTAGCGCTAGCAAAGCGTTGAGCGCTGTATCCACCAGTCGCTGCAGTGCGACTGTATCGCCTGCAGTCGACTCATAGGCGTCCGCTAGATGAAGGCTTCCCAAGTCTTCCATGAGAAAAAATCCGCGCGCAAAGTCTGAAGAGAGCAATTGTGGTGCCCCTGTGGCCTGAAACACCTGCGCCAAGGCCACGAATTGTCGGTTGTTCTCAAGGGCTGGAGGACTCCACATGGCAACCCAGGATTGATTGGAACCTTTGCTGCGCACGCGATAGAAGTGGCGATGGCTTGCCTCGACGCGCAGGGCTTTGAGAGAGATGTTGTTGTCGTCGACGCAGAGTTTTGACTGAGTCTCGCCCTCAAGCACTAACACTTGCTCAAGACACCAGGCGGTAAGTTCACTCTCTGTATTTTTTTCTTTAGGCACGATTAGATTATATCCGAGGGGACAATTCTTTTATCATGCCTTGATGAAAAACACCCGCTCCTCTCTAAGGCTGCTAGCAGCATTAGCCCTGTGGCTGCCAGCCGCTACCGTGTTGGCTACCGAAAGCCTAAATGCCTTTGCGAATGAGGTAAGTGTTGGTCCTTTTTCGAATTTGGCGGCCGATCTGTACCAGCAGCGATCTGAACCCGATGCAGCAAATTTCGGTCAGTGCCTCGGTGGCTATCTGCTCCCTTCGCAACTGACGCCAAAGGCGATGACAAGTAGTTCCGGTGACCGAGTGATTACCGCCGAGCTGGACAGCTTGGTGGGCAGTCAGGACGGAGTGGTGCGCCTGCAGGGCGACGTCATTATCAACGACGGACAACGCGTCTTGCTGGCGGAAGAAGCGTTGTTCAACCAAGGTAGTCGGCGCGTAGACTTTCCTCAGGGATTGGTCCTTGGTCAAAACGACTTAGTGGTGCAGGGGCAGCAAGCCAGCATGGGCCTGGACGGTGAGAGTTTGGACTTGCAAGGTGTGCAATGGCTGATGCCCAAACAAAATCTGCGCGGCACGGCCTCTGGGTTCCGGCGCTCCGTTGCGGGTGCAGTTGTGTTGACCGATGTCCAGTTGACGCGCTGCTCTCCTGACAACGATGGGTGGTCGCTGGGAGTCAGAGAGTTGCAGATCAATGACGTAGAGAGTTTTGCGCAGGCCAAGGGCGCGGTGCTTCGAATTAAATCGATTCCAGTGGCTTATTTGCCGCGTATGCGAGTCTCTATGGGCGGCAAGCAATCGGCTGGCTGGCAGATGCCTTCTGGTGGTGTGAGCAGCAGGGATGGTCTTCAGTTACAGATTCCCTACCGCTGGGAGGTATCTCCAGCGTTGGATGCGACCATAATGCCGCGCATTGTCAGTCGGCGGGGTGTGGGCGTAGACGGGCAAATTCGATACAACAACCAGTCGCAGCGCGCTGCGGTGGACCTGTCCTATCTCGCCTCGGATGATCTGTATAACGGTCTGTTCGATCGCGAGACGTACAAAGCCTTGGGTGGCGAAGCGGTGTTAGGGCGGTTTGATGCGGCTGACCGCTGGGCGGTTTCGGTCGATCAAGAAGGCAGTTTGGGACCGCTGACTACCCGAGTTGATTTTACACGAAGTAGTGACCGCGATTTTTTCCGCGATCTTGATGCCTACGTTGGACTTGCGAACCCTAACGCCTTAAGCCAATTTGCTGAAATAGCCTATACGACGGATAAACTTGATTTGCGTCTGAGTTCTCTGGGTTTTCAGCGGTTAGATGAACTGGATACGCTGGATTACGAGTCCAGTCCCGCTCTGGTGCTGAACTACAGGTCGAACCCCAGCGGACAGGGGCTCACCTGGGCGATGATGTCTCAATGGGCGAATTTTGATGCCCAGCGGGCGCGTTTCGACACAGCGCAAGCGGCGCAATTTCCGTTGCAAGGGAGCAGGACCCATGTTGAACCCTCGGTGAGCTTTCGACGGGACGGAAGCAGTGGTTTTTGGGCGTTACGTGGCGGCTATAAATTCACCGAATACAATCTGGATATGCCTGCGTCGGACCTCGGTCTCTATGACGAACAGCAGACGGACAGAGGCGTTGGGTTTTTCAGTGCCGACGCCGGACTGTTCTTCGAACGTGATTTAGTCATAGGTAGTGATCGGTTGGTGCAGACCTTAGAACCCAGAGTCTATTATTTGAAACAAGCCTTTGAAGCACAGGATAGCTTGCCCGTGTTTGACAGCATTCCGCTGAGCATGACGTTTGATCAGCTGTTTTCTGACGATCGTTTCGCAGGACTGGATCGTATCGGCGATGCTGACCGCCTGACCGTCGCAGTGACCAGTCGAGTGTTGTCTGGCTCGGGAAAAGAGCTTGGGAGCGTTGCAATAGCCTATCTGGACCACTTGTCTGAACCGCGAGTAAAGTGGCCCGGGGCTGCCGATATTGGCGCAAGCGATCTCGTGGCCGGTGAACAAACCTTCAACGTGAAACAGGGCTGGCAGCTGCGCGCCCGGCAATTGTGGAACCAAGAGAGCAGTGCTTGGGAAGAGCTGGGTGCTTCACTGCATCTGCGTGGAACGGGGCGTCGCATATATAATGTTGGCGTCAACCGGCGAGTGCTGGATGATATTAAACAAGCTGAGTTCTCGGTCTATGCGCCACTTAACCAAAATGTGGCGCTGACCTCTCGTTGGCACTACGACTTGGAAGGCCACAGAACGTTAGAGGCGTTTGCTGGTATAGAGTACGACGATTGCTGCGTCCGGTTTAGACTACTGGCTCGCCAGTTTTTGGAAAATCCGAGCTACAGGAGTCATGGCTTGCCTCACGCCGTACTGCCGTTTAACGATTTTCGCACAGATCGCGGCATTCTTCTCGAGGTCCAGCTAAAGGGTTTGGCGGGATTTGGTAGTAAAGTAGACGCATTGCTTAGCCGTAGTGTGTACGGTTATGGCACGCTAGCAGGCACGGGTCGCTAGAGCAGGTTTCGCCTCAATCGAACACGTGAGTTGTGCTTAACGGAATTGATCAGGGAAAACATGAATATTCAAATCGTGAAAAGAAATGCAGCGTTTACTGCCAGGGCTCGTCACTGTTTGGCGACACTTTTGTTGGTTCTGCTGCCATTGCAGGCTGCTGCAGAGTATCAACGCCTAGAAGCGATAGTCGCCGTGGTAGACGATGATGTTGTGTTAGCCAGCGAACTGATGACGCGATTAGAAACCGTGCGTCGGTCGATTGCTGAAAACAACCTGCAGCCGCCGCCCGCCGATGTTTTGATTAATCAAATTATGGAACGCCTCATTATTGAAAACATCCAGCTGCAGGAAGCGGAAAAACGCGGAGTGACAGTGGATGATGAGTCTTTGGCACGGGCCGTTGGAAGCTTTGCGAGCAATAACAACATGACCTTGGAAGAGTTTCAGCAAACGTTGGCAGCGGATGGCACAAGTTATCGTCAGTTCCGTGAAGAAATTCGATCCGAGCTGATCATCACTCGATTGCAGCGTGCCATGATTAATCGGCGAATCGCGATCAGTGAGCAAGATGTTCAGGCGCTGTTGAATTCCCCCTTTTATCAACAAATGTTTTCTGATGAATATCGCGTCGGGCACATTATGCGCTCGCTTGAGGATGACGCGACTGAGGCAGACAACGAGGCGGCGCTGGCCGAAGCCGCTGGCTTCGTTCAAGAGCTGCGTGACGGTGCAGACTTTGCTCAAATGGCCATCGCCAAGTCTTCAGCCAGCACGGCGCTGGAAGGAGGCGATCTCGGTTGGCGACGTGCAGGCGAACTGCCTACTTTGTTCTCTGACGCAGTATTAGATATGCAGGTTGGCGACATCGTGGGCCCCATTTCCACGGGTCCTACGATTCATATCATCAAGTTATTGGAGCGGCGCGGCGCGGGAACTCAACGGTTGGCGCAAACCAACGTCAGCCACATTTTGATACGTCCCTCCGAGATTGTTACATCAGAGCAGGCGCGAAGTCAGGCCCAAGAAATATATGAACGGATTGAAGGCGGGGGAGACTTTGCCGCATTGGCAAAAGAGTTTTCAGAAGACCCTGCCAGCGCGCTAAACGGGGGCGTGTTGGGTTGGTCAACGCCGGATCAGTTTGTGCCGCAATTTGCTGAGGTGATGTTGAAAACGGAAATCGGTGAATTGAGCGAGCCATTCGAGAGCGAATTCGGTTGGCACATTCTGCTGGTAGAGGATCGCCGCGAACAAGACATGAGTGACGAAGCCAGACGAAACATGGCGACGGATCTGTTGTTCCGTCGTCGATTTGAAGAAGAACGTCAGGAATGGTTGAAAGAAATTCGTGACGAGGCCTTTGTCGAACTGCGTCTCTAGACGAGCATCTGCCATGATCGCTATCACACCCGGTGAGCCGGCCGGGATTGGTCCGGATCTCGTGATTCAGGCCGCGCTGCAAGACCGACCTCAGGGCTGGGTCGTTGTGGCGGATGCAAATATGCTGCGGGAGAGAGCCCGGCTGCTGGGATTGTCGCTGACTGTTGACGAGAATGTGCATTCACCCAGCACTCAGGCAGGTGCATTGACAGTGCTCAATACGCCTCTGGCGGAGCCGGTTCGCGCCGGCGAACTTTGCGTCGACAATGCCAAGGCTACGATGCATGCGCTGGATCGCGCCATAACAGGGTGTTTAGAGCAGCGCTTTGCGGCCTTGGTTACCGGTCCGATGCAGAAGTCTGTGATCATGGACGCAGGCTACTCGTTTTCAGGCCATACGGAATATCTTGCCCAGCGTTCCGGCGTAGATGATGTCGTCATGATGCTGACCACCGGCGCAATGCGCGTCGCTTTAGCGACTACCCACCTGCCCTTGCATGCCGTTGCGGGCGCGCTTACGCAAACACTGCTGGAGCGTCGGTTGCGCATTCTGCATGACGCCATGCAACGTCAGTTTGGATTAGCGGCACCGCGTGTACTCGTATGCGGCCTCAATCCGCATGCTGGTGAGTCCGGCCATATGGGCCGCGAAGAAATCGATATCATTTCACCGGTCTGTGAGAGGCTCTGCGCTGAAGGCCTGCTCATTCGCGGACCGTTACCCGCGGATACACTGTTTACTCCTCAGTATCTGAACGATGCCGATGCGGTGATGGCCATGTTCCATGATCAGGGCTTACCGGTGCTGAAGTACTCGGGCTTCGGTGAGGCGGTCAACATCACATTAGGGCTGCCCTTTGTTCGAACCTCAGTCGATCACGGCACAGCATTGGATTTAGCGGGTACTGGGAAAGCCAATCTGGGTTCTTTTCTCGCGGCAGTCTCGGCGGCGAACGATATGACGGATCGACTCCGTGCGACCGCGTAAGCGCTTCGGACAGCATTTTCTGCACGATTCGAGGATCCTACAGGGCATCGCATCGGCAATGGCGCTGCAGCCCGGGCAGCAGGTTTTTGAGATCGGTCCGGGGCAGGGCGCGCTCACGGAATACTTGTTCGATCAACGGTTAGATCGGTATCTGGCGGTGGAGATCGATCGCGACCTAGCGCCTCTGCTTCCGCCTAAGTTTCCCGGTATTGAGGTATTGGAGCAGGATATCTTGCGTGCGGATTTCGCCACCTTGCTGAACGCATCTGACAGCGGGGGCTGCGGTTGGCGGGTGGTGGGCAATTTGCCTTACAACATTTCTTCGCCTCTGCTGATGCAGTTGGTGGACTTTGTGCTGGACCGGCCTGCAAACATCGTGGATATGCACTTTATGCTGCAGAAAGAGATGGCAGAACGCTTGAGCGCAGTGCCCGGCAGTAAGGCCTGGGGGCGGTTGAGTGTTATGACTCAGGTGACATTGAATGTGCAGTACCTATTTGATGTGCCGCCAGAGAGTTTTCGACCACCGCCGAAGGTTGATTCGTCGATTATTCGCCTGACGCCTAAGCAAGATACAACGCTTCCTGTCGCTAGAAAGAGTCTGGATCAGGTATTGCGTTTGGCGTTTGCCGGTCGCCGTAAACGTCTGTCAAATGCTCTCAAAACACTGAATCTGGACTGGCAGTCTGTGGCCGTAGATTCGGGCTTGCGCGCTGACGATGTCACGATCGAGAATTTTTTGATGATTGCCGGTCAGGTAGAAAGTCAGCAGGATAAAAGTTCGTCTCAACAGTGAAGCGGGGGATCATATTTTGGCTGAAAGCAGTATTGAGCAACCCATAGAGGTGTCGGTAGTCGTCCACTACCTCGATCGAGAATCTGCTCCAGAGGAAGAGCGTTACGCGTTCGCTTACACCATTACCATAATCAATCACGGATCGGTGGCCAGTCAGTTACTCAATCGACACTGGATAATTACCGACGGCCGGGGCGACGTGCAGGAAGTCAAAGGCCCTGGTGTGATTGGACAACAACCATGGTTGGGAGAGGGTGAGCAGTTCAGCTACACCAGCGGGGCTGTGTTAAAGACTCCCGTAGGCACCATGCAGGGCAGTTATCTTTTCCGCACGGATGGCGATGAGCAATTCGAGGTGCCCATTGATGTGTTCTCGCTTCGCGTCGACAGTATGGTGCATTAACAACAGTGGCTGTTTACGCTGTAGGCGATGTACAAGGTTGTTGGCGAGAGCTGAAAGCCCTGATGAAGAAGGTGCGATTAAAAGACAGCGACGAGCTTTGGCTGGCGGGTGACCTGATTAATCGTGGGCCAGATTCGCTCAAGGTGCTGCGCAAGCTGCGACAGTTGGGAGAGCAGACGCGCATCGTCTTAGGCAACCATGATCTGCACTTCCTGGCTATTGTATTTGGCGGCCATTCGGCTGGTGCGAAGGATACCCTTGGTGATCTGCTGGCTGCTGATGACGTTGAAGAGCTGGCGCATTGGTTGCGTGGACAGAAGCTTCTTCACTCAGCTTACGGGCATACCATGGTCCACGCCGGTTTGCCCCCGCAGTGGGGTCTCAAGCAAGCACAAACCTATGCACGAGAAGTGGAAGCGGTGATCGGCCAAAGTGAGGAAGAGGCTGCAGCTGCAGCTCTCTCTTATCGTGATTTTTTTGCTTCAATGTACGGCAATAAACCGTCGCTGTGGGATCCTGCATTAAATGGCATGGATCGATTGCGCTGCATTGTCAATTATCTAACGCGTATGAGGTTGCTTTACCCGGATGGTTCCATGGACTTTGCGCACAAAGGTCCATTGCGCGACTTGCCGCAAGGACTGTCCCCATGGTTTGCCAGCGAATCAGGTCAGCGCGAAGGTCAAACCGTATTGTTCGGGCACTGGGCCTCTTTGAACGGCGACGCTCGAGCACCGCGATGTGTCGCCTTGGACACAGGCTGCGTCTGGGGGCGAGAACTTACGGCCTATCGGCTCGATGATGGCGTGAAACTCTCCCAGCCAGCCATAACTGGGTAATAACGTGCTAACAAAAGATCTCGACATTTATCTTGTGGGAGGCGCGGTGCGTGATCGCCTCATCGCCGAGCGGGTCGGGCGAGACGCTGAATTCGCGCCCGGTGATCGTGACTGGGTCGTTGTTGGCGCAGCAGCGAATCAACTGTTAGAACTGGGTTTTGCTCAAATTGGCAAAGATTTTCCCGTCTTTTTGCATCCCGAGACCAAGGAAGAATATGCCTTGGCGCGAACCGAGCGGAAGCACGGCTCCGGTCACACCGGTTTTGCAGTGGTGGCTAGCCCCGACGTGACGTTGAGTGAGGATCTTGGCCGTCGCGACCTCACCATTAATGCGATGGCTCAAGGAGCCGACGGGCAGCTTATCGATCCATATGGTGGTGAAGCAGATATTGCCGCGGGATGTTTGCGCCATGTCTCCAATGCCTTTATTGAAGATCCGCTCAGGGTTTTTCGGGTGGCCCGATTTGCCGCGCAGTTGCCGGGGTTTCATGTCGCGCCAGAGACGCAGGTACTGCTCGAGAAAATGTGTGAAGGCGGAGAGTTAGTAACATTGTCCGCTGAACGTGTTTGGCAGGAATTTGTAAAGGCCTTAGCAGCGCCCCAACCGCATCGATTCTTTGAGGTGTTGCAGTCCTGCCAAGGGCTCTCAGATTGGCTGCCAGAATGTCAGGCTATGCCGTTGTCCCAATGGGCATTGCACCGGCCAGAACCGCGAGAGCGCTATGCCCTGCTTCCGCTCAGTGCCGATGATATTCAGGCCCTAGCCGCGCGTCTGCTGGCACCAAAGGCCTACCTTCAGGCAGCATTGGATCGTATCGCGTATCTGTCGCTGCTTTCTGACTGGCCCAGAGTTGATGCAGGAACTTTGTTCCGGGCTCTTGAGCAACTCAAGGCGTTGCACGACGCCCAACGACTGATACGGATAATGCAGTTGATGGAGTCGTCTGCTCTGCGGCAACGACTTGAGCGTGAGCTGTTGCCTCTGGTGGCTGAACTAAAGACCTTAGCATTACCGAAGGATACGGCGGCGACGCTGAAGGGTGCAGCGTTTGGCGAGGCACTGACACAGCTGCGGGTGCAGCGCCTGGCCGAACGTCTTGCCGTGCTGTAAAACATCGGACTAACGCTCCCGGTAAATCTCGACTCCGACAGATCTTGCGCCTTCAACGGCTTGAGGTTTTTCTACGCGGACAGTGACGGCTCTCGCGGTTGGCTGATTCAAGGCCATTGCGGCCAGGTCTTCAACCAATGACTCAATCAGTAAGTATTCACCTTCCCTCGCCAATCGTGTCGCCTGAGAAGCCAGCTCCGCATAATCCAACGTATCAGCTATGTTTGTGCTTGTCGCCGCTGGTTTGGTGTCAGTAAAGACCGTTATGTTGATGACAACCGGCTGAGTTTGCACCCGCTCACTCGGCAGGATTCCAAGAATGGCGTCGATTGTCAGATCGTTGATAAGTACTTTGTCCCAAGGGCGTGAGCGAGGATTCATATCGGCGGCAGTTCAGTCATCGGCCATCGTGGTCGCGTTTCAATGGACAAATTCTCTTCCGCTCCACCAAGCATTCGCAACGCGCCGGCATAAGCGATCATAGCGCCATTGTCGGTGCACAAAGCGAGAGGCGCATAAACGATTTCGGCCGTTAAATTATCGGTGAGTTCGGCGCGTAATCGCGTGTTCGCACTAACACCGCCAGCAATGACCAGTTGCCGGGCGCCCGTTTGCTCAATCGCCCGGCGACACTTTATGACCAAGGTGTCCACGGCGGCGATTTCAAAGGCGACGGAAACATCCGCAATGTCTTGTTCAGACAATGTGTCCAGCGATTGCACAGTGTTCAATGCATAGGTCTTCAGGCCGCTGAAGCTGAAATCCAGACCGGGTCGATCTGTCATAGGGCGCGGGAAGCGAAATCTTGTCGGGTCGCCTTGTTCGGCTTGCGCAGCAATTTTTGGCCCGCCCGGATAGCCCAAGCCCAAAAGCTTTGCCGTTTTGTCAAACGCTTCACCTGCTGCGTCATCAACGGACTCGCCCAAAATGTCGTAGTCTCCAAATGCCCTGACGTGAACCAGTTGGGTATGCCCGCCGGAAACCAGCAGAGCGACGAAAGGCAACGCTAAGGCGTCGGATTGCCGATCGATCAAAGGTGCTAACAGATGTGCCTCCATATGGTGGACGCCCAATGCGGGAATGCCCAGAGACCAAGCGAGGCTTTTGGCAAACGATGCGCCAACGAGCAGCGCACCCATCAGCCCGGGCCCTGCGGTGTAGGCGATACCGTCGAGGTCATCCAGTGTTTTGTCCGCTTCTTGCAGCACGCGGTGCGTCAATGGTGAGATCTTGCGCACATGATCGCGAGATGCTAACTCGGGAACGACGCCGCCGTAATCGGCATGCAGGGAGACCTGACTATGAAGGGCTTGGGACAGCAGCCCATGTTCGCTGTCATACAGCGCGACCCCTGTTTCGTCGCAGGAGCTTTCAATACCAAGAATTAACATGGGCGCATGGTACAAAAATGCTGGGCACTGTGCCTCAATTTAGGTCCGTAGGATCTCGGTCCCCACATTTTCAGCCCGTTACAGCGGAATTGAGGACCCTGTCGATTAGGCCTGTCATTCCGGGGTTGCTGCCCCACATGCCTGTGTGTAGAATCCGCGCCCTCACTGGAAACAAGTTGAACCATGCCTCACGTAAGAGTCAAAGAAAACGAACCTTTCGACATTGCACTGCGACGCTTTAAGCGTTCTTGTGAAAAAGCGGGAGTACTTAGTGAAGTGCGTCGCAGAGAGTTTTATGAGAAGCCCACCGCCGTGCGCAAGCGGAAAGCCGCTGCCGCAGTGAAGCGCCATATCAAAAAATTGCAGCGCGAATCCCGCAAGTTCGAGCGTTCCTACTAGGAACATCGCTCCCACGGTGGATCACGCCTCTGGCGTTTTGTTAAGGTCTTACCACCGCGTGTCACGTGTCTCTAGGCGTGACCGTGATGGGCCGATCATGTAGTTAAAGCCCCGTGAACCGGGGCTTTTTTGTTTCTGCTTTTCGGCCCGTATGCAAAGGCGGGTGGATTTAAGAATCGGAGGATCTATGGCCACATTGAAAGACACGTTAAGTCAGGCAACGAAAGAAGCCATGAAGGCCCGAGATAAGGACCGAGTGGCCACTCTGCGTATGGTGAACGCTGAGCTTAAGCGGATCGAAGTGGATGAACGTCGGGAACTGTCGGACGAAGACGTATTTACCGTCCTGAATAAAATGCTTAAGCAGCGTAAGGATGCGTGGCAGCAATTCACAGATGCTAGTCGTGAAGATCTCGCGGCGGTTGAGGCATACGAAATTTCGGTAATCGAAGGATTTTTGCCGGCGCAGATGGAAGGCAATGAGTTAGAAGAATTCGTTTCTGGCTTGCTAGCGAAATCCGGTGCCCAAGGCATGAAAGACATGGGCAAAGTCATGGGGTTGCTAAAACGTGAGGGTCAAGGTCGGGTGGATATGGGCAAGGCCAGTGCCTTGGTCAAAGCTCAGCTGGGTAATCTGTGATCCGTGTATCGTTAACGTAACATGAGTCTGCCACGAGGAAAGCCTGTGCTATTCTCCTTAGTCAATGCTCTCCGGATTCGTTCGTGGCAGGTTTAATACCCCAGTCCTTTATCAATGATCTGATAGATCGCGTCGACATTGTTGACGTGATCGACGGGCGTGTTGCTCTGAAAAAGACCGGCAAAAACTACTCGGGTCTTTGTCCATTCCATGACGAAAAGTCCCCGTCTTTTTCGGTCAGTCCCGACAAGCAGTTCTTCCACTGTTTTGGTTGCCAAGAAAGCGGAACCGCTCTGACGTTTCTGATGAAATTCGAACGAATGGAGTTCGTTGAAGCGGTGGAAACTCTAGCGAAGGAGTTGGGGCTTGAAGTGCCAAGAGAGAAGTCCAACCGACCCTATGTTGAGGTAGATCAACGGATCTACGACGCCCTGGCTGGCGCTGAGCGGATCTATCGGCAACAGCTGCGAGGTGCTGAGATAGCCGTTGAATACCTCAAAGGCCGAGGACTAACTGGCGTTACCGCACGCGATTTTGGTATTGGTTATGCCCCGGAGGGTTGGCAAAACGTCAGCGAAAAACTGCAATCTGAGGGCGCGACGAGTGACGCGCTGCTCAAGGCTGGTTTGACCATTAAAAACGACAGTGGTCGGGTGTATGACCGGTTTCGGCATCGCATCATGTTTCCCATTCGGGATGTCCGGGGCCGTGTCATCGGCTTTGGCGGTCGTAAAATGGGCGAGGAAGAAGGCCCCAAATATCTAAACTCTCCAGAGACCCCAGTCTTTTCCAAGAGTCGGGAGCTGTATGGCTTATACGAAGCGCGTAAGGCTCTGCGCAACATCGATCGGCTGCTGGTTGTGGAGGGTTATATGGACGTAGTCGCTCTGGCGCAAAATGGTTTCCCCAACGCGGTAGCTACCTTGGGCACCGCGACCGGCGAAGCTCACTACCACAAGCTTTATCGCTACACCGATGAGGTCATTTGTTGTTTTGATGGCGATAAAGCAGGGCGTTCCGCGGCCTGGCGCGCATTGGAAAGCGCGCTGCCGGTTTTGAACGAACACCGTCAGCTGAAATTCGTGTTTTTGCCTGATGGAGAGGACCCCGACTCCTTGGTGCGGGACCAAGGGCCCGACGCTTTTACCCAATTTTTGAATAACGCGACGCCGGGTATTGAATACTTATTTAGTAAGCTGAGTGAGGGCCTAGACCTTCAGTCGCTTGATGGACGCGCACGCTTTATGGGGCTGGCAAACCCCTTCGTAGAGAAAATCCCCGATGGAATTTTGAAGGATCTGGTGAAAGCCAGAGTTCGGGATATTGGCGGTATGGCAGCGCCAATGCCTAGCCCAGCCCGGGTGTCGAACGCGCCCTTCATTGAGCGCGACAAAGGCTTCGATGTGGGTTCTGCGTTGGCACAAAAAATGTTGAGTATGTTGCTCAAAGCCCCGGCTTTATGGGCCTCGCTGGATGAGAGTCTTCAGCGCGCAATGCTGGCGCAGAGTCACGAGATGGGACTATTGGGGCGGGTGGTGAATTTCTTGACGGATCATCCGGAGGCTGATGCAAACGAAATTTTGATTGGTTGGCCTGACGAGGGCGAACAGGCTCAACTGATTGATTTTGCCAAGAAACCCTCGGCCTCCGGTCGTGATGCGTGGCCGAAAGAACTGTCGGATGGCTGCGCGAACCTGCTGCGTCAACAGCAAAAAAAGCTAAGGCAACGTCAGCGCGCTGAGCTTCTCGCACAGGGGGATGAGCAAAAAATACTGGAAACACTCCCTGCACGCAGGCTGCGAGGCGAAGCGCCCCCGAAGCGCTGATCAGGTGATGCTTAATCTGCTCGGGTCTCTGGCGCGGAAGTTGAGTGGTTGTTATAATCCACGGTCGCGTCGCGCGAATCGAAAGGCTTCGGACAATCCGCCAAGATGTTAAGTAAGGACTTTGGCGAGCTTCCCTGTCCACCTAAATCCCGAACGGCGATGCGTTGATGCTCCTTCAAAGGCAAGGAGGGTAATCCATTAGCTCTCAATGGTGACGGGTTTAGATCACGAACACCAATCGCGTCGAGAACACACACAGGTCTATCGCGCCTTGCATCAGCAGAGTGCTGGAATGCGCTGGCTATGACCGACATGGGAAGTTATGAGTAAACAGATAACAACAACGGCACAGCAGCAATCGCGCCTTAAAGAACTGATCGCTAAGGGTAAGGAGCAGGGTTATCTCACCTATGGTGAGGTGAACGATCATTTGCCAGACGATATCTCTGATCCTGAGCAAATCGAAGACATCATTCGAATGATTAATGACATGGGCATCACGGTGTATGAAACGGCGCCGGATTCGGACGATTTGCTCTCAACGGAAGAAAATACGGCTGATGAGCTCGCAGCTGAGGAAGCAGCGGCCGCGTTGGCGGCGGTTGAGACAGAGGCCGGCAGAACCACTGATCCCGTGCGCATGTACATGCGGGAAATGGGTACGGTTGAGCTGCTTACCCGAGAAGGGGAAATCGCGATCGCCAAGCGGATCGAAGAAGGCATCCGCGATATGCTCACGGCGTTGGCCAGCTACCCTGGCACTGTCGAGTACCTCTTAGAAACCTATGCTGAGGTAGTGAAAGAAGAAAAGTTAGCGGATCTTCTGGTCGGATACTTAGATCCGACTGAGCACGTCCCTGCAGCAACGCAGGTTGGTGCGGACGGTCCGGTCAAAGCTGAAGATGAAGAAGACGATGAACCAAAGGGCCCAGATCCTGTTGAGGCCAAAAAGCGCTTTGCTTTGCTGAAGCGCCAGTTCAACAAATACAACAAGCTGGTTGAAGAAAAAGGCAAAGGCAGCAAAGAAGCCGAAGCCCAGCACGTGAAGCTGGCGGAAGCGTACTGCTGTTTCAAACTGGTGCCCAAGCATTTTGATTACATGGTTTCCTTGGCTCGTGATTCTCAAGAGGTTGTGCGTCACCAAGAGCGCTTGTTGACTAACGCTGTTGTTCGCCGCGCTCGGGTGCCGCGTGATATTTTCCGCAAGGAATACCAAGGCAGCGAAGTAAGCGTTACTTGGATCAACAAAATCGGCAAGATGAAAAAAGAATACGCATCGGGCATCGAAGCCCAGCGTGAAGAGATCAATCGCTGCCAAAAGAAGTTGAAGGCGCTGAGCAAGATCACCGAACTGTCGGTGCTGGAAATCAAAGACATCAACCGCCGCATTTCCCTTGGCGAAGCAAAGGCGCGCCGTGCCAAGAAAGACATGGTAGAGGCAAACCTGCGACTGGTGATTTCCATTGCCAAGAAGTACACCAACCGTGGCTTGCAGTTCTTGGATCTTATTCAGGAAGGCAATATTGGTTTGATGAAGGCCGTCGATAAGTTTGAGTATCGCCGCGGCTATAAGTTTTCGACCTACGCCACCTGGTGGATTCGTCAGGCGATTACGCGGTCTATTGCTGACCAAGCGCGCACTATCCGTATTCCCGTGCACATGATCGAAACCATTAACAAGCTCAATCGTGTATCGCGTCAAATGCTTCAGGAAATGGGCCGCGAACCTACGCCGGAAGAGCTAGGTGAGCGTATGGAAATGCCAGAAGAGAAAGTGCGTCGCGTGCTGAAAATCGCGAAAGAGCCGATCTCCATGGAAACGCCCATTGGCGACGACGAAGACTCGCACTTGGGGGACTTTATCGAAGACAACACCATCGGATCGCCCATTGATTTGGCGACAGGTGAAGGCCTTCGAGAAGCGACCAAGGACGTGCTTGGCGGCTTGACCGCGCGCGAGTCAAAAGTTCTGCGTATGCGCTTTGGTATCGATATGAATACCGACCATACGTTGGAAGAAGTCGGCAAGCAGTTTGACGTCACTCGCGAGCGGATTCGTCAGATTGAAGCGAAAGCGTTGCGTAAGCTGCGTCATCCGAGTCGTTCGGAGCATCTGCGAAGTTTCTTGGATGAAAGTTTGGAGGGCGGCAAAGGGCGAAACGTCTAAGCCGCGAACGAAGGTTGCCTAATATGTATCGGGCAATCGTTGAGAAATTGGGCCTATAGCTCAGTTGGTTAGAGCAGTGGACTCATCAAAATGGTGCGCCTGATGCTGAAAAGGTCAGGATGAACGGGATGAATTCAGGGAAACCGTAGTTGCCGCTCTCGGCAGCCGGCAATCCTGAGCCAAGCCGACAGTACACTGTCGGAAGGTGCAGAGACTACCTGAGAACGGGTGGCTTTTGAGAAAGAGCCCCGAGTGTTCTTAATAACAGGCCAGAGCGTCCCGCTCCCTAACGCAGCATTCGCGCTGGCGAGGGAGATGAGATAGTCCGCACACGGTTGAAAAACCGTGAGAATGTGAATCCATTGGTCCCAGGTTCGAGTCCTGGTGGGCCCACCAATTTCTTAAATCATACCGCCTCATTGGGTGCACTCGGCGGTGCAAAGCCCAGTATTTACCGATTGGAAAACTGCGCCAAAGCGTTTCCACTAAGAATCTGAGGGTCGCCCAAGCGTTGTTAAAGGAAGCGCGTAGGTGAGACCCACTCAGCAGAAAAACCTAAATCCTTGAGCTTTGTAGAATTCTCATTGCCACGAATCAGTGCCGCCGCGAGTTTCGCAGTGGCCGGCGCTATTTGAATCCCATGTCCGCCCTGTCCGGCGCACCAGAAAAAGCCAGGCACTGCGGGATCAAAGCCAACGATCGGCGTGCTGTCATGCGCAAATGTCCGCAAACCGGCCCAGCTGTGAGCGATACGCTTGATTGCCAACCCGTTTAGGGCCTGCATTGCGAACTCGCTTGCGTAAGCCATGTCCAGTTCATCGGGCTGAGCATCGCAGGGCGGTGACTCGTGCTCATCGACAGGTGAAACCAGCAGCATTCCAGCCTCAGGTTTGAAGTAAAAGCTTCCGTCATAGGCTGCAACAAGAGGCCAGTTCTCTACATCATGGTCCGCAGGAGGGGCAACTAAGATGACCGTCCTGCGCTTCGGTTGCAGTCCTAACGGTTTGACGTTGGCGCTCGCCGCAAACTCATCGGCCCATGCCCCCGCTGCATTCACAATAATCGGTGCGGAAAAAATGTCTCCGTCAATCGGCATGTGCCACGCTCCCTTTTTCCAATGTGGTCGCGCGTCTTGTGAAGATAAAAAGCGTCCACCATTTTTAGCAAGCGCCCGCATATACCCCTGTTGAAGGGCGTGCACATCAATGTCACGCACATCAGATTCCCACCAACCGGCACTCGACCACTCATCGCTCAGTACCGGTATGCGTTCTTTTACAGCGGCAACTGGCAACTCAACGATGGAATGCTCAAGGGTCGCATTCATCTGCTCTAATTCTCTCTGCGACGCCTGCGGGGAAACGCCGTTCAGCAACGTCAGCATGCCTCGTGCTTTCAATAAGGCTTGCTCTGAGAAGTCAGCTGGGGGGGATTTCAGAAAGTTGCCACTGGCTCTTGTCAGCAGTCTCAGGGCTGGGTTGTTCGCCCTGTAGCTTGGGATAAAGGTTGCCGCGGATCGACCAGTGGCGTGCATCGCCGGGTGCGATTCTCTCTCAATCAAAACGACAGAAGCGTGCTTTGACAATTCGGCAGCAACGGAAGTGCCGGCGATACCCGCACCGACAACAATGACGTCAAACGCCACGTGTTTCATGCAAAAGCCTCAAAATTACGGGTAGAAGTTATCATGAAATTTTCGGCTGCGATGATTGGGGACGCCTTACACGGAGTTATCTTTTGAGCGTCAGGTTATGGAATGATTCGGCGTGAACGAAGGTCTCTCAGCCAATAGCAAAAGCTTTCCTCACTATTGTAGGTTTGCGTAAATCCTGCCTGATGAATTTTCACGGTGCTGACAAAAATAGGTGGGGGTGCAGCGCTGGCGCCATAGGCAAAGCATAAGTCTGCATAGTGATGGGATTCTCCGACGATCTGTTCCAGCGAGTTGGGTATCAGATCATGCTCAGCGACGATGTGCTGCCAAAGCTTTTGCCTTTGCATCACGTATTCGGCAACTGAAAGCGGCTCATCCTCACCCATGGAGACACCGAGAGTCTCGGCTATTGCCGGCCACATATCTCGCCAGCTGAACACTTCGCCATTCGTCAGATTAAAGGTCTCCCCCACAGCCCTCTCAGTCGTAGCCGCCCAAAGACAGGCATCACCGACGAGCCTCACGTCGACGGCCTCCAACGCCCGTTCCACTCCTCCGGGAAACGCCAGTGGCAGGCCCTCAGCCTGGCGCAGCGCGGCATAGACGCCAATGACAGGCGGCAGATTCATCACGACGCCGTGGTTGGGGCCAACGATCATTTGCGGCCGAAGTATGGTGAAGTCGTAGTTATGCTGCTCGGCATGGGAGCGCAGAAAGTCTTCTTGCACCCAATAAAAGTTAGGGTGCTCGACGCGAGGCTGGCTCTCTCTGGCAGGCACCCGCATAGGTCCAACCATCGCGCCGTACGCCTTAGTACCCTGCAGCAGAGTAAGGTGCTCAAGA
Organism: Gammaproteobacteria bacterium; assembly: GCA_012269545.1. Lineage (GTDB taxonomy): Bacteria > Pseudomonadota > Gammaproteobacteria > Pseudomonadales > Azotimanducaceae > UBA4421. The sequence goes on along the minus strand of JAAXKB010000032.1, from coordinate 3,129 downwards.
TGACTGGTATTCTCCAAAGCGCGCAAAAGGTTCTTAAGCATCTGACCGTTGGTTTCTATTTGATGGGGGTCGGCCCAGCCCTCCACCAAGCCGGGTAACTCGTAAACAGCGGTGTACACGATGTGCGTAACACCTTTGAGCGTGCGGCATGCTTGTATACAGGCATCAGCGTCCTGCAGATCCAGAGCCAAAAACTCAATGTTTTCGTGGATCAACAGATCAGGTCTTCGGCGTGATGCCGCGATCACCTGCCAACCGGCGCGCGCAAAACTGTTTGCCGCCGCGGTGCCAACCAAGCCGCTGGCGCCAACGATAAGAACTTTTTTCGGCATCAGACCTCCGGAACGTTGTCTCGCGGTTCAACCGACGCCTCAGTCCCATTTTTCGATGAAACCGGCGGACAGTGACTTCGATGAATGGCCACGCTTACGGATAAGCCGTTGGCGATAAGAATCCGCCGATGTGCTCTGTAATCAGTTTTGCAAATTCAATGCATCGGTAGTCGCGAAAAGGCGCGCTGACGGCTTGCAGTCCAATTGGTAGCCCTTCGGCAGACAGCCCCGTCGGGAACACAGTACTCGGCAGATAGGCATTGACGATCATCCCGGCCCACATGAGTTGCTGAAAGTAAGGTTGCTGCGCGTTGTCTACCAAGAGCGTCCGTTCGCCAAAGGCTCGATGATCGTGCGGAAAAGCCGCCGTCGCCATTTGCGGACAGATGAGAATGTCCCAGTCGTTAAAGAAATCCGCCCAGGCGTGGCGGAGTTTTTCGCGCCGGCTATTGCTGCGAATCCAATCCCGGTGGGAGATTACCGCCGCTCGAGCGTTCACAGCGTCGAGGGACAGATCATTTGGGTCCAGGGCCGCTACCTTAGTCTGCATTTGCGCAACAGCCTGATCATCCCACGCAGCTGTCATCACGGAATTCAGTAATGTCTGATAATTCCTCATGGCATCCTCGAGATCGAACCTCGGTCGGGCGTCGTAAGAAACCTGAGCGCCGAGGCGCTCGAGCATCGCACCCACCTGCAGAGACCGATCCTCGACTTCCTTAGCGACGGGAGCCATGGGGTCCGTAGCCCAGATCGCGACACGAAAGTCTTTCAGCTCAGTGATATCTGCTGCTGGCAAATTAAGCGACCAACCCAAGGACTCTCTCTCAGCTGGACCGGCCATAATTGAAAGCGCGAGCTTCAGATCGTCGGCGCTCCGAGCCAGCGGGCCGCATACGGCGAGATCAGTCTCGGGTTGGTTGGCCACCAGTTCATGCCCTTGCATTGGCACAATGCCGTAGGTGGGTTTGTGTCCGTAGACACCGCAGAAGTGTGCAGGGTTTCGAATGGAGCCGCCAATGTCAGAACCCGCTTCCAGTGCAGTAAAGCCTGCGGCTAAGGCGGCGGCACTGCCGCCGGAAGAGCCGCCCGGAGTGCGCTCGGTGTCCCATGGATTCCCGGTTGTACCGTATATCGGGTTGTAGCTTTGAAAGTCCGCGAGATCCACAGGCACGTTGGTTTTCCCTAAAAAATGCGCCCCCGCGGATTTGAAACGTTGCACGGCCAAACCGTCAGCGCTAGCAACATTGTTTCGAAACGCTTCGATGCCCCAGGTCGTTGATGAGCCCTCGATGACGTAGGATTCTTTGATGCTCATGGGTAGGCCGTGCAAGGGGCCGAAAGATTCACCTCGTGCCAGAGCGGCATCTGCTGCATCGGCGGCGGCCCGGGCGTCCTCAAAGGTGCGCACGACGACAGCGTTAATCTGGTCATCGTACTTTTCGATCCGTTCGATGTAGAGCTCTGTAAGCTCTCGAGAACTGATTTCTTTGTTACGAATGCGCGCTGCAAGCTGAATGGCTGATTCAAAAGCGATCATGGTTTCCCCTCATTTCCCTTTTTTAGAAAGGTATCCGCATTCGGCAAGGTCTGTCTACGCTCGCGAATATTCGCTATAACAAGACAAACGACAACCCAAGGAGATGGAGATGGCGAACGTGGAAGAAACGCGGATCAGAGAAACGATCCAAATTTACTTCGATTCAATGTTTGAATCGAAGGCAAACAAAGTTCATCAAGCGTTTCATCCCAACGCACGGATCAGTGGCGATACCCCCCAAGGCTTTTTTGAAATGACCGTTGCCGACTTTGCATCCTTTGTCGAGGCTCAACCGGCTGCTCGTGACGCCGGCGAAACCCCCTTTCTTGAGGTGCTGTCGCTGGATGTGCATGGTCAAACGGCGGTGGCCCGGGTCAGAGATGACTACATCGGGAACCGATATCTCGATACGCTTTCATTTGTGAAAACGGAGGATCGCTGGTCGATTTATAACAAGCTCTTTCATATAGAGGGTCCTGCGGGGGGCTGAGAAATCGGAACCCGGTGAGCGAGATTGATCGGTGCGGCACAGGCGGGGCGCGTTTCTCAGGCCAAGGGCTTAACCGAAATGTCGCCTAGCGAGCATTGAGTTGAACAAAAAAAATGACTGAGGCGTAGCGCTACCATGCGAATACTGTATATCGACATAGACACATTGCGTCCGGATCACTTGGGCTGCTACGGCTATCATCGCCAGACCAGTCCAAACATCGATGCCTTCGCCAAAAGCGCCGCAGTGTTCGAGAACGTACACGCCAGTGACGTGCCCTGCCTGCCCAGTCGCACAGCACTGCTAACCGGCCGGTTCGGAATTCACAATGGCGTGGTTAATCATGGGGGCACTGATGCAGATCCAGTGATCGACGGTGCCAGTCGAGAATTTTGGTCGCGTCTGCAGCTTGAGAGTTTTCCGACTCAACTCGCCAACGGCGGTGCGCCTTTTCGTCCTAACAAAGATAATATGCGGACAGTTTCGATCAGCTCGTTTGCTCAGCGACATTCGGCTTTTCATTGGTACGCAGGGTTTGATGAGGCATACAACGTCGGTAAGTTTGGGTTGGAAACGGCCGACGAGGTTTATGCGATCGCCGAGGATTGGCTGACGCGAAACGGTGCGAAGGACAATTGGTTTTTGCATGTGCACATGTGGGACCCCCATACGCCTTATCGAACACCCAAAAAATTCGGGGAGCCGTTCGCTGATGAACCGCTTCCGGGCTGGTATACCGAGGAGGTTCGTGAGCAGCATTGGCACGG
>JAAXKB010000072.1 GCA_012269545.1 Gammaproteobacteria bacterium | reverse complement strand
GGCCAGTCGGTGAGTTGCGCGGGAAGCACCAAATGGGCGGAACTGGATACCGGCAAGAACTCGGTCAAACCCTGCAGCAAGCTCAAGAAAATAACTTGTAACCAATCCATTGTTCGTCCTGTCAGGGTAAGGTGTTAACGCAGCGAACAGCTTAACATCAGGACGTGCTCAATGACGGATGCAAGGAAGCAGATGACCAACGACAGACAAACTCAAGAGCTTGATATTCCCCTGTTCCCGCTCCGCACCGTACTGTTTCCGGGAGGCACGCTGCCGTTACGCATTTTTGAGCCGCGTTATGTCGACATGATTGGTTGGTGCATGCGCGAAGGCGAGGGGTTTGGGGTTGTTTTATTGCGGGAAGGTTCAGACGTGCTTGACGCCGGAGACTCAGACAGAAACGCCAAAACAGCGCAGATATACGATGTGGGTACGCAAGCGCGTATTGTCGATTTCGATCAGGCAGACAATGGCCTGTTGGGAATTGTTGCTCAAGGCGCCGAGAAATTTACCGTGCTCGGGACTGATGTTGCGCGTGATGGTTTGATGCGGGCTCGTGTGCGTTTACTCTCGGAACCAGCACAGCCGTTGCCAGAAAAGTACGAGACCCTGGTTGGCGTTCTTCGGGATTTACTCGCGCATCCGTTAATTCAAGAGCTGAACCCGCAAGTTGATTTTCGCGAGGATCGTTCCGTGAGTCATCGGTTAGCCGACCTCTTACCCATCGCGCCCGAGGCCAAGCAGTGGCTGCTGGAAATGCCCTCTCCCGAGGCACGATTGGCGGAGCTGCAGGGGATCATCAAACAGTTGACCGATTGAATCATTGGAGGCGCGAGGTAGGTTTTTTACCTCAAGGTTGTTGGGCGCGATCGAGGAATGTCCCTATAATGAAGGCATGAAAAACGATATAGCCTCATACATCGCCACGGTAGGGCGAAATGCTCGCGCCTCCTCGCGAATCATTGGCAGCGCCTCCTCGGCGAGCAAGTCGGAAGCGCTTAAGCAAATTGCTGATGCGGTCGATCAAGCGCGTGGGGCCATTTGCGAAGAAAACGCGAAAGACATGGCAGCCGCAGAGCAAAACGGAATCGATCAGCCGCTGATCGATCGTTTGCTGTTGAATGACAAAGGCATAGATCAAATGATCGAAGGTATTTTGCAGGTTGATGCCTTGAAAGATCCGGTTGGGGAAATGAGCGATTTCAGCTACCGGCCTACGGGCATCCAAATCGGTAAAATGCGCGTACCGCTTGGTGTGATTGCGATGATTTACGAGTCCCGTCCCAACGTGACCGTAGATGCCGCCAGCCTCTCACTGAAATCGGGTAATGCGTGCATCCTGCGCGGCGGCTCCGAAGCCTTTTTCTCTAATCAAGCCATTGCAGCCTGCGTCACGCAGGGCTTGATCGCGGCAGATCTGCCAGAGACCACGGTGCAGCTGCTCAACACCACGGATCGGGCTGCGGTGGGCGAATTGCTGAAAATGCATGACTGTGTTGACGTGATCGTGCCTCGTGGCGGCAAAGGTCTGATTGAGCGAATCAGCAGTGAGTCGAGAATTCCCGTGATCAAACACTTGGACGGTATTTGCCACGTCTATATTGATGCCGACGCCAACGCGGAGATGGCAATATCTATCGCTTTCAATTCCAAGGTCGAAAAACTCGCGGTATGCAATGCGATGGAAACGTTGTTGGTTCATGCTGACGCGGCGCAGAGCGTATTGGTTCCGTTGGCAGCTCAGCTGAGCGATGCCGGGATTGAACTGCGAGGCTGTGAGCGGGCCCGAGGAATGGTTTCGATGAACCCCGCCTCTGAAGCTGATTGGGGTGAAGAGTATTTAGGCCCCATATTATCGATTCGCATAGTCGACGACATGCCTCAAGCTATTGCTCACATAAATGAGTATGGCTCGCAACATACCGACGTGATTGTTACCGAGAATTACACGAAGTCTCGGGCGTTCATCGCTCAGGTTGATTCTGCTTCCGTCATGGTAAATGCCTCTACGCAGTTTGCTGATGGATTTGAATATGGTCTCGGCGCCGAAGTGGGTATTTCTACAGATAAAATTCATGCCCGAGGCCCGGTAGGGCTGGAAGGTTTGACCTCGCAAAAATATGTTGTCCTTGGTCACGGTGAGATTCGTCATCGGTAAAAGGTTCTTGAGCAGGGGTGCTTTGGGGGCTGGTTCGTGAGAATCGGCCTTTATGGAGGAACCTTTGATCCGGTGCATCTGGGGCATATTCACGCGGCGGAAACTGTGCAGCAGCATCTAGCGCTTGATCGTGTGCATATGATTCTGTCAGCAAGGCCCAGCCACCGCGATCAGCCGCAAACCTCAAATGATCACCGGTGGCAAATGTTGCAGCTTGCCTGCGCCGAGCACGAGACGCTGCTAGCGGATGCAATCGAGTTGCATCGCTGCGGTAAGTCCTACGCCATCGATACTTTGCGCGCATTTAGACAGCAGAACCCCGATGCTCAGCTGTGCTGGATACTGGGTATGGATTCGTATCGTACCCTGCCGACTTGGCAGAATTGGCGTGAGCTGCTGCATTACGGACATCTTATTGTCGTGGATCGTCCCGAATCGGGAGGCGAACCAGATATTGACCGAGCACTTAATGAGTTGGAACAAAGACATCGAGCGGAATCCATTGATCATGCTCCTGCGGGCAGAATTGTGTTCCTAACGTTACCGATGAAGGCTATATCCGCCTCACAGATACGCCGGCGCCGGATTGCAGGCGAGTGCAATAAAGGTTTGTTGGATCCTCGTGTCTGGTCCTACATCAATCAGCACCAGCTGTACCAAACCCAGGAGGGATAACTTGAAACCAAGTGAACTGCGGGATCATATTGTCGCCGCGTTGGAAGATTTGAAAGGCGTCAATATTTTAACGCTCGACGTCGCCGCCTTAACCCCAATGACCGACTATATGATTTTGGTTACGGGCACCTCAAACCGACACGTGAAAGCCTTGGTCGATACCACCAATGAGTCGGCAAAAGCCATTGGCCGACAACCGCTGGGCATTGAGGGAAGAGAAAGTTATGACTGGGTGCTGGTCGATCTGGCAGATGTGATCGTGCATGTGATGAATGAGGAGGCCCGAGGATTTTACGAATTGGAGCGCCTGTGGTCTGACCTGGATCAGACCGAAGAAGAAGCAGGCCTACCAGATGCGGCGGAGAGCGCAGGCCATGAAGTCGAGCGGTAATACTGTTTTTGGCAGAGCATTGTGAAGCTGCGCGTTATTTCTGTCGGCAACAAGTGTCCGGCTTGGATTCGTCAAGGTTTCGATGAATATGCCAAGCGGCTGCCAAGGGAGATGCCGCTGAGTTTGATCGAAGTCCCAGCACCGCGACACCATCAAGACAGCGCAAAGGTGGACGAGTATGAAGCAAAAAAAGTTGCCGAGAAGATGAACCCGTCAGATTGGGTTGTTGCCATGGACGAGGCGGGTCAACAGTTAGATAGCAAGGGAATGTCCGCCGAGTTGAACCGTTGGCGCGGCATGGGTAGAGATATTGTGTTCCTGATCGGGGGAGCAAACGGACTGAGTCCGGATTTATTGGATCGGGCCGATCAGCGCTTATCACTTTCCGCTCTGACCTTCCCTCACTACATGGTTCGAGTATTGCTCGCGGAGTGTCTGTATCGGGCCTGGACTATCCACATCGGACATCCGTACCACCGTGACTGATTTCCACGAAAGCTCCATTATCTGAATAAAATAGCAGGTCTATGATGAACCCGTCGTTTTGCTAGGCTGCGACAAGGCAAGGCAACCTGTAGGCCACAAAACAGGGAAGGAAGAGGCGAAATTTTGGCGTTCGAAAGTTCTATAAAGGATCAAAGCCGAGAGGTTGAGCTGTTTGTCGGTCGTGCGACGACTCTTTTTGTGGGGGTCGTTCTGCTGCTGGGTATCCTCGCGCTCCGACTACTGGAGCTGCAAGTATGGAACTACGATACCTACGCCAGTCGCTCCGACGATAATCGCATGCGGGTGCAAACGTTAGCGCCGGCCCGAGGTATGATCTTCGACCGCAATGGCCAGTTGCTGGCAGATAATCAGAATGCATCCTCGTTAGCACTAGTTGTCGACGAGATTTCTGATGTGCAAAAGACGTTGGATGCGTTGACGAGCATATTGGCGCTGTCTGAGGCTCAGGAAAACGAGATTTTGGCGCGTTTGAGAAGCCGCCGAACGTCGGATGCGCACGTTGTGATTATTGATTCTCTGAGTGAATCTGAGGTTTCCCGTTTAGCTGTTAATCGTCACGTTCTTCCCGGTGTCCTTGTCGTAAATCAGCTAGTACGTTTTTATCCCTACGGTGAAATCGCAGCTCATGCCGTGGGCTCCGTGCGCCGAATGACCGATGATGATTTGCGCAGGGTTGATCCCGTGCAGTACAGCGCCACAACATTCATTGGCAAGCGTGGTGTCGAGGCGTTCTATGAAGAACAGCTTCATGGCGCTGTGGGCTATCAAAAGGCCGAAACCGATGCGTTGGGCAGAAAGCGGCAAACGCTAGACGTGCAAAGTCCGCTGGCCGGTAAGGACATACACCTGCATCTGGACATTGAGTTACAAAAGGCGAGTGTCGAGGCACTCTCTGGACGCCGCGGTGCCATAGTGGCACTCGATCCACGCAGCGGCGGTGTTTTAGCCATGGTCAGTATGCCTGCCTATGACCCGAATATTTTTGTCACCGGCATGAGTGAATCGGCTTTTTCCGCACTCAGTTCCTCCGAATATGTGCCTTTGTTCAATCGAGCAACTAATGGTCAATATGCGCCCGGATCGACCTTCAAACCCATTGTCGGTCTTTCGGGAATCGCTAACGGACGAGTTGCCTGGGATGATGAGATTGAAGATCGGGGTGCGTTTCAGCTGCCCGGACAGGAGCGGGTCTATCGGGATTGGTCGTGGACGAAGGATGATTCAGGCGGGCAGGGTATGGTCGATTTGCGACGGGCGATTTATCGATCTTCGAACGTTTATTTTTACGATCTTGCCAGTCGGTTGCCGATCAGAAGTTTAATCGACTTTGCTGACGAGTTCGGCATGGGGCAAAACTTAGTCCTTGATATTCCCTCGGCGAGTCAGGGGTTGTTGCCTGATCCGGTATGGAAACAAGGCGTCAAGGGGCTGCCTTGGTATCCGGGTGACTCTGTGAATATGGGCATTGGTCAAGGTGATTTGTTGGCCACCCCCATGCAAATGGCAGTCGTGGCAGCAACCTTTGCAAATCGCGGTTATCGCGTTTCGCCGCGGATGGCGCAAGAGTCATACGATGGTGATTCCTCAGCAGCGTTCGCGACCGCGTCGGCAAGAACTAACCGAGTGGGATTGGAACAGCTGAGCGATGATGATTGGGAAAAGATGGTGGCGTCGATGGAAGACGTCATCCACCGTGGGAATCAGGGGTTTCGCGGCAACGGCACGGCTTGGAGCTATATTGGACGAGATATTGAATACCGCATGGCGGGTAAGTCCGGTACTGCTCAAGTTGTTGAGATTTCCCAAGGCGAAGAGTACGACGAAGAGGAGCTTTCTGAATTCGACCGCAAGCATGCTTGGTTTATTGCCTTTGCGCCGGTTGAAAATCCAACTATCGCGCTAGCCGTATTGGTTGAAAACGGTGGGGGCGGCAGTTCCGTTGCAGCCCCGGTTGCAAGGGCCGTGATTGATGCGCATATGAAGCAGCAGCGCCTACAGGGTCTGCACAATATGGCAATGGCCGAATAGATATGACAGCTTGGCGATGAGCACGCATGCGTAACACTGACTTTCAGCGCACGCTGTCTGCGCAGGATCTGTCCGCCGTGAGACTGTCGCGTTGGTACGATCGTGTGCATGTCGATCCGATCTTAGTGACGCTGCTAACCGTTGTTATTGTGTTCGGCTTGGTGGTGTTGCGCAGTGCCGTGGCGGGAAATGAACCCCTTTACGAAGCCCAGTTAAAACGTTTGGGAGTCGCCTATGTCGCGCTGATTGTCGCCGCCCAGGCGCCGCCGTACTTTTATCAGCGGATGGCTCCCCTGATCTATTTGTTCGGGTTGGTATTTTTGGTCCTCGTGTTATTTTTTGGCGTGCAGGTTAAGGGGTCACAACGCTGGCTGGATGTTTTCGGTCTTTTCCGTTTTCAACCGTCTGAGTTGATGAAGTTAGCGGTGCCGATGGCGGTCGCATGGTATCTGCAGAAGCGCAGTCTTCCCCCTTCACTGAAATATACGTTGGCTTGCCTGTGCATTATTTTGCTGCCGGCTTTATTGATCGGCAGACAGCCAGATTTGGGCACCAGCATCTTGGTCTTTGGTGCCGGTTTTTCCGTTCTTTTGTTAGCCGGGCTTTCATGGCGCTGGGTGCTTTGGTCTGGCCTTGCGGTTGCCGCTGCAGCTCCGCTGATTTGGCAGTTTGTGCTTGAAGGCTATCAGCGTCAGCGAATACTGACGTTGTTTGACCCACAGAGTGATCCCTTGGGGGCCGGCTGGAACATTATCCAATCTACTACGGCCATAGGCTCAGGCGGCCTGTTCGGGAAGGGCCTGTTCCAAGGCAGCCAGAGCTACTTGGAATTTTTGCCCGAAGCGCGAACGGATTTCATTGTCGCAGTGCTGGGCGAAGAGCTCGGGTTCGTTGGCGTCGCTTTTTTGTTACTCATGTACCTTTTGATCATAGCGCGCGGTCTTTGGTTGGCGTCTCAGGCGCAAAGTACGTTTGGCCGCCTCCTTGCGGGTGCATTCGTATTCACGTTTTTTGTCTACGTATTCGTCAACGTGGCCATGGTAAGCGGAATTTTGCCGGTTGTTGGTGTGCCCTTACCCTTGGTCAGCTATGGTGGCACCTCTGCAATTACGCTGATGGCTGGTTTCGGTGTGATTATGTCCGTTCGAACTCACAAGGCGTGGTGACGATATGTTGCATACAGTAGAAAGGGAGCATGCCGCGTCTTGGCGCTTCACGATCACGAGCCTGCTTTGCGTCTTTAGCGTGCTTTGTGCCTCTGGGAGTCTGGCCAATCAGCCGTATGTGCAACGTCCTGAAGTGCAAGCCTACATTGATGAACTGGTGCAAACGCATCAATTTTCTCGTAAAGCGCTGGAAGGTGTTTTTTCTCGGGCCAAGCGTCAAGATCGCATTATTGAACTGATGTCCCGGCCAGCGGAACGGCGTCTGGTCTGGCACGAGTACCGGAAAATACTGGTCGACGAGCCCAGAATTAGTCAGGGTGTGACGTTTTGGCGTGAAAATCGAGCGGCGCTAGAACGAGCCGAGACCACCTATGGTGTGCCGCCAGAAATCATCGTGGCCATTATCGGTGTTGAAACCCGCTACGGGCGAGTGACAGGGAATTTTGGTGTTGTTGATGCACTGAGTACGCTTGCTTTTGATTATCCTCCCCGTGCGAAGTTTTTTCGGGGTCAGCTTACCCAACATTTTTTGCTGTCCAGAGAAGAAGGTAAGGACCCGCTCAGTATGAAAGGCTCTTATGCAGGTGCCATGGGCTACGGACAATTTATTCCATCAAGCTATCGGAGCTACGCTGTTGATTTTGATGGCGACGGCGTCCGTGATATCTGGAGTAATAAAATCGATGCTATCGGCAGTGTCGCAAACTACTTTGCCCAGAATGGATGGAGCGGGCGGCGCGACGTCGTCGAGCGCGTGAGCGTGGCGGCGGAAACGGAGGAACTGAAGTCCCTGGCCAACGGAGCACTGAAGCCCACACGCACGGTCGGAGAGTGGCGGGACCTGGGCGTGCTAGTGAGTGCCGAGCAGCCGGCGAGTCGTGTCGCGACACTGATGAGAATGCAGCAACCCCTGAGTGCAGAATATTGGTTAGGATTCGAAGATTTTTACGCCATCACCCGCTACAACCACAGTCGGCTTTACGCCATGGCGGTTTATCAACTTAGCCAAGCGATTGTTGAACGCCGAGAGAACTCAAGCTAGCCCCAAATGATTGCGCTGACATGCCACCATCGCAGATTCAGGCAGAAGTCCTTTGCCTTTATTGCCACGGCCCTTGTGTGGGGATGCGCCGGTGTGCCCGTACAGCAACCGCCGACGGGCACAGGCCCTGACCGCGCGCCAACGGTTAGCCAGGCGGAGCTGGCGCGCTTGAGTCAATTGCCGAATCCAAGGGTAACTGCACTGGATAAAAGCGCGACTGGGAATGGCCCTGAATACGTGGTCTGGGGTAAAACCTATCGTGTGCAGGCCTCTGCCGCAGACTATCTTGAGGAAGGTATTTCCTCATGGTACGGGGCAAAATTTCATGGTCGCCGGACATCCAGTGGCGAACCCTTTGATATGTATAAGCTCACAGCAGCTCATCGCTCGCTGCCCATTCCCGTATTTGCGAAGGTCACGAATTTGGACAATGGCTTGAGCACGATTGTCAAAATAAACGACCGCGGTCCGTTTCACGAAGATCGGATTATCGATTTGTCCTTTGCTGCTGCGGTAAAGCTGGATTTTCACAACTCGGGTACCGCCCGAGTTCGTGTTGAAACGCTCACTGAAGCGCCTCCGGCCGAGCAGGCACTGCCCAAAGACAACGCCTATTTTTTGCACGCGGGGCGCTATGCAACGGCTGAAGAGGCTCGGCAAGCTCTGCGGAAGCTAATCACCGTGGAGCCCCTGTCGGCACAGATTATTGCCCGGGGAGAAGGTGGATTTGGGCTTCGTTTGGGGCCGTTCACACTTGTGGCGGAGCGCCAGCGCTTCGAGGCTTTGTTGATTGCCCTTGATATTGGATTGCCCACCTTAGTGCCGGGGCGCTAGTATTCGCTTCTTACGACGGAAACAGATTTTTTATGCTACGAATTGGTCTTGCCCTTCTTGCTTTGATATTGGTGTTTTCCAAGGCATATGCCGCTAACTCAATTCCGCTTATTCCCCCACCGAAACTGGAAGCCAGTTCGTACCTTTTGATCGATGCACAAACCAGCAAGGTTTTGGTCGAACACAATGCGCAGGAGAAAAATGCGCCGGCTAGTCTGACGAAAATCATGACGGGCTACGTGATTGAAGAGGAGCTGCGACGTGGGCGGCTCGACTTAGACGAGGAAGTGCCGATTAGCGTCAATGCATGGCGGACCGGCGGTTCAAAAATGTTTATTCGGGAAGGCACTCGAGTAAGAGTGTCTGATCTGCTCATGGGTGTGATCATTCAATCGGGAAATGATGCGAGCGTGGCGTTAGCAGAGCATGTCGCTGGAAGTGAAGATCAGTTCGCTGACTTGATGAACCAGCAAGCGGAATTGCTGGGACTGGAGGATACCCAGTTCCGAAATGCTACAGGGCTGCCCGATGAAGAGCACTACAGTACGGCAAAGGACCTCGCCATACTTACGCAAGCACTGATATTGAATCACCCAGAACAGTATGAGCTGTACTCGCAGCGCAGCTATACCTTCAACAATATTGAACAACCCAATCGTAATCGCCTGTTATGGCGGGATCGCTCTGTCGACGGCGTCAAGACCGGTTTTACCAATGCAGCTGGGTACTGCTTGGTGGCTTCAGCGGAGCGCAACGGTATGCGCTTGATCAGTGTCGTTCTCGGTACTCAGAGCGATGAAGCGCGAATGCGGGAAAGCCAAAAGTTGCTGTCTTACGGATTCCGAAATTTTGAAACGAAAACGCTGTATAGGCCCGGTGATACGTTGCAGGAGCAACCTATTTTCTACGGTACCGCCGAATCGTTGCCCTTGGGTGTCGCTGAAGACGTGGTTTTGACTTTCCCAAAGGGTTACTACCAAGACATAGAGGCGACGATAAGTGTGCCAGCTTACTTCGAAGCACCGGTCAGGAAAGGCGATGAGCTTGGTAGTATCGAGCTTCAGCTGGGTGAGGAAGTTATATTTAAGGGTAGCGTGGTGGCGCAGGTAGACGTAGAAGAGTCGAGCATGTTTTCTCAGTTCGGTGATTACATTTACCTGATGTTCGACCGGCCAAGCACTAATGAGTGACGATCCTCGGATCGAGTTCCCCTGTCGCTACCCTATAAAAATTATTGTGGCGACCGGCGAACGCAACGTTGCTGAGGCAATTGAGATCGTGCGCCGCCACTCGCCAAGGGTTTCGCCAGACGACATCAATAGCCGACACAGTCGCGGCGAAAAGTTTGTCTCGCTGCGAGTCAATCTGTGGGCCGAGGGCGAGGCGCATTTGAAAACGCTGTATCAGGAACTGCTCGACCATCAGGCCGTGCGCATCATCCTTTAACGAGGCGACTATGGCCAACGACCTTGATAAGAGTGCTTGCGTGTTCACCAAGGATCTGGGGGTGACAGATTATCAATCCGTGTTCGCCGATATGCAGGCATATACCCGCGGCCGAACACCTGATTCCGCAGATAAAATCTGGTTGACCGAGCACGCTCCAGTGTTTACGCAGGGTCAGGCAGGCAAACCGGAGCATGTGCTTGCTCCGGGTGACATCCCGGTGATCCAATCCGACAGAGGCGGTCAAGTGACCTACCACGGGCCGGGGCAAATTACGGCTTATTTGCTTTTGGACCTGCGTATCAGAAAGATGGGGGTCCGGGACCTTGTTTCTGGAATTGAGCGTTCGCTGCAGCGGCTACTTACGTTGTACGACATATCCAGCGAGTTGCGCTCGGGTGCGCCTGGCGTGTACGTGGAATCGCAGAAAATAGCCCAGCTAGGCTTGCGCGTCAGTAGGGGCTGCTCGTATCACGGATTAAGTTTGAACGTCGATATGGACTTAGAGCCCTTTGGTCGAATCAATCCCTGCGGTTTGTTGGATACCACGGTGACGCATATGGCGGCATTTAGAACTGTTGAGATTGCGGCAGTGAAGCGCCAGCTTCTTAGCTGTCTGGCGGCAGAGCTTAGGTTGTCGCTGGCGGATTAGCGCAGATCGGGCAGCTTGGGTTCTTGGTTAAACCGATTCGCCGCCACTCAGCAAATTTGGCATCGAAGAACAAAACAGTGCCGACTAAGGCTTCACCGGTCCCGGTCAGACACTTGATCGCTTCGAGCGCCTGCATGGAGCCAATGACCCCGACTAAGGGCGAGATAACGCCGCTCTCAGCGCAGTTTAATTGATCGTCTAGCTCGGTATTGGGGTAGAGGCATTGGTAGCAGGGCGAGTCAGGTTGATTGGCATCAAAGACGCTGATGTGACCTTCCCATCTGACGGCAGCGCCGCTGACAAGAGCAGTGCGTTGTTGCCAGCAGATACGATTGAGTAAAAAGCGAGTTTCTGCATTGTCAGTTGCATCAATCACCAGATCAGTACTGGCGATTTGTGTCTCCAGCGCATCCGCGTCCAAGCGACGGTTGATGGCATGGCAGACCGCGGACGGGTTGAGAGCCGCTACCGACTGAGCAGCAGATGATGCTTTGTTGCTGCCAATGTCTGCGTGGCCGTGAGCAATTTGACGCTGCAGGTTAGAGCTATCGACTAGGTCGTCATCAACAATCGTCAGTTCGCCCACGCCAGCGGCCCCCAAGTAGAGGGCGATGGGAGAGCCGAGGCCACCAGCACCGATAAGTAAAACTTTGGCGCGCAGAAGGCTTTCCTGACCGGCGATGTCGAAGTCAGACAGCATGATGTGTCTGCTGAATTGCAGGAGTTGTGCATCATTCATGTGCAGATAGTGCCTGATCCGAAGGCTTTTGGCCCCAAGTAACACGTTCATTGCCGCCCAGATCCCGCCGACTTTGTACGTCGATGAAACCGTTTTCTGCCAATAGTGATCTCACCGCTGGGCCTTGGTCGTAGCCGTGCTCCAGCAACAGCCAGCCATCGCTGTGCAACAGCGCGCCAGCCTGTTCGCAGATTCTGCGTAGATCAGCCAAGCCGTTGTCATCGGCAATCAATGCATGTGCCGGCTCTGCCCCAAGTAAGTCAAGGTGGGGGTCGTCAGGCGCGATATAGGGCGGATTGCTCACTATCAAATCGAAGCTCTGGGCAATGTCGGTAAACCAATCACTGTGATGAAAGGTCACGGGCAGCCGCAGCAAGCGGCTGTTCTCATGCGCAACCGCGAGACTGTCTAAACTGAAGTCACAGGCATGCACTTGTGTATCTGGGCGTTCACTGGCCAGCGCCAAGGCAATAGCGCCGCTTCCCGTGCCAAGGTCCAATAGTGTCAGCGTGGTTTCAGCAGAGCGTATGCGAGTCAGCGTATCTATGCACTCGAGTGCCTGCTCCACCAGCGTCTCGGTATCGGGTCTTGGCACCAAGACCCGATGGTCGACGGTCAGACGGAGCCCCCAAAACTCTTGGTTGCCGCACAAGTAGGCGATGGGCACATGGTTGTAAAGTTGGTCGCTCCAACGTTCCAGTTGATCAAGTTCAGGCTGGCTCAATGATCTGTGCGGATTTGTCAGTATATGAGCTCGTGAGCAGTCAAGGATTTGGCAGAGCACGAGTTCAAGATCAAAGCGCGCCAAAGTTCCGTGTTGCCGCAGCCAGCTGGCTATCGTTGCATCGGTGCTGTGATCAACCATCGGCCAGCTGTTGCAGTTGATCTGCTTGATGCTCGCGCACCAGCGGTTCCACTACAGAGGCCAAGTCCCCCTCAATTACCTCATCCAGTTTGTATAGCGTCAGGTTGATGCGGTGGTCGGTCACGCGGCCTTGAGGAAAATTGTAGGTTCGTATCCGCTCAGACCGATCGCCTGAGCCAACAAGCTGCCTTCTGTTCGCGGCTTGCTCGTCTTGTTGCTTTGTTTGCGCTGCATCTAGCAAACGCGCTTTAAGCAGCGACATGGCTCGGGCGCGATTTTTGTGCTGTGAACGTTCGTCCTGACATTCGACAACCGTGCCTGTGGGCAAGTGTGTCAGGCGGATCGCGGAATCGGTTTTATTCACATGCTGCCCACCTGCTCCCGACGCTCGGTAGGTGTCCTCACGGATGTCCTTTTTCTCGATTTCAATTTCATCAATGGCGTCAACTTCTGGCATGACGGCAACGGTGCAGGCTGAAGTATGGACTCTGCCCTGCGATTCAGTTTCGGGTACCCGCTGCACGCGGTGCGCGCCAGATTCGAATTTCAATTGGCTGTAGACGTCCTTGCCCTCAATGCGCGTGATCACCTCTTTGAAGCCACCGTGTTCGCCGGGTCTTTCGTTCATGACCTCAACACGCCAGCCTTTTTGCTCCGCAAATTTAGAGTACATACGGAAGAGATCGCCGGAAAAAATAGCGGCTTCATCGCCTCCGGTGCCTGCGCGTATTTCGAGAAAGACATTGGAGTGGTCGTTTGGATCCTTGGGCAACAGCAGCGTTTGCAGTTCGTCCGTTAAGGTATCCAGCTGCGCTCTGCAGTCGGCAATGTCTTGCTGGGCCAGTTCGCGCATTTCCGGATCGTCTTCCTGCAGAAGCAACTCATTGTCGGAAATATTCTGTTCGAGCTGAGTCGCTTTCTGAAAGCAACCGACCACGGGTTCGATTTCTGCATACTCTTTTGACAGCGCTGTGAATCGCTCGCGGTCTGCCATGATTTCAGCATCGGATAACAGCGCGGCGACCTCTTCGAATCGGTCCTGCAAGCTTTCCAGCTTGATCATCATGGTTTCAGTCAGCAGCACTAGGATTCCTTGCTTTCATTCGAGTGGTTTTCGCCTGAGCTGTCTTTGGCAGCATGTTTGTCTAAGCCATAGGCTTCTTGAATGAAGTCGAGGCGCTCTGTGCGGCCGTCCGCGCTGGCGTTTCTAATTGCCGCAGTGGTTGGGTGAATCAGTTTGTTGGTCAGGCCGTTGGCGAGTTTCCGCAGCACGGCTGTTGGGTCCGCGCCATTTGCCAGTGACTTCATCGCGCGATCTAACTCGTCATCGCGAAGTTTTTCTGCTTGTTGGCGAAAGCTTTGCAGCAATCCCTGACCCTGCTGTACTCGACGTTCTCGCCGATAAGCCTCGGCACCAAGATCGACTAAGCTCTCAGCGCCGCTGGCTGCTTGCAGGCGACGAGTTTTGTTGACCTCAACGATCTGAGTTAAATCATCGATGGTATAGAGATAGACGTCTGGCAAATCACCCACGCCGGCCTCGATATCTCTTGGTACGGCGATGTCGACCATAAACATGGGGCGGCGCTTTCGCTCCCGGATGGCCTGTTCAACAGTGCCCTTGCCCAGCACGGGCAGAGTGCTGCCCGTGGAAGCGATGACCATATCAAATTGCCATAGAACCTTGGCAACATCCGAGAGTTGGATAGCGTCGGCACTTAAGGTGGCAGCTAAGGTTTGTGCGTTTGCCAGCGTCCGATTGGCGATGGTCAAGTCAGTGACACCTTTGCTGCGCAAGTGCTCGCCGACTAATGCGACGGTTTCTCCGGCTCCCAACAGCAAGGCGCGTTTGCCGGGTAGATCGCTGAACAGCTGTGCCGCCAACGACACGGCTGCATAGGCGACTGAAATCGGGTTGCGGCCAATATCAGTCCGGGAGCGAACCTGTTTGGCGGTTTGTAGGGTCATGCGCGACAACAAATTCAGTTCCGGTCCACTGGTTCCATGTTCTTTGGCCAAGGCGAAAGCTGATTTGATCTGTCCCATGATCTGCGGCTCGCCCAGCATTTGCGAGTCCATTCCTGCGGCGACGCGAATGGAGTGCCGAGCGGCGTCGTGATCCCAGTATTGATAGCTTGCGCCCTGCAGTTCGCTCAGATGAATATCACGGCGTGCAGATAACCAATGCTCCAGGTCAGCAGCGCAATCGTTGTTTGCGGCGCAATACAGTTCTGTGCGGTTGCAGGTTGATACAATGGCCGCTTCCTGGATTTTCGGAATATCGCGGGTTAGCTCGCGCAGAGCAACGCCCAGACTGTCTTCCGGGAAAGCCACGCGCTCCCTGAGTTCCAAGGGGGCCGTGCGATAATTGAGGCCGTATGCCAATATGCTCATGAACCGCTTAGCGACACGAAATTTAGGATGGCGCATGATAGCAGAAGTCGAGCTAACTCAGCAGGCGCGCTGAGGCAGTCAACGGACATGGTTAATTCGCGGATTGGTAGAGATTTGGTGGCCCACGGGCGGCTGGTGGAGTGTGCTCGAGAGACTCTTGCCGTCCTGTTATTTCTTGTTTGTATGGCTGCTGGATGTGTTTCTGCACCGCCTGTGCAGACATTGACTTATGCTGTATCGGGTAAAGTCAGCATCAATGCGCCGGCAGATCGGCAGGTTTTGCGGTTTCGCTGGCAGCAGGCAGACGGTTTTTACGACGTTTGGCTGTGGGGGGCTTTGGGTGTCGGGCGTACTCATTTTCAGGGCACGCAGGAGGCGTTGAAGATCACGGCGCCACAGCAGCCGATAATCACCGGGCCTGCCGCGCAAATCATGCAGGACCGGCTAGGTTGGGCTCTGCCGTTAGATGCCATGGGTGCCTGGCTGGCCGGCGCCCCAGCGTCATCGTTGTCGATGTCTTCGAGCATTTCTGATGCCGCTGGGCGACTGCAGCAAATCACTCAGGCTGACTGGACCATTACCTTCGCCGACCACAGGCAGGTGGACGGGCAGTGGCGACCCGAACGGATCGTCATCAAGGGTAAGGGTTTAACCCTTGATGTTTCTATCCGCCATCCTAGGGCGGTAATGACATAAAGAAGTTTGACACTGCTCAATACGATCAGGACAATAGCGCGCTCGAAAATCGTCACCGGGAAAGAGACACCGCGAACGCGACTGGCAGTGCCGGGACGAAAGCTATTTTTATCAGCAGCCGGCTGCAGAGCGAAAAAAGTGGCCGTGCAGTGAACAGACATGACAGTTTCTGTTGTCAAACAAATGGGGTGTCGCCAAGCGGTAAGGCACCGGGTTTTGATCCCGGCATGCGCAGGTTCGAATCCTGCCACCCCAGCCATCTTTTGATTACGCAGCCAACGTCATTTGGGGTTCCCAAAGAACATGCAGAGTTATTCTAGAAATCTTGGGGGAGCGTGAATGGCTAATCTGATGCTTTTCTCCGGGGACTCTAATAGAGCCCTCGCTCAGCGGGTTGCCGACCAACTGCACTTGGATTTAGGCAACATGGATGTGGGTCGCTTCAGTGACGGTGAAGTGACGGTAGAAGTCCATGAGAACGTGCGTGGCAAGGACGTTTTTCTCGTGCAGTCAACCTGCGCGCCGACCAACGATAATCTGATGGAACTGCTGATCATGGCAGACGCCATGCACCGAGCATCAGCCCAGCGCGTCACGGCAGTCGTGCCATATTACGGTTATGCCCGGCAGGACCGCCGGCCTCGTTCTGCGCGTGTCGCAATCAGCGCCAAGGTGGTTGCAGATATGATCAGTACGGTGGGTATTGACCGCATTCTTACGGTCGATCTGCACGCGGATCAAATTCAGGGTTTCTTTAACATGCCGGTGGATAATATCTACGGCTCCCCAGTGCTGGTTGACCACATATCCGCCCAGCAATACACCAACCCTATTGTTGTGTCGCCCGATGTTGGCGGCGTTGTGCGGGCAAGGGCGATTGCTAAGCAAATCGATGATTTGGATTTGGCAATTATTGATAAGCGCCGCCCGCAAGCGAATGTCACGAAAGTGATGAACGTGATAGGCGACGTTAGCGGTAAGACCTGCATTATGGTGGACGACATTGTCGACACAGCGGGCACCCTGTGCACGGCTGCCGAAGCATTGAAAGACGAGGGTGCCTCAGCGGTTGTTTGCTACATCACCCACGCCGTATTTTCAGGGCCCGCGATTGAGCGAATTCAAAATTCTCATATTGATCGAATGGTCGTTACCGATACCATTCCACTGTCGGCAGCCGCACAGGACTGCGAAAAAATTCACCAGCTGAGTTTGGACCGGATATTGGCGGAATCCATTCGGCGAGTGAGCAACGAGGAATCCATCAGTGCGATGTTTCGTTAGAAAGATCGCGCTTTCGGAGAAATGTTCCTGAGCTGGTCGCAAGCCCGGGAAACAAGCCATTACTTTGGAGAAACGATATGTCAGACACAATCGAACTGACTGCAGAAATCCGAACGACGGTAGGGAAGGGTGCGAGCCGCCGCCTACGACGTTTGGAAAATAAGGTGCCCGCCATAATTTACGGGGGTGAAGGGGACGCTCAAATGCTGACTCTGTCCGCAAACGAACTGTCGAAAGCAATGCAGATTGAAGCGTTCTATTCGCAGATCCTGAGCGTGTCCATTGCCGGCAAAGCTGAGCAAGCGGTGGTGCGGGATATTCAGCGCAACCCAGCAAACGAGCGCGTACAGCACATTGATTTCCAGCGAGTGAGCGCTGACCGAGAAATTAACGTCAGCGTACCCTTACACTTCATCAACGAAGAAGCCTGTGTGGGCGTCAAGATGCAGGCCGGTACTTTGACGAAAACCCTCACCGAGGTGGAAGTATCCTGCTTGCCCGCGAATCTGCCGGAGTACATCGAAGTCGATATGCTTGAGGTTGAATCTGGTACCTCTGTGCATCTCAGCGATTTGGTAATTGGCGAGGGTGTGAGCATCGTTGCTTTGGCCTTCGGTAGTGACCGAGACATTCCGGTAGCCAGCGTCACAGCTAAGCGCGGTGGCGGTGGTGATGTAGAGGGCGACGACGCGCCAGCAGAAGACGCTCCAGCCGCTGATGACGCGGAAGAAGCGTCTGATGCCTAACGGTATCGGCCGCCAGTGCCCACTGCACTGAAATTGATTGCGGGTTTGGGAAATCCCGGCCCGCGATACGATCGCACCCGGCATAACGTTGGGGCCGATTGGGTCAGAGAACTGGCCAGCCAATTCCAAATTCCTTTGTCCCTGGACAGCAAATTCAAAGCTGAAGTGGGGCGCGGTACGATCCTGGGCCATGACCTGCGCCTGATGATTCCGATTACGTTTATGAACAACAGCGGCGAAGCGGTTGGTGCCATTGCGCAGTTTTACAAACTGTCGCCACAAGAAATTTTGATCGCGCACGATGAAGTGGCTTTTGCGCCCGGCGCAGTGAAGTTGAAAAACGGCGGTGGCGAAAATGGCCACAATGGTCTTAAGAGTGTACGCGCTCGCCTAGCCAATCAGGATGGCTATAATCGGCTACGAATCGGCGTAGGGCATCCGGGCAACAAAACGTTAGTGAACGCTTACTTAACGCAGCAAACGCCAAGCCAAGCCGAGCGCGAAGCCATCGCGGCGGCGGGAAAACTACCCCTGGCGATTCTTGGGGATATGCTTGCTGGAAATTGGCAAAGCGCGATGACTGCGTTGCATACACCCGAAAAACCAGAGAACGCGCCCGACACGGCATCAAGCAGTTCTTCGGTGATGCAGCAAGACACACAGGGTTCAGAAGGAGAAAAAGATGGGATTTAACTGCGGTATCGTCGGACTACCCAATGTTGGGAAGTCGACGCTGTTTAACGCCCTGACCCAAGCTGGCATCGATGCGGAAAACTTTCCTTTTTGTACCATTGACCCGAACACCGGCGTTGTTCCTGTGCCTGACCCTCGGTTGAATCAGTTGAGCGATATCGTGAACCCGCAGAAAGTCATTCCTGCCACCATGGAATTTGTCGATATTGCCGGTCTCGTAGCCGGTGCGTCCAAGGGCGAAGGCTTGGGCAATCAATTTCTGGCGCATATTCGAGAAACCCAAGCCATTGCTCATGTGGTCCGATGTTTCGAGGACGACAATGTGATCCATGTTGCGAACAAGGTGTCGCCGGCAGATGACATCGAGATCATAAACACTGAACTGGCTCTGGCGGACCTGGAGTCGCTGCAAAAAGGCATGGATCGGCTCAGTCGAGTGGCTAATGCAGGAGATAAAGAAGCCATTGCCAAGGTCGCACTGCTGCGGCGGGTGGCTGAAGCGTTAGAGGCTGGCGACCCCGTACGCTCAATAGACTTCAGTGTTGAAGAGAAACGCGATCTTCACGAGTTTCATTTCATTACTGGGAAACCCGTTCTCTATATTGCCAATGTGTCAGAGGATGGCCTTGAGAATAACCCGCTGGTGGATGTCGTGCGCGGCATTGCCGATGCCGAAGGTGCCGAGCTGGTGGTCGTGAGTAACAAAATCGAGTCGGAGCTGGCGGAGCTGGACGACGAAGAGCGTTCCGAATTTCTTCAAGAACTGAACCTGTCCGAGCCTGGTCTGCACCGTGTGATTAGGGCAGGCTACAAGCTGTTAGGCCTGCAGCAGTATTTCACCGCCGGTCCCAAGGAAGTAAGAGCCTGGACCATACCCGTGGGCGCAAAAGCTCCTCAAGGTGCTGGCGTGATTCACACGGACTTTGAGAAGGGCTTTATCCGTGCCGAGGTGATCGGCTTTGAAGACTACGTCTCCCTAGGCGGAGAAGCGGGGGCAAAAGATGCCGGCCGCTGGCGCTTGGAGGGTAAGGAATACGAACTGAAAGACGGCGACGTGGTGCACTTCCGATTCAACGTTTAGTAGCGCCGCTCAGGGGTATGTGACGCAGAGACGCGGCTGACAGATAAACCAACAGATACAAAAAAGGCGCCTCCAACCGGGGCGCCTTTTTTTGCCAGAAAATCCGTGGAGGATATTAGCTGGCGGCCTTGCGCTCCCTCACTTCTTGAATCACCTGATCTGCCACGTTAGCCGGGCAAGGTGCGTAGTGTGAGAACTCCATAGAGAATTGACCGCGACCAGAGGTCATGGTGCGCAAATCACCGATGTAGCCGAACATTTCCGCCAAGGCTACGTCCGCTTTGACGCGCACGCCAGTCAGACCTGCTTCTTGGGATTTGATCATGCCGCGGCGCCGGTTCAAATCACCGATGACGTCACCGACGTGATCGTCCGGCGTAAACACATCGACCTTCATCACGGGCTCGAGCAGTTGAGGCTTCGCCTTGGGTATGGACTGACGATAAGCCGCTTTGGCTGCCAGTTCGTAGGCGATTGCCGAAGAGTCTACGGCATGGAAGCCGCCGTCGTTTAGGGTGACTTTGACGTCCAACAACGGGAAGCCGGCTAGGGTGCCTTCCTCCATGCTGACACCAAAAGCCTTTTCTACCGCAGGCCAGAATTCTCGTGGCACGTTACCACCTGTGACCTTGGATTCGAATTCGTATCCGCTACCCACTTCACCGGGTTCAATGGTGTAGTCGATTTTAGCGAATTGTCCCGATCCACCCGTTTGCTTCTTGTGGGTGTAGGTGTCTTCGACCACTTGGGTAATGGTTTCGCGGTAAGCCACCTGCGGCTTACCCACATCAACATCAATACCGTGGGTACGCTTCAGGATGTCGACTTTGATATCCAAGTGAAGTTCGCCCATACCCTTCATGATGGTTTCACCTGATTCTTCGTCGGTCTCAACGTAAAACGATGGATCTTCCTGAATCATCTTGGACAGGGCGATCCCCATTTTCTCAGCGCCGGCTTTATCGCGAGGCGAAATCGCCACGGAGATCACAGGATCTGGGAACACCATGGGTTCCAAAGTGGCTGGCTTGTTCTGGTCGCAAAGAGTGTGGCCGGTCTGGGTGTTTTTCATACCCAGCAAGGCAACGATGTCGCCTGCTTGGGCAACGTCCAGTTCCTCGCGCGAGTCAGCGTGCATCTCGACAATTCGGCCAATACGCTCGGTTTTGCCGGTGAAGGTGTTCAGCACGGTGTCGCCTTTGTTCAGGGTGCCTGAGTAGATGCGAGTAAAGGTTAGGGCGCCGTAACGGTCGTCCATGATCTTAAAGGCCAGTGCGCGAAGCGGACCGCTGGGATCGACGGTGGCGACTTCACCGGTCTCATTACCCTCTAGGTCTACTTCAGGCTGAGGGTCAACTTCTGTTGGATTCGGCAGGAAATCGACAACGGCATTCAGGACGTTCTGTACACCCTTATTCTTGAATGCTGAACCGCAGTAGGTTGGGAAGAAGTCGAGGGCAATCGTTCCCTGACGAATGCAGCGCTTGAGGTCGTCAATGGAAGGCTCGGTACCTTCCAGATAGGCTTCCATCAAATCGTCATCTTGCTCAAGAGCAGTCTCGACCATCTTTTCACGGTACTCGGCTGCCTTTTCCTGCAGATCTGCAGGAATGTCGGAGATGGTATAGGAATCCGGGTTGTTGGAATCGTCCCAAATCCAAGCTTTTTCAGACAGCAGATCAACGACGCCGACAAAATCGTCTTCTTCGCCGATCGGTAGAGTCATCACAAGAGGGTTGGCGCCCAGTACTTTTTCGACCTGGTCCACCACGCGGTAAAAGTTCGCCCCTAGCCGATCGAGTTTGTTGACGAAGATCAGGCGGGCTACCTCAGATTCGTTGGCGTATCGCCAGTTGGTTTCTGACTGTGGCTCCACGCCGCCAGAGCCGCAGAAAACACCGACGCCGCCGTCTAAGACCTTCAGAGAGCGATACACTTCGATGGTGAAGTCCACGTGTCCTGGCGTATCGATGATGTTCAAACGATGGTCATCCCACGTACAGCTGGTTGCAGCAGACTGAATGGTAATGCCTCGCTCTTGCTCTTGTTCCATGAAGTCCGTGGTCGCGGCACCGTCGTGCACTTCACCGATTTTGTGGATTTTACCTGTCAGCTTGAGGATACGTTCAGTCGTCGTGGTTTTGCCCGCGTCGACGTGGGCGAAGATGCCGATGTTGCGATAGCGTGTCAGGTCTTTCATCAATTCTCTCTATCTAAAGTGGTAGCAGACTACGGTGGTCAAAATTCTCTGAGCTATTGGCGTAACTCATTGAAAAATATAGAAAAATCTATTTGGCCAAAATAACGATGGCGCAGGATACCACCGAATCCCTTAAACCTCACGTGAATTATGGGTGCTTATTCGCCGGCTGGGCGCCTCAAAGGGATATGTCTGCATATACTGGCGCATGATCAGAGGCGGTGAGTTCCTCAATTTTTCGGCGATACTCACGGTCAATAACCACTTCTTCGGTGAGGTCCACGATGCCAGCTGTGCCAAGGATGAAATCGATGCGCAGGCCGTGCTTACGATGGAAGGCGCCGCCGCGATAATCCCACCACGAAAATTCCTGGGCGTCGGGGTATCTGTGTCGGAACAAGTCCGTCAGCCCCGTGTCCATAAGCGCCTGAAGTCTTCCGCGCTCTTCCTTGGTGTAGAAAATGGATCCCTCGCCGGCTTCGCCACGCCAGCCATCGATGGCCTCGGGAACGATATTAAAGTCGCCGCAGATGATTTTGTCGGTTATGCCCGCATCGACGGTTTGCCACTGGGTGGTCAAATCGTCGTACCACGCCAGCTTGCCGGTAAAGTCCGCGTGCTCGAGGTTTTTTCCGTTCGGGCAATACACTGTGGTGAATTGAAACTTGTCATCGATGTTTGCGGTAATCAGCCGTGAGCCAAAGTGGTCCTGATTAGGCAAACCCGTACGCGTCAATGTCGCTGGTACCTTGGTCAGAATGGCTACGCCGTTCCAGCTCTTCTGACCGTGCACTAACGCCTCGTAGCCCAAGGCTTTGAAATGGTCGTGGGGAAATACGTCGTCAGGTGTCTTGAGCTCTTGCAGGCCAACGACATCGGGTTGGCGGTCTTCTAACCATCGAGTGATGTATTCCAGACGCGCCCGTAAGCCGTTGACGTTCCAAGTGGCGATGCGCATAACGAAGTTCCAGTGACCAAAGCACCATGATAGCTTGGCGCGTTGGAAACGACACCGTGCAGCTCAAACTTTTCAATGGCCGTCTGAGCGCCAAGCTAATGCAGTGTCAGTATGACGCCGACGGAAGCGGTGACACCGGGCGCACGAAAGCTGAAAACCTGCTGGTATTCTTTGTTGAGAAGATTTTGTCCGCGAAAAAACAGCGTGGTTCTCTCGTTGGATTGGTAGCTGATGCCGGCATTCAGCAGCGTGACCGCTTTGATCTCTGCGCGATCGGTCGGCGTTGCTGTGATGAATTCGTTGTCCTGCATCTCGCCGTTGTAGATGAGCGAGAGACTCGACTTACCTTTGCCACCGGCAAAGACCAGATGAGTGTTTAGCGCACCGCTGCGACGCGGGCGTCGGACCTCCCTGCGGCCCCCGGGCTCCTCACTGTTCAAAAGCGTGAAGTTGGCGTCTACGGCGATGTGCTCATTCAGATCTGCGGTTAGACTGGCCTCCCAGCCCTCGCGCTGGCTGGTACCGCCGAGATTGATCGGTTGAGAGAAGTAGTCGGGTGCGGGGCCGAAGGAAGTAACGATTTCATCGTGCAAACGTGAGCGGAAGTACGTCAGATCCCAGGTGTATTGACTGTCAGCACCTGCGCCGCTCAGGCCAATATCCCAACCCTTTGAACTTTCCGGTTTGAGATTCGGGTTGCCAGCAAAGGTCGCTGGGATGAAGCCAAACAACTCGAAAAATGTCGGGTTAGCCGAGCCCTCGCCCCAGCTTGCTCTTACCCGTACTTGGTCCAGCAGGGTCTGGGTGCCAGTGACTCGCCATGTGGTCAAATTATCAAAGCGGTCATTGTGATCGCGTCGCGTGCTGATCGACAAAGACCGTGCATCGTTCCTCACCAGATACTCGACGAATTGGCTCAGCTGATTGTCTCTGGCCCGGTGGTTCGCAGCTGGCGTGGCCGCGTTGAAGTTACGGAATCGTCGCTGTTCGTACTGTATGCCCAGCGCCAGCGAGTGGGTGACTCCACCATTCTCATAGTCTCGAGAAACGGCCCAGTCCGCTTTTCTTAGCGAGGCTTTTAAACCCGAGTCATCTTCGCCGTCTACTCTAGAAAGGGTTTTGCTCGCGTTTTGACTGAGCATGAGTGTGTGCGTCCAACTGCCGCTCATCATTCTACCCCGCATATTCACCAACCGTTGGCGGGCTGCAGTGTGATTGTCCCCATCAATCACAAGACCTTGGGTGGGCGTCGCAGGAAAGGCGAAGTCCTGAGTGTCGGTATCCACGTTGTTGCGTGTTGTTCGAGCAGATAAGCCTATCTCGCTGCCATCGTCCCAGCGCAGAGAGGAGCCTGCGCTCCATGTTCTATTGCGGTAGCCATCGCTTTCTGAGCCTAAAAACGACGCATCGCTGCCGTTGGTGAGTATGCGAGTGAGGCTGAAATGGCTGCGCGATACCGCTGCTCCCACCTGTTCAATCATTTCTGCGCTGACATGGCCCTGATGGAATCCGCGGCTGCCTGTTTCCAGGCCAAGGGTTAGGTCAGGGTCCCGAGGAAGGTCGGATGAACTGATGGGTTTCGTATAAATGGCTATGACGCCGCCAAGGGCTTCGGCACCGTAACGCGCGCTTTGGGGGCCTCTCAGCACTTCAACTCGATCGATAGAGGTGCCAGCCAGTTGCGATAGATCAAAGGCAGCACCATTGGCCGGATCATTGGCCTCGACGCCGTCTATTAGCACCAAGGTGTGATTGCTCTCGGAGCCCCTTAGCCGGACCGACGTAAGGCTACCCGGGGGGCCGGTTTGAGAAAGGTTCAGGCTGGGGAGGCTGCGAAACAGGGCGCTAGGGTCGAAGGTAATGCGATCAGCAAAATCTTGGGTGTCGAGTACCGAGATGGAACTTCCCACAAGATGACTCGGTATTGGCGCATGATGGGCCACGACGATGACTTCCTCGATGTCGGTGTCGGCATCAGGGGCTTGGGTGGCAAATGCAACGGTGCTGGCGAAAGTCAGCGCAAGGACAGTCAAACTGCGAAAGCGAGAAGCGAAGCGATCGGTCATCGGTCTTCCTGTACGGTCATGATCAACGTGAGCGCGCATGTTCGATGAAGAAGTGTCTTGGGTCCATTGGTCCCATCAGATTTCTTCTCATTCTCGTCATGAATCTTTTTGTATCAGCGGGCGTTAGACTAGCGTGCAAACGGTCAGCGCAACGCCTAAAGCCTGTTGCGCAGCTGATCGCATTTTTCAGATTGTGCTTACAGTTGGAACGCCACATTTTGATCATTCACAGCGCATTATTGCATCACAATGACTCAGGCCAGTGGCTGTCGTTTCGGGAGCCTGTCTCTGTGCTGGCAACTCACGATCCACAGCGTGTGATCAGTCTCATGACCGAAGTGGAAACGCGAGTAGAGGCCGAAAACTTAACGGCTGTGGGTTTTGTCACGTACGAAGCCGCCCAAGGGTTTGATCCGGGTATGGCGGTGCATGCAGACAGTGAGATGCCGCTGGTGTGTTTTGCGCTGTTTTCGTCAAGCGAGGTCGTGGCTGCACCCATAGCCTCCCCGCAGGGCAGTCAACAGCTGTGGCGTTTCACCGAGAGCGCCCAATACCATCAAGGCGTCATCGAGCAGATACGCGGCCTTATCGCCGCCGGCAACGTGTATCAAATCAATCACACCACGCGGCTGCAGGGCGTGGTGAACGATGCGGCCCAGCTCTTTGCCGAAGTTGCCGCAGGTGCACCCCACGCTGCGTTCATCGAAGGTGATAGCCACACAATAGTGTCTGCATCCCCCGAATGCTTCTTTGCGTTAGACGGTGAGCTAATTTATTCCCAGCCCATGAAGGGCACTGCATCGAGGAAAAGTGATCCCGCAACGGATCAGTCCCAGCGAGATTGGCTAGCCGCGTCGGCCAAGAATCAGGCGGAGAACCTAATGATCACCGACATGGTGCGGAACGACCTTGGGCGGATCGCCAAGCCCGGCTCGGTGCAGGTATCCAAACTGTTCGCCATGGAGCAGTACCCGACTGTTTGGCAGATGACCTCCAGGGTCGAGGCCAGAACCCAAGCGAGCGTGACCGAAATTCTCCGCGAATTGTTTCCAGCTGCGTCGATTACGGGTGCGCCAAAGCGCGCGTCTATGACGCACATACAAAATCTCGAGTCATCACCAAGGGAGATTTATACCGGTGCGATTGGCTGCATTGCGCCAAAGCGGCAGGCTTATTTTAATATCGCTATCCGAACGGCTTGGATCGACAACGCGACAGGCGTTGCGCGCTATGGCGCGGGTGGTGGGGTGGTATGGGATTCAAAGCCGGAGGAAGAACACGCCGAGTTGATCAGCAAAACGCAAATTCTCCGTCAGGCGATTGCGTGGGAGGATTTTGCCCTGTTTGAAACCTTGGCCTGGTCCCCCCAGACCGGACCAAAACGCCTCGATCAACATCTGCAGCGGATGGCAGCAAGCGCGCAACGCTTTGGCTTGATGTTTGATCGATCCAAGGCTGATGAGGTGATTGCCGCGGCGGTCAACTCTTTGGATTGCTCATCAACTGAGGCTCGATTTCGCTTGCGTTTGACACTGGATGGGGCAGGCGACTTTGTTGCTCAATTGGAGATCGCGCCGGAACCCGGAACCGCTCCTCAAGCCTTGGCGCTGGTGCCTTGGCGAGTACATTCACAAGACCCTTGCCTGCAGCATAAGACCTCCCAACGTGATATCTACATTCGAGCCAGAAAGTCGGTTGCAGAGGCCCATAAGCGGGAGAACGTCGAGCCCTTGCTGGTCAATGAGCGCGGCGAGATTACCGAAACCGATATTGCCAATGTGGTGTTCAAG
>JAAXKB010000045.1 GCA_012269545.1 Gammaproteobacteria bacterium | reverse complement strand
TGTCACTTTGCTGCGTCAGCCTAAAGTGTATCTTTTTTTGGCCGAAACACAGCTTGCCATGGCGGTGTACTTTCTGTTCTAAACGCTTTCTAACGCTCGCATTGCGATGCCAAGGCAACGCCGATCAGCGCCTCACGGGTCACCAAGGCCGACAAGTCATCAACCCCAAGAGCTTCGGTGCCAGAAGGCCGCAGAGGAATCACCATGTAGCGCGTCTCAGCACTGGTTTCCCACACCCGCACACCAATGTCTGGGCTCAGCTCTAACCCCATTTCGCTAAGCACCCGCCTAGGCTGGCGAACCACCCGCGCCCGATATTCTGGGCTTTTGTACCAATCCGGCGGCAGACCGAGCACCGGCCAAGCCGTACAGGAACACTGGGTACAGACGACCACGTTGTGCAGTTCAGGAGTATTCTCCAAAGCCACAATGTACTCGCCCTGAAGACCGGTATAACCCATCTCGGCACAAGCTGATGTAGCGTCATCTAACAGCCGCTGACGAAACTCGGGATCAGTCCAGGCTCGGGCAACAACTCTCGCGCCGTTCTCAGGTTTCCACTCTTCGGCAAGATCCAAGAAGTGCTGCACATCTTCTTCCGCTAACAGCCCTTTGCGAATTAGCTGGTCCTTTACCGCCTCGGTCCGCCGCTGGATATCCGCGGTCTTTTGATCACTCACGATGACGCTGCCTCCAGGTAACTGTCCCACAAATCCACCACCACAGAATCGTTAGCACCGCCCTCTCTCGGCCACAACGCTTGGGCCGAGAACTCCACATGATAGGTATGCTCCTTGCGGCGCTCCCCGCCATGAGCTGAGGTATCGGGAAACGAGAATTTCGGTGCTCTATGCACTACCGTGCCGACGTGACCGCGGCAAAACTTAGGCGCACGGACATGCCCGGCCGGACTGATGGGCAGCACGCGCACGCGATCACCCTCCGTAAACCTCGCCTCGGTTTGCGGCACCCGGTCTGACATGGGATTCTCCGCGACCGGCGCTGCTAAGGGAAACACGCCACCGCTGCGCGCCTCGAGATCCTGCAAATCGAGCAAGCCCTTTTCCACTAACAGCGTTGTCGTACCGGTCAGCACTCGTTCGTAATAGTGCGCCTGCAAATAGTGCGAAGGGCTCATACGCTCAATGGAGTGGCGATATTCATCGGCATTGTGACTGCGCATCACGACCTGCGTCGCGACCATCAAGGCAAATGCTGTAGCCTGCCAGGGTTCATGAAACACCGGTTCGTCCCGTTCGACCCTCACGGCACCGAAGCCTTGCATGCCGCCCAAATCGTGTATTGAGTCCATTTGTGCTGCCCCTTGCTACCCCTCTTATCGCTGATCATCGTCGTCTCGCCAAAAAAAGCAAACATCACCAACCGGCGATTTGGACGAACTGCGGTCTTCAGCCTTGCTTTTCCCATCAGACATGTAAGGCTAGCGAGATCGAGTTCGTTCATCAGACGAGGAACTCATGCCTGCAAGCACAGAGACTGGCGGGCATCACGCTGCATTTCGAACAATTAACGACACGTTGAGGGCCCGAACATGACGCAACGCAACCGAAATTCTCTCGGATGCTTAAGCTTTTTCGCTCTGCTTGCGCTCGCTGGCTGTAAGGCGGAAAGCGAAAATTCCGCAGTCCGAGCTCAGTATCAAGCCGAGGTCATCCGCACAGAATACGGCGTGGCCCATATCTCCGCTGATTCCTATGGCGGTCTTGGCTATGGTGAGGCCTATGCCGCCGCAGAAGATCACGTATGCAACATGGCATTGGCGCTGGCGCAATCCCGAGGCGAAAGCGCTGCGGCCCTTGGCATGGACGCGACCAGCGCGAGCGCAGCGCGCGATATTGTGGTCAAGGCGCTCAAGATTCCTAGCCGAGCGAGGACGGCCTTCGCAGAGCAAAGTTCAGACGTTCGTGAGTGGTTGCAGGGCTACGCCGCTGGCTACAACGATTTTTTGGCAGCCAATCCAAATGGCGTCGGTTCGTGGTGCGATACCGCCGACTGGATACGAGCGGCCACCGCAGAAGAGTTCATGGCCCAGTACCTGATGCTGCTGCAGACCTTGCCCCGAGTGGCTCAGGCCATTACCGCTGCTGCGCCGCCAGCCCCGCAAGCTCAAGCACAATTCGAACAGGCAGCGACCGCAGCCTCACTGGCTGCAACGCTTAGCGCACTGGAACTGCACGGCATGGGCTCAAACGCATGGGCTTTGGGACGACAGCGCACCGAAAATCAGCAGGGCATGCTACTGGCGAACCCCCACTACCCTTGGTACGGCATTCAGCGTTTTTGGGAAAAACACCTTACGATTCCCGGTGAATATGAAGCCTATGGCGTGGGATTAATCGGCCTACCCGGAGTCACCATTGGTTTCAATAAGGCCGTTGGCTGGACCCACACCGTATCCAACTCGAAGCGAACGGTGATTTACCAACTCCAGCTCAATCCGGACAACCCGACCCAATACCGGTGGAATGACGGCTGGCGAGACCTGCGTTCGAGCACGGTAACCGTTGATGTCGCAAACGCTGATGGCGTCGAAGCGATTTCTCATACGGTGTGGTTTTCCCATCACGGCCCGCTGATGGCTTTGCCGGGTCTCGCCCGCAGCCCTAATACGGTCTTTGCGATCCGCGATGCCAACAGCGAGAACACATCGGCGTTGATCCAATGGCAATCCATGGCGAAAGCCAAGGATATGGATGCCTTCATCGACGCGCATCGTCGATACAATGCCATGCCTTGGGTCAATACCATTGCTGCGTCAGCCGACGGGCGCGCAGTCTATATCGATAACAGCACCGTTGGCGCCTTGAGCGACACGGTGATAGCGGCATGGCAACAGCAACTGGTTGCGGTCCCGCAACTGCAGCAGCTGTACCTCACCCGAGGACTCGTTATTCTCGACGGCAGTACCGCTGACACCGAATGGCTGCAGACTCAAGCGCCTATCGCCAACACAGTGCCATTCGAGCAGCGCCCTCTTATTGAAAGCGACCGGTACGTGTTCAATGCCAACGACAGTTACTGGTTGAGTGATCCGGATAATCCTGCCTCCGGCTTTTCACCCTTGTATGGACCAACGGACTCTCCTCGAAGCCTTCGCACACGCATGAATATCGAGCTACTCAAGCCCGACAGCGCCTTCAATTACGCGGGAGAGAATGGACGATTTAACATTGGTGAGATTCAAGCCGCTCTGTTTGGCAACGACAGCCTGAGTGCCAAACTGCTGCTTCCCCAACTCTTAGATGCCTGCAAAGCAAGTCCGATACGAATGATGAATGAGCAGACGGTCGATATCACGGCAAGTTGCAACGTGCTCGCTGCATGGGATGGCAAATTCGATATCGAATCCCGTGGCGCAGTTCTCTTTCGGGAATGGATAACACGCTACCCCGCCACCGATACCGCGCTGGGCAACGCCCTGTTCGCGCAACCCTTCGAGCCAGCCAATCCTGTGACCACGCCCAATGGATTAGCGAGACCGCAAACGGCCCTGGATAAGCTGGCCGCCGCTCAGCTGTTGTTGACCAACAACAACATCGCCTTAGACGTGCCGCTGGGCCAACTTCAGACTGGCCATCGAATGCACGAAAAGTGGCCGCTGCATGGCGGCAATCGACACGAGGGCATTGCGAATTTACAGATGAGTTCGGGACCGAAAACAAATACATCTGAGATCCCAGTTTTCACCGGAAGCACGCGCTTTATTGAAGACAGCGACTCTCTGTCCGAGAGCGGTTACAACGTCGTCCACGGTTCCAGCTTCATCATGGCCTTAACATTTACCGCTAACGGCCCCGAGGCTCAGGCGATTTTAAGCTACTCCCAATCCGGAGACCCGGAGTCTCCTCACTTTAGCGATCAGACCCGGCTTTACAAAGACAAGCGTTGGCGGAACGTTCGTTTTACAGCCGCGGACATTGAGCGGCATACCATCAGCAAACGCACGCTTCGATCAGACGACTGAGACTGGGACTGCTGCCATGGCTAGCAGCGGATTGCGCGGGTGAAGCCCTTGGCTCTCCGCACGGCGCACGATATAAGACAAACAACAACGAGGAGAGAACTCAATGATCAAGCTCCATGGCTTTGCCTCCAGCAACTATTACAACGTGCCGAAACTGGCGATGATGGAAAAAGGCATCGAATTCGAAGAGGTGCTGGCCTATACAGGCTTTGGCCCGACCTATAAGCCCGAGTATCTGGACCGGACCCCACTGGGCAAGATCCCTGCGCTGGAAACACCCGAGGGCTTTATCAGCGAGTCTCGTGCGATTCTCGACTACATTGAGCGTGCCAACCCGCAGTCACCCCTGCTGCCAGATTCTGCATTTGGCGCGGCCAAGGTGCAGGAGTTGTCCCAGTTTATTGAACTGTATTTTGAGTTAGTGGCGCGCCGCTTGATCCCCAACTTACTGATGGGCACTCCCCCGGACTCAACAGCTCTGGAGGAATTCGACACCAAGATCACCAAGGCTACCGGGGCACTGGCGAAACTTTCCAGCTTCGATGTGTTCGCCTATGGCGATGCATTCACCCTTGCGGATATCGCAGCGATTTTGAACCTCCCAGTGGTGCGCAGCGTTGGCATGAAATTTCTCGATCGGGATCCGCTGTCAGAGGTGCCCGGACTGGACGACTACTGCCAGCGCATGGAAGAACGGGCCAACGTGCAAAAGATCCGGGCGGATGCTGCGGCAGATCAGCCTCAGTTCATGGCACACCTAAAAGCCCTCTATGCCAGCTAGCTAGAGCGCAACCATCGTTCGCAAACGCGCCGGCATTCGTGCTGGCGCCATAAGGTTTCCCTACCCATGACCGATTCTGCACCCTCTGTTCCTATGTCGGCGGCCGCCGAAGCCTATGTATGGGGATTCCCGCTTATCAGTGTTCACCGTACCCGGCTGTTGCTGTGCTCGAAACACGATACCGGCCGAATTAACCACATCGACGACTTAGCCACCCCTGACGATAAAGCCATCGTAGTTCCGAACAACGACACGCTGTACTCCTCAGGCTGGTATGACTTGAGACATGGGGACCTCGTCATTGACGTGCCCCCCATGGATCATCCCGACCGCTACTGGAACGTGATGGTGCTCGACGCGTACACCCACGTTGCCTACGTGTGTCGGCGTCATCACGGGGTTGAGGGAACCCGCGTTACCCTGACCCTTGACCCAGACACGCCGCCAGCAAATGACAACAGTCAGGTGGTCACATTGGGCACGCCGACCGCCTGGGTTATTTTTCGCGTGTTAGTCGAATCCCCCGATGACCTTGTCACCGCACGCGCACTGCAACATCGCATTGCTGTGACCGCCCCGGTGTCTCATCCAATGGTGCGCACGGAACGAGCCGGCCGAGCCACGGCGATTGCGAAATCGGGGGCCGATGTTTTCTCCGAGCTGCAGACCTACGCGGCCATAGACCCGCCGGCGCCTTGGCATCCAAAGCTTTCGCCGCCAGCGCAAGCGATCCTCAATGATCCGTCCAGTGTGTCTGAAGAAACACTTGTCGCCGGCATAGCGGAGGGCGAGAAACGGATCATGGCACGCAATTTACAGGGTACGGTCAGCCAGAACGGCTGGAACACGGGCAGGGAAGCCTACGGATTTGGTGATGACATTGTGAAACGCGCTGCCGGTGCAAAATTTGGTCTTGGCGGCCATCAGGCCATCGAAAACCGATCGTATATCGCACAAAACGACGCCCAAGGCTCCCCTCTGGACGGCACCCGACCGCTGCAGCTGCGGCTTGCGGCAGACAACATGCCGCCCTGCGATGCGTTTTGGTCACTGACCGCCTATGGGACGGACATGTATCTGGTCGCTAACGAGATTGATCGCTGGTCCATCAGCGACCGTACTCCCGGACTCGTTTATGCAGACGACGGCAGTTTGACGCTCTATTTGAGCGCCGAACCGCCAGAGGTGCGGGAAAACTGGCTGCCGGTGCCAGCCGGTCCCTATTTGCTGGGCATGCGAGTCTATGAGGGCCAGCATGAGGTTGTCGCCTGCGAGTGGTTTCCACCGGCGATGGATCCGGTCAACTGATGTCGGACTCGGTTGACGCGGATCAACTGGCCCTTGAGGACCTTGAAGCCAGAATGCTCATAATTTCTTTGTGTCTGTTCCTCGTTAAGTCATAGCGGCTGTAAACCACCAACGCGATCAGCGCCGCAGCCCCCATTATCGGCCCCGCAGTCAGCCCTAGGCGTGTCAGGACGTCCGTTTCCAAGCCTCCGGGAACCGCTTTAAACGGCAGTTCAATGAAATACTCCAGCATAATCCCCGCGAAAAAATGGCCGAAGGAATAGGATGCTTTGGCAAAAAATGCCCGCGCTGAATAAAAAAGCCCTTCTTGCCGTTCGCCTGTGACCAACTCATTTTCATCAATGATGTCGCCGAGCATGGACAGTACCGCAACGGTTCCGAGTCCAAGCGAGAACGTGAACCCCGCAGCATTCGCCAACAAATAGGGCATCAACATGGGATCATGATTTTCTGGCATCAAACCAAGCAGGCGAAGGTTCACGACTAACTGAGCAAACAAGGTCGTTCCAGCTAAAGCCACCAGCATCACTGGCTTGCGATCAAAACGCTTCATCAATAAAGGCGAGAGCAAGGCGCCGAGCATGGCTGAAGGTGCCCCGATCAGACCCAACCAGCGAATTTTGTCAGGCGGGAGTTCCCAAAAGTACGTGTTGATGAACACATTTAGGGTGTCGTATATGCCACTGGCGATCATAAAAAAGAAATAACCCAGCAGCACGATCAGGTAATTGCGATTTCTTAATGTGCTTAAAATTTCTTTCAGCAGCGTCACCACCGTCAGGCGGTTTTCCGCAAGCTGGGCCGAGGACAGATGCGGAATGTGACGGGACGTGCCCGCAGCACAGGCCCACATCGATACAAGAATGAGAGCGCACGCGGTCAGAATCAGCGGCCCGTAGGCCTCAGCCGCCAAATGACCGGGCACCAATAGCCCGTCTGCCGCACGCACACGCTCACCGGCAAAGAAAAAGCTCCAAGCCGCAAACCCGAAAGAAGCACCGGCCACATAGGCGAAAACTGTATTCGCACTGAACAGCTGCGAACGCTGGTGCTGGTTTTTTGACAGCTCTCCGCCAAGCGCCATATGCGGCACGCTGTA
Source organism: Gammaproteobacteria bacterium (assembly GCA_012269545.1). GTDB lineage: Bacteria > Pseudomonadota > Gammaproteobacteria > Pseudomonadales > Azotimanducaceae > UBA4421. The sequence continues at coordinate 782 of JAAXKB010000045.1, read as the reverse complement.
GAGCGTCAGTGACGAGCGGCTCAAAATGGTCCAAACCGCAAGCCAGACAAACAGACCCCACTGACCAAATTCGCTGGACTCACCCAACAAGAATTCTGGAGGGTTAAACACGCAATACAGGGTCAGCGTGAGCGGCACAGGCGCCAGCCACAAAAACGGATGCCGCCGCCCGAGCCTAGAGCGCCAGCGGTCGGATATGATGCCAACAACCGGATCCGAAATGGCGTCACCGATCATGGCGAGCATAATCGCGATACCAATCAGTGCATTGTTTAACTCCATCACTTGGTTGTAGTAGATGGTGATGAAAGTATTGAATAATCCGAGGTAGACGGCCTCTCCTGTTGCGCCAACACCAAAGGCCATTTTTGCGCCGAACGAAAGTTTTGTTTGCGCCGAGTCACTGCTAACTGAAGTAATGCTGCCCCCCTAGTTTCAACACATTGTGTAGCGCACCTCCCATCCCTAGGCTCGCTTCGGCGCAAACAATCTGTTGAATGACCGAAGGAGTATTGAACCATTGACCCTATCGACTGGTCGACATTTATGTTGGCTGATTGAGCAAATTTAGGGATTGCAATCAGTCAAACCGAGGGTTGGGATCGCAAAAAGCGCGTCTGTCACGCGAACCCAACCCTCCCAGCGGCTTATCCAGTTGTTGGTACCGCTCATCGGATTCTTCTACCCCCCCGCCAAAAGCGGTGGTTTTTTTCACATACCTAACCAACGAGAGGAGTAGGTATGAAGGAAGCAATGAAATACGCCGTGGCCATCGCGATCAC
>JAAXKB010000003.1 GCA_012269545.1 Gammaproteobacteria bacterium | reverse complement strand
AGAGCTCAGCAGGGTTTACCAGAGTCAGGTCAGTCTGTTCATTTCCGTCGCGGTCAAATCGAGCGTTACCAAAAGGGTTAAAGTAGTAGCAATTGCCCCCTGTTGGATCGAAAAAAACACCTCCTGAATCTGCATAGCGTTGATTACCATCTCCCGGGGTACCGTTCACGATGTCGCAGTTAGGGCCGCCCAGACCGGCAATTGCGAGCTCCATTTGTGCGCTCAGCGTATCCTGAACTTGTGTGGTGGCAGAATCGTGCTCGCTCGCTGTTTAAGAAACGTCGATGGTCCAAGCTCTGCCGGCTAATTCTGTATCCCAAATGCCGCCGATGACTGCGCGCTCGTCCGATCGAACCGTCTTTGTGAAAGTGTCCAAGGGGCGACGATCCGATGAGGTGTTCCTTGTACCGCCGATCAAGCGTGTTTGGTTGCCCACCGGAATCACCTCAATACCGCGTCTGAAGGCATCCTCTATATTGCCGAAGTGATCAACTCCGATGGTCAAAATTGGCGCGTTGGGGTTTAACGAATTCAGCCGGTCAAAACGCGACGTGGTGTTGGCAAATTCAAAGTAGATTTCAAGTGTGTCGGTGACATCGTAATCGCCGGTGACGTGAGTGTTGCGGAGAGATTCTTCTGCCTGAAGCGCGAAGAACGAGCCAAAGTCGTATGCACAAATGTTATTTCCGAATACGGGCCCCAGTGCGCCACCTTCCTCCAAGGCGGCGGCATCTTCACAATTCACATCGGCTTGGCCATATGAAAGGCCCAAGGCGTCTCTGGGGAAGGCGCCTTCACCATCGACACTCCCCACGACCTCGCCAGGTCGCAAGCCATGGTCTGCCCAGACAACAGTTCCGCGTGGAACGATCCGTCCGGGTTGTCCGGTACCAGATGCCGTCGATCCGCCAAATCGCTCATAGCGGTCATCTACGTTGATTTCATCGCGGTTTAAAAATGATGTCGCAGCGACGATGCCACCCCTGTCGGCGCGAACACCCCAAATAACGCCCAAGTTATTGGCGTCACCCTTGCCGGTTTCTTCATCTGTCGAAAACTGATACTGGATATCGAAACCTTCGAAATCTCTTTTGGTTATAAAGTTGATGACGCCTGCAATGGCATCGGAGCCGTAAAGTGAAGAGGCACCGTCCTTGACGATTTCAATCCGCTCAATCGCAATGTTAGGCACTAGTGCAGTCACGTTAACCGAAGCATTTCCCCGGTCGTTGTACCAGCTAGGCACCTGCCGTTTGCCGTTGACTAATGGCAGCGTCGCGCCGTGACCAAGATTGCGAAGATTGATCGAATTTCGGCCATCAGCGCCCTCGCCTTGGAAGGTAGATGCTCTGGTCTGGCTGCCCGATTGCCAAGGGAGCGAGGCAATAACTTCAGCAACGTCCGCAGCGCCAAGATCTTCGATCTGCGCGGCGCCGATAACTGATAATGGAGACGGGGAATCTGCAGCGGTTCTTTTTAAATAGGATCCTGTCACCACCACTTCTTCAATGACCTCATCATCTGGTGAGGCCGCAAAAGTTTGGGCCCCTAGCCCCAGCGAAAGCAGGATAAATCCGGTTAGCCACTTGGCTTTGGAAAGAACCCCGTCGACGGGGTTCATGGTAGGCGTTGTGAGCATTTTTTCGCACCAGCGGTGAGGTTGGTTTCGTGAAGGCGCAGGGCAAAGCCCCTTCTTGCTTTCGTTGGAGAGCGTTTCTAACAAGTGGGGAGATAAGCGCCAGACCTATGCCAAGGAGAGGGCTATTTGTGAGCACCAGATCACTGTTTTTTCCGGGTGAAGGCCAATTAAGTGACTTGGATCAACTTTTTGTGCTGCGACAATGTCGATGATGAAGCATCTGCATTGGAATGCTGGACACCTGTTATTTCAATTGTTGGGCAATGTTAAGCAGCAGCGCCTGCAGAGTATTCTGGCGCTGATCTGCGTCTTTCAATTCAGCGGCATGGGTTGTCAGTGTTCTCGCCAAACGCCTGTCCTTTCGATTTGATTCCACGCGAGTCAGCGCCATTTCCAGCGAAGTTCGCAGCGCATCAAAGCGTGAACCATCCTCGTCTTCACGCGCGAGCTGATCAACGTGCGCCAGCGCTATTTGGGGATGTTGCGGCCAAGTGACGGGGAACTGTTGTTGTGGGTTGAACACGCCGCCAAGGTTGGCCATGTTGCTGGCGGCGATTTCATGCTCTGAGAGATACTCGCTGGGGGTCAATTCGAGCACATCAAGACCGCGAATAATTTCCGTGCCGTAGATCAGACCTTTGTACCAGTAGCTCGACCAAAAACCACCGGTGACGAGGGCTTCGGCGTCGATGGGCCCGCGATCGAAGTAAGCGATCTCGACGGGCTCGCTGGAATCCGTGAAATCAATGACCGATATACCGCCCTGGTACCAAGACTGCACAAAAATGTCCCTGCCGGGCACCGGTACGATGGCGCCATTGTGGGCAACGCAATTTTCTTGTTCCAACTGCGGTGCGGGAATTTTGAAGTAGCTTTGGAATTCGAGTTTGCCGTCAACGATGTCGTAAATGGCATCGGCTCCCCAATCCAGCGGATCGAAGGCGCGGCATCTCGGCCGTCCGCCCCCGCCCCACTCGTCAGTAAAGAGCACCTTGGTGCCGTCATTGTTGAACGTGGCGGAATGCCAATAGGCAAAACCCGGATCGGTGACGACGTCGAGACGATTGGGTTTCATGGGGTCGGTGATATCGAACAGGATGCCGTTGCCAGAGCAGGCTCCGGCAGCAATATTCAGTGACGGGAACACCGTAATGTCGTGGCATGCGTCGGTGGTGTAGGTGTCCTGGGTGTCGTCACCGTGATCACCGCCTCGCCACAGGCCGGCCACAGTCCCAGATTCTTCATCAGCAAAAACAGCTGGGCTATCGACAATTCGTGAGGCTGCTGGGTCGTCCACCGGAATCTCGATAATGTCAATACGAAAGAGCGCGGTGCGGGTGTCGCCGGGCGATTCGTCAAAGCAACTGCTCATTTCCTCTTGATCACGGATGCTTGAGGTGCCGGAGTTATAGACGATGATTTTGCCGTTTTTACCGGGACCGGCAACGACAGAGTGAGTATGGGAGCCTCGGCAGGTCTGTACGGCTCCGACCTGCTTGGGCGCTGCTAAATCGCTGATGTCGAAAATCCGCAGTCCGCGAAAGCGTTCTTCGCTCACATCTTCCGCGATGCCCTGTAGTCCGCAATCCAGTCGGCTGCGGGTTTCTTGCACAGACATGATGAGAAGATCACCGACGATGGACACATCGCCTTGGCCGCCGGGACAAACCACGGAACTGATGAGTTTGGGTATGCCTTGGTCTGCAAGGTCGTACACGTTGAATCCGTGATAGTTACCAGCGACCAGCGTGTCGCCTGAAAATGCCATGTCGGTATTGGAAAAGCTCAGCATTGGGTAGCGTTTACGTGAGTCGCTTTCGGTGGGTTTTTGTTTCGCCTCTTTGGCTTCCTCCTCTGTATCGTCACCCACATCTTTTTCTTTCTTCTTGTCAGTCTGTTTGGTTTTGGGAAGTCCATTTGGATTGTTCGGGTCAACAAAGCCAGGCGGTTTGGCTAGCGATGAGATTAGCCTGAGGTTTTTGATGGCGGTGCCCGCATCGGTCAGACCGGGTTTTAGGTTTGCGCGAGGATCTTCGTACAGGGTCACTAACAGCGCATGCATGCGTTCGATTTCAACACGCTGGTCGTTTTTCACGTCTCCAACGAATTCAAAAAGAACAGGGTCGTAAGCTGAGCCGGGCTGATCCAGCAGATGTTCAACCATCTCCACCGCGCCTTCATGGTGCGTAATCATTAACTGCAAAAAAAGCCGATCAAAGGCTGTGGCGTTGGCGGCGGCCAGTTCTGCCATTTGTTCTGGGGTTGCCATACCCTTCATGACCGGTCCATCTGGATACGCGGTTTGGCTGTGTCCCATGTGCCTGTCGCTACCTGCGATCGGCTCACCTCGATCATTTAGCCAGCCTTGCATGAATTCGATTTCGTCTTTTTGCGATGCTTTTATTCGACCCGCAATTTCGCCCAGTTCGGCCTGATTCGTCCGCTCGCTGACCAGTTCTGCCATCATCAGAGCCTGCTCGTGGTGCGGGATCATGCCCTGCATAAAAGCAACGTCGTCGGGCGAATAGCTGGTATCAGTAATCGCGACGGCCTCTATGGGAGTGAGGTTTTTTACGGCCTCTCCCGGCGCTCCGGGCTGGACAATGGGCGCCTTGGCATGGGCCGCTGACGCCATGATGGCGCTAACAAAAATCGGAAGAAACAGGGCGTTGCGCATGGTTGCTGAATCCTTCTCAGACGGGGCTAGACAGTGTCACTTTAGTCCTCTCCTGCTTTGACTTGCAACGAGGCGACCGAAACTGTGAACAGCAGCGCACAGACAGGTTAGAAAGTGGCAGTCGGTTCTGCTTTGCGAGTGGCAGGGCGTTTTAATGAACGACGATGCCGGTCAACGGCTGCTCGCCTGTATGGCGCCTGAAGGCTAAGGCTAAAGCATCAGCCCGCTGGGTAAACGTCGGATGAAACGTCGTCTGTCACAACATCATGGGCGCCAATCGCAAAACGGCGGGTGCCCGTTGGACAGATGATCGATTGAAATGACTTCCGGACTTCGTCCGGCGGGCCGCCAAATACCATGCTAGGCGGCGGCCACTTAACTGGCATCCGCATCCACAGTACGCGATTGACCTCCGTAAGGGCATGTAACCCGGCTTTTAGATTTCTAATAGCCGGGCGTCGCGACGCTTACAGATCCATCAGTACAGAGCAAGAGTCAGCCTTTCGTTGCGAAGCCTTGCTACAGCTTTTTGAACCCGGTTTGCTATCGCAAGTCTTCACGGCTTTCGACGTATTCGAGATACAACTCTTAACGGATTTTTTTGCCTTCTTGTTGTTCAAGATGTAAGCGATGTCGCCCACAGCAATATCGGCATTTCTTGCAACGACTTCTCCAATGGTAAACTTGGAGCGAACATCGGAGGCTAAAATAACCGCGGTGGTCACTTCTTCAGCCCCAAGCAATTCACCAGTATCGGGATCAACAAAGCCACCGCCAACAGATTTGATCGTTAGAATCTGATTGACTGAAATGGTGTTTTCACCGTAGTTCAAATAGACCTGGCTACCGTTAACATTGGCGACCTTGATGGGGAAGATGCTCATCGTCAATTTGTTTGCTATGCCGTCAGAAACGTCTTCGCCCAAAATGTTAATGCTCGACAAGCTGATGCCCGAGCACGCATTAACGTTTGCATCCAGCACTGTGTTTACAACGTCTTCAACTTGCACGCTTTCGGACATGCGAATTTCTCCCGTGGCCACATCAACGACTCTGATGTTCATGGACATGGACGCTTCACAGTTCGCTGCAATCAACACATTTTTATTGGCAACTGTAACGTTAGAAACGCTGCCATAGACGAGGTAGTCCACGCCAGAAAATCCTGAGTAATCGCTGATACCGTCCGTAATACCGGCCGCAGATAAGCCTCGCTCCTGCAGCAGCGAGTCGAGACGAGATCGCTCCATAATGGTGAATTTGTTGGTCTTTTGCAGCGCGTTTTCCAACGCCAGCTGGATGCTCATGGTACTGAAATTACCGATTCCCGTTGTGATCTCGCTTACTGCAATCACGGGTTTGTTTTGGCTGAATCCCAGACCGGAAAAGACCAGTGATACCGCTATCACGAGGATTTTTCCCGTGTTCATTATGATGTTCATATTCTTCGTCCTTTTTTCTCTCTCTGTTTACTGCTGTTAGCCTGGCTAACCGTCAATGAAATTTTGGCCCTATCACCAGTGTTAACGTCGAAGGCCCCTCCAACTCTTCTCGCGATTGAAAAGCTTGCATTGGCGCTGGTGATCTCTAGGGCGCCCAAGACGCGCTCCCTTGAGCCCAGAACTTTCCCGGTGTCCTGATCGACGATCTGCCGTCCTTCCCGTACCAGCGTGACCTGATCGCCGACACTTAAAATGGAATCGCCATAGTTGAGATAGATGTCTCCCTGATCCACATCGACTACGCGAATTGGGAAGATGCTTTCAGCGAGAAGCGCGGCGGACTTTTTCGCGACTAATCGTTGGGCCTCTACCAGGCCACTTCCTGTCGCTTCCGCTGTGCGAAAGTTCCCGGTAGCTACGCCTTGCCCAGCCTGAACACTGGCCTCGATAGCTTCTGCTCGTCGAATTTCGCCCGTGGTCGCATCTACAATTTTAATGTCTACACCAAAGGTTGATATCACCGATACAGAGCTGAACTGACCGGTCTGCATTTGTTTTTTCTGAGTAGATTTTTTGGTTATGGAGCCATACACCAAGTAGTCGACGCCGTCGATTTGCAGCTGGGTACCATTATTGGAAAGGTTTTGCTGCAACCCTTGCTCGCCAAGCACCTGATCTAACTTATTGCGTTCATATACTGTGAAGCGCCCAACTTTAATCAGCTGAGTTTCAAGCATCGCCTCGTAGTTGTCGGGATTGGACTCTGTTCGAAAATAACCCTCGTTATCCACCGTTGATTCAAATTGAGCAACTGCAACGATCGGCAAGTCGGCCGCCTGCGCGGCGGTGCCAAGCAGTGCGGCTAATAGAAACGTCAAGATTTTGTTGTTGCGTAGTGTCATGCACCCTCCATCAGACAATGATTTAAAAATGACTGGACGGCCTCAGCGCGCGCCTGCTTTATCGGCGGTGTAAGGCGTCCACTGGTGCGCGATTTGCTCAAAACCACCTCGATTTGATTCGACCATCGATCGTTTTTGAGGTCATAAGAACAATCACGATTGCATTGGAATACAGCGACCGTATGGTCTTCCAGTGCTGATCCGGTGCGATCAAGCACCCGAGTGCGCGACGGGTCCGCATAGGCAAAGTTGTAGTACTGGTCGATAGCCCTGTAACTGGCATTCATAGATTTTTGGGTTGTGACTATCTCGCACTTGGACGGTGCAGGTGTCATGCGGCTCGATACATAGCCGTCGGCGAATGCTCGAAACAGTTCTGCTGAGACCGGATCCGTGAGTGGCTGTTCGTAAACGTATTCCCGAGTGACGCAACGATACAAACGGCCGCTGGAAGAACAGCCCGGCTTCAGTGTACCTGTGGTATTACGCGCTACCCCGCCGGAGACGATTCTGTCCCGCTCTAGAACCCTGATGCGGTCATCAACCGCGCACAGTGCGCTGTTAGAGCAGGGGTACGTGTCAAAACGCTCCTCCTCAACGCTGTCGACTCTGATACTCGTACAAGAAGCAAAGAGGAATGCGGACATCCCGAGCGCCAGACCTCTTAGCAAGCCCATGCGGCTGACAGCCGACGTCCTGCGCGTGATCTTATTGCTCGAGAATTGGTAAACAATGCGGCTACGCAGCTGTGATTTGCTGTCGTTCATGCTTGTACACTCAAAGTAGGCGCATTACTAAGTACGCAGTTTTCATTTGGCAGACACTTGAGAGTGGTGCAACAACTGCACCTCTTTGCTCATCGCTGGGTCTTTCTCAACAAATCCTCTAGCCAAACGTCCAAGGATTGGTCCTTAGTAAAAAGATGAAGCCCACGGCCCTCCTATACTTTTAGTTGATAGCATAGAGTAATTTAAAAACTCAACCCTTTTGATCTGGTGCACGGGCCGTTGGGGAGCCTCAAAGCTCATGCTGAATGACGGCGTTTAAGACCCCGGCCTTAGAAAATCGAAAGTGTGCAAACAGCATTTGTGGAAGGCGCGGAGTGCACTGTTTCTCTTTAGCCATGCAGTGCCTTCTGCTGATTTTAGTTTTCAGTTCGCGCGACCTGGCCAGACTTTGCGTTGAGTAAGATTTGGCGATAGTCTTTCGTGGCGTCTGTGATTCTCAAAGAGATGCGAAAAAAAGTGCCAAACGAATAAGAATAAACGAATAAGAATAAAGGGAGAGAGCATGTCTGAATTAGCATTGTTTAACGAAT
>JAAXKB010000034.1 GCA_012269545.1 Gammaproteobacteria bacterium | reverse complement strand
AGGATGGTCGTGAAGAGAGAGGTCGACGCCTGCATTGAGGTGTTTTTTCTTTGGCGGCACCGATCACCTCATCAAGGCAGGCGCGTGCCATGCCCAGGCAAATCGCACCGATGGGAATGCCGAGCAGAGCGAATTTTGGAAATTGATATATGGGCTGGCTGGCGTGGTCGCCGTCCTCGACGTTGCCCGCCATTCGCTCGCTTGGCACCCAAACGTTTGTCGCAAGATAGTCGCTGGAGCCAGAGCCGCGCATGCCTGACACGTGCCAGTTGTCGGCAATGTCAATTTCTTCCGGGCGAAAAAAGACCCGAGTTAACGGCGACGCGCCAACGATGGTCTCACCCTGAGCGTCTACCTCATGAATGCCGCCGGATATCCACGCTGCGTTACGGCAGCCTGATCCCCAGCGCCAATGGCCGTTAATCAGATAACCGGGCTTGCCATCGCGCTCTTCAAACAGCGCGGTGCCGCTGTCCGCGAAGACGCCGCTCGTAATTACGTTAGGGTTTTCAAGCATGCGCTGAAGCTGGGTCTGGGGCAGAGCACCAAATAAGTACTGCGAGGTTGCGCCGATAAAGATGCACCAAGCGGTAGAGCCGTTGGCCTTGGCTAGGGTTTCACACAACTGGCAGAAGATCGTTGGCGAAATGCCGAGACCGCCAAGGGATTGCGGCACCACCAGACGATAGAAGCCCATTTCCGCGAGGCGATCGGCCAAGTCCTGTGGCAACTGTCTCAGTTCGTCAATTTCTCGGCGCCGGTCGCTGAGTTCCAGACGTAAACCTTCAGCAGCCTCAAGGACCGACAATTCAGTAGCGGTGACTGCACTCATGGCTGATCAAGATCCTTTTGGCCAAGGTCATAAATGTTCCGCCAGTTAGCATCCATTTGCGGAAGCCACTGGGTCAATAGCGGTGTGCTGGCCTCCTCTGCACTTAATCCTCGCCGCAGGGTCAGGTACTTATAGGCGAAGGCGGACGCGCGATAATTCGCGGCGCAGTGCACCCAAACCCGCTGATCTAGCCGACGCATGGCATCTAGAACAGCAAAGAATTTTTTCAGGTGCTCTGAATTTGGGGCATCCCAAGGTACCGGGATATGCACATAGGTCATGCCGGTCTCGCTGACCAGACGGCCTTCTTCCGCCAAGGCGTTTTCCGACGTAGGCATGGCAAGGTTCAGCACTACGTCAAAGCCCGCGGCGCGGATAGCGGCAAACTGGGTGGGAGATGGTTGTCCTGACGAGCCCAAGCCCTCGGGCAGTGGGTAGTAGTTGAAAAGGTCCTTCAACCCATCGCTGGCAAAAGTCAGTGACGAGGCCAAGCAACAGGCCACTGTTACAATACAAACCCTGAGGTGTTTCATGCCTTTCCCTCCAGTCTTTCTAACCTCAGATATTGGCAGCAACCCGTGTTTCGGGCAACGATGCTCAGTTCGACACAGCAGTACAAAATCAGGCATCTCACAGGTAGCATCCTTGGCAAGCAGGGAGGGATATGACTATGGACGTACGAACCTTGATGCGCCGGGCGGCGCTGCATTACAGCAGTCGAGAAGCGATCGTACACAACGAGACCCGCCTAACCTTTGCGCAAGCCTGGGAACGAGGCGTCCGCCTCGCTAACGGTCTGCTCAGTATGGGCTTGAAGCCCGGTGACCGCGTGGGTGTGCTGGAAGATAATTCCGTTGAGGCCGCGGATTTGTTTCAAGCAGCTGCCATCGCAAATTTGGTGCGGGTGCCTTTATATCCGCGTAATGGTCGACCTGCGCATACCCATATGTTGGGTCATACCAACTGCCGAGCACTGCTGGTCAGTGAAGTGCACGCTCATGAAGTGGAGGGTTTGCAGCAGGAGTTGCCGGATTTGGAGCATATCTTTGTCAGAGACAGTGGTTATGAGCAGTGGTTGGCCAGTCAGTCATCGGAAGACCCCGACGTACCGGTGTCGCCGAGTGACTATTTTATTATTCGTCATACGGGAGGCACGACGGGGCTCTCCAAGGGTGTGGCCTATACGCACAAGGCTTGGCTCGCTGCTGGGCGGGATTGGTTTTACACCTTTCCGCCGGTAGAACCCGGTGACAAATGTCTGCATTTAGGACCCATTTCCCATGGCTCCGGTTATCAGTATCTGCCCATTTGGCTGTCCGGCGGCTGCAACGTCATGCTCGATCATTTCGATACCCAACATACCTTGGATGTGATCGAACACGAGAGGGTCAACTTTCTTTTCATGGTGCCGACCATGGTGAATGCCGTCGTGCACGACAATGGCGACAGAGTTCGAGACTTTTCGTCTCTGAAATGTCTGCTGGGTGCTGCGGCCCCCATTCAGGATGCCACGGCACTAGCCGCTCGTGAGGTGTTCGGCGACGTCCTTTATCAAGGATACGGTCAAACCGAAGTGTTACCGGTCTCCATGATGAATTCGGCCCAGTGGTTTGCCCAAATTGAGGGCTCGAACCCGCTGCGCGCTTGCGGCTTGGCGCTGCCTTTCTCCGAGGTGGAAATATGGGATGAGGACAATAATCGAGTAGCCGCGAATGAGGTGGGTGAAATTGTTGCCCGTTCGGACGGCATGATGAGCGAATTTTGGAATAACCCTGAAGCGAGTGCCGAGCGCATTGTTGACGGTTGGATCAAAACCGGTGACTTGGGCAAGCTGGATGCCAATGGGTATTTGTATGTCGTGGATCGAGCCGACGACATGATTATTTCCGGAGGCTTCAATATTTGGCCTGCGGAGATTGAAAACGTTTTGGCGGGCCACCCGGATGTGGTTGAAGTAGCGGTATTTGGCATTCCCCATCAACGCTGGGGTGAAACTCCTCATGCCCTGTGCGTGGTGGTCGAGGGTTCGTCTGTCACCGAGCAGGAGCTGATCGATAGGGTGAGCGCAGATTTGGGTTCTTATAAAAAACCCAGTGCTATCACGATTACCACCGAGCCATTGCCGAAAAGCCCTGTGGGTAAGATCAAACGCAAAGACCTGCGCGAACCTTTCTGGGCTGGTGTGGATCGCAGGGTCTCTGGCAGTTGACACAATCGAACCCCACAACACCTGCAAACCGATTTCGGGTCGGTGTGGTCGGTGGCGGCATTGGCGGTTTAACCGCAGCGCTCTGCCTCGCTCGCGCTGGCCACCAGGTGCAGGTGTTTGAGCAGGCGGATGAGTGCGTTGCAACAGGTGCAGGGATACAGCTTTCACCAAATGCTTCCCATGTGCTTCACCAGCTGGGGCTGCAGGATGCTTTGATGGCCAAGGGTTTTTTGCCTAAGGCCACGCAAGTGCGTAGCTGGCGCAGTGGCAGGCTTATTTCCGAAACCACACTGGGAGACGCAGCCGTCGAGCGTTACGGCGCGCCCTACTACCACATTCATCGAGGGGACTTAATAGAAACGTTGGCCGCTGCCGTGTCAGCGGAGGCAAATATTCATTTAAGACTGTCCAGCGGAATGTCACGTTTTACTCAAAGTGCTGATGGGGTGCGCTTGGTTGCCGGCGGACAAGAGCATCAGCTTGATTTACTCATTGGCGCCGATGGCATTCACTCATCTGTGCGTGCGTGCCTGTGGGGAGAGCAACAGGCGAACTTCACGGGTAATGTTGCATGGCGAATGCTGGTTCCCGCGAGTCGGCTGTCCGACGGACTGATAGCGCCCAATGCCACAGTCTGGTGGGGGCCGGGAAAACACTTTGTGCATTACTTTGTTAACGGCGGCGAATTCGTGAACTGCGTTTGCGTTGTTGAAAAGGCCGGTTGGCAGGAAGAATCTTGGGTCGAAGCAGGTTCTAAGTCCGAGCTGCGGGCAGATTTTGCCGGCTGGCATGATTCGATTCAGCAGTTGCTTGACCAGTCAGATGACGGAACCGTGTTTAAGTGGGGGCTGTTTGACCGAGCGCCTATGCAAACATGGGGTATTAATCGCGTGAGTCTGCTCGGTGATGCCTGTCACCCGACACTACCCTTCATGGCGCAAGGCGCTGCCATGGCAATAGAGGATGCGATAGTACTTGCCAATTGTTTGAGCGTTACTTCTGACGTGGTTGTAGCACTGCAACGCTATGAAGATCTGCGTAAGGCTCGAACAGCTGGGGTACAGCGCGGGTCGCGTCGCAATGCCTCAATCTTTCACTTGTCCGGTCTCAAAGCTTGGCTTCGCGATCGAGCAGCAGCTCGCGCGGGCAAGCATTCTATGGATCGTTTGTACCGATACGATCCATTAACCGTCGGCCTAGATACGACTATTAGATGAGCGATGTTACTTGGATTTTATTGGCCGCAACGCTGTTTGCCGGGGCGGCGTCGCCCGGGCCGAGTCTGGCATTGGTTCTGCGTGGGTCTTTGTGGGGCGGGCAATCAGCGGGTTTGGTGACTGCAATTGCGCACGGTGTGGGCGTTTGGCTGTATGCGATGGCCGTGGTCCTTGGTGTGGCGTCTGTTTTGATCCATACCGGGTGGCTTATGCTGACCGTGCAGGTGATGGGAGTAGTGTTCTTGTGCTATCTCGGCACCGTGATGATTCGCGGCGGTTTGGCAATTAGCACCCTTGACGATCAGGTTTCAGAATTTGACGACGCGGCCTTACCCCTTTGGCGGTATGCCAAGGATGGCTTTTTGATCGTATTCCTCAATCCCAAAATCCTGTTTTTTTTCTTGGCCGTGTTCAGCCAGTTCTTGACCTCGGAGCAACAACTTTCAACCCAGTTGGCGGCAGCTACGCTGGCGGGCGTCATTGACGCGCTATGGTACGCCCTTGTCGCGGTGCTGGTGAGCTTCGGTCGGCTAAGCGAGGTTCTGCAGCGTTACGCCGGTCCCATTGACGTATTTTTTGGCGTGATTTTGTGGGGGATCTCCCTCACTATTTTGCTGGGTCTTGTATCAGCGTTTAATTGAGTTCGTTTTATCCGCAGCCAATGGGGGCGAGTGATGTCTTTTTATGAAAAACGCATTTTGCCGCATGTGATTAACTGTGCTTGCGGTGCTCCGGCGGTTGAGCGTCAGCGCGAAAAGGTCGTGCCCCAAGCTGTTGGCCGGGTTTTAGAATTGGGTGTTGGAACCGGTTTGAATGCCAAGCACTATGATGCAGAGGCGGTGACCCAAGTGATTGGGGTTGACCCCAGCCGAGAGAGTTGGGCGCTTGCTCAATCGAAGGTGGCGTATGCCAAGGTGCCCATCGAGTATTGTGAGGCCAGTGCAGAAGATATTCCGTTGGATGCCGACTCCATTGATACTGCGGTGATAACGTATACCCTTTGTACGATTCCGGACCCCGCACGAGCTTTAGCGGAAGTGGCCAGAGTGCTGCGTCCCGGCGGTCTCGTTTTGCTCGCGGAACACGCACTTGCGCCGGATGCGTCTGTGGCGAAGTGGCAGCATCGATTGGACGGACTCTGGGGTAAAATCGCAGGTGGTTGCCACATCAATCGGGATATGAGAGGCCTGTTGGACAGCAGTCCCTTTTCCGTTAGAGAGTGGCAGGGGATGTATCTGCCGCAAACGCCGCGGATTGCCGGCTATAACGTTTGGGGCAGAGCATCACTGACATGACACAGGACAAATGGGACGTATGGCAGTGAAGTTGGTGGAACACAAAGCGGCTCGGGGAGACGCGACGAGACTGGCATTGATGAAGGCAGCCGAATGGCTCTTCGCGGAAAAAGGCCCGTCTAACGTAACCATTCGCGAGATCGTTGAGAAAGCTGGTCAAAAAAACGAATCCGCATTGCAGTATCACTTCAAGAATATGGAAGGGCTCATTGAGGCCACGCATCGGTTCAGAGACCAGCAAATTGTGAGAGCTCGTGAGGTGGCATTAGAGGAACTGGAGAGAAAGACGGCAAGCCCCTCGCTGCGAGATGTTGTGCAGGTCATGGTGAAGCCTACGTTTATGCTCGGGCGGGAAAGCGCAGATTTTCGTCGATACATTCGCGCTTTTAGCCTAATGCTGGCGGTAGGCAATGTATCTACTCTGGTGTCGGTGAGGCGTGGGGCGGGTGAATCCGATGATCGCATTGCTGCGCTTCTGCGGCAGGCGCTTCCCCTGCTTGACCCAGAAGGTTTTGACAGGCGTGTGGACTCGGCAATTCGCTTTATCAGCATTTCGATGTACGAGCAGTCTCGCGCGAAAAACGCGTTTCGGGGAAAGGCCAGCGACCTGTTTTTCAATCACTTGATGGATACCTTGGTGGGCCTGTTGTCTGCTGAGGAGTCACGAGAGACGTTGGCGTTGTCCCGGGAGGTGGCGATCTTTGAGGGGCGTAGCAGCGAATAACCGAAGTTCTAATGAAATTAAAGTGGAGAGAGAAGTATGTGGAGATCAACCCACGGGCCTGCACAGCGAACAATTTCGGCGACCATACAAAGGTGGGCTGGCCAGATGCTGGCGGGATCCATACTGGCGCTTATGTCGTTTGGGGCCATAGCATCAGAAAGTGACGATCGAGAGGCGCTGTTGAAAACGCTGCGTCAGGTGCATGCAAACTATCAGGCTGCCGACGAGGACGGTGACGGTAACCTCACGATGCTGCAGTTCCGAGCTTTCATAGACGCTAACGCAGAAATTGACTTCGCCAGAGCGCGTCAGGTCAAACGCATGCGCGCCTATCGTCCGGCGTTTTTGGCTGTGGATCTCAATAGCGACGGCAGCCTGTCATGGCAGGAATACGTCACTGTGCTTCGCAGCGGGGCTAACGCTGCTCGCTAGCCGGATCAATTTTCCTGAAGTTGCCGCATGACGACCGAAAAGTCCTTAGCTGCGAAGCCCTGTTCGTCAAGTTGGGCATAAAGGCGTTCGGCTTGCTCGCCAAAGGGAATGAGGGCCTTCGCTCCCTCTGCAGCGTCTCTTGCAAGTCGTAAGTCTTTGAGCATCATGGCGACGGCAAAGCCAGGTTCGTAGTCTTTGTTTGCTGGCGAGGCCGGCACCGGGCCGGGAGCCGGACAGTAGGAAGTCATAGACCAGCACTGGCCGGACGCTTTGGACGATATGTCAAAGAATGTCTGCGCATCCAGACCCAGCTTTTCGGCCAGATTGAAAGCCTCAGATGTGGCGATCATGGATATGCCCAGCAACATGTTATTGGCGGTTTTAGCCGCTTGCCCGTTGCCCGAGGGCCCCGCGTGAAAGACGTTTTTGCCCATGGCTTGCAAAATCGGTGTTGCCTGCTGGAAGTTGCTTTGCTCGCCGCCGACCATAAAGGTCAGCGTGCCGGCGTTGGCGGCAGCCACGCCGCCGGAGACAGGAGCGTCCAGTGCTTTGAATTGTCTTTGCTGGGCTTGTGCTGCGGCGCTTCGCGCCTCATCAACGGCGATGGTTGAACAGTCAATAAGCAGGGCGCTGTTATTGGCATGTGCGAGCACGCCATCGTCATCAAAGTAAACGGCGTGCACGTGCTTACCGGCGGGTAGCATAGTGACGACAAATTCTGCATCCCGCACGCATTCG
Organism: Gammaproteobacteria bacterium; assembly: GCA_012269545.1. Taxonomy (GTDB): domain Bacteria; phylum Pseudomonadota; class Gammaproteobacteria; order Pseudomonadales; family Azotimanducaceae; genus UBA4421. Next base: position 765 of record JAAXKB010000034.1, on the reverse strand, counting down.
GCAATGCTGGTCGCGGCCAGTGCGCCGGCGTGAACCGCGTTTTCAATGCTCTTAGTATTCAAATCAAAGGCGTGCACCTGATGACCCGCCTTGGCTAAGTTGGCGCACATGCCACTACCCATGTTGCCTAATCCAATGAAAGCAATATTGCTCATGCTGTTCCTCTTGCGTTAATTAACAAATATTGGCGTGATCGCGCTGTCAGGCTTTACCACTCGGCGATGCTGCCATCAGGATGTCGCCAAATCGGGTTGCGCCACCTGTGACCCTCCAGAGCCCTGGCTCTGACCACCTCCTCGTTGATCTGGATGCCCAGCCCCGGGCCTTTGGGGATGCCAACGAAGCCGTCTTGAAAGGCGAAAACTTCGGGATTTTCCAAATAGTGTGTCAGGTCGTTGGCTTGGTTGTAGTGAATTCCCTGACTTTGCTCCTGAATAAAGGCGTTTTGGCAAACAGCGTCGACCTGCAGGCAAGCGGCCAAGGCAATGGGGCCTAGCGGGCAGTGCGGGGCTAGGGCAATGTCCCAGGTTTCCGCCATATCGGCGATTTTTTTGCATTCGGTAATGCCGCCAGCGTGGGAAAGATCAGGCTGAATAATGTCTGCTGCCCCAAGGGTAAACAGGTGTTTGAAATCAAAACGGGAGAACAGTCGTTCGCCGGTTGCGATAGGCACATGAGTATGCCGGCGCAGCTCGGCCATTGCGTCCAAGTGCTCGCTGAGAACGGGCTCTTCAACGAAGAGTGGTGAATACGGCTCGATCGCGT
>JAAXKB010000009.1:64112-93890 GCA_012269545.1 Gammaproteobacteria bacterium | reverse complement strand
TAGGTCACCAGCTGAAGTAAGTTCGCGGCATCAACACACAGATGTTGAAGCCTTTCGCGGTCTTCCGGTTCGTACCGAACCTCCAGATCCACTTGAGCACCTGCAGATTGGCCATTTATCCTGTGGGCAAGCTGATCAAAAAGTCGCAGAAGATCAACGTACTCTGGTTGCTGTTTCAATCCCCCCTGACTTAACGCATCCAGCTTGGTCACGATGCTTAGCATGTTCGTCAGTTCAGAGACTCGAACACTGGCGTTGTCCACCAATTCCATTCGACGTTGAGACATGGAATCGTCGGCCCGTCGAGCCGCTAAATCGTGAGCAACCAGCTGCAACGTTCCTTGTAACTCGCCAAGAGAGGAACGTATGTCAGGTGCGAGCATGTTCAGCAGTGACGAGAGCAGGGTTCGGTTACTCATTTTCCGGTAACCAATGCCAGCCACCGGAAAATCCGCAGTTGATCACCTTGTTGCGAGGTAAAGTGAATCAAAACGACACAACCAATGCTTTTCCGAAGCATCCTGAAAAAATCAAAGACGTCCGAGTTAGGCCATAGAACACGTGAATCGATCTCGAGCAAAAGTGGAGTGCCAGACTGGCTATTAGATCGGCGATCTTCTTCGTCTAAGGTACGAACGGTACTTTTTAGGGGACGGTCGGTATATCCGGGCGATGTTCCAAGCGGTCGCCCATTTGACTCGTTCTGACGCTTTAACCGGCCGAGCGGACTTCGATCAGGCCTCTGAGGTACCTATTCCCGACATGGCGCGATGGCGAGTTCGTCAACCAGAAACCTTCAAAAAATAACCGCCGCCGTCTAGGTGCTTGATGTGACCGGCAGTCGGTGTCGCAAAGTGGGTACCGATAATCAGGATTTCATCATCCACGTAACGCGCCAACAGCGATTCGCGTGTTTGTCGTCCCCGAGCTTGATCCACATCTGCGGATGAACACCAGTCGGGGCGACTCATTTGCACCGGGTGATGAATACAGTCTCCGGTAATCAACGCCTCTGAACCAGCCGACCGTATGTGCACACTCACGTGACCGGGTGTATGGCCGGGCGTCGGCTCAAGGCAAACCTCCGGGCACACCTGATAATCGACATCCACCAAATCGACTAATCCTGCTTCGACCACGGGTCGAACCGAGTCAGCCAAAACAGGGCCGTACACCGACTCGTCCTCATTGGCATCCCAATGCTCCCATTCGGTCTCGGCAAACAAATAGCGTGCATTAGGAAAGGTTGGTATCCATTGGCCGTCTACCAACATCGTGTTCCAACCAACGTGATCCACGTGCAGGTGGGTGCACAACACCGTATCGATGGTCTCGGGCGGGTATCCAGCGTCCGTTAGATCCTGCAAAAAGTGCGTCTGCAGATGGGACCAGTTGGGCACGTGACGCTCCTTATCGTTGCCGATGCAGGTGTCCACCAGAATCCTTCGGTCGCCCGTGTCGACCACAAGCGCATGGACGCTCATCTGCAAATTTCCCTGCTCGTCCATAAAGTGCGGTTGCATCCAGGAAAATGGCAAACAGGCTTCTCTGGTCGCATCTGGCAGAATAAATCGAGATCCCCCGAGACTCTCGATTTCCACAATCCGAGTAATCTTTACCTCGCCCACTGTCCACTGATTCACTGCTTCACCTCCTTTATTCCTTTGCAGAGTTTTAGGACTTTCGGCCCGCCAGTGCAAGAGCTAAGCTCAGCACGGAGGAAACCACCCCATAAGGATCGATCAGATGCAACTGCTGAAAGACATCGCCACACTCGGCCAGTTACCCGCACTGTTAAAACTTAAGAAAGGCATGAAACCCAGACCCGCAGACGTTGCCGACTGTTTTGGCGCTCGCGTAGAAAATAATGCCAAATTTCTCGGCCATCACAGTGCCATCGTATGTGAGGGCAAGGAATTGAACTGGACGCAGTTCAACGCATTGGCGAATCAGTACGCTAGTGCATTCAAATCCCAAGGTTTAGTCCGCAACGATACGGTCTGCGTGATGATGGAAAATCGCGTCGAGTTTTTGGCCTTACTGGTCGGACTGAACAAACTTGGGGTGACCGCTGGATTGCTCAACACCAATCTGACAGGGGGCTCGCTGCAACATTGCATCAACGTCATCAAAGCCAAGAAATGCATCTTCGGAGGCGAAGTGATCACCGCCGTCGACGCCATTCATAAGGAACTGAATTTGGTTTCTGGGCAAGATTTTCTTTTTGTTAGCGACGCAGCAACCAGCACGGCATCCTGTCCCGAATGGGCGATGGATCTGGATACAATGCAACAACAGGCCAGCGATCAGAATCCACCCGAAACCGGCCTCAACACCATCGGCCAAACGGCCCTGTACATATACACCTCAGGCACGACAGGTCTGCCCAAGGCGGCGGTTATGTCGAACCGGCGCTACCTAATCAGTGCTGACATGTCCGGCACCGCCGGGCTGAAAACCAAGCCCGGCAACCGTATTTATCTTTGCCTGCCCTTATACCACGCAACCGGACTGCTGCTGGGTGTGGGGTCTTCTTTCACAACGGGTGCAAGCATGTATGTGCGCCGTAAATTCTCCGCTAGCGCCTTTCGCAGTGACATTCGCGACAACAGCTGCACACACATGGTTTATATCGGCGAGTTGTGCCGCTACCTGACCAATACTACCGCCGAGCCAGACGACGCCGAGATGCCACTGCACTCCATTATGGGGAACGGCATGCGGCCAGACATTTGGATGGCGTTTAAGCAACGCTACGGTATTACACGCGTGTGTGAAATTTACGGCGCATCCGAAGGTAATGTCGCTTTCGCTAATCTGATGAACAAAGATCTTACCGTGGGCATGACATCGGCGGAGGTTATACTGGTGCAGTACGACGTTGATCAAGACGAGATCATTCGAGACGACAGCGGCCGCTGCATTCCCGTTGCGCCTGGAGAAGCCGGCTTGCTGCTTGGCAAGATCACTCCAGACACCGTGTTTGAAGGCTATACCGATCCCAACGCCACCGAGGGAAAAATTTTGCGTGACGCGCTTGCTGATGGTGATGCGTGGTTTAACACCGGTGATCTCATGCGCGTTGTAGACGTGGGCTATACCTTAGGCTACGACCACTATCAGTTCGTAGACCGCGTCGGAGACACCTTTCGCTGGAAATCAGAAAACGTATCCACCAATGAGGTGGGCGAAATAATCAACGGTTTCGATCAGGTAAAATTCTGCAATGTTTTGGGCATCGAGATACCTGGGGCCGATGGTCGAGCAGGCATGGCTTCCCTGACCTTAAACGAAGGTGTTGAGACGCTGGATCTGGATCGGTTCTCCGCCTTCGTCAGAGACGCCCTACCCAGCTATGCGGTTCCGGTATTCTTGCGAATTGATGAAGACATCGACGTCACAGGCACGTTCAAAATGCTGAAAGGCGATTTGCGCAAGCAAGGTTACGATATTGAACAAATCAGCGGACCCGTCTACGTGATGAAAAATGGTACAACCGTTTACACCTCCCTCGACGCCGACTATGTGAATGCTCTGAATACAGCAAGTGCCGGTTTCTAACGAGCCGGCACAAAAGCCGGTCTTGCTACTGGACTTAGGCGGCGTCGTTCTCGGCATCGATTTCCACCGAGTGTTTCGGTATTGGGCTTCGGCATCAGGAGTCGACGCATCATTGTTTTATGAACGCTGGACGCTAGATCAGGCCTACAAAGACCAAGAAATTGGCCGGATCGACTTTACCCAGTACACGACGCATTTGACCAACGCCCTTGGCGTCACCATGAGTCTGGAGGACTGGCGGTGCGGCTGGAATGCCCTGTGGACCAAGCCGCATGACGAGGTTGCTGCCACATTCGACGAGCTGAAACGGCGCTTTACTCTGTGCGCGTTCAGCAACACCAATGCCGAACACGCAGACAGCTTTATGCAGCGCTACCCGCACATCATGGGTCAATTCGATCAACTCTTTCTTTCGCATGAAATAGGCTTTCGAAAACCCGGCGCAGACGCTTTCCTCCACGTGTGCGACTTGCTGCAAACCGAGCCCCAGCACGTGACGTTTCTTGACGACAGCCAGGAAAATGTCGCCGGCGCGCGCGCCGCCAAGATCACTGCACATCACACACGAAGTGAGGCCGAAGTGCTCGGCATTTTGCAGCGACTTTGAGCACTGCCGGTCAGCGACTGCTCGAATCCAGCAGGGCAATCAACCCCAAGGCTTCTTTTTGAGAGGAACCGCAGAACGCAGGCTCTGGCGCAAAACTTGAGCAAAAAGCCGGGCGCTCGGGTGATTCAAACAAACGACAGGCGAACATCTCGTCCAAATGAACACACGCGACGCCCGCGGGTTTACCGTCAGGCATGCCCGGAAGCGCCGACGAGATACTTGGTGCTATACAGCAGGCACCACAACCTGATCGGCATTTCACTGATTGTACTGATGGGCCAGAGCTGCGTATTTCTCAACCATCGGCAACACTTCGTCCGGCGCGCCTGAAGGGAGAGCAAAAATGATTCGGTCGAAACCGAGCTCCATGAGGTGCTCCACAGCCGCTGCATCAGGGCCAACACCAAAAATACTGAAGTTTGGTGCACCCTCACGATCCGCCATCTCCCAGGCCTCTCGCGTGCGGGCAATACCGGCCGCATAGTCGACGCCACCGCTTGCGTCCGTGCGGAGCGCGTCTTGATATATCGGGAACCAACCGTCTCCATATTCAGCGATACGCTGATACACAAAGCGGGATGACGCACCCAAAAGCACCGGCGGACCACCCGCTTGGACTGGTTTCGGATAGGCCCACAGCTTGTCAAAGTCGACAAACTCGCCGTGATACTCGGCCTCTTCCTCGGTCCAGATTTGACGCATGGCGAGCACCCGCTCACGCAAAATTTTCCAGCGATCAGCAAATGGCGTACCGTGGTTCTCCATTTCTTCTGCGTTCCAGCCAGCCCCAACGCCAAGCTGCATGCGTCCGTTGGACAAAAAGTCCAAGCTCGCAACTTGCTTGGCCATCAAAATAGGATCGCGCTCGGTCACTAGGGAAATCCCGGTACCCAGCTTGATGGTTTTGGTTACTGCCGCGGCCATTGAAAGCGCAACAAAAGGATCGTGCGCATGCCAGTACTGACGCGGGAGTTCTGCACCACCCGGCCAGGGTGATTTCCGGCTGGCGGGTATGTGCGTATGTTCGGGTAGAAACAAAGATTCAAAGCCGTGAGCCTCTGCCTCCCGCGCTAAAGTATCTGGCGCAATCGCGTAGTCCGTAGCAAAAATTAACAGGCCAAAATCCATACTCTTCCCTCCGCTGACTGAGAGCACAGCTTAACCTTTTAACCAGATCAGGCGAAACGATCAGAACGTTACGGTACTTAACCTTTCTAGATGACGGTCTATTTTGGCAACATAGCGCAATCCTGCCGCGCGGCGCTTTGAATTCATGCCAACGTTGTACGCGGACAACGCACAGGCCTGATCGCCCTTACAGCGTTCCAGCAAGAAGCCCAATATTTGCGTGCCGCAATAGACATTTTGCTCAGGGTCATACAAATCGTTGTGACCGCAAAAATCGGCCCAATAGTGGGGCCGAATCTGCGTCGGGCCGATAGCACCGACATGAGAGCGCACCGCTTTGCGGAAGGAACTTTCCGCCAGCACCAAACTGGCTATCAGCTCCGGCCGCAGTTCCTGTCTAGCCGAGGCTTCCAGAATCCAGTCAGAAAACTCTAGCGCGATCTCTGGGCGCAGCCCAAAACCGATTACCAGTTTGTCGGCGAAATCGCTGGCCTGCTGCATATGGGTTTTGCTGGGAAAATCCGGCAGGGTCAGGTCCACTGTAACCAGTTGACCATGAGGGCCTGAGCCCGAATTCAATTGCTGCTGATCAATGGCGTCAGGCTGAAAAGCCCAAAGCCACGCACAGGCCAAGAGCAGACCGGGCGTACCCGAGAAGCGGCCGAATCTGTGGCAGGCAATTACAGCGTTACCTAGGCAGCTCCGGCACAGACGCCGCGCTTTGCACCACCTCTTTTCTCTGCCAATTTGTGCGTTTTTCTGCATGCCAGCCATCTCCTGCGCTTTCGCGCGCTAGAGCGTGCATCGATCTGGGTGACACAATAATGAAGAAAAAATGGATTTCAAGTGAAAAGGCGCACATAACGCGCCTTTTGACGGGTCGGACCCGGGGCCCTAGCCAGCGCGTAATGCGTCGATAATGGCCGCGCGCTGCTCTTCGTTCGAGACCGGGAAGGAAGCTGACGTACGATCCACAAAACCACCGTAGCGGCGCAACATTTCCGGTGCTATTTCTTGCGGCTCACCCATCACGCCGAAGGCATTGATCATATCGTCAGTAATCAGGGTGCCCATTTCTTTCCAGCGACCCTGCTTGGACATGGTGTTCAGCTCGCCCTGCAGCTCGCCCATACCGATGGAGTCCAGTACGCCCTTGTATGCAGGCGTAGAACCGTAGAATGCGATTCGCTCCTGCGCGGCCACCTTGCTCTTCGCAAACTCTTCTTCGTTGCGGCCTGTGACGACGAAGCAAGAGTAAGAAAGCTCAAAGCCTTCACGGGTTTTTCCTGCTTTTGCCAGTCCCGCTTCAATGGCCGGCAAGGTAACGGAATCGATGTAGGCTTGAGTACTAAAGGGGTGAATGATCATCCCGTCCGCTACTTCGCCAGCAACTTCGGTCATTTTTGGACCGACCGCCGCTAGAATTACCTTTGGTGCCCCGTATTCCGTGTCATTGGGCGTGAATGCTGGTGTCATCAGTGTGTGCTGATAATGCTCTCCCACAAACTGCAGCGGCTCGCCCTCATACCAGTTCGCCCAAATTGCACGCATGGCCAAAATCAATTCTCGCATTTGTGCAGCCGGTCCACCCCAAGGCATGCTGAAACGCTTGGTGATATGCGGCTTGATCTGAGACCCCAGACCCATGGTGAAGCGGCCCTTGGAGTAAGCATTGAGATCATGTCCGATATTGGCCAAGTTCATTGGACTGCGCGCAAAGGCAACCGCAATGGAGCTGGCAATCTCGAGTTTTTCGCTGTGTTCAGCGGCCAACAGCAGCGGAAAGAACGGGTCGTGGTTCATCTCCGCAGTGCGCACACCGTCATAGCCTTGGGCTTCAATGGCTTTCACGGCGTCAGGGATGTGATGCAAATCCAAATTAATTCCGGTATCGACTTTCATGTTGTTGTCCTTTTAGGTTGTCTGCTTGTTTTTTTGCTTTTTGACGGTCGGTTATACGGACAGATCGCGAATAATCGCCAGCCGTTTATCCTTAGGAATGTTCGCGTAGGCCGCCGACGTTCGATCAACGATATCGCCGTAGCGCGCCTTCATCTGACCAGCAATGGTGTCGGGTTCGCCGATCACTGCAAACTCTTGCAAAATGTCCTGAGTAATCAGCTCACCCATTTCATCCCATCGGCCCTGCTTAGACATGCGATTAAGCTCATCTTGCAGTTCACCGACCCCAATACTCTCAAGCACCGGCCGATAAGCCGGCGTGGATCCGTAAAAAGCAATCTGCTTGCAGGTCGCCACTTCTGCCTCGCGCAGCTCCTCTTCGGTTTGCCCAGTAACCACGAAGGCGGGATAGCTTATTTCAAAATCTGATCGGCTCTTGCCAGCCTTTGCAAAGCCTTTTTCCAGCGCGGGCAACGTCGTCTCACGCAGATACTTTTCCGTCGTGAATGCATGGGCGATTACGCCGTCCGCCACCTCGCCCGCCACTTCTGTCATCAACGGACCTACCGCTGCTAGAAAGACCTTGGGCGCGCCGTAATCGGTGTTAGTCGGCGTGAAAAAAGGTGTCATCAGCGTATGCGTATAGAACTGCCCGGTAAACGCTAACGGCTCTTGCTGATGCCAGCTGTCCCAAATCGCACGCATGGCCATGACGTACTCGCGCATGCGCGCCGCAGGGCTGGACCAAGGCATGGAAAAACGCTTGGTAATGTGTGGTTTGATCTGGGAGCCAAGTCCCAGCACGAACCGGCCCTCGGAATAGGCATTCAGATCGTGGCCGATGTTTGCCAAGGTCATGGGAGACCGGGCGAACGCCACAGCAATAGAGGTCATCAACTCGACTTTTTCGGTATGCTGCGCTGCCACGAGCAGCGGGAAAAAGGGATCATGGGCCGTTTCAGCAGTCATCACGCCTGAGTAACCCATTTCCTCAAGCTCTGCCGCTTGCGCTCCCACCGTGTGCAGGTTCAGTCCGACACCGCCATCTACTTTCATATTATTCTCCTCACCAATTCATGTCCCCGCGCCGAGCATAGCTGAATTTTCGGCACTTGCCGCTATTCGCCGCTGACCGCCTGAGGTGGCAGCTGCTCGCAAATTCCATTGATTGCCTGACCGCTGTGGCTAAAGCTCAGGCCGTCACTGAGCATGTCCGCCAGATAGTGACGGACACCAATCTGCCCCCCTTCGAAGGTAAGTTCATAGAACAGTGCGTTAGGGTGTTTGACTCTTCGTATCTGCTGCGGCGTCAAGTCCAACAGACAGCCCAGAATGGCACGAGATACAACGCCGTGAGTGACAATGCCAAGACATTCCGGCTGCGGCCAGTCAATCAGCAACTGACGAAAACGCGCCATCAAATCCGGAAGGTTTTCGCCACCGCCCGGTCGATGATTGTGGGCGTCGCTCTGCAGCTGCGACCACTCGTCGGGGAATTCCTGCTGAACCTGCGCCGGGGTCTTACCGGACCACGTTCCGCAATCTCGTTCCAGCAACGCATCGGAGAAATGCTGGGGGGCGTTGACCGCTGCATTAACCAACTCTGCCGTGGCTCGCGCGCGATTCGCCGTGGATACCCAAAGGCAATTTACCGGCATCAAATTGGTCAAAAGGCGTCCATGGGCTAGGGCCTGCTGGCGTCCACGTTCAGTCAGCGGCGAATCCAGTCTGCCCTGCATTTTGCCTGCAACATTCCACTCGGTCTCACCGTGTCGAAACAGATAAATCGTACGGGTCATCACATCCCGCTATTCTGATTTGGCATGGCGCGGCGGAACTAAGAAAACTGGAATTCTTTGGCGGTAAACGCAGCGAATGTTCGGTCTACGTCCTCCCGGTTGCCCGCTAGAGGCGCGATAATATGGGTATCGATGCCGCCATCAGCGTCTGCCTGAATCCGCTGTTGAATCTCGTCTTCGTTACCAATGATCGCGATTTCATCAATCATTTCATCCGACATCGCTGCTGCCGTTTTGTTGCGATCTTTCGCGGCCCAACCCTCGGCAATTTGTGCAGCGGCATCCGTGTACCCTGCCCACGCAAGGAAGTTGTTATACACGGGGGTCGCGTAATACGGCCCAAATGCGGCGCGGAACAAGTTGCGACCATAGTCTTTGTCGTCTGTGCACAGCACCATGGCACGATTCACGATTTCTACATCTGCTGGATTTTTGCCAGCGGCCTCGGCCCCAATCACAACGTGTTCCATCATCTTGGGCAACGCCGCCTTTGGCCAAAGGTTGAAAATCACGCCATCGCCGACTTCGGCGGCCATCTCGATCATTTTTGGACGCAAGGCCGCCAGATACACCGGCGGCGGGTTGTCCATGGGCGCCTGACGATAGCCACGGCTAAACACGGTGTCACCGTCGTAATCGGTTTTTGCGCCGGTAAGCATGATCTTCACCAGTTCCGCGGTCTCGCGAACCCGAGTGAGCGGTTTCTCCAGTGGAATACCGTTGAACTGGCCCATGATGGTTTGACTCGAAGACCCCAGACCCAAAATAAATCGCTCGGGCAACAGCTGCCCGATGACATTGGCAGAAGCGGCTAAAACCGAGGGTGAACGGGTATACACCGGCGTAACCGCCGTGCCGACGCGAATACTGGATGTGTGGTGGGCGATTCCTGCCACTTGGGTCAGCGTATCGGGGGCACCAGAGTCGCTAAACCAAGCATCGGGAATTCCGTTCTCCTCCGCCCAGCGAATGCGATCAACGGTGTCCGAAATGCGCGGACCGGCTGGTAGCGTTACTGCAATACGTTTTTCCGACATGAGATCCCCCAGTTGCTCTTGTTCTGTTAAATGCAAAAGACAAGCCTCGCACTTTGCCCTCTGTGAGATCAAGCCGTATCCTAACCATCTGCAAGAAATCAGAGAGCAGTATGAGCGACGTAGAACTGACCCCGGTGCGAGAAGCCCACAAATTTGACGCCCAAGCGCTAGAGCAGTATCTGCTGACCCATGTCGAGGGCTTTCAGGGGCCAATGGAAATCAAACAATTTGAGGGCGGGCAATCCAATCCGACTTTCCAGCTCATCACGTCCAATCAGCGATACGTCCTGCGCAAGCAGCCTCCGGGTGAACTGCTGCCGTCGGCCCACCAAGTGGATCGCGAATACCGAGTCATGCACGGTCTTTGGAATACCGACGTTCCAGTGCCCAAAATGTTCTGCCTGTGCGAAGACCCTGAGGTAATCGGCACAAAGTTCTACGTCATGGAAATGGTGGAAGGCCGGTTGTTCACTGAAACCCGTATTCCAAGCGTCAGTAATGAGGATCGCCGCGCAATTTATCTTGATCTGGCCCGAGTAATGGCCTTGCTGCATGCCGTGGATCCGGCAGCGGTGGGACTGGAAAACTTTGGCCGCCCTGGCAATTACTATGAGCGTCAGATCGGTCGCTGGAGCAAACAATACTTGGCCTCGCAAACCGAGGACCTGCCAAGCATGAACAAATTGATGGAGTGGCTGCCAAACAACATCCCAGCCGAGGCCGGATCCGTAATCGTTCACGGCGATTACCGCTTGGGCAATGTGCTGATTCACCCGACGGAACCTAGAATCGTTGCGGTACTGGACTGGGAACTTTCCACACTGGGAGACGGTTTGGCCGACTTAGGCTACCTGTGTCAGGACTATCACGGCGATGCCTATGATGATGAGGGTCTGGCCGGAGCGGACTTCGCAGCCCTGAACTTGCCAACAGAGGCCGAATTTCTTGCCGAGTACTGCAAACACGCCGGCAGAGACGGTATTGAGAACTGGCATTTCTATCTGATCTACAACATGTTCCGTTCAGCGGGAATCATTCAAGGCGTTTACAAACGAGGACTGGACGGCAACGCAAGCTCTGCAAAAGCTTTGGAGTATGCTGACGCTGCGCGAATGCGATCGGAACGAGGCTGGGCCTTGGTGGAACAGAGCCAAAAAAGTTAAAGCGCTGAAAATCCAGCAAAAAAGGGGCATTAAACGCCCCTTTTTTTAAGCCTCAGGTTGACGCCTTACTGCCGTCGCTACGACTTTGGCGCTAACTTGGGTTCTCACTTAAAGCATTTCTTCCGCAACCACCTGCAGTGCCGCAGGATCTTGGCAGCCCAGCAACATGCTGGAGACTTGCCCATGACTGCCCGCTGTCTTCCAGCGAGCCAAACGCTCGCGAATGCGCTCTGCTGGTCCTACTAGGGCACAGGCGTCAATCAGTTCCTTAGGTACCGCTGCCATGGCTTCGTCTTTCTTGCCGGCAAGATACAAATCCTGAATTTTCACCGCCGCATCCGGGTAACCCAGCCGCTTGCAGTAGTCGTTATAGAAGTTCTTGTCCCGGGCTCCCATGCCGCCGATGTAAAGGGCCATCATGCCCCGAACTGGCATCATGCATTGATCCACATCGTCGCCCATTACGACAGTAACAAAGGGGGCAATTTCAAATTGCGTGAGATCTTTTTCTCCTGCCTTGGCAAAACCTTTTTCAATTGGCCCTTGGAATACCGAGTACTGCTCAGGATCCATCCAGACTGGGAAGAAGCCGTCGGCCACTTCCGCCGCGGCAGCAACGCCATTATCGGTAATGGTTGCGGCAAAAATTGGAATGTCTTCTTCGCAATGCAAAATACTCTTCAGCGGCTTACCCAAGCCCGTGGCTCCTTCACCGGTGTAGGGCAGGTTGTACACGCTGCCTTCAAAGGTCAGATCGCCTTCTCTGGCAAAAATATTTTTCATGATCTGGATGTATTCGCGCAAGCGACTCACTGGCTTGCCATAGGGTACCCCGTGCCAACCTTCCACTACCTGCGGGCCGGACGCGCCCAAGCCACAGATAAACCGGCCGCCCGAAAGCTCCGCCAGACTCATGGCAGTCATCGCGGCCATGGCAGGCGACCGCGCAGGCATCTGCATGATGGCGGTACCAACCTTCAGACGTTCGGTTTGCGCCAAAATCCAGGCCGCAGGGGTAACCGCATCGGAGCCATAAGCCTCAGCAGTCCAAAGCGAGTCGTAACCCAAATTTTCTGCATGCTTAATGGCATCCATTGCGATATTAAACTTGCGTCCGGAATATCCGGCTAAAATTCCCAGCTTCATAGTGTCCTCTCTCGTTAGTGATCGTTAGTTGTTCGTTGCCGTTTGCCTTACTGATTAACCTGACGGTCCCCGAGGTAACGCATGATATCCAGTGATTCGTACATCCATTCCACCTCGATTCCCTGATCTCCGGTGCGCTCTATCCGCAAACAGGGCACCATGCTGCGACCTCCGCCTTGCAGCAGTTCGCGAAATGCGTCGGCATCGCCATTGATGTCCCGCAGCGGCAGGTCCATGCCGAGTTGCTCCGCGTAAGCTCGTACGCGATAACAGAAGCCGCAGGTATCGGATTTAAAAAGTTGATACTGCTCGCTCATTATTATTCCTTTTTCTAGCGATCGCTTGCGAAGAACAGACAATGGTACGCGCCTCTCATCAATGAGCAAACCTCGATTCGCAAAGAGTGACCGGCCGCGCTGTCAGGCGTAGAATTCGCCCATTCAAGCAAGCCCGACGTGAAGGAACGGTAAATATGGCTCCGTCAGCAAAGAAAAAATCGTCTGCGAACAAGGTACAACTCACGCGCAATCTTATCTTGGGCTTTATGGGCGTATTAGTCGCCGGCTTTGTCCTCACTACGCTCTATCTGGGCGCGGGTCTATCCCAAAACACCATCCCTGAAGCGGGTTCAGATTACGAAATAATCGACAACGTGACGCTCGCTGAGCCAGCACACTCGCTGTCTGTCGAGGAGTATTTCTCCTACGGCTGCATCCACTGCAAAAACTTCGATCCAACCCTCGAAGATTGGCTGACTACCCTGCCTGAGGATGTTCAATTTCAACGGATCCCTACAGCATTTTCCCGCGCTTGGGGCGTGCTAGCTCAAGGGTACTTTGCGTTGGAGAAAGCCGACGCATTGGAAGGCAACCACGAACAGCTGTTTAAAGGCATACACAACGGAGGCCGAGTATTCAGCAATGGCGAAGCCATTGCCGATTATCTGGATTCTGATGAACTGCCAGCCGCCGAGTTTATGCGAGCCTTTAACAGCCGCGACGTCGCGCGCCGCTTAAACCGCGCCGAGCAAGACACCCGGCGTGTGGGTATTCGCGCGGTGCCAACCCTTGTAGTGGCCGGCAAATACCGGGTTGGTATGGTCAACGGCGAGCGCCGCGCTCTTGAAGTTGTGGATTATCTCCTCGAACAAGAACGCGCGCTTCGGCAAGGCCAGCAGTCGCCTGCCCAGTAACTTAAAAGCTGGCCTTGGCGGTAACGCCGAACTGACGCGGCGCACCAAGTTGGGTCCAGCGGGTGCTGGTATAGCCATCTCGCGGGTCATTGGGAAAGGAGAAACCGCGCAGGAAGTAATCCTTGTCTGCTAGGTTTCGACCCCACAAGGACAGATCCCAAGCTCCCGCCGAGTAACTCAAAGCACCATTTAGCAGGGTATAACTGGGCGATTGCTCCGCGTGTCCCGCAGAAAAATAATAGTCGTCCTTACCCTCTAAATTCACATTCAAACGCAGCCCGTCAGCCAGTTGATAATCTGCCGCAAGATAGAAATGGTAAGCCGGCGACTGGGCCTGATCTCTGCCATCTAGGTCTTGCCCCGCACCATTCACATAGTCTTCGTACTCGGTGTCCAGCAGGCCCAGATTCGCCGACAGCTGCAAACGTTCCGAGGCTTGAAATGTTGCCTCCACTTCCAATCCTTGATTGACACCCTTGGCAGCGTTACTTGTGTACTGGATAAATTCAGCCGATTGGTCCTGTCGTTCCCGAGTTATTGAGGTCGCCACCTGCACATCACGACGCTGCATACGAAACAGTGCTGCAGAAAACGCCAACCGGTCACCCATCAAAGAGCCCTTGAATCCCACCTCCATATTCCACAGCGATTCGGGGTCAAACAAACGCAGGTCGGCATCCAACGTACCATCGGTATTGAAGCCCCCTGCCTTGTAGCCCCGCGTCAGGCTAGCGTAGAGCAGGTTGCCCGAGTCCAGCATACGTTCCAGCAACAAACGCCCCCCGGTCATGTCATCGTCCGGCGCGAACCGCACGCCCGCAGAATCCGCATAGTCCGACTCATGCTGTTCGACACGCAGACCAAGACTAACGCGCCATGCAGAGGCGAACTCCGTTGCCAGTTCGCCGTATACGGCCACTCGATCCACTCCAAAATCACTGATGAACAAACCGCTGGCGTAGGTGTAATCCCGTGCGAAATCCACGTCTTTATTCAGCACGAACAAGCCCAGCACCCAATCGACGCCGCCGTCCATCAGCCCTTGTTCTGGGGCCGACAGCAAGCGCAGATCAGCGGTGCGGGTATCGACATCGCGCAAATACAAATCGGTAGAGCTGTAGCCGATGGGGTGAAAACCGTCAAAGGTCCAATCCTCGTCGTAGCCGTATGCGATATCACTGTCTACCCAACCTAGGGCAACTTCACCGATGACCCCATCACTAAAGGCGCGACTGGCGTTGAAAGCTACGTAGGAAGTTTCCTGGGCATCACGACCGGGCTCATCCGAGCGCGTATTGCGATTGTTATCTAGCGAGAAAGCATCATAACCGTTGTCCACATCCACGCTGCCCAGTGCCAACTGCCAGCTGCCCCTATCCGACTTACCCTGCAGCTTGGCGCGCAGGCTACGTTCATCGCGGGCATTGGTGTCGTCGCGGTTCAGATAGATATTGTCGATAAAACCATCGTCTTGATACTGACGTGCGCTGATGCGAAACCCGACTTCATCGGTCACCGCGCCACTGAGCACAGCACCAACCCCGCGGGCGCCATAGTTGCCGCCGTCAATTTGCAGGAAGCCAGACAGATCCTCGGTCGCATCTGGTGTAACCACGTTAATCAGTCCAGCCAAGGCGTTCGCACCGTAAAGCGTACCCTGCGGACCGCGCAGCACTTCGACCTGCTGCACATCGAACAGCGTCGCCGCACCGCCCAAACCGCTGAGATCAACACCGTCTACCAGCAAGCCCACGGATGGATTCAGAGGCTCGACAAACTGACTGCGTTCACCGATGCCGCGAATTTGAATGAAGCGGGCTCTGGATGCGCCACTGGTCAAATTGACGTTGGCCGCACGGGACAACAACTCATCCAAGTGATTGATCAGGTCACCGTTAGCGTTCGGGTTCAATACCGATACGCTGCCCGGCACCTCCGCCACCGTCACAGGGCGAAATTCTGCGGTGACAACCACCTCTTCGATGGACTGGGAGGCATGGGCTGCGATACCAGCGAGGGTGAACAACAGCCCCACACAGGCCGTGCGTAGGTGCGTGACTGCAAGGGAGAAAAAAGAAAAGATCGCGCGAGGCTTCAACATGTTGGGCTCCAAAAAAAATGGGTGCCCAAGGCCTGTGGCGTTATGCCGCTCGCTGTCTGCGAAGAGCGCGCTCCTATCCCTACGCCGGTACAAACCGGATCAGGTTCAAAGGGTCTACACCGTTAGATCAACGGCGTTATCTCAGGCTGACGCCACCCCTTAGGCGCCACAACCTTAAAATGCCCTCCCGCTGTTGTCCAGTGCCCATTCACGCTCCGTCCCAAACCCAACAAAAAAGGAGCCGAAGCTCCTTTTTTATAACAGATTGCATAACAGACAAACCGAGACTGAATCAGTCAAATTGGTACCGCACACCCAGTTCGAACTGGTCCCAGTCGTTTTCAAAACCTGCGTAATGCAGCCCTAGGGAGTAGGGCGATTCACCCAATTGGTAGCGGCCACCGGCGCGATATCCCCAGCCTCGATCCGCCCAGTCCGCAAAGGACGCTAGCAGCGAATACTCCAGGGCAGTGCCTATCTGCCCTCGTATGCCCAGATCGACCAAGGCCCCGGTTTCGTCAAGTATGTTGTGGGTGCCACCGCCAGTGGCGGGAGCGGAGACATCAAGGCGGGCGTAGTGGGCAACAAAAAGCACGTCCATGCGATCGGTCATGACCCCTCGCACTCCCAATCCGAGACGGTAGAACTCACCGTCCGATTCCGGCTCGGTATCTACATCGGTTTGCCGTAGTCCCGCCGTTACATAAAAAACATCTGCGAAGTCGTAACTGGCTTCAAAACCTAGACCGGTCGAATCTTCTCCTCCGCTTTCGCCGAAGACACCGTTGATTTCGATGTAGCGATAGGACAAATCCGCTGCCATCAACACGGGGCTCAACAGCATCGCAAAACCCCATAAAAATGCGCGTCCAACTCGCAGAAAATAACCAGCGAACACACTCCTTCCGTACATAATCTAGACTCCAATCTCTGGATTGGGTCAAACGATGGCAAGATCCGCGCAGCACGCCACATGACATCTTCCCAAGGGTCGATTTATCGGACAAACGGTATATCTAAGCGGCGTCAAACGGTGTTTTCTGCGCGAAATGTCAGGTAGACAAAAAACATTGACGAGGCCGGCGCAAATTCGCCACTCTCTTTGCTGAGATCGCAACAGCACACGACAGTTCTTCATGCCCAAAAAACCAGCATCCGGTCGCAGGCGTTCGGCTTCATCAAGCAAAAAACCGCCGCTCAAGGCGAGTTGGTTCACACGTGTCAGCCGCTGGGTACTTCGTTTGGCGCTGAGGATCACGCTTTGGGTCGCACTGGTCGGGGTATTGGTGGGCAGCGGCTACCTTTACTACTTAGATCGCAGTATCAGCAAAACCTTTGAGGGTAGGCGTTGGTCCGTACCTGCGCAGGTTTATGCCCAACCTATGGAACTCTATGCGGGCAAGCGTTTAACCAACGCTCAGCTGCAGGACGAGCTCCTTCGTCTGGGGTATCGCAAAACCCAGGATCTATCGGCCCCGGGCGGTTACCAGCCCATACCCGGCGGGGTCAGGCTGCACCTAAGATCTTTCGCCTATATGGATGCCATTCGACCGTCGATGCGGATCACAGTGATGTTCGTCGGCAATCGTCTGCAGCGCATTCTCGCTGGTAACCGAAACATGGATCTGGTGCGACTGGAGCCAGCGGTTATTGGCAGTTTTTTTCCATCTCACGGCGAGGACCGCCTGATTCTGACTCCGGATCAGGTGCCAGCGTTGCTGGCCGAGGGTTTGAAAGCTGTCGAGGATCGAGAATTCGATGCGCACAAGGGCTTCAGTTTGACCGGTATCGCTCGAGCCGCTCTCGTCAATCTGCGCAGTGGCGAGGCTCAGCAGGGGGGCAGCACCCTCACCCAGCAACTGGTGAAAAGTTACTTTTTAACCAATGAACGCACCATCGAACGCAAGCTCCGCGAGCTCGCTATGTCGATTATCCTGGAACTGCGTTTCTCCAAGGAAGACATTCTCACCGCCTACATCAACGAAATTTTTCTCGGTCAAAACGGCGCGCGGGCCATTCATGGCTTCGGCCTAGGTGCCCAGTACTACTTTAACAAACCGCTTAACGAACTGCCGCCCAGTCAGATTGCGGCGCTAATCAGCATTATCCGGGGACCTTCTTACTACAATCCGTTTCGTCACCCAGAGCGCACGCTGCGCAGGCGCAACCGCATTCTAGACACCTTCCTTGCCGACGGGCTGATCAGCAACGCGCGGCATCAGGACGCCATTGGCCAGCCACTGGGCGTCGTTGCCAGTCCGAACAGTGGCGGTGCGTATTACCCTGCATTTATGGATTTGGTACGAGCGGAACTCAGCGAGCGGTATTCCGCCAGCGATTTGCGTACTCAGGGCCTGCGGATTTTTACCACCCTTCGACCCCGAGAGCAGGCCAATGCTCAGCAGGCGGTGAGCAACACGCTAAAGGCCATTGAGCAGGAACGAAAATACGAAGCTGGCAGCCTTCAGGCATCCACCGTGGTAACCGACACGCAGACGGGGGAGGTATTGGCCTTGGTCGGTGGACGCCAAGGCCGGGTAGACGGATTCAATCGTGCCATTAATGCCCGCCGTCCCGTTGGTTCCGTGATCAAACCGCTAATCGTCCTCAGCGCGCTGGAAAGTGACTATGAATGGTCAAGTCTCGTGAACGACCAAGCTATTACAATCACGCCACCCAACGGTGAGCCTTGGAGCCCCAGAAACTACGACGGCAAGACACGTGGTGCCGTGCCCATTATCAAAGCACTCGCCCTGTCGCTGAATTTGGCTGCTGTGGATCTCGGCAACCGCATCGGTTTGGATGTCGTGCAAGGACGCTTTGCTGACTTGGTAGGCTACACGCCAAAGAATCGTTACCCCTCCTTTTTCCTCGGGGCGGAACCCATGTCACCACTGCAGCTGGCGGAACTTTATGGCAACTTTGCCAGCGGTGGTTTTCGTACAACGCCGAAGAGCGTTATCGCCGTTCTCGATGAACAGGGCACACCATTGTCCCATCACCCCTTTGATGTCACCCAAACCATTGAGGTTGACACTGCAACGAGTCTCAACAGCGGTCTGGAAATCGTCATGCGTCGCGGCACAGGCCGCAGTTCACCCTTTGCCCAGCGGGGCGTCGCCGGCAAAACAGGCACATCCAATGACAATCGGGACAGTTGGTTTGCAGGCTTCGATAACAGCAGGCTCAGCATTGTCTGGGTAGGTCGTGATGACAATAAACCTACCGGGCTCACCGGCACGTCTGGCGCCCTGCGTATCTGGAACACCATGACCGAGGCCGCGGGCCCAGATCCAATCACCTCCGCTACAAGCGAGAACTCCATCGCAATCGAGTACGACACAGGGCTACAAGCCACAGCAAAATGCGCCGACGTGGTTGTACTACCCATCCGCCGGCCGGATACTCTAAAGCCCAAATCTGGTTGCGGCATCAAAACAAGCTTCGGCGAACGCCTGCGCGCCATTTTTGGTCGGTAGACGAATATAGAGGACGACGATGATTTCACTGGTGCAGTCTGCTTCCAGCCCAGCTCTGGTGCGCACGAGAAACCTACTGGCAAACCTAGCCGTGGTTTTTCTAATCACCGGCTGCGCGAGCACCACAGTCCAAACACCCCAACCCGGAGCGTCGACTCCGGACCGGAGTTCCTCAAGTCAATCCGGTCGAGAGCTGCCGGAAGTACGCGAAAACGAGGCAAGGCCTAAAGCGCCCACTATTGCTCCGCCGCGAAACAGTGGCGCTCAAACGCTACTGGCGCGGGCAGACACGGCTCTGGCCGCTGAGCAGCCTGCTACTGCAGTACTGCTCTTGGAGCGCGCAGTTCGCATCGAACCCCGCGAGGCATTGTTATGGATTCGCCTAAGCCAAGCTCACTTAGATCAGGGCGATTCACGCGCGGCATTCCAACACGCTCGCAAAGCCATCGCGCTGGCAGGCAGCCAGACCAACAAACGCACCGCTGCATGGCTTCAACTTGCGAATGTTTACCAGGCACAGGGTAAGGACGGCGAGGCCAAACAAATACGCAACCGCTATGGGCGCTCCAGCGGTTAACCGGAGAAAAGCCATGCTTAATACTCTGCTCAGAATAAATCAGCCGCCTCAGACCCCACTGCGGTGCAAAATCCGCTGCCTGTCAAGAATCGGCCTGCTGACCGTTGTGGTTGGAATCTCAGGCATCACCGGATGCGCCACCAACCCCGTCACCGGCAAGAGCGAGCTAAGCCTTGTTTCTGAGAGCTGGGAATTAAGAACCGGTGCACAGCAATACATGCCAGCGCGTCAGAGCCAAGGCGGAGACTATGTCGCTGACCCTGCGGTTCAGGCCTATGTGCAGGAAGTTGGAGCAAAGCTGGCTGCAGTGAGTGACCGGTCGCTGCCCTACGAATTTGCCGTCATAAACAATTCCACGCCCAATGCCTGGGCGCTGCCCGGCGGTAAGATCGCCATCAACAGAGGCTTACTGACCGAATTGGACAGCGAGGCCGAACTGGCTGCGGTTTTAGGACATGAAATTGTCCACGCGGCGGCCAGACACAGTGCTCAGTCCGTGCAGCGCGGAGCACTGCTGCAAGCCGCGGTGCTGGTTACCGGCGTTGCCGCAGCCGACAGCGACTATGGCGAGGTTGCAGCGATCGGCGCAAGCGCCGGGGCCGCTTTAATTAACTCGAAATACGGACGAAACGCCGAGCGTGAATCGGATATTTACGGCATGAACTATATGAGCCGCGCAGGTTATGACCCCAAGGGCGCAGTAGAGCTGCAACAAACCTTTGTTGAACTGAACGACAACAAACAACCGGATTTTCTCCGCGGCCTGTTTGCCAGCCATCCACCGTCCGCAGAGCGGCTGATAGCAAATCGAGCCCACGCGAATACGCTCCCCGCTGGCGGCATTGAAGGCAGGCAGCGGTACCAGCAGGTCATGCAACGATTAATCGAAGCCAAGCCTGCCTACGAGACATACGACGAGGCTCGACAAGCAGTCGCCGACAATCGCTTCAAGGCCGCCCGGCGCATGGTGGGAGAAGCCATTGATCTGGAGCCCGCGGAGGGTCAATTTTTTGCTTTGTTGGGCGACATCGAGGCCGAGGAAAGGGCGTTTATAAAAGCAGAGGCAGCTTACGATCGTGCGATCAGTTTAAACCCTGACTTTTTTTACGCTCACCTGCGCAGCGGCATACTTAACGAAAAACGGGGTCGCATCGCCAAGGCAAAAAGACGGCTGAATCGAAGTTTGCAGCTATTAGAAACTTCTCAGGCCTATGCCGCACTGGGCGCAATCGCGGAACGAGAGGGTAATTTGGAGGAGGCACAGAATCTGTACGCCAAGGCGGGCGCAGGCGCCGGAGCCGCGAGTCAAACCGCGTTAACGTCGTTGGTTGCCCTGCGCAGCCAGCAAGAGCCGCAACGTTTGATTGATCTGCGTTGGGGCACGGGACCGGATGGCACCGTGTTGGTAAAGGCATCGAACACGACGCCCCGCACTCTGCTGGGCATCAATTTACAAATTCGTTTGACCGATCCGCTCGGCAGCGTGAACCTTTACACCCAGCGCTTGGCCAGCATCCCAGCTAACCGGTCGCTACAGTTTGACACTCAGCTGCGACCGGGATCAGGCCGAGTCGCTGTCAGCGTTGTAAGCATCGCGTCCGTCACTCTTTAACCCGGAGCTCTTTACGGCGGCACATGTGCGCGGGACTTATGCTCCCTGCAGCTCCGCCACCCGCTGGGTATCTCGCTGCAGCGTCTTGGCTGCCTGAAAATAATGATAAGCACACCACAGGTTCACCAGACTAAATACCATCAGCGAATAACGCAGCGACTCGACACCATATTCGGCGGCAAAAACGTCACTGAGTATGCCCACGCCTTGGGGCCCCAAGCCCATCCCGATGATGTTCAGCAGGAACAGGCAAATTGCCGCGGCGACCGAGCGCATTTGCACCGGCACGAGCTGCTGCACCATGGCGAAGGTTGGTGCCAGATAAAATCCACCAAAAAACGCAGGAATCAGGTAGACCAATAGCGCAGACGTCAGGTCGGTGAACCAGAAGAAGCACACCAAAAACGGCACCAATCCACCCTTCCCCACCGCCACAATCCAAGCCAGCCAGCGAGGGTCACGCTTGGCCAAGTGGTCTGCCAGCCGGCCGGCGGTAAACGTACCGAAACCGCCAACAATGCCAGACATCAGCGCGAGGGTCAGACCCGTCTCGCTTTGACTGAGATCATGAGAACGGACAAAGAACGCCGGTAACCACAGGGTCATTCCGTAGCCCACAAAACCTGCCAAGGCAGAGCCGAAGACCACATGTCGAGTCGCCGGTGTTTGCAGCATGGTTTTCCACACTTCGCCGAGACCGGGCGCTGCGGCCCGATCTTGTTTGGCCTCCTCAGACGCCCCGCGCGGCGGTTCAATCAGGGTGAAGCGCACCAGCAATGCGATCAGAAGGCCGGGCAAACCGACAACGATAAACGTGGTGCGCCAGCCCCAGTGCTCGCTCATCCAACCGCCACCTAGGTAGGCAATGAGCAAACCTAAGTTGATACCCATGGCGAAAATCCCCATGGCGGTGGCACGCTGGCGTTGCGGAAACAGATCGGAAATCATCGAATGCGACGGTGGACTCGAGCCGGCTTCACCGATGCCAACGCCAATACGTGCTAACGCCAGCTGGCTGTAGCTGCCAACAAAGGCGCAGATGACCGTCATACCCGACCATATCGTGGTCGCCAACGCGATAATGTTTCGGCGGTTGGTGCGATCGGCCAACATAGCGATTGGCATGCCCAAGGTGGCGTAAAAAATGGCGAAGGTGAGGCCGATCAGAAAACCCATCTGGGTATCGCTTGCGCCCAGCTCTAACTTGATCGGCTCGAGCAAAATCCCCATGATCTGCCGGTCTACATGGCTAGAGCAATAAACCAGCACCAAGATCGCCAACGCATACCAGCGATACCATTCGGTCCGCATCAGGCTGTCGACACGTGCCTGCTTTTCATCCTGGCCCTGATCCAAGACGTCGTCAGTTGGATCTCCACTCGCGACGGATGACGCCTTTGTCGGCTCGCTAGACAAAATTTTTCTCCCCATAAGATTTTATCGCCACAGCATGAAATCGCGTCACGCCATTGAGTTATACAGCGCCTCGCGGTCGCGTTCGAAGCGGCGTCCTGCGAAATAGAACAGTGGAATCGCTATCAGCGACAATGCGGTAAACACCAGCAAGGTCACCGTATAGGGTTCGGCAACATTCTCGGCCATCATCCAATCGACAAAAATTCCACCGCCGGTAACACCAAGGCCCAGCCCGAAAAAGTTCAACGACAGAATGTAGAACGCAACAACCGTGCCGCGAATCTGCGGCGGCACCAGTTCTTGCACCGTTGCAAACGTCGGACCGTAAAAACAGCCGAGCTGAAAATATCCAATAAAAATACCAAATAGGAAGAATAGAGAGGTTGGTTCCACTACTCGGTAATACAGAGAAATCGGCGTCAGAATCAGCATGATCCAAAACAGGAACATCGGCCGGCCCATGCCAGTCTTGCGCAGGAAAATGTCGCCCCCAGCGCCACCAAACAGATTGCCCGCGATGCCGCCAGCAAACGCCAGCCAACCGCTGAGTTCAGCGATTTCCGTGCGATCAAAGTCACGCTCCTGAACAAACCAAAGCTGTTCGAAAGTCGCTGCTCCAAGCACAAAATGGAAGGCGACGCCGCCGAGAACAGTCATTAACAACGCCGGAGAGCGCTTGAATGCCGCCACCAAAATCGCCAGCATTTCCCTAACCGATGGCCGCTCAACCGCAGCTGCCTGTGCTTGGGCCTGCTTCTTTTGCGCTTCCACTTCATGCCGCCGCGGCGTTTCCTTCATAAAGAGCATGATCGCCGCCAGCACCAAGCCAAGGCCGCCCAAGGCATAAAAGCATCCTCGCCAGCCCAGCAGCGGCTCTAAGTAGGCAACAACGAACAAGCTCATCGCGACGCCAATCGGCACACCCATGTAATACACGCCTGAGGCGAAGCCCAAACGACTGGAGGGAAACCGGTCCGCCAGCAGCGACATGGCTGTCGGCGTCATAATGGATTCGCCCACGCCGATAAAAAGACGCGGTATGGCGAGACTGACAAAACCCTTGGCCATTCCCGACAGCGCTGTCAGTGCGCTCCACAGCGCCAGACCCGCAGCGATGAGGCGAGTTCGATTCACCCGATCAGCAAGCACGCCCATAAACACCCCGGCCACGGAATAAAAGAAGATAAAAATCAGTCCCGTGAGCAATCCAAATTGAGTATTGGTCAGACCTAAATCCGGCACAATCCAGTTGGCAAAACTGGCCAGCAATTGACGGTCAACGAAGTTCATTACATTCAGCAGCGTCAAAAACATCAAAAACCCATAGTCACGGGCTGACGCGCCCTGATCTTCCTCAACCATCCTCTTCCCCTAGGTCGTTTGAGCTTTAAGACTAGGTTAACTGAGCAATTCGATCCAGTGCAGAACAGGGGTGTTAGCGGCGCTTGCAAGGTGGGTTTGGCAACCCACATTTGCGGTGGCAATCAGGTCCGGCTGATGAGATTGCAGCGCATGCAGTTTGTTCTGCCTGAGCTGATCAGACCAATCCGGCTGTAAAACCGAGTAAGTTCCTGCCGAACCGCAGCATAGGTGGGCATCGGCTACCGGCAGCAACTCATAGCCCGCCCCTATCAAGAGTTTTTCTACTAAGCCTTCTACCTGCTGACCGTGTTGCAAACTGCAGGGCGGATGCCAAGCCACTCGCTTGCCCGGAAATTTGGCAGCCAGCTTCGCCGTCAGGCCGCCCAGATACTCACTCACATCTCGCGTCGCCTCAGCAACCCTTGCAGCCCGCTCCGCGTACGCTGGATCTGCTGCTAACAGCTTACCGTAGTCTTTCACCGTTATCCCGCAGCCCGAGGCTGTCGACACAATGGCATCCACTTGGTTCAGGTGCGGGAAAAGGGCATCCACGTTGTTGCGCACTGCACGCAGCGTTTTGTCCTCATCGCCTAGGTGCATATCTAGGGATCCGCAACAGCCCTCCTGAGGCGCGGTCACGACGCCAACATCCAATTGAGCGAGTAATGCCTGCAGCGACTCATTGACTCCGCCCGTAGTGACCTGCTGAGCGCAGCCCTGCAACAAAAGCACCTGCTTTGAACCCTGCGTGTTTTCGGCGAGCCCTTGAGTCACCGAATCAGGTACCTGAGCCGCCAATGCTTGGGGCAACAAAAACCGAGCGAACCTGCCCACACGCGACAGCAAACGCAGTCGACCGGCATTCGGCACCAACCATTGCAAGAAAAGGCGCAGTGCGCCGTTAAAGCCCGGTCGTCGCGAGCCAATTTGCATACGGGCGATATCCGCAAGTTCGCCGTACGCAACACCAGAAGGACAAGTCGTTTCGCAAGCGCGGCAGGTCAGACAGCGATCCAAGTGCTGAGTTGCTCGCGCGGGGCTTTCCTCACCCTCAAAAAGTTCCTTGATCAGATAGATACGACCTCTGGGCCCATCCAGTTCATCGCCAGAAAGCTGATAGGTTGGGCAGGTTGCGTTGCAAAATCCGCAGTGTACACAGCTGCGCAGAATCTCATTGGCCCGCCGGCCACGATCGGTTGCGATAAATTCCGCCGGCAGCTGGGTTTGCATCAACTGTCTCCAGCCGCAAGGCCCAGCGGACTGGCAAACACGCCCCGCGGGTCGAATGCTTTCACCAGTTGACCCATGATCTGAGCTTGCATGCGGTCAATCGGTATTGACTCACCGATCGCCCAGCACCACCCCCCAACGGCCTTACTGTATGCATGTACCGCTGCCCCGTCATCATGGTAAAGCCAGCGCAGCCCGCCTCCCCACATCACTAGCGCATCGTCGTTAGGGTTGGTCAAAAAGTCAGGCATCGGCGATGCCGGCGGCGTCACAACCCGCCACAGCCTGCGGGGTCCTGCCTCGGTATCTGATTGGGTGAAAAACGGATGCTGATGATCCCTTAGTTGCTGCCATAGCCCGGTGCCTGACTGCCGCTGATGCAGTCCTTGATTGGCCAACGCCAAACACGCCGCAGCCACGCCGCTTTGATTACCGGCCAGACGCAAACAAAACTCGCCGCCGTGCCAACAGCTCGCCGTTATCGGCAGGTTCCGCTGACCAAGCTGCGCGCAGAGTGACAACGACTGATCCACCGACAGGGATGCCCCCACCGTGCACTCTTCCGCAAAGGCCGGCTGTACACGCAGACTGACCACGGACATCACGCCCAGCGACCCCCAGCCGCCGGACTGCAGCCGCGAAACATCGTACCCAGCAACATTCTTCATGACCTGACCGCCAAACTTGAGGTATTCACCCACACCATTGATCAGTTCAACCCCCAAAACAGCGTCTCGAATCGCGCCAAGCCAAGGCCGGCCAGGACCGCTCAAACCACAGGCCACAGCCCCCCCTAGGGTGCCGTTATCCCCAGCCAGCTGGGGAGGTTCACAGGACAACTGCTGCTGGTGCTCCGCCAAAACCGCATTGATTTCGGATAAGGAGGTGCCGCCCCGGGCGGTGATCACCAGTTCCTCAGGCTCATACTGCAAAACGCCCGAGTGCTCGCCAAGGGCCAATACAATGTCACTGGAGGCGGCAGGTAGCCAACTGCTCTTGCTCGCGTGCCCCTGAATGGTTAAGCGGCGCTGGTTTTCACCGGCCGTTCTAATTTGCTCGATCAACAAACGATTTTGATCGGCCGACACTAGAAACGATCCAATTCTGGGAACGGTAAGCGCCCTTTGTGCACATGCATGCCCCCCAACTCGCCGCAGCGGGTCAGCGTCGGAATCCCTTTGCCGGGGTTCAATAACGCTTGTGGATCCAAAGCCGCCTTCAAGCGAAAAAACTGCGCCAGTTCCTCGCTGGTGAACTGCACACACATGGTGTCCAGTTTTTCGACCCCAACACCATGCTCGCCTGTCACCGTGCCACCTGCGGCAACACAGGCTTCTAAAATCTTCGCCCCCATCGCCATGGCTTTATCCGTCTGCCCTGGCACATTGGCATCAAACAAAATCAAAGGATGTAAATTACCGTCTGCGGCATGAAATACGTTAGCCACGGCCAAGCCAAAGGTTTGGGAAATAGCGTCTATCTCAGAAAGCACCTTGGGCAATGTCTTGCGCGGAATCGTGCCATCCATACACAGGTAATCTGGGGACAGACGACCCACGGCCGGAAATGCCGACTTGCGCCCTTTCCACAGTCGCGCCTGTTGGGCTGCGTCATGGGCTTCATCTATCTGATAGGCACCGTGACTGCGCAGCAACTCGGTAACCTGATCGTTCAGGGTTGCCAACTCGGCGTCTGCGCCATCGAGTTCGATGATTAAAATGGCTTCGGCATCCAGCGGATACCCTGCCTTGGCAAAGGCCTCTGCTGCTTGCACAGCCATTTTGTCCATCATCTCCATCCCAGCCGGGATGATCCCAGCAGCGATAATGGCGGCCACGGCGTTGCCGGCATCGACAACCTGCGAAAATGCGGCAAGCAGTACGGTCTTTGTTTCCGGCGATGGCAGCAAGGCCACTGTAACTTCGGTAACGATTCCCAGCATGCCTTCCGAACCGCACAGCAGGGCCAGCAAGTCTGGGCCAGGATTGTCGTAAACTGCACCACCCAGCTCAACGATGTCACCGGCAGCGGTCACCATCCGAACACCCAGCACATTGTTTACCGTTAAACCGTATTTCAGACAGTGCACACCGCCGGCATTTTCAGCTACGTTGCCGCCAATACTGCAGGCGATTTGCGACGACGGGTCGGGGGCGTAATAAAGGCCATGCTCCTCGGCTGCCTGGGTAATCGCTAAATTCCGCACACCCGGCTGCACCCGTGCGATCCTATTTTCTGGATCCACGGCGAGAATCTGTGCCATCTTGGATAGGCCCAACACGACACCCTGCTGATGGGGTCTCGCGCCGCCGGACAAACCTGTGCCAGCCCCGCGTGGAATCACAGCCACCCCGTGCTCTGCGCAGCAGCGAACGATTGCGGTGACTTGTTCTTCGGTTTCGGGCAACGCGACCACCCAAGGCATTTCGCGTATCGCTGTCAGTCCGTCGGTTTCGTATGGACGTAAACCAGCCGCATCAGTAATGACACAGTCATCTGGCAGCAACCGCTGCAACTTGCCGAGCACTGCACGATGAGCGGCGCTGTGTTGAGTAAGCGTCATCCCGTCTGGCTCCATTATCGTCTCTGCCATTTTTCTCATTACCATATTATGCAATAGCCGCAAGCGGTTAGGCAGCCATCCGCTGAGGCGAAGACTTGGCCAGTAGTGTATCCACTGACCGAACCTTCTATAGTCCCCTTTATCGCTTTTTCGAGATTTTCCTATGAGCGTTGAACAGCGTTTGATCGATTTAGGACTGGAATTGCCCCAGCCCATGAAAACCGACACCCTGCCATTTGATCTGGTCAGAGCAGACGGCAATCATTTGTATCTGTCCGGACACGTGCCAACAGATTTAACAGGCAAGGTGAGCCCACCTTTTGGTAAGGTCGGTGCAGATGTGAGTGAAGAAGAGGCTTATCGCATCGCCGCCCAAATTGCCTTGGGTTTGTGCGCCAGCATCAAGGCGTACATAGGAGATCTGGATCGAGTCGAAAAGTGGTTGCGCGTTTTCGGTATGGTGAACACTGCACCGGGATTCACCAACATTCCCGCCGTGATCAATGGCTGTTCCGATACCGTGTTAGCGGTCTTTGGCGAAGATGTTGGGGCCCATGCGCGCAGCGCGGTGGGTATGGCCGAACTGCCCTTTAGTGTTCCTGTAGAAATTGAAGCCCAAGTGAGAATCCGATGATGAAGCAACGAATAGTCAACGCCCGCATTGTGAACGAGGGCTCTGTTACCGAAGGCGATCTCGTGATTGAGGGCGAGCGCATCAAGGGTATCAACGTACCGGCACCTGCAGATGCCACTGTAGTCGACGCCAAGGGCGCCTATCTCATACCCGGCATGATCGATGACCAAGTGCACTTTCGTGAACCGGGTTTCGAACACAAAGGCAACATTCGAACCGAATCTGCCGCTGCAGTCGCCGGCGGGATCACAAGTTACATGGAAATGCCTAACTGCAACCCGCTCACAATTTCCCAGAGCGCGTTGATTGACAAGCGCGATCGTGCAGCCAATTGCTCTGCCGCCAACTACGGCTTTTACCTTGGCGCGACCAACGACAATCTGGAAGCCGTCAAAAGCGTCGATCCGAGTTTGACCTGCGGCGTGAAGATTTTTATGGGCGCCAGCACCGGCAACATGCTGGTCGATGATCAATCCACGCTGGAGGGCATCTTTGCCGCCACAGACTTGCTCGTCGCCACTCACTGCGAGAACACACCCATGATTTTGCAGGCAGAGGCTGACGCCGCCGCTCAGTGGGGCGAAGACATTCCTTTCCAAGAGCACCCCAATATCCGATCGGAGGAGGCCTGCTACGCATCCAGTTCGCTGGCGGTTGGTTTGGCTAAAAAGTACGGCACCAAGCTACACGTGTTGCACCTAACCACGGCCAAAGAAATGGAACTCTTTGAGGTCGGGCCGCTAGAGAACAAACGAATTACCGCAGAGGCCTGTGTACACCACTTGTTTTTCAGCGCAGACGATTACGCAGAACGCGGCGCGTTCATCAAATGCAATCCGGCAATCAAAACCGCTGCCGACCGGGCTGCGCTGCTAAAGGCTGTAGCCGAAGATCGTATCGACGTCATCGCCACCGATCATGCACCCCACACGCTGGAGGAAAAAAGCCGCAAATACGCGGGTGCCCCAGCTGGCTTGCCGCTGGTACAGCACGCTCTGGTATCACTGATGGAGCGCGTCGAAGACGGCACGTTCAGCATTGAACAAGTGGTGCGCAAGACTTCCCATGCACCAGCCATCCTTTATCAGGTTGCCGAACGAGGTTTCTTGCGCGAGGGATATTTCGCCGACTTCACGTTGATCGCACCGAATACATCGGAGGAAGACGAACCGGTGCTCAGCAAATGCGGGTGGAGTCCGTTTTCGGGCTATCCGTTCAAGCATCGCATTGCAGGCACCTGGGTCAACGGCCACCAACGCTATGATGGCA
>JAAXKB010000009.1:61994-64012 GCA_012269545.1 Gammaproteobacteria bacterium | reverse complement strand
AGTGGAAAATGAGTAAGTGGAAAATCGCAGGCATCAGTCTGGCAGGACTGATGCTGGCAGGCTGGGTATTCGTTAACAGTCCGCTCATGATGGCGGCGTTCTTTTACTTCATCGCGCCAAGTCAAAGCTTTGCCGAGGATCAGCGACAGGCTGGCCCGGATTACACCAACCCCGACTATTGGGCAGCGCGACCGGACAAGGAGGATTCGGCTGATGTGCAGCCCAACGGTTTCTCGTCCAATGCATCGGTAAGCAAACCCGTCGCGGTTTTTTTCGTCCATCCCACCACCTATGTGCGGGGCGACCACTGGAACCAGCCGCTGGACCACGCGGCTACCAATAAAACCACCGACGATACGGTCATGCGCGATCAAGCCAGCGTATTCAATGGCTGTTGTGATGTTTACGCTCCGCGCTATCGGCAGGCGACTCTTTTCGCCTTCAGCGATACCAGCGAAGCCAAGAACGGCCAACAAGCACTGGCACACGCGTACGGCGATGTCGCCGCAGCGTTCGAACAATTTTTGCAGGAAAATCCGCAGCGACCCATTGTTCTGGCTGGCCACAGTCAAGGCAGTCACCATCTCGACCGGCTGATTGAAGAGCGTGTCGTCGGGACCGACGTTGAGCAACGACTCGTAGCCGCCTACCCCATCGGTTTTTCCGTGGATACCAGCAACGGGCTACCCGTCTGCGAGAGTGCGCGCCAAACCGGTTGCCAGGCCACGTGGAACGCAAACGCTGAAGGAGCAAATGTCGTGCTCGCGCAGCCAGGCGACATCTGTGTGAACCCGCTGACTTGGACCACCGACACAGTGCTTGCAGGTCACGAAGCAAACTTGGGCAGCGTGACGTTTGGGGCCTTGGGTGACATCGAACCCGGCGTCGCCGATGCCATGTGTCAAAACGGCCAGCTGATTGTCAGTGAAGTGCGTTCACCCAACTACGACTTCATGCCCTTTGGCGAAGGCAACTACCACATATACGACTACAGTTTTTACCACATGAATCTGCGTCAGAACGTGCAGGCGCGCGTCGATACCTTTTTAGCCAGTCAGGCGGAGCGAGTCGAAAACACCCTGAATTGATTGCAGAGCGCCATCAGAGTCTTGGGTTACCCCGTACTTCTGCCGCGCTTGGGTGATGCAGATGTTCGTGGCAGTACGATGTCTGGCAATATACAGCGTCACTCGCATTCGTGACGCTATGCGATCTCAAACCGCCGGTTCTCCCTTGGCCAAATGCGGCATTGGCTCTCGCAAATGCTGCTGCAAAAACGCCAACAGTGCTATGGCATAAGTCTCGCGGTTGGCCCGATCAAGAAACGCGTTCTGCCATTGGTTTGCGGACGCGAGAAACTGACTAACAATTCATGGTCACTCACCCACAGGGAGTTGCGGAGGTCCCAGCGATCACCGCTGTCCATCAAAAAGGGTTCTGCATCAATGCTGATTGGGTTTACCAACAAACCCAATTTGCCATTCGTTGTTATTCGAGAAGCCAGATAATGGCCCGAGGGCGAAATTTGCGGGTAGGCGTATTGGGGCAACCGGTAGAAAGCACTCGCAGGCGGGCGGCCAGCCGCAGTTTCACCATCAGCGTTTGCTTCTGCCAATTGGATAAAACCCAACAGCATCAGGCTGAGCACCACGAAATAACAAAGCACCACGGCGATGGGCGTCATCAAAGACCCGTGCCTATACGGCAACGTACTTTTTCTCATGACGAAACCAATCCACTTGCTGCTGGCGGAAAACCAGAGTGGTACTCGTGCGCTGTCTCGCAGAGACTCCCAAGCTAAGCGGTAGCAAATTCCCGACGGAGTGTTGTTTTATGGCTGGCGATTGCCAGCAGGACCCAACTCGTCAATTCGGCGTTTTCGCCGCTGCGGGGTCTTTCATCGTCTGTCGCTCCGCTCCCTCAATAGCATAGGCCACCACAACTCCGTCAAGAACGTCGGCATTTATTCGTCCGCGAACAAAGTCAAACGTTACCATCAAACTGACTCCATCACGGGT
>JAAXKB010000009.1:0-61894 GCA_012269545.1 Gammaproteobacteria bacterium | reverse complement strand
GGGTTACAGATACTGCTGGGACATGGAGCCCAGCACCTCGAAAAACTCTCGACGAACCTCGGCGAGGATCTCCGCCACAGGCCGCACCGAATCAATCCGACCCGCTACTTGGCCGGTTAGCGCGATACTGGCTTCCATATCACCGCCAAAGTACAGATCTGTCGCCGTGCCGAATTCACCCATCACATTGTCTGTTGAGAATTCCAGACGGGTGGTCTTCTCTGTGCGAATAGCACGCAACGCCGGCGAATGCGCTCGATTTAAAAAGACGGTGTCGGTTTCCGCCGCGTTCACGATGGCATTTTTCCAGTTCTCGTGCACCGGGGATTCCGCGGCAGACACCATGCGAGTGCCCATCTGTACGGCTTCCGCACCCAAGGCAAAGGCCGCTGCCATGGTCGCGCCATCTAGGAATCCTCCCGCAGCGATAATCGGCACATCGACTTTTGAGCGAATCAAGGGCAACAACACCATGGTGGATACATCACGCGGATTCTTGAAACCACCGCCCTCGCCACCTTCAACGATCAATCCGTCCACACCACATTCCACCGCTTTCAGCGCAGCACCCAAACTCGGCACCACATGAAATACAGTGAGACCAGCTGACTTCAGCTGCTCGGTATATCGCTCGGGGTTACCCGCAGACGTGGTAACGAATTTCACCCCTTGGTCGATGATGAAATTCACAATACCCGGGTCACGAACAAAGGCCTGGGCAACATTGACGCCAAAGGGTTTGTCCGTGAGCTGACGCATCTTGAGTATTTCCTCACGAATGGCGTCCAGCTCACCGGAGGACGTCTCGATAATGCCCAGGCCACCGGCGTTCGATACCGCCGAGGCCAGCTGCGACCGAGCAATCCAGCCCATGGGCGCCTGAACAATAGGGGTCTCTACACCAAGCAGCTGTGTGACGCGGTTGTTAAATTCCATCTGACATCTCCAACAAATCAGTACGTTGCACTGCTATTCAACAACAAGATCCACTATTCGCTCCACCAAGGCCTGTAAATCGTAGGTTGGCACCGCAGGTCCAGTACTTGCTAAATCATCTGCAGCGGCAGAGCAACTGTTGCGACCTGTGCAGGTATTCGGGAAATTCAGTGTATCGCCATCAAGGTCCAGTACATAACCTTGATTCGCAAAATGCTGGTACTTCGTTAAAACAACCACCACGATATCGTGCTCAGGCCAGACCAATACGCGCTGTCCGTCGAGACCGATGGCGGATTTCACGTCGCCGCGCACAGGGCTGCCGAAGTATGCTTCATTCATAGCCCACCACTGATAGCCATAAAATCCAACCGGACTCAAACTGGCTGCCACATAGCTTTCCGGGACAACTTGGGTATTCTGCCAGCGCCCATCCCTGGCAAACATCAATCCGAAGCGCAGAAAGTCATCGGGACGCATATCAATACAGCAGTAGCTCATGGGCTGGGTACCGGTCGCGTCTAACCATAAACCCACATTGGCCGGATCAATGCCTATCGGGCGGAGAATTTTTTCCGTGAGATAACTGTGTGCATCCATGCCTGTGGCCCGTCGTAGCAGCGGCTCAAACAGTTGGGAATTCGCATTCGAGTAAGAGAACTGGGTATCCGGCGGCGTTACCAGCACATTGGCCAATGCATGAGCCGTTTGATCGCCACTGAAGAACACGTCGGTATTAGCGGCCAAGCCCGAGCGCATGCGCAGAATTTGCTCAACGGTGATGTCTTCTTTATCGGTGCCAACGAACTCCGTTAGCACATCGCTGGCTTTTTGGGTTACCGATGAAAAGTGCCCTTCCCCTACCGCTACGCCCACGGCGGCGCTGTAGAAACTCTTTGCCACGGACCAGCTGGTGCCCAAGCTGTCCGCATCGAATCCATCAGCATAGCGTTCTCCCACCACATAGCCGTCCTTGCTCACCACTGCAGATTGGGTAGCCGCATCGGAAAAGATGTGGTCCAAAATCGCGTCCACGTCTGCCTGAGACACATCAACACTGGCTGCGCTTACGCGGGCAAGCCCCCAATGCTCGGCAGGTGCCGACGGCGGATCGTTGCTCGCATCATTCAGATTTGGGGGAGTTGCAGACGATGAGCCACCGCCTCCGCCGCATCCCGACAGGTTCACGCTCAAACAAATCAAGATCGCTACACATAACTGTTTCACTTTGTGCCCTCTCGCTAAACAGACGAACTCACAGCGTACCTGAGACGACACACAGGGCGACAGGCGAAATCCAGCTTTGCTTACGCCGATTGGCTATACACCTGCTCGCCGCCCACCCACGTTTCCAGCACATCGATGCTACCCAGCGTCTCTGGCGGCACGTTGTGAGGATCCTGAGCTAGCACCACAAAATCCGCGAACTTGCCTTCTTCAAGGCTGCCAACTTCGTGATCTGAATGACACTGCCAAGCCGCATCAATGGTCATCGCGCGAAGAGCCGCCGCCACCGGCACACGTTCTTCCGGCGACAACAGTTCGTCGCTGCGCCACATGTTACGCACGACAGCGTTTTCCATGCAGCGCAGCGGATTCATCTCAGTCACCGGATCATCCGAGTGCAGGCTCCAGCGAATACCCTTGTCCTCACAGGCCCCGGTGCGATCGAGCTTAGATGCTTTTTCAAGACCAAAAATATCTTCTACAAAGGCCTTTCCCCAATAATGGACATGGCCGATCAAAAAGCTTGGCGAGAGACCTAGCTCGGCCATTTTATCGATTTGTTCGTCATGCAAAATACTGCAGTGTTCTATACGGCAGCGCATGGCTGCCGGGTCTAGCCCCTTGCCTTTTGCTTTGGCAAAGGCGTCTAGGGCGCGATCAATGGCAGCATCTCCGTTGGCGTGAACACAGACCGCCCAGCCCTGACGCAAACGTTTTTCTACTGCGTCATCCAGCACGTCTTTGTCGATGTAAGCCATGCCGCGGGCGTTTTCCCCTTCCGCGCCAATGAAGGCCTCACGCTGAAGACCCGTTCTGCCTTGGTTTGAGCCGTCAGAGACGATCTTCCAGCCGGTTCGCCGGACCCATTCGTCACCTTCTCCCCAGACCAGTTTTGCCTCGTCCCAGCGGTCGGCCATAGCCTGACTGACACTGTAACGAAACCTTGCAGTCATGCGTCCGCTGTTCCGCATGCTTTGATACACATCCAGCTCTTTTACGCCCTGAAACATGCCTGTGCCTTGATCACAAAGCGTGGTGATGCCCACAGCGTTGGCCTGACCCAGAACACTCAAACAACCTTCCGCGATATTGCTGTGCTTCAATTTGGAATTGTGCCGCACCACCAAGGCCATAGCCGGTCCCGCTTTGAGTACGCCATTTGGATTGCCATCGGCGTCACGCCCGATTTCGGCACCTTGAGGATCTGGTGTATCTGCATCAATACCGGCTAGGGTCAAGGCGACCGAGTTGCAGTAACCCAGGTGCAAGGATGTGTTATAGACGAAGACAGGATGATCTGTGCTTACCTCATCCAACATATCGGCAGTCAAATAATCCGGCCCGCTCTGTAAAGACGGATCGAATTGCCGCCCAACAACCCACTCTCCTGCCGGTGTCGCCGCAGCATCTTTAGCGAGTTGAGCCAGCGCCTCAGCCGCCGTATCAAAGCGATTCGGACCAATGTTCGAAAAAGCATGCATCATCGCCAACGGCGGCAAATGCATATGGGGTTCTACGAAGCCCGGCACCACAACCTTGCCGTTCAAATCCAATCGCTCAACGCCTTCGGCGGATTCGGGCATGTCAGACAGCTGGCCTAGCCACGCAATGCGACCGTCTTCAACCAGCATCGCCTCGGCCGCGGGCATGGCCGCATTCATGGTAATGATCTGTCCGCCGGTCACTAACACCGGCGCCGCAGGCGGACGGTCTGGTGCCGCAGGCAGGCGCTTGGCTTGTTCCGCGAGATCGGTTCCGCTCAGCCTCAGGGTCTCAGCAAATACGTTGGCACAGCATGGGCAAGCAAACGGATCAGCACTGTGATCTTTAGGCACGCTGTGCTCGAAGGCCTCGAGACGGTTCGAGAGCTCGAAATGCTCCCCTTGCGTATTGTCTAACATATGCATTCCCTCACTTGAAAAGCAGACAAAAAAAGGGATGTTGTTACCAACATCCCTTCGCGCAAACGACTTGGCGCTAGCCTGTCGCCTCCCCTCGCAAAGAAGGCAGCTGGTAGCCCTTGGACTCTAAATCTGCGCGCACGACTTTCTTATCCATTTTGCCTGTGGACGTCAGCGGAATGTTGTCAACGAACAAAATTTCATCGGGCAGCTGCCACTTAGCGAAGGCGCTCTCGCAGTGCTGCAAAATGGTTTGCTCGGCCACTTCCTTGCCTGCCTCAAGGATCACCAACGCGACCGGCCGCTCATCCCACTTGGGGTGGGGTTGAGCAACCACACAGGCCTGGGCAACCCCGTTAACACCAACAATGTGATTCTCCAGATCAACCGAAGATATCCATTCGCCACCACTCTTCACCAAGTCCTTGGAGCGATCGGCAATGATCAAATACTCTTCCGCATCGATCTTGCCCACATCACCGGTAATCAGCCAGCCATCGTGAAACTTGTCGGGCTGCGGGTTATTAAAGTACTCAGAGCAGATCCAAGGACCACGCACGAGTATTTCTCCGACAGTTTCGCCATCATGAGGCAGACGGTTGAACTCTTCGTCGAAGATATCGAGCTCCAGCCCCGGCATCAGCTGTCCCGCTTTCGCCACGTTCTCAAACTGCTCGTCTTCGCTGAGCGACAGCTGTGATCGCTTCATTATTCGACGCGAGAGCGTCGCTAGCGGTGAGGTTTCTGTCATACCCCAGCCTTGAATCATTTCAACATCCAGTTCGTCCCAGAACCAGCGAATCAAAGAGGGCGGAGGAGAACTGCCGCCGCAGGTCAGGCGGGATAGAGACGACAGGTCGTAGGCGCCAGGATTGGCCTCGTACAATCCTTTCACGCCCTGCCAAATCGTGGGTACGCCAGCAGACAGGGTAACTTTCTCGCTGGACATCAGTTCGATCAGCCGTGCGGGATCCATGAAACGATGCGGCATCACCTGCTTGCAGCCCAGCATTAATGCCGACCAAGGGATACCCCATCCCATCGCATGAAACATGGGCACAATGCCGCAGACGGTATCCGCACCTGACAATCCCATAGAGTCCGTCATGCACTGAGTTAGCGTGTGCAAGTACTGTGACCGATGCTCGTATTCCACGCCCTTCGGATTGCCGGTGGTGCCGCTGGTGTAGCAAAGCCCCATGGGAGAATTTTCATCAATCTGGGGCCATTCGTATTCCGTAGGCTGACCGTCAATAAACGCTTCGTAATCTACTGGATCCGGTAGTTCCGTCGCCCAGCCCTCGAAACCCTCTTCGGTCGCTACAACAATCTTGCGTACCGTTGGGATTTTTCCCTTGAGGTTTTCCAGCAGTGGCAACACGTCGGCGTCGGCGATGATGATCTGATCTTCGGCATGATTGATGATGTACTCGAGGTCTTTTTCCGACAATCGAATGTTCAACGTATGCAGAACCGCCCCCATACCCGCACAGGCGTGATAAGCCTCTAGGTGACGGGATCCATTCCACATAAATGTGCCTACCCGATCACCTATTTTAATACCTGCATTCGCCAAGGCGTGAGCAAGCTGATGGGACCGATCCCGGGTTTCCTTATAGGTTTGGCGACGAACGCCATTTTCCGTCAGCGTGACGATTTCTTCGTTAGGCGCGACTTTGGCGCCTCGATCCAAGATGTTGGACATCAACAAAGGCGTGTGTTGCATCGCCATGGTAGCTCTCTCCTCCAAGTTGAGTGTTTTATGCGGTCGAGTCTATCACTGCCATTTCGGTGGTTATAGCCGCTCCGTGTTGCGCCTCGCTGTGCAACCGCCAAGAAAAGTCGGCCAAAAGTGCGATATGCTTTGCCGATGGCTGGACGCGCTCTGATTTAGCAGACCCCTCAGCGCCTGTTCTAACCCTTGCATTCCCAAGAGCTTTGGAGGCCGCATCAAGAAAAACGACGCCCACCGAAACCCGCAATCGCGCAGTTTCTACGGCTGGGTCATTGTATTGGTTTCTGCTTTGCTCGGCTTTCTCGGTACGGGCTTTTATTCTTACTCCCGCGGTCTGTTTTTACCGCACTTGGCCGATACATTGGATGACGGTAATCGTTTCAGCATTTCCATGGGGTTTTCCTGTGCCGTTATTACCGGCGCCCTTGTGGCACCCTATATCGGCCGTTATCTCGATCATGGCTCGCCAAAGAAAGTGATGCTGGGTGGTATCGCCATGGTGTCGACCTCTTACCTAATGCTCGCCCACGTTTCCAATCTGCTGCAATTTTACTTTGTGGTCAGTGTCTGCATGGGACTAGGCATGGCCACCATGGGCGGTCAGGTCTGGCACCGTTCCGTAATGAATTGGTTTGATCATTGGCGAGGCCGTGCGATTGCCTTTGCCGTCATGGGAGCGTCCATCTCTGGCATTGTTATGCCGCCCTTGGTGAACGCTATGATTGAAGCCATCGACTGGCGTAATGCCTATCTTGTGTTTGGCGCGACAACAGCCGTGGCTCTGTTTCCCGCCGTATATTTCTTCATGCGCGATCGTCCTGAAGAAATTGGCGAAGTGCGCGACGGACGTCAATACGTGGCGGACAATCCGGATGAAATGGTCATCGTCACCGAGGACAATGTGCTTTGGAGCACAAAGGATATGCTCACCCACAAAGGGTTCTGGGCCATTAGCGTCATGTTTGGCTCGATGTTCTGCGTTTTTGCAGCGGTCATGCTGCATCTGTTTTCGCACTTAAGAGACATCGGCTTGAACGGAGGCACCGCTGCTCAGGTGTTGTCGATTACCGCGCTCTTTGCCGCCCTAGGCAAACCGGTTGTTGGCTGGCTATCCGACTTTTGGGGCGCTCGCGTCAGCATTTGGCTTGCCTTGATCTGCCAGGGTCTGGCACTGCTGTTGTTTAGTATCGCCAATTCCACAGTCGCCGCCATTTTAGCGGGATGTCTTTACGGCTTCGGCTATTCGGGCATGTCACCCCTGCGGACCTTTGCCATTTCCAGTACGTTGGGTAGTCGCTCTTTTGGCAGCGCATCAGGTCTGCTGCGCTTTGTGGAAATGCCCTGGGCACTCATGGCATCACCAATAGCCGGGCTGATCTACGATCAAACAGGCAGCTACCAAATTGCGTTTCAGGTACTCGCCGGCCTGATGCTGTTTTGTTGCATGGGCCCGTTTTTCATTTCCGTGGGCGGTCGTCAAGAGCGAATGCGCCGCAAGAATCAGGAAGACGTCAGCTAGCCTCTTGATTCACATAACGTGAACCGCGTCACTGTTCTCAATCTTTTCCCTAAAAAGTTCTCTCCGCGGCAATCAAAACCGTAATAACTGTTGTTGCTGGGCGTATCACTCTCTGAGCGTCCGGGAATATTTATGGCAGACAGCGGTGCATTTGAGATTCTCTATCGAGAGTACTACCCACGGGTATTCGCCCTGTGCCGTCGGTTTTTGCTGACCCACGAATGTGCTGAAGATGCCGCGCAGGAGACTTTCGCGCGGGCCTACAAATCATTCCGACACTACCAACCTGTCCGCCCGTTTTGGCATTGGATAGCGACCATTGCGCATCATCACTGCCTGGACAAACTGCGGCAAGCGGGTCGCTGGGAGGACATTCACGCGGAATCAAACCCAGACGTTGACCGTCTGGAAACGCCTGAACCTCTGGTCGTTGATGTGTTGATTGCTGCCGAAACCCAAGCTCAGCTAAACGCTGCCATAGACGCACTGCCGGAAAAATATCGCGTGCCCCTTGTCTTAGCGTACTTAGTTCACCTGAGTTACGGCGAGATCGCCATCTTGCTCGGCACCAACCGAAACCATGTGGGCATTTTATTGCTTCGCGCAAAGCAGCAGCTCCGACGCTGCCTACAACAACCTATAAACGTAAGGGCTCTAACCAGAGGTGTTGAGTGAACCATCCGACAGAACTGAACTTAATGATGTACGCCGAAGAAGCACTCGACCGAAATCCTCTCAGTCAGGAGACAGGCGCGGACGAATGGAGCGCCGTGCACGAGCACTTAACAACCTGCGCAACCTGCCAGGACTCGGTCACAAAACTCAGACAGGAAGCCCAAGGCCTCTCAGATGCCTTCGCCTTAGCGGTCGTGCACGCGTCCATCGAAACACCAAAAAGTCGCTTACAGCCCAATAGGCGATTACGTGACGCCACCCTAGCGACCATCGCAGTGATGTTAACCACAGCACTGGTGCAATGGTCTTGGAAAGCACTGTTCGAGGAAATGATTTTCAGTGCTCTTGCGTGGGCCGCGTCAACCTGGGCACCAAGCGTCTACACACTGACAAATCGGATATTTCTATTTTTTCAAGAGGAAGGACTCGACATGTTCAACAATCACTTGGCCTTGATCATCACTGTCATCGGTTTGCTGTCGCTCCTTGGATTACGCAGTATCTGGCCCAAGTCCCGTGCCATTCCAACGGTTTTGTTAACCCTTAGTATTGGCGTCACCATGACCGCTCTCCCGTCCGCCGGCCAGGCCTTACAAATTATCCAGCAGGAGGACCCCGTAATCGTGGCAGCATCCAAGAGCATCGACGACACTTTACTTATCACCACTAAGGACGCGACGGTTCATGGCGACATCAAAGGCAGCTTGTTTATAGCTGCGGAAGATGTGGAAGTGACCGGGGACATCTCCGGCAACCTAATCACTCTCGCCGATAATGTGACGATTAGTGGAAGCATTGGCGGGACGATAATCAGCCTTGGCGACTCCGTAGTCTTCGAGGATGCGAAAGTTGCGGGTGATCTTTGGCTTGCAGGCGATACGGTTAAATTGGATTCAAAGAGCGAGATTCGGGGCAACCTCGCCAGTTTCGGCAATTCGATTGCCGTGGAGGCCAAGGTCGGCAAGGACATGCTTGTGGCCGCCGAACGCGCCGTTTTATCCGGTGAGATAGGCGGAGATCTCAACATCGGAACAAAACACATCAGCCTGCTCGAAAACACCTTGGTCGGGGGAAACATTACCTATCGCACTGCGTCCAAAGACGGCCTAGTGCTTGGCGACAACGTGACCATTCGGGGTGAAATCGACTATCAAGGCAAGCCTCGAAATTTTCCGGCTCGCAGCCGCTTCGAGTCCCACAGTTTTTATCTATGGGAATTACTGTGGTTTGTCGGGGCCTTCGTTGTCGGCTGGTTAGTGTTTTCCCTAACCCCAGGCCTTGGCCGAATCGAACTTGGCGGTGGCAAAGAAAGCATAACCACCGCCGGACTCGGCTTTCTGGTGCTCATCACCGTACCGATCGCGGCCATTATCATCGCCATCACCGTTGTTGGCTTACCTCTTTCCTTCATTACGATAATGGCTTGGCTTACCGCTTGGTATCTGGCCAAAATCGTTATTGCTCATCTCGTCGGCCGTTCGGTACTGGCGAGTCGGAGTGATGACCCGGGTTTAGCCTCAGCCTTGTTCGTGGGTCTGATCATAGTGACCGTCGCGATAAATCTGCCGTTTCTTGGCGGCGTGATAAACCTGCTGGCTACGATTCTAGGTCTGGGGCTGATGGTGCAGTTTTGGCTTCATCGCAGAAGCAGTAACGACGTAACTGTCGCTTAGATCCTACAGCAGACGGAAAAACCTAGGATGACGCCGCTATTCAGACGGAGTCATCACGCCGATCACACCTTGACTGATCAGAGTCTCGATTTGCTCGTTGCTGTACCCCAGTTCTGCCAATATTTCGCTGCTGTGTTCTCCCAAACCTGGAGCTGGTCTCTGAATGCCTGAGGGCGTTTGATCAAAGCGAGCGGCTGGCCGGGGTTGTCGGATGCGCCCTGCAAT
This sequence comes from Gammaproteobacteria bacterium, assembly GCA_012269545.1. Lineage (GTDB taxonomy): Bacteria > Pseudomonadota > Gammaproteobacteria > Pseudomonadales > Azotimanducaceae > UBA4421. The sequence goes on along the minus strand of JAAXKB010000009.1, from coordinate 52,003 downwards.
GGGGTGATCGTATTCGTGAATCAGGTCATTCGCCCGTATCTGAGGGTGCGTAATCACTTCTTCTCGGGACAGCACTGGGGCCGAGGGAACACCCTCTGCATCAAGACGTTCCAACCAATAAGCCGATGTGTTGGTAGCCAGCACTTCACCGGTCATTGAAATTCTAGCCGTCGCATTAACGGCTCGATCATTTACAGTCAGAAAACGCGGATCTTCCAGCCATTCCAAATGCCCCAACGCCGCACACATGCCGCGCCATTCTTTGTTGCTCATGGCACCTGCCGTGATGTAACCATCTTGGGTTTTAAAGATCAGATCCGGCGACAGTTGCGCCCGAGCATTTTTGACTTCCTTACCGACCAGAGTGAAGCCCCCCATGCCTTCCGGCCACAGGTAGGCCACCATAGTATCGAGCATCGCCAGCCGGATATGCTGACCCTTACCGGTACGCTCTCTGGAGAATAAAGCAGCAGTAATGGCCTGAGCCGCAGTCACAGCGGTGGTTTTGTCCGGGATGATGGTGCGAATCATTTTCGGCCGCCCGGTTTCTCCGTCGGCCTGAATAGCGGCCAACCCGGAAAGAGCTTGTATCACCGGATCATAAACGCGCTGATGCGCATAGGGCCCGTTGTCACCAAAACCGCTGATTGACACGTAAATGATGTCATCCCTCAGCGCCCGCACGACGTCTTCGCCAAAACCCATGCGCTCGATTGCTCCCGGGCGGAAGTTCTGCACCATCACATCCGCGGTTTGCAGCAGTTTCTTTAACGCCTCGACCCCAGCAGTGGTCTTCAGATCAACAGCCAGCGCGCGCTTGGAGCGATTGGACGAGATAAAGGTCGATGTAATACCTGCACGTGTTGCGCCTGCGCCACGCACCAAGTCGCCGTCTAGGGCCTCAACCTTGATGACATCTGCACCTTGGTCCGCCAGCATCATCGTCGCCACTGGGCCGGATATCATGCTGGTGAGATCGACGATGCGGACACCGGCTAACGGACCCAACTGTTGTTCTTTTGTCATAGATCACCCTCTGTGCATCTTTTCGCTTCTCGGCACCGTTGAACGCTATTGGTTTTGTTCAGCGAATGCTTTTGCCCATTTATAGTCGGCCTTGCCATTTGGTGCGCGCCGCACCTGATCAACCAGCAGAATCTGTCTTGGCAGTTTGTAACCCGCCAGATGTTCCGCCGTAGCAGCAATGACATCATCCTGGCTGACGCTGGTGCCATCGCGCAATGACGTAACAGCGACCACGCGCTCACCAAACCGCTCATCGGGCAAGCCCACGACCAAGCAGTCTTCCACCAGTTCATGGCGCTTCACCGCCTCTTCCACTTCTTCGGGGAAGACTTTTTCACCGCCAGTATTGATGCATACGCTGCCTCGGCCCAGCAGGGTAATGGTGCCATCGGACTCTACCGTCGCGTAGTCACCGGGAAAGCTGTAACGCACACCCTCAACCTCGCGGAAGGTGGCCGCTGACTTTTCCGGATCTTTGTAATACCCCAACGGAACGAAGGCCGAGGTAGCCACCTTGCCCATTTCCCCTGAGCCCGGCGTCACGAAACGATCATCATCGGTAATCACGGCAACGCCTTCATTGAGTTCAAATTTAGCCGTGCTGGCGACCGCCTCTCGCGTCATCACGGAGCTACCCATACCGCCCTCGGTAGAACCCATCACATCAGCAAGCACCATGTCGTGATGACGCAGCAAGCCCTGCTTAATCTCTTGGCTCCACATCACGCCACTGGAGGTGATCTGTTTGAGGGATTCAATTTGGTAGGGCGTGCCGCGCTTTTCTGCCTCATCCAATGCCGCCAAAATCGGTCGGGCAAAGGCATCGCCCACGATCACCAAATCGGTTACCTGATGATCATTCACCATGGTCAACAAGGTATCGGGATTCAAGCCCAGCTTTGACGTAGTGACGACCGTGCCGCCAACCAACAAGGGCGCGAAACTGCCTAGCCAAACCCCTGTGCCATGCATCAACGGACAAGCTGGCAGTGAGACAGGAGGTTCAGCTATTTGTTCCAAAAATTCGTCATAAGCCGCCATGTTTTCCGGCGGGGTTAGCTCCCGGCCAGCGGCACCCATTGCCAAGAAAAATTCCGCGAAGGCGCCTTGGGGATACATCACTCCCTTGGGTAAGCCGGTAGTACCGCCGGTATACAGCATGTACACATCCTCTGGGTTCTGAGGTCGTCGCGGTAACGGCTTGTGGGAGCGTATCGCTCGCTCGTAATCTTCAGCGTCTTTCAGCAAGGCTTCAGTGTTGTCATCAATTTGAATAAACAGCTTGACCTTTGGGAGTCGTTCGCGGATTTCCCAGATACGCATCGCGTAGCAAGACTGGAAAAATACCGCTTCCGCATCGCTGTTTTCTAACAGGTAGACCAGTTCGTCTGACTTGTAGCGGTAATTGACGTTGATTGGACAGCCGCCGATTTTAAAAATGCCGAATTGTGCTTCTTGGTACTCGCTACTGTTATGCAAGTACAGGCCCGCCTTAGAACCCGGCCTAAGCCCATATTTCTCAAGCAAACTGGCAATGCACGAAGCCCGCCGTTCGAACTCTGCCCAAGGCAGTGGCTGATTATCTGAAATTGTCGCCAAGCGGTTGGGATATTTATCGGCCACCCTTTCCCACGCAGTCGCAAAATGAAAATCCATAGTCTCCTCCCACTTGTTACGCCCCCTAAATCCTCCCGCCTGCAGCCGGGAGATCCCCTTGCCCGCGACTGCTAAGCGTTTAAATAGTGGCGTAATTCTCTAACTAGGTCTAATGCGCAAAATACCGATGCTGCAGACTATTCGTCCTCTACGCTCACAGCGATCAAACGAACCGTCAATGGCAGGCGACCGAGTTTGGTTTTGACCTGCACAGGGAGGTAACCCAACTGGGGGGCTAACCAATAGTTAACGCGTCGGTGAATGCTCCCGGGCGTTGCTTCATAGGGCTCAGACTCCAGCCTAATTGTGTCATAGGAGCTGCCGGCCACTTTTATTGCCTTTTCGCTGGGAATCAGGTTCATCCGATAGCGACCCAAGGTGTCATCCAAATAGTTCAGTCGGAGCGGCGACGCGTCGTTGTGCTCACCAAAGTGACAACCAATAACGAAGAATTGAGAGAGCTTATCGACGTATTGTCCGTAGCTCTCAGGGTCGCTCAGCGAGTGCTCCAGTTCCTGATAGGTCGCTTCGGTTTCACCCGGACGCTGCAAATTTCCCTGATAGCGCGCGACACCGCTTTGCCAGTCATATTGCAACGTGTCGTCGAACCGCCAGCCCGGACTAAACCCATAATTGCGGTACCTCAGGGGGCGATAGCGACAGTCAGTGAGGCTGAACTCGGTCTGATGGTTGTTACTGAAAATCCAGTTGTTCAACTCGCTGTGCATAGTCACTCGCTCGTTGGCAAACCTGACATGCACGGTGGCATCGAGCCATGTAGGTAGTCCAAATACATACACTCGATAAGCAAGGCTAAGGTCCTTACTGGGAATCTCGGCCCCACGCACGTGACCGTGGCCCATCAACAGCATTACCGATAGCAGCAAAAGCCCGGATACTCGCCGAGTAGCCTGCCAACAAAAACGGAGCCGTTTTGGCTGACTCAAATTAATGGTCTTCATCGTTAGTCGGGGCAGTGGGTAGGTTGTCATCGTTCGCCTGCGCTTTTTGCCACTCGGCGAAAGCATCCAGCTCACCTGCGATCTGAGCCGCCACGAAACTCAAAACAGCGGCATCATCCACCAAGCCCCACCCGAAGAGAAAATCCGGCACGGCATCAAAGGGCACAACAAAATACAAAACAGCCGCAACCACGGTCACGATTGTTTGAGTGGAAACCGACCGGTAATCGCCGGCCACGTAGGCTTTCACTAGTGCGATCATTCGCTGCAGCTGTTCTTTCACCTCGGCCAATGGGCCATTTTCGGCGCGGCTTAACTTGCCAACAGCCCGAGCCAGTAGTTGCTTGAGCAAGCCGGGGTTTTTCAGCAACCGGGCAGCACGCACCAGGAAGCGAGCAAAGCCAGGCGGAGGCTTAGCCACGAGTTGAACTCTCGATCGGTTCGGTTGTCGCGGCAGATGAATCGCGCAGGAACGCCAGCATCCACTGAGTGAATAGCCTCTCGTCTGTTCGCTGCTGCAGGCTTTCCATACCGTTTCGATAAACATTTTCGCCCAACAATTCGCGCCGCACCCCCATAAGAGCTTCTGAGTACTCGGTGCTGAGTTCCGGGTGACCTTGAATCGTCAACACTTCATCGCCAAGGGTGAACCCCGATATCGGACAAAAGTCGCTGCGAGCGAAAACCTCCGCGCCGTCGGGAAGCCGCTCAACCTGATCTTTGTGACTGGATACCAAATGAAGTTGCTTCGGGGGTTTACCCGCCACCTCCATCCAAGGGGTGGTTTTCACTAGGTCACTGCTTTGCACTCCCACCGCCCAACCTACTGGTGCCGGGGCAACATGCCCGCCAAAAAAATGGGCAATGAGTTGATGGCCAAAACAAATACCAAGAATTTTTCTTTTATCAGCGATCGCGCGACCAACAAAGTCGGCAAGATCACGAATCCAGGGCAGGTCATCGTAGACGCTTAGCTTGCAGCCAGTGATCAGATAGGCATCGCAGACCGAGGTCTTGGGTAGTGCGCGCCGCACATCATAGGTTGTCACGGTAATGGTCGGTTCCTCGGCGCGAAAAAGCTGTTCAAACATGCTCGGATAGTCGCCGAAGCGAGGCTGCAGATCTTCAAGAACCGAATCTGTTTGTAAAATGCCAAGGTGTAATGTCATTTCGTTTTGCTGCCGCTTCTTCTTTTCGGCTTAAACTATTTCAAAATAGCGCTCAAGCTGCCAGCTATTGATCGTGCGGTGGTACTCTCTCACCTCCCAATGCCGCGTCATGGCGAAATGATTTACGAAGGCCTCTCCGAAACACCGTTTAGCGGCGCTGGATTGAGCAAATCGATTTGCCGCTGAGCCCAAATCGGCAGCGAAATGGAAGGTGGCGGCCAAATGCTCTTCTGCTTCATAAGCGTTACCGGCAACCGGTTCGTCAGGCAACAAGCCTTCGCTCATACCGATTTCCATCGCGGCCAAAGCAGCGGCTTGAACTAAGTAGGGGTTTGCATCGGCGCCACCCACGCGTACTTCGATGCGTTGACTGTGTGCATCGCCCGGTATCACGCGAATCGCCGCAGTGCGGTTTTCGATACCCCAGGTTGCAGCCGTGGGTGCCCATGCGCCTTTGACCAGACGGGTATAGCTGTTCACCGTTGGTGCCAGCATGGCTAAAAATTCCGGTAGGTAACGTTGTAACCCCGCGACGGACTGGCGCATTTTTTGCGAGATACCCTCTGCATCATCCGGGTCAAAAAAGATGTTCGTGCCATTTTGATCGCTGATGCTCAGGTGCAAATGGCCGCTCTGACCCGGATAGTCCATCGACCACTTAGCCATGAACGTCGCAAGCATTTCCCGGCGCTGGAAGTAACCCTTGGTCAACGTCTTAAAAAGCGAGGCTCGGTCCGCTGCTTCCAGCCCCTCCTGTGAAACCAGCGCGGCTTCCCAAACGCCTGGACCCGTTTCGCAGTGCAGGCCCTCAAGCTCACAGTCGATATCGGCGCAGTAATTCATAAACTGCGAAAACTCGGACCCTAGGGCCGACGTGCGCAACACCGAATAACCGAAGTTTCCGGGCGTGATCGGTGTTAGGTTTCGATAACCCTTCGCCCGCACGGTGTGCGGTGTTTCATTGAAAACAAAAAACTCATACTCAAATCCAGCACGCGCTTTCAAGCCCTGATCCCCTAGGCGCTGCAACACTGAGCGCAGCCGAGTGCGTGGGCAAAGCGGATGATCGCTATCGTCCCGTTCTACAAATTCGGCAATAAAGTAAGGGCATTGTTCTTCGGCTAACCAACGCTCAGTCTCCACCTGCAGGCGAAAACCCGTGTCTGGAAATCCACTATGCCATCCAGTGTAGTCACCGGCATCGTATAGCTGGTCATCCATATCCCATCCAAAGACGCAGTCGCAAAAACCACCTTGTTTGGTCAACAGATTGGCAAACTTACGCAGTCCGACATATTTACCGCGAATAACGCCATCTATGTCTGTGAGCCCCAATTTGACCTGCCGAACCCCGAGTTCCTCATAACGGGCCAGAGTTTCTTGCAAGCGTTGTTTCGACGCGGCTTGATCGCTTTTCTGAGAGTCAGGCATGCTGGTTTAGATTCCTCGAATTGGTGAAGCAAACAGAACAGTTCCCTACGTTGCCTGATCTTTCTCAGCGGTCAACCATTAGGTGAAGAGGGTGGTTCACAAAAGCCAATTTGCGTTACCTTCCGTATTTCTTTTGTTACCAAAATTCTCACCGGGTACCATGGTCACGGTTAGCGGTAATTTGTGCACAAAAGAACATCATTCCTGTGGATAACTTTGAGGATAACTTGCTTACGATGTGTGCACTTCCAACAAGAAAAGGATATACGCACAGATTCTTTTAGGCGAAAAATCCTAATTCTTTTATATAAATCAATTATTTGCGATAAAAACATGTTAAGTCGCGACAAAGATGGCTCGCATCTTAGCACTAACAATTTTTTTGCGTCTGCGTGTGCATAAAAACCGACTGAATAGTTAGTGCTTGCTCACAATTTGAGTCATATTTTCCGGAGAAAACCCAGAAAATTGGCTTTTTTTAACACGAAATAAAAACGTTAGAATCGCTTTGCCGCCCCTCATCAAGAAAGCAAGGCATGAGCATTAACGCACCAAATCAGGACAATTTCGGCCGAGATTTTCTTGACGCTAGCGAGCTAGCACTCGAGATTGCAGCGTCTACTAGTGGAGCGCGTTGAACAACTTGCGCCGGTACTTGCTGGCTAGCTCGTTACCCTTACCCAGCACGTCAAAAATTCGAATCATGGTCAGACGACCAATATCATCACGAAACTCGCGGTTTTCGCGCAAAATGTCTAAGCAATTCAGGAGCGAACCTTCGTATTCTTCCGCCACCACTTGCAGGACCGCCAGCGCATAACGAGCCTCCAGATCTGCGGGGTTTGACTCAACCATCGCCTGCAGCTCTTCCAAGCTGCCCATGCCTGCAGCCTCTTCAACGAATTCCAAACGGTTCTGCGGTCGACTGCGGCCGTCGGTTTCCTCAGAAATTGACGCCAGCACCGTCCGCGCATCATCTATGTCGCCTTTGCGCACCAGCACATCGGCCAGTTCCACACGCAGTGACTGGTTATTTGGTTCATCCTGAATACTCTGCTGCAAGATCGCAGAGGCAGCTGCAAAGTCACCGCTGGCCATCAACTGATCCAAGTCACCCTGCAAAGCTTCGATTGATGATTGAGTCAACCCATCCATTATCGTGCGCAACTGGGTCTCATCAATGGGTCCGTCAACCTGCTCTGCGACAGCACCCTTGTGAATGATACGAATGCTGGGCAGTCCTTGCACCTGAAGCCTTGGCGCCAAGGTTTGATCTTGGGCAACATCAGACAGGGCCAATGAAGCCTTACCCTGATAATCCGCTAGCACCTGTTCGACAAGGTTTTTCACCTGCACCGATTGAGGAACCTGTTCCGCCCAAAACAGCAGTACCACTGGCAAATTTTGTGAGGCGTCTACTACCTCAGTTTGGAAATTCTCCATGGAAACATTGACGGATTGCATGCGGATTCTTCTCTTAATGGCAGTTGGTTCAGGTTGTATTCCGTGGGGCCGCTATACGGATGACAGCGCCTTCATTTATATCACCTTATCGAAGGATATCTGGCGCGTCATGGGTTGCTCCCCGATCCACTTTTGGCCTTCTTTCTGGGTAGCGATGCTGAGACCCGCAAGCCGCGGTCGCAGCGGGGCAAACAGCGACTCCACCAAATCGAGATCATTATTTTGTTCACTCACGTGCCCGATGATGACATGCAAACCCGCGTGCGCAATACGCTCCAAGAGCTCGAGGGCTTGAGTATTGGAAAGATGACCATGATCACCGCCCACCCGACGCTTCAGCGCAGGCGGATAGCTGCCGCGCTGCAACATAGCGCGATCGTGGTTCGCTTCGAGCAACAAATAATCGCAATGAGCAAACTGCGTCACAACGTGCTCGGTTACGCTGCCTAGGTCCGAGAGCACACCAATTTTCAGATCGTCATGTTGCAGCGTGAATTGCGTGGGCTCGCGCGCATCGTGCGGAACTACCACGGGATTTACGATCACACCTTCAACCTCGAATGGCATATCACCATCAAACGGAGTGCAGCTGAAGTCCTTGGGGCCGTTTTTGAACGTTCCGTAGGAAGCGAAGACTGGAATACCGTAGCGATGAGACAAAGCCGTAACGCCCGCGATGTGGTCACGGTGTTCATGGCTGACCAAAATAGCCGAGAGATCTCCCGGACTGAGCTGCAGGCGAGCCAGACGCTGCTCCGTCTGCTTCAAAGTAAAACCGCAATCCACTAAAAACACAGCGCCGCCGATGGCCACTAGCGTACCGTTGCCTCGGCTACCACTACCTAAAGATGCTACGCCCATTCAGACTGCCTTCCGATCAGGTTGCAAACTCACGAACCAGCACGAGAATTTCCTGTGCTTTGTCAGCATCAGTCATAAACTGACCGTTTTCCAAAACATAAATTTTGTGGGCTTCGCCCTTGTCCGTGCTCGTCGCTTCACTCATCAGCAGCGTGACGCTGGTTTCGCCGCGAGATCCGCAGCTAAATGTCAGACGGCAGAAAAACGTGGTGTTGCTCCTTCCGGTTAGAACTTCGCTTGGAATGCTGATATCAAATCGCCCAGCCTCCGAGTCTTCTGCATCAAGTATAACGCCGGCATTGCGTAGTGATTGAGTCAAGGACGCTACAGCTCGCTTCTTATCCAAGAAAAAACTCAGTTCAGGAATACCTTCGCTGTTACGCTGCAAATCCGTTTTTGGTTGACTGCCAATCTGCAGCGCCACCTTGGAAACCGTGCTTTCAGCAACCCGCGCGGCAATGTAACCACCGATCTGTTCCAACAGCTCTTTCTCGGCGGCCAGAAGATCAGAACTCACCTCTTGCACCCGCACCAGATCAGCTGGGATTTTTTCGCCAAGTGCATCATTATCGTGTCGCAAATGCACTTCCGTCGATTGTGGCTGAAGCCCTTGTTCCACCCGAATCAAGAATCGGTCTTGGCCCATATCAAGCGCAGCTTCGCTGCGCGCATTTTGCAGCAGGCTGCGCACTACATCGCGAGCAGGCCGCCCGGTATCCTCCAACCACGAGGTATTCAGCCGACCAAGCTCAGGCCGATCATCAGCAAGCACAACGCCATTGTCCGCAAAAAACTGTTTCATCTTTGGCCAAGCAGTCGTGGGTGCTTCGGGAATGACCAGCCAGTTTCGGTCGCCCAGACGCTGCATGCGAACTTCATTACGGTTATCCGTCACATATTTAGCATCCGGCAAGGGCGGTCGATCCGGATAAAACGAAGCATTTCGTTGCGCGCTAATTTCCGGCACGGCGCTTACCTGACCAGACTCGCTTTGCTGCAAATCCGCAGGGATTTGCAGCGCTGGCTGGGGACGCAGATCCACGTAGGTTTGCTTTTCAGGCGTATCCGAATCGCCAATGAACGGTAAGGAGGGCAGCATGCCGCAACCTGCTATCGCCATCAGAAAAACCAGTACGGAGAGCTTTTTCATTAGTTATTCCCTGCCGCCTGAATACGCAGACGCACTTCTTGGTGATGCTCTACACTGAGCGGAATCAGGGGCAAACGGATGCCACCGGGCATACGGCCCAGATCCGCCAAGGCCCACTTCGTCGGCGTCGGGCTCGATTCGACAAAAATAATGTCATGCACCGGCTGCAGTTTCTGATCCAAAGCCAAGGCCTGATCGGTATCTCCGCGCAGGTATGCAGCGCAAAATTCCGCCATCTGGGCGGGCAACACGTTGGCGGTGACAGAGATCGTGCCTACCGCACCCAAGCTCATCATTTGCAGTGTTTGTGCGTCCTCACCGGAAAGGATAAAAAAATCCTCCACTCCTTGCGCAGCCACCGCATCACGAATATGAGTGACCCGTAACGCATCACCGCAGGCTTCCTTGATGCCAACGATGCCATCCAATTTAGACAGCCGCCCAACGGTCTCTGCCGCCAAATCGCAACCCGTACGAGGCGGTACGTTGTACAAAACCACAGGCACTGACGTAGCGGTCGCTATCGCTTCAAAGTGTCGGAACAAGCCTTCCTGCGTGGGTCGATTGTAGTAGGGCGTTACCAGCAAGCAGGCATCCGCACCAGCTGCTTGTGCTTCTTGCGTCTGATGAATCGCTTCCGCCGTGGAGTTACTGCCCGTGCCCGCGATCACTGGCATGCGACCTGCAACTTGATCAATCGTGCGCTTGATGACTTGCAGGTGCTCTTCAGTGTCCAACGTTGCGGACTCGCCAGTCGTCCCCATTGGAACAATACCGTGGGTGCCACTTTCAACATGCCACTCAATCAATTCATCCAGCGCGTCCCAAGCCACCTCACCGCTTTCATGCATAGGGGTCACGAGAGCAACAATACTCCCTGTCAACATATCAATGGCCTGCTCGATTGCGAAAGACGAAATGGTACGCAGCACGCTGCAAGGTCACAAGCGTCGTCATCCCCTGTTAGCGGCAAACTGCGCCGATCGACCACTACTTTTCCACCACCAGCGCTTTGCGCAAGTTAAAGTCCAAATAAGCCGTATGTGCTTGGGTGGCATCATCTAACTTGGTATGGCCCTGAGCCTTGATTTTTGCTGCCAACGACTGGGACAAATAACGCAGCTGGGCGTAAATAGCTGCGGTACTGTTGTGCCCGTAGTCGCCACTCTCCATGGCCGCTTGCAACATCGCAACATACTCAGTCTGCACGTTTTGCCGGTAGCTATTGACGTTGCCGCCAAGATCCGCAGCAAAAAGACCATCGCTCAGGGTCTGCAACATTTCATGGACACTGTACTGTCCCCCATAGGTTTGCGTATCTACCAGCCGCTGAAGTGTGGTGGGGTGCAGCAAATGTTTTAGCACGCTTTTCTGACTGCGCAGCAGCTCGTGATGGATTTTTGGATCTTCCGGTTTTCCATAGAAGTCAAAACCCCTGCGCTGAGGCTGCAGTCGGACAAAAAGTGACTGTGCACCCTGCAAGACGTCTGGCGCAAAAAGATGCTTGTTAAGTGCTTCCATGGCTCTGCGCTGCTGCACAGCCGGCACCGGCGTGTAGGGCTGCCCACTGGTTGCGTTCGGTGGGTGCCGATCGATATGGATGCCACCCACATAGCGCGAAATGACGCCGCCGGATCGCCGGTACTGGCTCATGATCACGGCAAACGCATTCACCAATCCCTGATAGCTTTCGCCGCGGTACTGCTCAGGCAGCCGCTCTTGGACGGTTCGCAAATGGGCGAGCCGCATCTCGGCATAGCCAATCGCATCGGAGCTAAGGTCGTAGATATTGATGTGAGGGTCGATTCCGTTTCCCGGGCGCCGCATATCGTCAGCATCGTTGCCATAGGCTAGTTCAGCCTCCGTAGAGCGCGCGAGCAACGCCTGCAACTGTGCATCGGAATATTCGCCGTAGCCGTATTGCAAAGCCCATACATCATAGGGGCCAGGCCGCTTTTGATAGAACCATGTCTGAGATTTGCCCTCTGGCGCTACATTAACAGCCTCGTAATCCATAACTGACGCTGACAGGCCCTTTGCCTCGACAGCTTCCGCATCAAAAACATCCGGCTGCAGCTGGCTCGCACGCATGTTATGCGTGAGCCCCAAGGTATGACCGATCTCGTGCAGGATAAGCATATAGAGACTGTCTTCGGTGAGTTGCGCTGACAGTTGCGGCTCAGCATTCGTACCGAGCAGGGCCTGCTGAGCAAACAGATAATCTGCCTGCATTTGCGCGCCCAAAGAGCAGTAATGCTCAGGAGCCCCATGGTGCGCTAAACCATCAGGCTGCAGTACATCCTGAATGCGCAGACGATTGGTCAAAAACGCAAATTCCAGCATGATGTCGGCGCCGATGATTTGCCCGGTGCGAGGATTGGAAAAAGATGGTCCGTAACCACCGAATGGCGGGCTTGCCGAGGACGTCCAGCGCAGTACGTTGTACCGAATATCGCCTGCATCCCAATCTGCATCGTCTGGTTGCTGCTTCACCACGATAGCGTTACTGAAACCAGCCGCTTCGAATGCACTGTTCCAACTCAGGGCAGCCCGGGTAATTATGTCTCGAAATTCGAGCGGCGTCGTGTTTTCAAGCCACCAGACGATGGGTTCGACCGGATCGGAAACCGTCATTTCCGGATTCTTTTTCACCAGATGCCAGCGGTTGATCAGATCTCGGTATGGCGCTGGATCTCGGCTCGTCATATCTGTTATCCGATCCGTGAAGAAACCAACACGGTAATCGTCCAGACGCGGCTCGTATCCAGCGCCCGGCAGTTTGATAAAGCTGTGCTGAACGCTCGCAGTAATCGCCCGAGCGTCCGTTACATCATCACCACCAGACACAACCGGAGCCGCAACTTCGTAAACCAAATCGGTGTTTACCAAGGCATTGTCTGGATAACTCGCCAGTCGAACAATCTTGGATCGTTCCCCGCTGAATTTACCTAGGGTCAGGGTCTTGCCAGGTGGCGCATCCGGCCGTTTCGCGGGTTTAATTTGCACCAGACTTTCGCTCAACAAAGCCTGAGTAAAATCCACCAGAACGGCGCTGGGCTCCACTTTTGCCCCGGTGTTCTCCGCCACGTCTTGTGCAATTACGTCCATTACCGCCAGCACGGCATCAGGAGCGTTGGCCTCTGACGCACGACTGAGAGGGCTTTCAGGATCAAAATAAAATCGAGTATTGGGTTGTACAACTTCAACACGATCAAAGTGGCGCTGTAACTTCAAAATTTTATTGTCACGGTATTGACCGCGGAACAATCCCGTTTCAACCACACCATCGGTTACCGTGGCAGTATAAATAAACTCTTGTTCTAGCTGATCGACAGGGATGCGCAGATATACCGTGCCGGTATCTTCGTCTTGATACAGATCAAAAAACCCCGGCAGGTGAGTACTGCCTTTCACAGCGGACGCGATACTTGGCAAAACGTCGCTGTCGGCTTCTTCCGTTTTTTTGTCCTCGGCAGAGCCTGCATCTGCTGGCTCAACGGGTGTTGCTGTGCTGGGGCTGGATGCTACCGGTGCCACTTGAGCGCATGCGGACAACGCAACAGCACTCATCAGCGACGCCAAATGATTGAAAACAGATTTCTTGCAAAGCATACGGTGGACCTTTTCAAACAACCGTGGAAGGAGGGCTGTCTCTCTCGGATGCACGAGGCCAAGCCACATAGATCGCTTTGATCAAAGTCGCAAGCGGAATGGCGAAGAAGACACCCCACAGACCCCAAAGCCCGCCGAAAGCCAGCACGGCAACGATGATGGTAATCGGATGCAGATCAACCGCTTCAGAAAAAAGCAGAGGCACGAGAACGTTGCCATCTAAAAACTGAATGATTGCATAAGCCAACATCACCCAGCCAAGGTCCAAGGACCAACCAAATTGCAGCACGGCAATAACGAACACGGGCAAGGTGACAATCGCGGCCCCGATAAAGGGCACCAAAACAGAAAGTCCCACCACGACGCTGAGCAAGGCTGCGTAATTCAAACCAAAAAACAAAAAGGTAATAAAACTGACGCTGCCGACCAATAAAATCTCAATGGCTTTGCCGCGAACGTAGTTACCCAATTGCGCGTTCATTTCCACGCCAACGGCGTCCAGCAAGGGCTTTTCTTTTGGCAGCAAAGAGACCGCATGGGCCATGAGGACTTCTTTATCCTTAAGCAGAAAAAAAACCGAAATCGGTACTAGTACCAAATAGATCAACAGACCAAACAGTGAGAAAACCTGAGAAAAAGCGCTTTCCAGCAAAAATGCGCTGAGATTCCCTAGTTCCTTTGAGCTTTCATTCACGACGTCAAGGATCTGCTCTTCCGAGATAAACTCGGGAAAGCGCGCGGCTAACCCGGACAGCCCATCGCGCAACATGCCGATCACTGACGGCGCCAGCGCCAGCAGGCTTGACGCTTGCTGCCAAACCAGCGGCACGACCAGCAACACGATGGCGAAAACGCTGCCGAGAAGAACGATCATGGCGATGAGGATGGCTGGCAGCCGAGGACAGCCAGCATTCTGCAGCCGATCCACGAGACCCTGCAGCAAAAAAGCGATCACCAAGCCCGTGAGTACCGGCGCTAAGGCTCCGGCTAGGACATACAGAACCATGGAAACAGCGAGAATGGCCACCACCAAGAAGATAGCGTCCGGCCGCGAAAAATACCGATTTACCCAGCTTCCCACCACATCGATAAAGTTCATGTTTTTTTCCGGATCCAGTAGGAAAATACCCCATTGCAGGCTGACGACCGCAACAGCGTGTTACCGCTTTGCTCGGCGAAGACTTGAAAATCACGCTCTGAGCCAGGATCTGTCGCTAAAACCCGCAACGTCTGCGACGCCGCCATGCCGTTTAGTGCTTTTTTTGCCTTTAACAGTGGCATGGGGCACATAAGACCCTGTAAATCCAGTTCGACGTCTGCTGTTGGATTGGTTTCACTCATGGCGCCAATGTACCACAGCACCCCGGCGACTTGGGCCACAGACAGAGCTTTGTGACGGTTTTGTCATTCACTCCGCAGGGCTTTCGCGTAGTATTTACCCATGGCCGCAAACATGATCCATCGAACACATCGGCAGCAACCGCCGTCCGCCGGGCGCCAGATCCGGTCTGTGATCGCTGCGCTTTGCCTGATCGTATCGTTCACTGAAGCAGCCACCGCATCCGATCCTTACAAACTTCCCAGCTTAGGTGACGGCTCATCCAGTATCGTCTCACCGCAGATGGAAGCAAAAATAGGCTCGGCCTTCCTCAAACAAATCAACGCTGCGGTGCCCATGGCCGAGGATGTGCTGATCCAGTACTACGTGGAACAGCATATTCAGAACCTGGCCCAATATTCCGATATGCAGCAGCCGCTGCAAGCCATCGTCGTCGTTGACAACCCGAACATCAACGCCTTCGCCGCGCCGGGAGGCATTATCGGTATAAACCTTGGCTTGCTGATGTATGCCGAGGACGTTGCCGAATATTCTTCCGTTATTGCCCATGAAATGGCCCACTTGAGCCAACGTCACTTTGCTCGCGGCATTCAGGCACAACAAGCCGCATCGGTACCCACGATGATCGGTTTTCTGACGGCTATTTTGGTCGGCGCGGCTGGCGGCTCTGACGCAGGATTGGCCGCGCTGACAACGGCACAGGCAATCGGCCAATCAAATCAACTGAGATTCAGCCGCGAGCGGGAACAGGAAGCTGACCGCGTTGGTATAAGCACTCTGGTGCGGGCAGATATTGACCCGAACGGCATGGCGCGGATGTTCGAACGCATGCAGCAGGCGTACCGATTCACCAAACGCCCGCCAGAATTTTTGCTCACCCACCCGCTTTCCGAGAGCCGTATTAGCGATGCTAAAAACCAAGCTCGCCGTCACGGGGAAGCCAAAGCCATTGATCCAGTCTTGGCATTGGACTATCAAATCGCTCGGATCAGAGCGCAGCAAACATACAGCGACAACCCGGCATTCGACATCACCAATTTCCGCAAGTGGCTGACTCAAGCGCCCGAAGACTTGGCTATGAAATATGGCTTGGCGCTGGCGTTAAGCCGCGCTGATCAGCACGACGAGGCACTGCAATTGGCGGAAGCACTGTATAGGCACAACCCGCAAAGCGTGTTGTATATAGGCGCATACGCCGAATTGCTGATCAATGCCGCCCGTACGGCAGAAGCATATGAACTGCTGGACCGCGCGCTCTCCTTCTATCCCGACAGCTATCCGCTATCCATGTTGTATGCCCAAGCCCTTATCGCCGATCAGCAGTACAGCAAGGCAGAGCGCATCTACAAGCAGATTTCCCGACAGCGGCCGCTGGACTCACAGGTTTGGTTTGAGCTGGCTGAGACCTCGGGATTGGCCGGCAACGTAGTCGATGTACATCTCGCAAGGGCCGAGTTCTTCTACCTGAACGGCGCGCCGCACCGTGCGATTCAGCATCTGGAGTACGCGAAGAATCTAGTCGCAGGTGGCAATCGACAATTGCATGCCAAACTAACCCAGCGCATTCAAAATCTGCGCACGGAAATCCGCTCAATTCGGGGCTAGCGGGCTTGAAAGGCGAGCATTCGATCCAGCGGGCGTCTGGCCCGCTGGCCCAACTCCGGATCCACATGAATCTCACACCGACTGCGATATTCAGCATCGCTCAGCACGCGATCTAATGCTCTGAGCTCGTTCATTGCCATCCAGGGGCAGTGGGCGCAGGACCGACATGTTGCGCCATCACCCGCCGTCGGTGCTTCGATGAAGGTCTTGCCCGGATTCTGCTGACGCAGCTTGTGGAAAATCCCCCTATCGGTTGCCACGATGAACACGTCGTTAGGCATATTTGCTGCCGCATCAACAATCGCCTTGGTGGAACCAACAACATCTGCAGAAGCAATCACCGAACTTGGTGACTCAGGGTGCACCAAAATACCGGCCTGCGGATACACCTTCCTCAGATCATCCAATGCTTTGGACTTAAACTCTTCATGCACGACACAGGCACCGCTCCAAAGCAACATATCGGCTTGAGTCTGCGCTTGAATGTAGCGTCCAAGATGCTTGTCCGGGGCCCACAGTATTTTTTCACCCTTGGCCTTGAGACTGCTGACGATGTCCAATGCACAACTGCTCGTGACAACCCAGTCAGCCAACGCTTTGACATCAGCGGAAGTATTCGCGTAAACCACGACAGTACGATCGGGATGCTGAGAAGTAAATTCAGCAAACGCATCAGGCGGGCAACCTAAATCCAGCGAGCACTCTGCCTCTAGCGTAGGCATGAATATGCGCTTTTCCGGCGATAGAATTTTTGCCGTCTCGCCCATAAAACGGACTCCCGCCACAACCAGTTGCTCTGCAGGATGATCTCGGCCAAAGCGCGCCATTTCTAGAGAATCTGAAACACAGCCACCCGTCTGTTCCGCCAAATCTTGAATATCGCCATCCACGTAATAGTGGGCAACCAATGCCATGCCCAGGCGCTGCAAGCTCTCAGCTATTCGAGATTTGAGCCTGTCGCGCTCATCGTCCTCCAACACCAAGCTGCCAATCAGCGGCACGTCTTCAGGCGCCAGAGAGTAATCGGGAAGCGTGTCGTTAATGCTGCTCAATTTAGGCACCACGGTAAGATTGAGTAACGATGATAAGTCCAAACCTTGGGCTGTCACAATTCTTTGATTTGTGGCCTGATTTGTTTGCTTCCTCAACTGCGCTGCGGATTATCGAATGCCTAGTCCTCAAATACTCTTTTTGATCTCTCCTCATTCGCGCGGCGGCGAGCCGGTTAACGATAACGCGCTCACGCTACCCAAGGCTTTTCGCGATGCCGGGTGGCAGGTCAGCGAGGCCGAGCATGGCTCCATTCATCGCACACCCGCCGGCCTCGCCAGCAACGCCAATCCCGTCAGCAACTTCGACCTGATCTGGCCGGTGGGTTTCGGCCCTCGCAACGGTTTTTTCGATTGGCTGCAATTGATGAGCGAACTTCCTGCGCGAAAAGTCATCAACGCGCCCGCTGCGCTGGCACTCAAGCACGGCAAGGCGGCTTGGGCAGAGCATTGCCCAGATCACCACATCGCTGCAGATGCTCCCACACTGATCAGCGCCATGCAGGCTGAACCCGGGGACTGGGTGCTTAAGCCGCTGGCGGGCAGTTTTGGCGAGGGGGTCAGGCGCCTGCGCAGTGATGAGGCGCAAACGATTACCGAAGCGATGAGCGCACGTCCGGGTGAGTACTTTATGCTGCAGCGTTTCCTGCCGGCGATCGCGCAGGGGGAAACCCGCACATTAGTGGTCGCAGGTCGCCAAATTGGCAGCTACCTCCGCGTACCGACCGATGATCTGCACGCGAATCTGGCGCAGCAAGGCAGGGCTGAAGCTACGAGTCTCAGCCCCGGCCAGTCGCAACTCGTGGGCAACATAGCGCAGGAACTCACCCGACAGCACATCGGTTTTGCTTCAATTGACACGGTGGGTGACACGCTCATGGAAGTGAACATCGCAAACCCCGGCGGCCTAGGCACCCTAGGCCAACTCTACGGCCGAGATTTTGGACCGGCCTTGGTGCGGGCCACCGAGTCCTTCATTGCTGAGCCCTTATCTGGCTAAGGCGTACCGCCGTCAACACGGATGACGGTACCCGTGGTAAAACTGCCGCCGGGACCTGCCAAATACAGCGCTGCGCCGACAATTTCTTCTGGCTCTCCGCCACGTTGCAGCGCATGCCGAGACTTCGCCTGCTTCTCAAAGGAGGCCATATCCCAAGCCTTGGAAATATCCGTTAAAAAAGGCCCAGCAGCGATGCCATTCACTCTTACCTTGGGCCCGAAAGCAAAGGCAAAAGATCGAGTTAGCGCATTCAAACCAGATTTAGCAGCGCCATAGGGCTCCGAATTCGGCGACGGCTGCAGTGATGCGATGCTGCTGATGTTCACAATATTGCCGCCTTCCCCGGCAGCCATGCGTTCGCCAACAGTCGCCATCAAACGAAACGGCCCTTTCAGGTTCACCCCAACCACTTTGTCGAAAAGCTCCTCCGAAATGGATGACAGCGATTCGTAGAGCGGTGACATCCCCGCATTGTTGATCAGAATGTCCACCTTGCCAAAGCGGTCATAGGCGGCCTCAACCATGGCGTCGATTTCACCCCAGTGGCCCACATGACAGCCATATGCCATGGCCTGACGACCCAGAGCCTGAATTTCCGCTGCCACGGATTCACAGGCATCAGCCTTCCGGCTGGTGATGATGACATCGGCACCTCGTGCCGCCATTGCCAATGCCATTTCCCGGCCGAGTCCCCGGCTACCACCGGTAATCAAGGCGACCTTGCCAGTAAAATCCAATAAATCGTCCATACTCCTCCCTCCAAAAGTTTTGCCCGTAGATTGACCACAAATTCATTGGGCAGCTCAGGGCCCGCCCTTGATAATGACCCAGCACGAATGCGGGTGGTAGTATCGTTACCACGATGTGCAGAACCAACAACAGATATGGGGAGAAATTCGATGGGTATGCTCGACGGTAAAGTTGCGCTGGTAACTGGGGCAGGAGGCGGACTAGGCCGTGCCCACGCTATGCTGCTGGCTGCTGAAGGTGCCAAGGTAGTGGTGAATGATTTAGGCGGCGCGCGTGACGGCACCGGGGCAAGCACTTCTATGGCCGACGGTGTTGTCGAAGAAATCACAGCCGCTGGCGGCGAAGCCATCGCCCATTATGGCAGCGTTACCAGTCGGGAAGATGCTCAGGGCATGGTCGATGCGGCTGTTGGCCAATACGGCAAGATCGATATCCTGATTGCCAACGCCGGGATTTTGCGCGACAAGTCTTTTAAGAACATGACCGATGACATGTGGGATGTGGTGATGGACGTGCATCTGCGCGGGACCTATCTCACCACCAAGGTGGCCTTCGACAAAATGCTTGAGCAAGGCACCGGCGGGCGCATCATCATGACCAGCTCTACCTCTGGTCTGCTGGGCAATTTTGGTCAAACCAATTATGGCGCAGCCAAGGCCGGCATTGCAGGCTTTATGCGTTGTCTCTGGCTTGAAGGTGTCAAATACGGCATCACAGTGAATGTTCTCGCCCCCACTGCGACGTCTCGTTTGACCACCGATATCTTGCCAGAAGAGGTGCAAGAGAACTTCCCTCCTGAAGCCGTGTCACCGGCGGTCGTCTGGCTGTGCACAGACGAAGCGAGAGAAATCAGCGGACGCCAATGGCTGGTAGCTGGCAACAACGTCTCGCTGCTCAGCTGGCAGCTCACTCCCATTGCCCAAGCAAGCGCCGACGCGGAACCTTGGGCCGTGGCCGACATCGGCGAGAAAATCCTGGCCAGCAAAGACCAATGGCCGCCGGTAAATCCGCTGCGCGGTGGCTGAGAAAAGAAAGCGATCACAGGTAGAGAGCCGTTATGAATTTTGGATTTACTGAAGAACAAAACTTACTCAAGGATCAGGTGCAGCGTTTCATGAAAGAAGCCTGCCCCTTGAGCCACGTGCGAGACCTATCCAACAGCGACAGCACGTTTGATCAGGCGCTGTGGCAGCAGGCAGCGGAACTGGGCTGGCTTGGGCTCACCATCCCCGAAAATTTCGGGGGCCTAGGTCTCAAATGGATTGACCTGATTGTGGTGTTGGAAGCCGCTGCTGAAGGTCTGTGTCCGCTTCCCATCGCTTCTCAAGCATTGGCCAGCACCGCCATTTTGACCTGCGCGTCTGAAGCGCAAAAAGCGAGCTGGCTACCTGCTGTGGCGTCGGGAGAGGCCATCGTAACGTTGGGCCTATATGACGAGGCCAACTGGATCGATCCTGCGGCAGTTACTGCCAGTGCAAGCACCCATGGCGAAGGCTTTATCCTGCGCGGTAAAAAACCCTTTGTGAACGACGCACTGGCTGCCGACTATCTCTTGCTTGCCGTACAGGGGCCTCAAGGTCTTGCACTGGCAGCTTTAGGCAAGGACCAAGTCACTGTCACCGCGCAACCCACCATTGACAGCACCAAGCCCATGGCCAGCGTCGATATTGACGGCGTTGAAATCGGCGCCGATGATTTGCTGCCCATGAGCGACGAGCAGCTGGCCTATTTGACCGATTGCGGCGGTGTCGCCACCACGGCGGAGATGGTGGGAGCTGGGGCTGCAATTCTTGCCCTGACCAACAGCTACGCCAAGGAGCGCATTCAGTTCGGCAAGCCTATTGGCCAATACCAAGGCGTAAAACATCGATTGGCCGACATGTTTGTTGACTTAGAAAGTTATCGCTCGCTGTGCTACTTCGCCGCTTGGACGGTCGATGACAGCCCGCAGGAACTTGCCAAGGCAGTCTCCATGGCCAAGGGTTACGCCTCGGATGCCTTCGCACAGATCGGTATCGACGGCGTCGGCTTACACGGGGCAATTGGTTTTACGGCCGACTACGACGCCCAGCTCTATCTCAAGCGATCAAAGTGGGCCCGCCCGATGTACGGCGACTCGGATTACCACATGGACAGAATTGCAACTTTAGGAGGTCTGTAATGGACTTTGACTACACACCCGACGAGCAATCGTTCCGGCAGGAAGTACGCAGCTTCATCGCTGAAAATCTTCCGCCGAAAGAGAAACGTGACAAGAGCTTCCTTGGCACCTGGCTGGAAAAAGTACGCGCTAAAGGCTGGGTAGGCTTCGCATGGCCCAAGGAGTTCGGCGGCAGCGATGGCGGCCTGATTGAACAAGCGATACTCAAGGAGGAAATGTCTCTGGCAAAGGCACCACCGCTGGGCACATCAATGATGGGACTGGCTTGGGTCGGTCCCGGCATCATGGAATACGGCACTGAAGAGCAAAAGAAAAAGTTCATCCCCGATATTTTGGACAGTAAGGTCACTTGGTGTACGGGTTATTCTGAGCCAAACCACGGTTCCGACTTGGCCGCCATTCAGTGCAAGGCCGAGCTACAGGGTGACCACTATCTGGTGAACGGCCAAAAAATTTGGACCACCGGCGCCCCGTGGTCACAGTGGATCATCCTGCTCACCCGCACCGACTTCAACGTCACCTCCAAGCACGACGGCATCACCTGCTTTTTGGTACCCATGGATGCTCCGGGTGTTGAGGTTCGCCCCATCCAGAACATGGCAGGCGACAAACATTTTGCTGAAATTTTCTTTACCGATGTACAGGTACCCGTCGAAAACCGGCTAGGTGCCGAAGGCGAAGGCTGGAAGGTTACCGTGTCGGCGCTGGCTAACGAGCGTTCGAGTATTGGCGAGGTCACCCAACTGCAAGCCAAGCTTGATGATCTGAAGACGCTGGTGAAGAACAGCAAGCGTCAAGGCAAGCCTGCAAGCGAAGACCCCAAGGTTCGACGCACCGTGGCGAAGTTTGAAATCAAAATCTCCGCCATGAAATACAATGGTCTGCGCTACCTTACAAAACAGATAAAGGGTGAACCCCTTACCTCAGAAACGTCGGTGAACAAGCTACATCGCGCCAGTCTGGAAATCGAGATGGACGATTTCGCCATCGAACTTTCCGGCCAAGCAGGGCTACAGCTTCGCGGCGGAGAAGAGGCCGTGGACAACGGCACCTGGTCAAAGGGAGCCTTGAACTGGCCCAATGTGGTGATTGGCGGCGGCACGCCAAACATTCAGCGCAACATCATTGCCGAGCGGATTTTGGGGCAACCCAAGGACTGATCCGCGATCGATTAAGCCGCCAGATGCCCGGACATCCGGGTGTCTGGGCTACTGACCCGGCCCTGCTCGCAGAGCACCACCCAAGGGGCGCTGGCCATGTGCCGCGCAAAATTCGTCGCCATCCCACACCTGTTGACCCGCGACGTAGACGCCGCCCACCACGCCGTCTGATCGATTCACCAACTGATGGCAATCAAATACATCGCGATACTGGTATTGCACGCTAGCTTCGCCGTCATAGGTCGCCAGCTGTTCGGGGTTCAGCAGCAGCATATCCGCACGGCTGCCCACGCTTAGGCTGCCGACATCTGGTAGCCCGAAGAACTCCGCGGGTTCGCTGGTTAAGCGGGAGAGCATATAACTGAAACACGCTTCGGACTCATCCAAACCAATTTTCAAAGCCCGTAGATTGCCGTCAAAGAAAGCCATATTGGTAACGTGAGCGCCGCTATCGTTAAAACCCGGAATCAGTTTTGGATTCAATAGCAGACGTTTGATGACATCCGGGTCTTTGTTTGCCGCCACATAGCACCAGTGCAGATCTGTATCAAAGTGCCTCAACAAACCGAGGAAAAACTCACCGTCGTCACGGATATCCGTGCCCAAGGCGGCAAAGGCCGCTGTCTCATCGGCATCTTCGAAGCTCTCGCTATTTATACACCACGCTTTGTAACGGTGATAAATCCACGCCATTGTCTGACCCGGCCAACAGGCGATACTCGACCGATAAATCTGCATGTCGTTGAGGTCACGGGTCAAAAATTCTTTCTCGAGACGCAGCTTGCGCCGGAGGTGCCCCATCGTGAAACCGCTTTTGCCTCGGGACCACATGGCACGAAACGCTTCGATAAATTCCGGGTCTGACAATATTTCCCGCCGACGCTCAACGTCCTCCAACTCGGTCTCGATAAGCCGACGCAGCAGTGGGTCTGCTTCAGCTAAGGGACTGACTGCCCCTTCTGAATACACGCGAAATGGGGCGCTCAAGCATTGCAGTCGGAAGTTACCCTGCAGCGCCCTGCTATTAAGCAAATTCGCAAACAACAGCCCTCGGGTTAGATTACTTCGGTTATTGACACTGTCGATAGCAGCCAAGGCGGTCACTTTCAGCGGCTTGCCGTAAAGCCTGCCACTGCTGAGCATGAACAGACGCGCCGTTAAACCACCATCGTCCGTTGCCGGCGTCATTTGCCACACCCGATCGTGTTTGCGAACCACGTCAGTAAGTCTTTTGTACTCGCCAAATTCAGCGTATTGGGTTGGGATGCGCTTACTCAGGTTTGGTTCATTTGCCAAAAAATGCAGCGGCAGACCATCAGTGGACAATCCCAGATACCCTTCTTGCATCGCCTCATCAAGAATGCCGGCCATACGATCCAGCTCTGCCGTAGTCGGCTGCCGAGTGACGCTGTCCTGTAACCCCATCACCTCAATACGCAACATTGAGTGCGGCAGAAACGGAGCCATGTTGGCAGACAGCGGCAATTCGTCCAGATGACTGAGATAGTCAGCGGGCTTAGACCATGTCGCCTTGTCAGCAGCCTTGGACAGCACGGTTTTGGGAATATTCTCTACCCGGGCAAAACAGTCGACAATGGGGTCTTGGGACGGATCTAAGGCAGATTGACGCTGATTGCCAAATGCCAAACCAATACTGCAGTTACCAACGACCACGCTGGTGGTGCCGTGGCGCAGCACCTCGGGCAAGCCGGGGTCGAGTTCAGCCTCTAAATCTTCGTGGGTGTGGATGTCCAGCAACCCCGGAGTGAGCCATTGACCGTCCGCATCGTGCACGGCAGAGCTTTCCGCTGTTGGCAACCGGCCGCCCAACGCGGCGATCTTGCCGCTTTTAATCGCAACATCTCCTACTCGACCAGCGCCGCCATGGCCATCAAACACCTTGGCGTTTCGGATTATCAGATCCCATTGCATAGTGATTACCTGTCTCGTTAACCCGCCTAACGTTAGGAGGCTGTCTTTAAATTAGAGGGGGCATCCGCTGTCATCCCGCGCACCGCGGGAGAAAACAGGTAGGACACAACAATCAGCACGCCGAATGCGATACCACTGACCGTCAACGCCGTACCAACACCGTAAGCTTCCGCAACCCAGCTTATCGGGAAAACACCTATCGGCATCAGCCCGTGAAACATCATATCGATGCTCATAATACGCCCGCGCATGTGCGCGTCCACCGTATGCTGCAACAGTCCACGGTTCAGTGACATATTCCAGGCGCTGACCAGTCCGATCAGCGCAATGGCCAATATGCCCCAAGCAATACTGGCGCTAAAACCA
Source organism: Gammaproteobacteria bacterium (assembly GCA_012269545.1). GTDB lineage: Bacteria > Pseudomonadota > Gammaproteobacteria > Pseudomonadales > Azotimanducaceae > UBA4421. The sequence continues at coordinate 27,310 of JAAXKB010000009.1, read as the reverse complement.
AACGCGGCGGTGCCGCCAGCCCAACAGAGGCTGCTGAGCACGAGCCACAGTCCTTTTCGTTTCATATCCCCCATGGTCGCCATCATCATGGAGCCGACGATGGCGCCCCCTCCCATGGCTGACACGAGAATCCCGAGGCTGTCGGCGTGTCCGCCTAAGACGTCCTGATTAAAAGCAGGCAGTAAGGTGTTCAGCGGCATGCCAAACAAAAACGGGATAATCGACATCAGCAACAGGGCGAAGATGCGCGGATGCGCTAACACGTACCCCAAACCCTCACGCATCTCATTATAGGTGCCGGTGCTTAGCCTCTGGGACGATTTACCCGGCAGATCCACAAGCAACGTGGCCAGAGCAGAAGAGAGATACAACGCTGCGATGACTAGATAAACGATACCCACACCAAATGCCGACTGTTTATCTCCGCCGGCCAGCCAGGCAATCAATAATCCGGCCAAGGCAGGCCCAACAATGCGCGACAGGTTCCAACCCGTCGTATTCAAGGCCATGGCCGTAAAGATGAGCGGTTGCGGGATTAGCTCGGGCACAAATGCCTGACGCGCCGGCATCGACAGCGCCAGAATCGTGCCATTAAAAAAGCCGAACCAGATGAAATCCCAAAACACCACCGCCCCGGAAAAAATTATCCACGCCATGATCAGCGTGGCTAAGGCATTCAAACTCTGCGCAAAAACAATCAACCGGCGCTTTGGCAGGCGGTCTGCCAACACGCCGCCGTAGAGGGAGAATAAGACCGATGGCAACATAAAGGACAGTGTTACCCATGCCAGATCCAAGGCCGACGACGTGAGATCATAGACGAACCATCCGCGCGCGATAATCTGCATATTCATCGCAAAAGACGAGCCCAAGCTGCCAATCCACAGCCAGCGGAAATTCGGCACAGCCAACACGGAATGAATGTCCCGACTCGCCATCTTCGCTGCACGCCCCTTGCTAAAATGGTCCACTATACCCTATCGGTGCCGCCAGACCGGGCTTGCTATCTAGCCGATTGATCATCATTTTCATGGGATAAATGCAACGGCTTCAAGGACATCGCGGCGTCAGCACACTATAGTGTCGACGCCCATCAGACGAAGAAAAGCTGCCATGCCTTATGCTCCAGAAACGCTCCAACCGAAACCTTGGACTATCGCGCTCCTGCTGTGTGTAATCGGTGCCTCATCGCACTTACTGCCTCACCCCGCAGGCATATCGACCGTCGGCGCCATTGGTATGTTGGCGGCCGCCTATCTGCCCAGACATTTATTGCCGCTTCCGGTACTGGTGAGTGTCGCAACAGTGGATGCCATTAATGGCACCTATCACATTACCGCCATGGCACTGGTTTATGCTGCGCATTTGCTCAGCGCAGCGGGCGTAGCGCCTATTTTGCGGCAGGTTCGAGTTCTTCACGTGGGAAGCGCCGCCATCATCAGCGCAGTGATTTTTTACCTCGTCAGCAACCTGTCGCCGCTGGCTATGGGGTTTTATCCCAACACAGCTGCGGGCTGGCTGACCTGTTATGTGGCTGGTATTCCTTTCCTGCTTCGCGGCATCGCCGCGAATCTGATCTTTGGCGCCATTGCTTTCGGCTGCGTTCGCGGCTTATGGTTCATCTATCAACGTTGGGTGCCCTTACCCAACGACTAGGAGAGGGACTCAAGCATGACCGATATGAACTACGACGGAATCGGTATTACCGTTGAAAACTACGTTGCAGTGGTTGAGATACAGCGCGGACCCAACAATTTTTTCGATACGCAGATGATCAAAGATCTGGCTGACGCCTTCGGCAAAATGGAAACCAGTAAGGAAGTTCGCGCCGTCGTCTTGTGCAGCGAGGGCAAACACTTTTGTGCCGGCAACAATTTCGGCAGTAAATCTGGCAACGAAGAACGAGCCGACCGCAAAGTCGAGGCGGGCAATCCGCTCTACGCCGCTGCGGTCCAACTGTTTGATACCAACATTCCAGTCGTCGCTGCCGTACAGGGCGCAGCCGTTGGCGGCGGCTTTGGGCTGGCAGTCATGCCTGACTTTCGCGTGGTTTGCCCGGAGGCGCGCTTTACCGCGAATTTCGTGAAGCTCGGCTTCCATCCCGGCTTCGGTCTGACCCACACCCTAGCTCGCCTGATTGGACAGCAAAAAGCACATATGCTGTTTTTGACCGGACGCCGCATTACTGGCGAGGAAGCCTACGAAATGGGGTTGGCCGATGTGCTAACGGACAAAGAAAATCTGCGCAGCGAGGCCATCAAACTCGCGCAAGAAATTGCAGAGAATGCACCACTGGCGGTTGCCTCTGTGCGAGCTACCATGCGGGCCGGTCTTGCCGATGCGGTCAAGGCACAAACCGACCACGAGTTCGTCGAGCAGCACAGACTGCAGCAAACTGCTGATCATCGCGAAGGCGTCAAGGCGGTAGCGGAACGACGTCCGGGCAACTTTATAGCGGAGTAATCACGCTCTGATCGCTGTTATTCTCAGCGCGCCGGGCATCCAGCTCGGTGCGAATCACCTGATAGGCTTTTTCGTCCAGCGTGAAGCGGCTGAATAAGATCGCACCGATGAAATAGCACACAAGAGGGAAGAGTCCGTAAAGACTGACCATGGCCAGTTTAACCTGCATGGTTTGCTCGACATTCGGCACGAAACCTGCGAAGTCCAACACGAAGCCCGTAAGCAGCAACATCACCCCTAACGCGCTTTTGTAGACGAAGTTCCACGCGGCGAAGTAAGAGCCCTCTTTGCGCTCGCCGGTTTTGTATTCGTCGTAGTCAATCACATCACCCTGCACTGAGGGACCTAGGGTACCGCCACAGCCGTTGGCCAACCCCGCAAAGACGGCAAGGAAAATGATCAAAAACAAACGCTGATCCAAGCTTTCTATAAAGGGTAAAAAAAACATTCCGCCAAAGGACAGAGCGGTCAGCACCATGCCCGCCATCCACACTTTGATCTTGCCAAAGCGTTTTGACAGCGGGATCCAAATCGGAACAAAGAGTGAGGAAGGCACCATGTAGGCAAGGATAATCAACGGCGCCATCGCTGGCGCACCAACAACATATTGGGAAACATAAAGTGTCAACGCAGCAATCGCGGCACTGCCCACATTCTCGATAAAGGTCACGGTAATTAACAATCTGGCGTGAGGATTACCCCAAATGTCTCGAACGGCCCGCAGCGGCCCGCCTTGCTGCCGGTGTTGAAACTCAGGTCGCTCTCGCAGGTACACGACGGCATAAAGCACCAACACAGCCATTACCCCGATAGCAACGAAGGCCAGATCTCGAGCCAAAACGCGCACGCTGCCGCCTTCAGCGAATTCCTCGTTGATCAGCAGATACATGGCACCAAGGGACAAAATTGACCCCAGGGTATAAAAAATATGCCGCACGCCAAACAGTCGGCTGCGCTCGTGGTAGTCAGTAGACAATTCGGCGCCCAAGGCCATATGGGGAACAAAAAACAACGTCATTGCCGAGTAAAAGCCAATGATGGCAAGGGTCATCCAGAGCGTCAGGTCATCGCCCTGCATCGAGAAAGGCGGCGCGAACACCGCATAAAATCCAACGGAAATGGGTAAGCAACTGCCCAGAATCCAGGTGCGACGACGACCTAGCTTGAGCGTGGTGCGGTCACTCAGGTAGCCGACCAAAGGATCTGAAATCGCATCCCAAATACGCGACAAACTGAAAATTGCGCCCATGACCGCCGGCGCAATCAGTAACACGTCGGTGGAAAATTTCATCACGTACAGGCTGAGTATCAGATACATATAGCCTGCGCCAATTGCCGGCGCGCCAAAGGCCAATGTCGTGGACCAGGAGACCTTGCCTGTTCTGTGATTCACAGTACCCAGTACCGGCGGCGATTACGCCATTTTCTACGCATTTTTGATGGTCAGTCCGCCATCCACCGGTAAAGCTGCACCGGTCATAAAGCCAGAGGATGGCAAGCAGAAATTCAGCGTTCCGTGCGCCACTTCTTCTGGTTCCGCATAACGCTTCAAGGCAACGCGCCGACGCGCGTAGACAATCTTTTGTTCCTCGGGTATCGCTTGAGTCATGCCGGTGTTGATGGGCCCGGGGCAGATACAGTTGACGGTAATACCCTCGCTTCCCAGCTCAACCGCCAGAGACCGCGTCAGACCGATGACACCATGCTTAGCCGCCGTGTAAGGACTGCCGCCCTTGGTCGCGCCGAGGCCCTCCGTTGAGGCGATATTCACGATTCGAGGATTACCGGACTGGCGCAGATGCGGCAGCGCAGCCCGAATGGTTCGCTGCTGAGAGGTCAATAACACCGCAAGGGACTGATCCCACGCCTGTTCATAGCCATCACGATCAATCGGGGCTGGAATAGAAATTCCCGCGTTGTTCACCAGTAGATCGATGCCATTGAAATGCTCGGCGATGTCACTCACAACGCGCATTATCGCATCGCCATCGGCGAGATCGATTTGCCACGCCTTGGCAGTTTTGCCCGCGGCGGTGATCTCCTGAACAACACCTGCCACACTTGCCTCGTTCAGATCCAAGGCCGCTACTTTTGCGCCTTGGTCAGCAAACAGTTTTGCAGTAGCCGCCCCCATGCCACTGCCGGCTCCGGTGATTACCGCGACCAATCCCTCAATGGAGCGGCTCAAATGCGTCAACGACATACCTATTCCTTGTACCTGCCTGTCCGACGATGACGTCGGTGAGATGACGATCCAGCGTTCGCGAGCGTTGCTTATTACCGCGCGTGCAACTTTACCGGCAAGCTGGAGAAGCCACGCACAAAACTCGACTGCACCCGCTCGGCTTCTCCCACCACTTCAACAAAACGAAAGCGCTGCATAATTTCTTCCCACAAAACCCGCAGCTGCATCTCTGCCAAGCGATTGCCCATACAGCGATGCAGGCCGAAGCCAAAAGATAAATGGTGACGAGCATTGGGTCGGTCGATCCAGAAACGATTTGGCTCTGGGATTACCCGTTCATCTCGGTTGCCGGAGACATACCACATCGCCACCTTGTCGCCCTTGCGCATTTGCTGACCACGAAACTCCAGATCTCGTGTCACCGTACGGCGCATAAAGGCTAAGGGGGTTTGCCAGCGAATAATTTCTGAGACCATGTTGGGGATCAGCGAATGGTCCGCGCGCAGTTTGTCGTACTCGCCGGGATTTTCGTTCAGCGCCAGCACACCACCGGAAATCGAGTTACGCGTGGTGTCGTTGCCACCAACGATCAACAAAATCAAGTTGCCCAGAAACTCCATGGGCGGCATGTTCTGGGTGTCTTTGCCGTGGGCCAGCATGGACAGCAAGTCAATTTTAGGCGGCTCATTGCCACGCTTTTCACGCAGATCCGTAAAATACTCCAAACACTCCATCAGCGCGGCTCTTCGTTCAACTTCAGGAGTAGGGCCGCCAGCCAGCTCGCCGGAGGTTGCCATATCGGACCAATAGGTCAGCTTGTAACGGTCTTCAAATGGGAAGTCAAAGATCGTCGCCAGCATTTGCGTCGTGAGCTCAATTGAAACCAGATCGACCCAGTTAAACGCTTCTCCAACCGGCAGTGAATCAAGAATATTCGACGCGCGCTGCCGGATCAGAGACTCCATTTTTTTGAGATTCATGGGCGCGACTACGCCCTGCACGGTGTGCCGTTGCTGATCGTGCTTTGGCGGGTCCATGCCTATGAAATTGGGGGTTGAGAAATCTTCCGGGCGGTCGCCCAACGTAATACCAAGGTCGGACGAAAAATCCTGCCAGTTTTTCTCAATTTCCATGATGTCGGCAAAACGCGTGATCGACCAGTACGGCCCGAACATGCTGTCTTTGCAGTAATGGACTGGCGCTTCGTCTCGCAATCGGGCGAAAAACCCCCAATGCTCATCAGCCTGCATCAGCTTAGCACTGCTGACATCAAAGTCTTCCAGAGCTATCGATCGCGCATCAAATGTTTCCGTAAGTGTAGCTTCAGACATACATCACCTCCCTTTCTGCCTCCGCGTAAAACATACACACTGTTTGGACCGGAGGCGAGTATTTGCGAGCCTTTAAAACGAACAACTGATTTTTGTCGTGTTGTGATCTCCAGAGGATTACCCTATCTGCTTTCTTGGCAATTCAAAAAAAACATGCAGTCATTGGTCTTCGATAACGCGTTTACGCAGCAACTCCCAGCCGACCCGAACACAGGCCGCGATCGCCGGCAGATCCGCAACGCCCTGTTTTCTCGAGTAGAGCCTACACCAGTCGCAAGCCCCTACCTCATGCATTACTCGCCTCAAACCGCTGATTTGCTTGGGCTCGACCCCGCTACATGCATTGGCGAAGAATTTCTCGCGGTGTTTGCCGGAAATCAACTGCTCGCTGGCATGGACCCGCACGCAACCTGTTATGGCGGGCATCAGTTCGGTAACTGGGCAGGGCAGTTGGGCGATGGTCGAGCGATCAACTTGGGCGAGGTCAAAACAGCAAACGGCCATCTAATGCTACAGCTGAAAGGCGCCGGGGAGACGCCTTATTCACGCACCGCCGACGGCTTGGCCGTGCTGCGCTCGTCCCTGCGCGAATACGTTTGCTCCGAGGCCATGTTCCATCTGGGCGTGCCAACAACTCGGGCGCTGTCATTGATTGGCACCGGCGAGCAGGTCATGCGAGACATGCTCTATGACGGACATCCCGCCCCAGAAAACGGCGCCGTGGTTTGTCGGGTTAGTTCATCCTTTGTGCGTTTTGGTCATTTTCAGATGCTTGCCGCCCGGCAAGAAACCGAGCTGCTGGCCAACTTTACCAACTTCGTGATTTCACGCGAGTTCCCCGCCATCGCCAAGGCGCACCAAGACGACAAATCTCGTTACCTGGTCTGGTTCGACGAAGTCTGCCAACGCACGGCAAAACTCATGGTGGCATGGATGCGAGTCGGCTTTGTGCATGGCGTGATGAACACCGACAATCTGTCTATTCTAGGCGAGACGATCGATTACGGCCCATACGGCTGGCTGGAGGGCTTCGATCCCAACTGGACGCCGAACACCACCGACGCAGGCCAGCGGCGGTACCGCTATGGCCAGCAGCCCGCGGTAGCCCAGTGGAATTTGCTGCAGCTTGCCAATGCCCTGTACCCCTTGATTGAGGAAACCAAGCCGCTGGAGGATATTTTGGGCAGCTTTGCCACGCACTACGAATCCCAGTGGCAAACCATGATGGCCAACAAGCTGGGGCTGCCGAGCTTCGACGCTGAACTGACCAATCGATTGCTGAAGCTAATGACCGAAACCGAAACGGATATGACGTTGTTTTTCCGACATCTGGCGGATGTCAAAAACGCTGACACCGACGCAGCCTACCTTCAAAACGCCTACTACACACCCGAAAGGATTAACGTCGATCTTCAGGCTCAGACACAGCGGTGGATTAGTGACTACTTGGCTCTCGCAGCCCATCAGGGCCAGAACCACGATTCTCGTGCGGCGATAATGAATCGCACTAACCCGCTGTATGTGCCACGAAACTATCTAGCCCAGCTTGCTATTGACGATGCCGACCGGGGCGATTTCCAGCGGCTGCACACATGGATGCGCGTGCTGGAAAATCCGTATACCTGGCAGGAAGGTATGGACGAATACGCGGAGAAAAGGCCTGAGTGGGCAAGAAATCGCTCAGGGTGTTCCATGCTTTCGTGCAGCTCTTAGAACACCTTTCTACCGAGTGTCATAATTCTTGACGCAAGGGCAGTCGCATTTCAGCGTCAACGCCCTCGCCTCAGAGCGAGATACCCTTGAGGTCGACTTCTGCATCACGTTTGTCGCGACGTCGGCTTGAAACATACCGGTGATAGGTACGCCAGCCGTTTTCAGTTTTCACCAGTTTGTCGTAGTAGCTGCCAGTTGACGTTAATCCCTTGCCAATTAACGCAACGATGCGAAAACGCAGCTCGACGCCATGTTCATCCGATTCGGCATAAACGTTGGTCATCATGTGCGTACGAGGATGAGCGGCCTCCGACTCCATAAAGGCCTTTATATCGTCGAGTCCATTGCAGACCCGAGAGCCGACGCCTGTTAGGTCAAATACAGCATCCTGAGTGAATACGGTATCGAGTTTCGCCCAATCTCGATCATCAATCGCATCGCCATATCGCCCGGGAAGCTCGTGAATCTCAACCCGATCGGCCGTTGTCAGTACGTAGGGTGACGTGATCATCTCCAGTTCACTTAATCGCGTTGCTTAAACAAAAAAGGCCCATTAAGCGCTTGTTGAACCGACAGCCTGTTGGCAACGCACTGCGATGCGTCCCAGAGAATGAAAAAAGCAAGAGACATTCCGGGTTTTGAAACAACCTTCTCGCCCTGAATCGTAATCTGGTAAGGCCTTCGGTAATGGTGGGTCGTCTGGGATTCGAACCCAGGACCAACGGGTTAAAAGCCCGGTGCTCTACCAGCTGAGCTAACGACCCTTGGACTCTAAAGAGACTCGAAAGCGGAGCGCATTGTAGTCACCCGCGCAGGGTGAAACAAGGGTTTAAGGCGCTGTATTCGCGTAACGAGTTGGGTCAGGAACGCCGGCACCGGCGAACCCTTCTTTGCGCAGGAAACAAGACTCGCACCTTCCGCAGGCAGCACCCTGATCATCGGCTTGATAACAGGATACCGTCAACGAATAGTCCACGCCCAGGGCAGCGCCCTGCTGAATGATCTGAGCCTTGGTCAGATCGATTAACGGTGCGTGTACTGTCAGCTTTTGCTCTTCTACCCCCGCTCGGGTCGCAAGATTGGCCATCCGTTCATAGGACTCAACGAATTCCGGGCGACAGTCCGGATATCCTGAATAGTCCACAGCATTAACACCAACAAAGATATCGCAGGCGCCCAACACCTCACTCCAGGCCAGGGCAAGAGACAGAAAAACCGTGTTGCGGGCTGGCACGTAAGTAACCGGAATATCGTCCTGACTGGCATTGGCTTCAGGCACATCAATGGACTCATCCGTTAGCGCCGAGCCTCCAAACTGGCTCAGATCGATGGACACGATGCGGTGTTCAACCACGGCGGCCCTTTTTGCAACCTGTCGGGCCGCTTCAAGTTCTGCCCTGTGACGCTGCCCGTAATCAAAGCTAACCGCATAGCAGGCATAGCCCGCCGCTTGCGCGATGGCTAGTACCGTGGCGGAATCCAGACCGCCGGAAACCAGAATAACTGCTTTTTTCATAATGCTCTGTGATTGCCTGACTAGGGTTGTGTCTAGTGACCGGGCACATCGCCCCAAAGAAGTTTGTGCATCTGCATCTGCATCCGCACAGGCAGCCTGTCGGACACTATCCAATCCGCTAAATCGCGAGGCGCCAGTTCATGATGGCTTGGCGAAAACAGCACGTCTCTGACACGTTCGTATAAGTCATATTCATCGCAGCGCATGCGCGCCCAATCGTAGTCACCACGATTGCAAACAACGAATTTAATTTGATCCTGAGGAGTTAGATACTGCAGATTGGTCCACAGATTCCGATGCGATTCGTTCGATCCCGGCGTCTTCAGATCTAGGACTTTGACTACTGCGGCTGGCACTTTCTCCACACCAAGAGCACCGCTGGTTTCCAGCGACACAAAAAGTCCTAAATCGATCAGGCGCTGCATCAACGCTATGGCATTGGGCTGAGCCAAGGGTTCGCCACCGGTCACCGTTACATAAGCAACGCCAAGGTCTTGCACTTGTTGCGTAATGTCGTCTAGGTTCATCATGGTGCCGCCAGAAAAAGCGTATTCACTATCACAATATTGGCAGCGCAGTGGGCAACCGGTCAGCCGCACAAATACCGTGGGGCGGCCTACTGTGTTGGCTTCGCCCTGAAGAGACAAAAAGATCTCAGTAATTCTCAGGTCAGACATGAACTTAGGTGCTTCCCAAACGGATAATTGGGCTGCTTACTCCATTTCGGCTAGGTAACGCTTTGCTAAGGTTCCCGCTGAACTTTGGGGATATTCGCTTCGTACGCGCTGGAGATACCGGCGTGATTCCGCCTCGTCCCCCAGTTGGAAATACAGGACCCCGAGCTTGTAGAGTGAATCCGGTACTTTCTGATGATCGGGGTACAAGCGAATCACTTGCACGAAATTTTGCCGTGCGGGCTCCGTTTGGCCTGTGGCTAAATTCAATTCACCCAACCAATAGAACGCATTGGGCGTATATTGACCGTTGGGGTATTTGACGATCAGCGCCTCGAAGGCTTGAGTAGATTCATCAAATTGCTTGCTTCGCATCAGCGCGATGGCCTGAGCATATGCCTCTCGTTCGGTCGTTGGCTCAACATCTGCCTCGGATTGAGGCACTGACACGCTCGGCGCAGCCGACTGGCTGCCCTCAACATATTCCGACGCTTGAGCAGTATCTCCTTCGCTTGGCACAGGTACCGGTCCCGGTGCGGGCCGATTGGGAGCCAGTGCCGCCACCCGGCGATCCAGATCAATGTACTGACTGCGCTGACTTCGCTGCAGGTTTTGAATGAGATAGGCCTGTTCTTCCACGGTACCACGAAGGTCGCGCAGATCTTGCTGCAGCATTTGAATTTGATAGAACAATGGTTGGTCGTTACCCACCGCCGCTGTGCCAGCATCTCGCTCTTGGCCCGCGGGAGTCCAAAGATCCGGCTCTTCGTTCACCCCGTACGTTTGCGCATCAAGTTCCGCTGCTGCTCGCAACAACGAGTCTTCCACCGGCACAGCGGCAATCACGACACTGGCACTGATCAAGCCCATCAGGGCGCTGCAGGACACTACCGAGAACGCCACATTACGAGGGGCAAACAAGCGCTCAAAAGAGATGCCGATGCGTGCTCGAATGCCCATGTGTGTATCCTGCGTGCTCTTAACGGTAAGAGATCACTGCGCGACGGTTTTGCGCCCATGCTCGGGCATTGTTCGCCGGATTTGCCAACTCTTCCTCGCCATAGCTGATGTCTTCAATCTGACGAGAGCTTGCGCCATTGGCCTCCAGAATCGCTCTGATCGCCTTGGCACGGCGCTCCCCTAACGCAAGGTTATACTCACGAGTACCCCGCTGATCGCAGTGTCCTGCAACAACCAATTTACGATCGGGATTCGCACGCAAAATCTCTGCGTGAACCTGCAACGCTGCAAAATCTGCGGGGCTGACAACTGCCAGATCAAAGTCAAAATAGAAGGTACGCGACACCGGGCTGCCGCCAGCATCAACAGGCGTTCTGTTGTCTGCCGCGAAACCGGGGCCAGCCGGTTTTACCGCTTCAACAACTTCGACCACCTCCACAGCTTCCATCTCTGGCTGCTCCTCGACAACAGGCTCCGTGGCCGTGCTCGAGCAACCTGCAATCACCAGCGCACCAAGCATAGTGACCAATAGGTGCTTTATTCGTTCTTGGATCTGCATCCTAATCTCCTCACGTGATGTAACAAAAATCCTCAATCCACCGAGGGATTCTAACCAAATTTTGCCCCTCTGCATCGGGCCCTACGGAGAAAATGCTCGATTTCTCGAAAAGTCCGTATTTCAGACAGCAAAATTTACCAGCGACCCCGCTTGTCGGCTTACTCGGAGGCCCGCACAACGTCCGGAAGAAACGGCGACCACGACGGCTCTCGAACATCCCCAGCCGACGAGGGCAGCCGATATTTGACCCGGCCATCTACGGACACGACGGCCAGAATGCCTTTGTCTTGGTCTTGGGTGGCATAAATCAGCATGGCACCGTTTGGCGCCAAAGAGGGACTCTCATCCAGTTCAGACTCGGTAAGCACTAACAAACGATCTTCCAATAAATCCTGCCATGCAATATGAAAGACGCCGTTGCGGCGATGCACGAATACCAAGTGCCTGCCGTCTGGCAACAGCCGCGCTCGAGCATTGTAATCGCCAACAAACGTCAATCTTTCCAAAAAGTTGGTTGCCAGCTCTAACTGGTAAATTTGTGGCTTGCCGCCACGATCTGATGTGAAGATAAGATACTTCCCGTCCGGCGACCAAGAAGGCTCGGTATCAATGGCCGGATGCCGTGTAATGCGCCGCAGCTTCCTATTCTCCAGGTTCATCACAAATATCTCTGGGTCCCCGCTGCGAGAGAGCACCATGGCCAGCTGCTTGCCATCCGGTGAAAACACGGGTGAGCCATTAATACCGCGGAAACCCGTCAGTTGCTCACGGTAAGGGCCACTGACATCCTGCAAAATAATACTGGGTCGCCCAGTCTCGAACGACACATAGGCCACGCGCTCGCCATCGGGCGACCAGCTCGCTGACAGAATTGGTGCAGTGGAACGGTACAGCGTGCGAGTGCGCTCGCCGTCAACGTCGGCCATCTGCAGGCTGTAGGTCGCACGCGCAGTACCCACATCTTCGGCTAGTACATATAAAATTTTTGTGCTGAAAGCACCGCGAACACCTGTGACTTCCGAGTAGACGAGATCGGCGATTTTGTGGCCCACATCTCGCCACTGATCGAACGTCACCCGAAAGCTCGCTCTCTGCAGTTGGGTTTGGGTTGCGACATCAAACAGTTGATAAGACACCTCTATCTCGCCGAACACGTTCCTTTGGGCTTGACCAATCACCAGATAGGCCATTTGCAATATCCGCCAATCGCGGAAAAAAACCGCATTTTCGGTGCTGGGGTAGGACAGCATGTCTTCCGGTGCAATCGGATCAAATTGACCGCTTCGAGCCAGATCAAACCGAATCAATTTGGCCGGGTTATCTATGTCTGCAAGGTCCTCGCTCACTGCAAACGGCACAACCGCTATACGAATTGGATCATCTACACCTTGGTCGATAATGATTGTGTCTAAGTCGGCTCGACTGTCACTGAACGCTAAGAGGCCCAGCAATAAAACCACGACATGCGGAAGGGTCTGGATAAAAAAATAAGGGAATATAGGCTTTGGCATGATTGGTTTTGCAGTTGTTGGTGTGGACGCCTGTGAAAGACTCTCGTGGCGTTACCGTAACAGATCCTCCGGACGAAACAGAAAGTAGAAGCGACGGAAATTGGCTTCAAAAAGCTGATTGTCTTCGGGCACATCAAAGCGGCGCGCACGCCGAATCGCCTGCTCAGCTGAACGGTCAAACGACCCATTACCTGAACTGTTCACCAAGGCGACGGAGAGCACTTCGCCCGTGGGTATCAGTTCCACCACAAAGCGTGCCTGCATACCATTTCGTGCGCTTGGCGGCCGGCTCCAGTTTTTCCTCACAAGATCGTAAATGCCGGCCTGATAGGTCTGCACCTGTTGCTTGTTTTGGCCTTCGCGCATCTGCTGCGCTTCGGCATCTAGCGATCGCTGTAGCGAATCGTCCGCGAGTTCGCCCAAGGCTGCCAAACGTTCGCGTCGCTGCAGCTCTTCCAGAGCTTGACGTTGCCGCTCCAGCTCGGCCGCACTCTGCCTGCCTGTCGTCGCTTGCGGCCTTTGCTCAGCAGCAGGTTTCCTCTCGACCGCCGGCGGTTTAGCCGCCGCGGGAGTCATCGAGGGCGTTTTTGGCGCAGGCCTAGATGGGGGCTTCTTTGTTGAAGGTGCATCGACCACCAGTAATTTGGCATTCACCACCGTTGGCGTAATGACTTGTGCTATGTCGTCCTCACTGCCGAACCCCTGCAAAAACAGGTAAGCAATCAGCGCGTGGAGCAGTAAGGCCCCTGACAGGGGCAAGGCGTAAAGTCGCAGGGACGCCATAAGCCATCTACCCTTCGAGATCCGGCGGATCAGTAATCAAGCCTACACCGCTCGCGCCCGCCTGCTGTAAAACCGTCATCACGTTGACCACATCCCCGTAGGGCAGCGACGCGTCGGCCTTGATGTACACCGGCACATCAGTGCGTGCTCGCAGCACCTTGCCAGCTTGTTCGCTGAGCGAAAATATCGTCACACGGGTGCCGTCTTCTTCTTTTTTCGTCCTGCTCGCCAATCCAATATTCAAAAATAGAGCACCGTCTTTGCGCATGGATACCACCAACGGATCCGGTTCTTCGGTATCAATTGCCTTTGACGGCGCTTGGGGCAGATCAACCTGCACCCCTTGTGTCAGTAATGGCGCTGTCGCCATAAAGATCACGAGCAACACCAGCATCACATCGATGTAGGGAACCACATTGATTTCGGACATGGGTTTACGGCGACTCATGGCTAAGCGTCTTCACTGGTGTTTGGGCGCGCATGGGCCGCACGATGCAAGATCGCCGTCACCTCATCGCAAAAACCTTCATAGCGTTTCATCAAAACGTCCACATTGGCGGAAAAACGGTTGTAGCCAATGACTGCAGGAATGGCCGCGAACAATCCCATGGCAGTAGCGATCAAGGCCTCTGAAATACCTGGGGCTACTGACGCCAGAGTCGCTTGGGTCATGTTGGCCAAGGAGCGGAACGAATTCATAATGCCCCATACCGTACCAAACAGACCAATGTATGGACTGGTGGAACCAACGGTGGCAAGAAAAGGCAGATGGGTCTCAAGCCGCGCCTCCTCTCTCATTAGGGCAACGCGCATGGCTCGCTGTACCCCCTGCATGATGGCATCGGCATCAACTCCCGGTTGCTCGGACAAGCGAGTGTATTCACGAAAGCCGGCAACGTAGATTTCTTCAATGCCGTTCAGCTGCTCTTCTTCCGACAATTCTTGGTAAAGACTTCGCAAATCGATCCCGGACCAAAAATGATCTTCAAAACTGTCTATTTCATACCGAGCTCTGCGCAGCAAACTCCAACGCTGCAGGATCATCATCCAGCTGACGACCGATGCAATTACGAGCAATCCCATGACCCCTTGAACCAGCAGGCTGGCGTTGGCGATGAGTTCATAAACTGACAAGGGTTGATTCATGTAGCGTTCCTATCTGTTTCCGAAAAGGTCATCAAGCACTAGTCTGCGAGGTCCATAGACTGCTGGGGCCCATCGGGTTTTGGTTGCACGGTGTCGCCGCTTCGCTCTGGTACAGGCAGCCCAAAGTGCATATACGTTTTGGCGGTTGCCACGCGCCCTCGAGGAGTGCGCATGAGATAGCCTTGCTGAATCAAATAAGGTTCAAGCACATCTTCTATTGTGCCGCGCTCTTCACTGATCGAAGCTGCTAGCGCGTCAAGACCCACAGGACCTCCACCAAACCGATCTACGATGGCCAGTAAAAGCCTGCGATCCATTGCGTCAAAGCCCTGTTTATCGACATTTAATAAATTCAAGGCATCGTCGGCTAACGCCGCAGTAACCACCCCGTCACCTTTGACTTCGGCAACATCTCGCACACGCCGCAACAAACGGTTGCTGATACGCGGAGTGCCCCGCGAACGATGCGATATTTCAGCGGCGCCCTCTGGTTCTATTGGAAGATCCAGTTTACGCGCCGACCGAGTAACGATTTCTGACAATTCATCAACGCTGTAGAACTCAAGACGCTGCACAATGCCAAACCTGTCGCGCAGCGGACTTGTAAGCAAACCCGCACGAGTGGTGGCGCCAACTAAGGTAAAGGGCTGCAGCTCCAGCTTTAGAGAGCGCGCCGCAGGACCTTCGCCAATCATAATATCCAGCTGAAAGTCTTCCATGGCGGGATATAAAATCTCCTCGACCACAGGACTGAGCCGGTGGATCTCATCAATAAAGAGCACGTCGCCGGACTCCAAATTGCTCAACATGGCGGCCAAGTCCCCTGCTTTTTCCAACACAGGACCGGAGGTCGATTTCAACGACGCTCCCATTTCTCTTGCCATGATATTTGCCAGAGTGGTTTTGCCCAGCCCGGGCGGGCCGAATATGAGGGTGTGATCCAACGCGTCACCGCGTTTCTTTGCCGCTTCAATGAAGATCGACATCTGTTCTTTCACTGCGCTTTGACCAATGTACTCATCTAACCGCACCGGTCGCAGGGCGCGATCGTAACCTGCGTCGCTGGCGTCTGGAGCAGGTGATACGAAGCGATCAGGTTCGATAGTCATTAAGCACCCCTTGCCATGCTGCGAAGGACCCAGGTCACCAGTTGCTCTGTGCCCAAGTCGCCTGATTCATTCGCCAGTGCTCGCAGAGCTTGCTGCACCGCATCTGCAGCCTGATTAGGCTTATATCCGAGGGCAATTAGCGCGTCTTCTGCTTCTCGGCCAACTGCGCGGTCGCCGGGTTCGGCCACGATACTTACGGCGGACATTCCGTCGGGCATCAGCGTATCAAGGCGGGACTTGAGCTCCACCATTAAACGCTCGGCAGTTTTTTTGCCTACTCCCGGCACCTTGGTAAGAACGCCCACTTCGTTAGACTGTACCGCATTGACTAATGTGGGCAAGCTGATTGAACTTATCAGCGCCAACGCCATTTTGGGTCCCACGCCGTTGATACGAATGTAGGCTCGAAACAGATCGCGCTCGCGCTGATCACCGAATCCGAATAGCAGCTGAGCTTCTTCGCGAACGACAAAGTGGGTAAATAGGGTCAGCGATTTGCCCGATTGCGGACTCGAAGCAAGCACCGACGCGCTGACCTCGACTTCATATCCTACCCCTGAGACATCCAAAAGCAGTTGATTGCCTTCGATCAGGACGAGATTTCCGGTAAGCCTGCCAATCAAAGCGTATGCCCTTGGTTTATGTTTCGCTAATCGCCGCAGTATTGACGTGGCACAGAGCAATCGCAAGGGCATCCGCGGCATCCGCCTGCGGAATACCGGGAAGTTTGAGCAGAACACGAACCATATGAGCAACCTGCTCTTTATTTGCGCGCCCCGTACCCACAGTCGCTTTCTTGACCTCCCGGGCAGCGTATTCAAATACAGGCAATTCTTGAGCTACCCCGGCTGCGATCGCGACTCCCCGAGCCTGACCCAGTTTTAAGGCAGAGGATGGATTTTTTGCCATGAATACCGATTCAATGGCGAACGCCGACGGGCTGAAATCTCGAATGATTTGCGTTATCCCGCGATAAATTAAGCCCAGTCGCTCAGGCAGCTCGCCCTGCTGGGCATTGATGCAGCCACTGGCGACGTAATGCACTTTGCGGTCAGAAACCTCAATCACGCCATATCCAGTCAGTCGCGAGCCCGGGTCGATGCCAATAATTCGATAATTTGCGCCTTCCACCGGGTCAATCCGGCAAAATCAGTCGATTATTCGTAGGCATCGTCTGGAAATTCACCGTTGCTGTAGACCTCCTGGACATCGTCTAGATCTTCCAGCACGTCGATCAAAGTCAGCACTTTTCGCGCCTGCTCGGTGTCACAAGGGCTAGTGGTGGACGCCAACATAGTCACTTCAAAGTGATCGGGTTCGTATCCGGCTTCTGCGAGTTGGCCGACCACGTGGTTCAACGTTTCCCAGGGCGTTGTCACCGTGATCGCGCCATCATCATCGCCTTCGATATCCTCCGCGCCTGCCTCTAGGGCAATGTCCATCAGAGCTTCTTCATCCACTCCCGGTGCAAAGTTGATCACGCCCTGACGGGTAAACAGATAGGCTACCGAGCCATCGGTGCCAAGATTGCCACCGTATTTATTGAAGGCATGACGCACTTCCGCAACAGTCCGATTCCGATTGTCGGTCATCGCCTCGACAAGTATGGCCACGCCTCCATTGGCATAGCCCTCGTATACAAGTTCTTCAACATCGTTGCCCTCGCCGCCACCAGCGCCACGTGCGATCGCGCGTTCAATTGTGTCCTTGGGCATATTCGCACCCAAGGATTTATCCACCGCTGCCCGCAGGCGTGGATTGTCGTCAACAACACCGCCGCCTAACCTTGCCGCTACCGTGATCTCGCGAATCAGTTTGGTGTAAAGCTTGCCGCGTTTTTTATCTTGGGCGGCCTTGCGGTGCTTGATGTTGGCCCACTTACTGTGTCCTGCCATATCTCCCTTCCAATCTTTTTGGTTCCCGCCGCCGGTCGACCGATCAGCGGTTACTGCTCCGATTCAGAGCTATCCTCATTACCCGCAGCCCTATTTGCCGGCCCGCGCAAGCGTATATGTAAGTCTCTTAGCTGCTGATCTTCAACTGCACCTGGCGCTGCCATCATGACGCAGGACGCGCTTTGCGTCTTCGGGAAGGCGATAACGTCACGAATCGACTGAGTGTCGGTCATTAGCATGACTAAACGATCAAGGCCCAACGCGATTCCGCCGTGGGGCGGGCACCCGTACTGCAACGCATCAAGCAGGAAGCTGAATTTCGATTGACCACTTTCGTCCATGCGCAATACGTCGAACACAGCTTTCTGCATGTCGTTGTCATGAATCCGCAGTGATCCACCACCCAACTCATAGCCATTTAGCACCACATCATAAGCTGCCGCTTGAGCGTTCGCTGGATCAGCCAGCAACGCCGCGGGCGAGCAGGTTGGACGAGTAAAGGGGTGATGCTCCGCACTGAAAGCGCCGTCACGATCCTGAGAAAACATTGGCCAATCCACAACCCAACAGGGCCGGAATTGGCCTGCCAGCAAGTTCAGATCGTTACCCAACTCTCCGCGCAGCGCACCCATTGCATCGTTCACTACTTTTGCGCTGTCCGCCCCGAAGAACACCAGATCGCCGCTTTCTGCGCCAACCCGTTCTAATACAGCACTGACTACGCCTTCAGGGATGAACTTCAGGATCGGCGACTGCAAGCCCTCAGTTCCCGCAACAAGATCATTGACCTTTATATAGGCCAACCCTTTCGCTCCGTAACGCCCAACAAAACTCGTATAGTCGTCGATTACTTTGCGCGACAGCGATGCGCCACCGGGTGCACGCAACGCGACGATACGCCCCTTGGGATCATTGGCGGGGCCATTGAAGACCTTGAACTCGACGTCTGTGAACAGGTCAGCCACATCGACCAATCGCAGCGGATTGCGCAAATCTGGCCGGTCGCTACCGAAGTCTCGCATCGCTTCTGCCCAAGTCAGAACAGGAAATTCTGGCAGTTCCACACTCAGCACTTGGGCGAACAAATTGCGCAGCATACCCTCGGTCAGATCCATGATGTCGGCCTGACTGACAAAAGAGGCCTCAATATCGATCTGTGTAAATTCAGGCTGACGGTCTGCCCGCAAATCCTCATCTCGATAACAACGAGCGATTTGGTAGTACTTGTCCATACCCGACATCATCAACAACTGCTTATACACCTGCGGCGACTGAGGCAGCGCAAAGAACTCTCCGGGATGCGTGCGACTGGGTACCAAATAATCCCGCGCACCTTCTGGCGTTGCACGACTCAATGTCGGTGTCTCGACATCCCAGAAGCCTTTTTCTTCCAAGAAGGATCGAACGGCACTGGTGATCCGCGCCCGGGCCTGCATACGCTGTTGCATCTCCGGCCGTCTAAGATCCATGTAACGGTAACGCAGTCGGACGTCTTCGCCGGCCTCGGAATGTGCATCGAGCTGAAAGGGAGGCGTTTTGGCCGCGTTGAGGATCTCCAACTCTTTGCCCAACACCTCGATCTCGCCTGTTGGCATGTCGGGATTGATGGTTCCTTCAGGCCGGGGGCGCACCTTACCCTTAGCTCTGAGCACATATTCGTTGCGCACAGAATCCGCCAAGGCAAAGCTTTGTTCTTCGTCAGGGTCGAACACCACCTGCAGCACGCCGGTGCGATCCCGGATGTCGAGAAAAATCACGCCGCCATGATCTCGCCGGCGGTGCACCCAGCCATAAATTTCTACTTCCTCACCAGACTCAGTGGCTCTCAGGTCACCGCAATAGTGGCTGCGCATGGCATTACCCTTTGTTTGATTTAACTTGTGTTACGTTCGTTGCAAAGCGATTCAATGAGGCGCTCACTGTTAACTTGCGGAGTCACCGCTGGAGCCGCCGCTCGATCCGCTGGAACCGGTTGAACCGGTTGAACCGCTGTCACCACCTGCGACATTCTTTTTCTTGCCCGACTTGAAGTCCGTTTCATACCAGCCGCCACCCTTTAAGCGAAACCCCGCAGCGGAGATAATTTTCTTCAAAGTGTCGTTACCGCACGCCGGACATTTCACGAGCGAATCCTCGCTGATTTTCTGAACGGCTTCCATTTCGTGATTGCAGCTTTCGCAACGGTATTCGTATATCGGCATCTAAATTTCTTGGGATGTTATTGATGAGTTCTAAAGGTCGCGCATGATCGTAAAAAAGACAGCAAAAATACAGTGATTT
The DNA here is from genome assembly GCA_012269545.1 of Gammaproteobacteria bacterium. Classification (GTDB taxonomy): domain Bacteria; phylum Pseudomonadota; class Gammaproteobacteria; order Pseudomonadales; family Azotimanducaceae; genus UBA4421. The sequence goes on along the minus strand of JAAXKB010000009.1, from coordinate 7,185 downwards.
AGCGCCTTTTTTGTTGCCTCCCCGTATTTGATCCGCTATAAATCCGCCATCATTTCATGAGAAATGACGGGAAAACCTTTGGGTGTCCTTTGACGGCACAGCGTTTTCAAATCCACGAGTCAAATCAGTAGGTAATGCGTTACCACCGCTGACTTGATTACAGGGGGGCGATAATGAAAATCATCCCTGGCCAGCCCGAACTGGGCCGAACAGGGATAACGGTTTTTATTAGCGGATTCTGGGATTTGGGGGCGGATTGCCGTTGCGGAAAAGAGTTGGGCTTGCGTCTGCTTCCTTTCTGCTGATAGCTAGAAGGCACTGAGAGACAGGAACGCGGCAAAACCCCGCACTCGATTGCGATACCAGCCATCGAGCCGTGAGTGGAATTGCGCTGTTTAACTTCAAGATAAAGGACCAGTAATATGGCTACGCAAAAAAAAGCTCCGGCAAAGAAAGCGCCTGCGAAAAAAGCAGCCGCCAAGAAAGCACCAGCAAAGAAAGCACCTGCTAAAAAAGCAGCCGCCAAGAAGGCGCCAGCAAAGAAAGCTGCTGCACCTGTAAAGAAGGCGCCCGGCATCAAAACAAAGATGACCAAAACCGCCATTCTCAACGAAATCGCTACAAACACGAACCTGTCTCGCGCTCAGGTCAGCTCGGTAATGGATGAGCTTGAGTCTGTGATCGAGAGACATATCCGCAAGCGCTCTGCGGGCGAGTTCACGCTGCCGGGCCTATTAAAGATCAAGGCTGCCAAGCGACCTGCGACCAAGAAGCGTATGGGCCGCAATCCTGCGACCGGCGAAGAAATCGTAATCCCAGCCAAACCTGCGACCACGCGCGTTCGGGTCACTGCGCTGAAGAAACTCAAGGATATGATCGTATAGCTTGACCGACCTCAAGCGATTAATCCGGCCTTTGAATGCCTTCAAAGGCCGGTTTTTTTTGCCTATCGTTTGGTAGCCGCCAACAGCGACGGCTTTCGTGCTTGTGATCTGCACCCACCATTGTGTCTAATGCGAACTTCGCCAGCCAAACGACAACATCATGCGCCAATCTGCCTTGCTTCTCCCCACGCTAAAAGAAGACCCCGCTGACGCAGATATCATCAGTCATCGCCTAATGCTTCGAGCGGGCATGATTCGCCAGCTTGCCAGCGGCCTCTACACTTGGCTGCCCTTGGGTCTGCGGGTGTTGCGTAAAATCGAGCATATCATCCGTGAGGAAATGAACCGCAGCGGCGCGCAGGAAGTTTCCATGCCCGTCGTGCAACCTGCTGAGTTGTGGATCGAAACCGGACGCTGGCAAAAAATGGGCGACGAAATGTTGCGTATGCAGGACCGCCACGACCGAGATTTTTGCCTAGGACCGACCCACGAGGAAGTAATTACCGATCTGTTCCGCAGGGAAGTGCAGAGTTACCGTCAGCTGCCCATCAATTTTTACCAAATTCAAACCAAGTTTCGCGACGAGCGCAGACCGCGATTCGGCGTGATGCGGGCTAGGGAATTCACGATGAAAGACGCTTACTCCTTTCATCTGGATCAAGACAGCTTCGACGCAACCTACGAGGAGATGTATCGCTGCTATGAGCGCATCTTGAATCGCATGCACTTGGAGTTTCGAGCGGTTCAAGCAGATACAGGGAACATTGGCGGCGATAATTCTCACGAATTTCATGTGTTAGCCCGGTCTGGAGAGGATACCATTGCCTACAGCGATACGGGCACCTATGCGGCAAACCTAGAAAAAGCGGCGGCACAACCACCCGGCCGCGCAGCAGAACCGACGGAGGACTTGACTCGTGTGGACACGCCCCACGCCAAGACCATTGATGCAGTCTCGAAACAGCTGGGCCTGCCCCCAGAAAGGAATCTCAAAACACTGATTGTTGAGGGTGACGACGAAGCGGAATCACGCCTCTACGCCATCATCTTGCGCGGCGATCACGAACTGAATGAAATTAAAGCCGGCAAACTGCCCGGCGTAAGGTCGCCCTTGGTATTTGCCAATGAAGAAGCTATTACCAAGGCCATGGGCGCAAGCGTCGGGTCCTTGGGGCCCGTAAACTGCAACATTCCTATGTTCGTCGACGCAAGCGCAGCGGCTGTTTCTGACTTTGTTTGCGGCGCGAACGAGGACGGCGTGCATTTTCGCGGCGTGAACTGGCACCGCGATGTAGAGCTGACTGACGAACAAACCGTGGACGCACGAAACGTTGTCGAAGGGGACACTGCACCAGACGGCAACGGACAGATCAAATTTTTGCGCGGCATCGAAGTTGGCCACATTTTCCAGCTAGATCGATCGTACAGTGAGCCCATGCAGGCCACGGTGCTGGACCAAGACGGCAACAACATCACGCCAACTATGGGCTGCTATGGCATGGGAGTCACTCGGCTAGTTGCTGCGGTAATCGAGCAGAATCACGATGACAACGGTATTACGTGGCCGCAGCCACTGGCGCCGTTCCAGCTACACATCATTGCCCTGAATGCTCAGAAGTCAGAGGCTGTGAAGGAGGCATCCGAGGCTCTTTATACGAAAGCGCATGAGGCAGGTATTGAAGTGCTGCTGGATGATCGCGCCGAGCGACCGGGAGTCAAATTTGCTGAAGCCGATCTCATCGGCATACCGCACCGCATTGTTATTGGTGACCGCAGTCTCAAGAACGCGTGTGTTGAATACCGCCAGCGCACGGATTCATCTGCTCAGGAAGTCCCACTGGACGACGTGCTTTCGAAAATTATCTGACCAAAGGACCAATGAGTCCGACGTTACAGCCCAGGCGCAGCCTGAGCAGGTCCTCCCTTTGCGGCCAGTAGGGTTGCTGCGGTCTGAGGGCCAACTAGGATCCGATGTAGTGAGCCATCTGGAGAGATCAAAACGCTCATAGGCAACACCGTTGCTTCGTCGTATCCCAGCAACAACTGCGGATCATCTAACAGCGTGGGGAACGCGATACCAAGCGAGTCGATGGACGCCTGAAGTTCGTCTCCCTGCAGATAATCGTAGTTAACACCAAGGACAGAAAAGCCGCCTTCCGACTGGTTAAGGTGGTTAAGTTCAGGCACTTCCTCTCGACACGGCCCACACCAGTCTGCCCAGTAGTTGATCAACACCCAATCACCTTGCCACTGGCTCGGACTCGTTATGCTGCCATCCGCCAGGCGCAAGGGGTTGGATGGTCCGCTATCGGCACAGGCCATCAATAAGGCGCTCAACGCAAGCACGCGCAACGCTATTCGCGCACGAGGGCGAGGAAACTGATACGTCTGGCTGTGCAACATAGATTTTTCTTCAAGCTTTGAGCGGCGCGGCGCAGATTTTCAATCTGGCCATGTCTTCTTGACGTGAATACCACATCAGCGAGCCTATACTCTCCCCACTGTTACTCGACGGGGACGACATGACACTTTACACCATTTACCACAACCCTCGTTGCTCTAAATCACGACAAACCCTCGAGCTGCTCACGCGGCGCGGTATCGAACCGGACGTCGTGGAGTACTTGAAGGCGCCATTGTCCGTACTTGCACTCCAAACACTGGTACAAAAACTCGGCGTTCCCGTCATCGACATCATGCGGACCAAGGAACCAGAGTTTAAAGAGCTGGGGCTGAGTAATCTCGAAGTCACTGACGATCATCTTCTGCAAGCGATTGCAAAAAATCCCATTTTGCTGGAACGGCCTATCGTGGTTCGTGGCGACAAAGCCGTGATCGGCCGGCCTCCCGAAAATGTACTGGAGCTGATATGAGCGATCCCTATGTGCTGATTCTGTATTACTCGCGGACTCAAGGGACGCAAAATCTCGCCTTGCATATGGCGCGAGGCGTGGATCAGGTAACAGGCATTGAACCAAGAATTCGCACCGTGCCGCCGGTCAGCGCGGTAACAGAGCGTACAGCACCCAGCGTGCCCGATGACGGCGCGGTGTTTTGCACTAAGGAAGATCTTATCCACTGTAGTGGTCTGGCACTGGGCAGCGCCACCCGTTTTGGCAACATGGCGGCCCCGCTCAAGTATTTTCTCGATACCACCGCGGACCTTTGGGCCGGCCATCACCTGGTCGGCAAGCCAGCTAGTGTCTTTTGCTCTACTGGCTCGATGCACGGCGGTCAGGAAAGTACACTGCTGACCATGATGGTACCGTTGCTGCATCACGGCATGCTGATCCAAGGCCTGCCCTACAGTTTACCCGGTCTCAATCGCACCCAAAGTGGGGGTACGCCCTATGGCGTTAGCCACGTTCAGGGTAAGGAGGACGGCGCAGCATTAACTGACGATGAAGCGCAGCTTGCCCAGGGCGCGGGCAAGCAGTTGGCAGAACTCGCCATCCGGCTGCATGGCGCCAAATAATTCGAACCCTGTTAATCGACCCTGGAGTATCAAGGCATGCAAGGATGGCTCTTTCTCACATTCATCATGGTCGGCTCCCTGCTCGGCGTTACTGGTCTGCGACAGTTCTTTATCGACCCGCTACCGACAACCGCGTTGAACACCATATGGTTTTTTGTGCAGGCGCTGCCGCTGTTGCTGTGCCTTCCCAGTGCTCTGCGAGGGCAACTCAAGGGCATGTTCTTTCTTTGTCTTGTGAGCACACTGTATTTCATTCACGGTGTACTTAACGTATTCGACCCAACGATGTTCTATTGGGGGGCTGCCGAGATCTTCTTTGCTCTGGCCCTTTGCGGCATTACAGCACTGTACGTACGCAAGCTGCGCGAATTCAACGCGGCACATAACATTGAGGAGTCCGCGGACCCATAGGTCCCACGCTTCATCCTCAGTGGATGATGGGCGGTTGATCCACCACGACAACCGCTTCTGAATCCTCTACTTCTTGCACAAGGTATCGGCGCGTCGTAATCCCTCTATCAGAAATTTCCGGCAGCTGTCGCAAGAAGGCCTCAACCTGCGGCGAGGAGAGATGGGTCATCAGCGCGTCCATGCTTTCCCACTCCTGAAAAATAATCAACGCATCAGGTTCTGCCAAGCCCCGATAAAATTCATAGGTAATGCAGCCGTCCTCTCCACGCGTGGCGAGGACAAGCTCGCGCGCCATTTTCAGTGCTCGGTCAAACTGGCCAGCTTTGATGACAATTGTCCCCTGCATAATGATCACGTTATTGCATCCACCCCTGAGCCGTTAGCGTTTCGAGCAGTTCATCCACAATAGCGGGGTCATCAATTGTTGACGGCACCGTATAAGGCTCGCCGTCAATCATCTTGCGAATCACCTGCCGCAAAATTTTGCCCGATCGCGTTTTCGGCAGCCGGGGCACCACGATCGCCCGCTTGAAGTTAGCAATGGGGCCCACAGCACCGCGCACTGCCTGCACCAGCTCATCCTGCAGTGCGTCAAAATCTTGAGTGATGCCGTCCTTCATTAAGACCAGGCCAACCGGAACCTGACCCTTTTCCGCATCGGCAATGCCGACCACAGCGCATTCGGCGACAGCGGGGTGCTCTGCCACCACCTCTTCAATGCGGCCTGTCGACAAACGATGGCCTGCGACGTTAATCACATCATCGGTACGGCCCATAACAAAGACATACCCGTCTTCGTCCCGATAGCCCCCGTCGCCGGTGAGATAAAACCCAGGATAATCGCTCCAATAGCTGTCCTCGTATCTCTGATGATCACGCCAAACAGTTGGGAACGCACTCGGTGGCAGCGGCGCCTTGATCACAATCGCGCCCTCCTGATTGGGCCCAAGCTCCTTACCATCGGCGTCAAGAACGCGCAGATCCCAACCGGGAGCAGGCAGGGTGCAAGAGCCCGCCTTAGACTCCAGCAGCTCGATACCCGCCATATTGGCGCAAATCGACCAGCCGGTTTCGGTCTGCCACCAGTGGTCGATGACCGGAACATCCAAATGTTCTTTTAGCCAATGATACGTGGGCGGATCTAGGCGCTCGCCTGCGACAAACTGGTACTGCAAGCTGGATATGTCGTACTGGCTGAGCAACTCACAGCTCGGGTCTTCCTTGCGCATGGCACGAAATGCCGTGGGAGCAACGAAAAAACTCTTCACCCTATGCTCAGCCAAGACCCGCCAAAACGCACCGGCATCTGGCGTTTTAACCGGTTTCCCCTCATAAAGTATCGTCGTGCAGCCTGCGAACAGCGGCCCATACACAATGTAGGAATGTCCGACGACCCACCCCACATCCGAAGCCGCCCAGTACACGTCTCCCGTCTGAACGCCATAAACCGCGCTCATACTGTAATTCAGCGCCACGGCGTGACCACCGTTATCACGAACAATGCCCTTGGGCTTGCCCGTCGTGCCTGAGGTATACAAAACGTATAGTGGGTCCGTCGCTTTTACGGGCACGCAGTCAGCGGGCGACGCTGCGCGTTCCCAAGCAAACCAATCAATATCTCGCGGGGCCTGCAACGCCGCTTCGCACTGCTCACGCTGCAGCATGACCACGTGTTCTGGCTTGTGCTCCGCTAAATCAATGGCCTCGTTCAACAGGGGCTGGTATGCGATCACTCGATCAACTTCGATACCGCAAGACGCAGCCAAGACAACCTTGGGGCTGGCATCGTCGATTCTCATAGCCAATTCCTTTGGCGCGAAGCCGCCAAATACCACCGAGTGAATCGCGCCGATGCGAGCGCAGGCCAACATCGCCGCGGCAGTTTCCGGCACCATCGGCATATAAATAATGACTACATCTCCCTTGGTCACGCCAAGTTCGACAAGACCGCCGGCAATCGTTGCGGTTTTTTCCAGCAGCTGCGAATAGGTAAAGTGCTCGACCGTATTGGTGACCGGCGAGTCGTATATCAAAGCGGTTTGATCACCCCTGCCGTGTGCCACGTGTTGATCCAAGGCCACAAAGCAAGAATTCAGCATCCCATCGGCAAACCAGCGCCATACGCCATTGTCATCCTGATCAAGGACCGTTTGCGGCTCAGCGATCCAAGGGATTTGACGAGCCTGCTCACGCCAAAAACCCTGTGGATCGCGCAAGGATCTCGAATAGATCTCGGCATAATCCGCTTGATGATTGGCTGTTGGCATAAATGTTCCTGAATTTTGTTGTGGCAACTGGACAACACCATCGATTCGTCAGCAACCCGCCGGCAGCGTCACAACAAATAGATCTGTTCGAATTAGGGGCACCATACCCACCGACCAAACATGCGCGATTTTATTGCTGGGTGTATCG
>JAAXKB010000061.1 GCA_012269545.1 Gammaproteobacteria bacterium | reverse complement strand
GTTCTAGTGCCTTCGTGGCGTGAGAGTTCGAGTCTCTCTCTGGGCACCATCTCTTGGTTTGCGATAGCGTCTTGGCGGTGAAACGTGTAGCGTTTTGCGGGATACTCCTTCTCCTTTCTGTGACCAGTTAACCGAGGTACATCATGCGAACGTTGACAGACCTCCTTCAATTCGCGCCTCTATTGATCATCGCGCTGTTTGCCGGATCCCTGACCAACGCTGATGCAGCTGTCTCGGCTGGCATCGCCAGTTCGCCAGCTACACATCTTAACGTTTATAAGTCCCCTACCTGCGGCTGCTGTGCCCATTGGATCGATCATGCTGAAGAAAACGGTTATTCCGTAGATTCACATCACCCGGAAGATCTCACCAGCTTCAAGCTGGCCAAGGGTATTGGCCTGCGTTATCAGTCCTGCCATACCGCCATTTCTCAGGAAGGTTACCGCTTTGAGGGACATGTACCCGCCAAGTATGTGACCCAATTCCTCCAATCTCCGCCGCAGGGTTCCATTGGGCTGGCAGTACCCGGTATGCCTGTGGGCAGTCCGGGCATGGAAATGGGTGATCGATTCATGCCATATCAGGTGTTGCTTCTACAGGAAGACGGCAGCCACAAGGTCTATGCCGATGTGGAGAACGCAAAGGATCAGTATCAATAACCTGATCTTGCGGCCCCAATTGACGCCGCCCGTGCCACCCACTGCTGCCCGGAGGCTTTTCTAAGTCTAGTCGATGCTTTGCCGGATTCTTCGCCGGCTCTTGCCGCCAAGAGGCGATATGCTAGCCGTCTTTGCTCGGAGACATCTGTGTACCACCTCAGTGAGGCCTATGTAATGGCCACCTACATCTGTTTGCTTGCCACCTATCTGGGCGCGTTGATATTTGGTACCGCTGTCGTCGCTCCGGTTGCTGTTGGGTCCTTATCCGAGAATCAGGCAGGTGCTTTTCTGCGGCGATACTGGGTGATCTATCATCGAATCGCAGTGGTTGGTGGCCTGCTCTTCGCTGGCTTTGCAGCCTTGGGGTCCACTGTGTCCGCTGTGCCGGCCCGCTACGCACTTTTTGTCGTCTGCCTCGCCGGTTTTATGACCCTGTGTTTTTATGTGGCCATGACACTGATTCCGTCGATTAATCACGCCAGAGACACTGGCGATCATCAAACATTCGATCGTTTGCATCGACGTAACGTGAGCTTAGTTAGTGCAGGCATACTGACCACCATGGTACTGCTGGCAGCTCTGGTCTATGTTTTGCCCGGCCAGTTCACCTTCTGGCCAACGGCGGCTTAGGTCGCTAGTTGCACGAGACGATCGCAGAATACACAGACCGGTGTGAGCTGCTGACGCAGTATGGCGCCAATAGGATACTGATGGGGCGAATCAGCTCTCCAGGCGCTCTGCAGCACCTTGGCCTTCTCCTCGCCTGTAATGTGCACCACAATTTGCTTGGCTTTTAGCAGTCGAGCCAGCGTCATGCTGATACGTTGGTGCGGGGCCGCAGGCGGATCGATCAGCAAACAAGCAGCCGTTGTCGCCAAGTCGAGCCCAGTTTGTAGTTGAGGGGCATCGGGAAACAAAGATGCGGTATGCGCGTCATTGCCCATCCCCAGTATGACGAGATCGAAGGGCGCGCTGTCCCGTAGCTGTTCATTCAGGTGAATCACCTGTTGTTCCGGGGTGCTGGCCTCTCCTCGCAGCGATAGCAGCGATGCCAACGCAGAGATAGGAAAAATCCGGCGCAGTTGACCTTCGTTGCTATCCGGATGATCAATGGGCACCCAGCGCTCATCCGCCAACACGATTTGAATCCTTGGCCAGGGTAACTCGATATCTGCCAGACAGCGAAAAAAACCCAGCGGGGTGGAACCGCCCGAAACCACCAACGTCGCGGCGCCCCGCTCCTCCAAACCCTCATTCAGGCGCTGGGCAACGAACTCGGCAAGGGTACTGTCCAACGCGTCCGTGTGCGCGAACGCAAGGCATTTGGGCGTGGTTGACCCCGGCGTTCCTACAGCGTCACTCATTCCAGCTTCGCCCGTCTCGGCCAATCAGCAGCTCCGCCTGCGCCGGGCCCTTGGTGCCCGCTGCATAGGGCTTTACTTTCAGCCGGCGGCTCTCCCAGGCGCTGATGAGTTGATCGCACCACAGCCACGACTGCTCGACTTCCTCTCTGCCAACGAAAAGTGACTGATCGCCCCGAGCAACATCCAAAAACAGGCGTTCGTAGGCGTCGGGAATACGCTCGATACCGGAGGCGGCGAGAAAGTTCAAGTCTAAGTTCTGACGAACCAGCCCTGTGTCGCCCTCGATACCGTGCTGTTTCGACAGCATCTGCATCTCGATACCTTCATTTGGCTGCAGCCGGATAACCAAGCGGTTGGGTGAGTTTTCGTGGGATGCAAAAATGTTGTGGGCCAGCTTTTTGTAAGTAATGACGATTTCCGTCACCTTCTCACCCATGCGCTTGCCGGTACGCAGATAAAAGGGCACGCCGGCCCAGCGCCAGTTGTCGATGAAGGCTTTGACTGCAACGAAGGTTTCTGTATCCGAATTTGGATTGTCCGCATCTTCGAGGTCCAGATAGCCGGTCATCTCCTCTGCTCGGTACCAACCTTGCGTATATTGGCCCCGCACCACATGATCGGCGACGGTCGCTTCATCAATAACCCGCAGGGCTCTGACCACCTTCACTTTTTCATCCCGAATGTCATTCGCAGTCATGGTATTTGGCGGTTCCATGGCCACCAGACAGAGCAACTGCATCAGATGATTTTGCAGCATATCCCGCAGTTGACCGACTTGATCGTAATACGAAAAACGACCGTCGATTCCTACGGTTTCCGCCACAGTGATCTGTACATGATCGATGCAGGAATTATCCCATTGGGCATTGATGAACCGGTTAGCAAAGCGCAGCGCCAGAAGGTTCTGCACCGTTTCCTTGCCCAGATAGTGGTCAATTCGATAAATCCGGCTCTCTTCGAAAAAATGCCCAACGGTTTCGTTTACTTCCTTGCAGTTCGCATGGTTCCGTCCAATGGGCTTTTCCAGTACCACCCGTGACCGTTCCGTAAGACAACCAGAGCGACTCAGATTTTCGCAAATGGTCTGAAACAAGTTTGGTGGCGTTGCAAAGTAAAAAACGGCAACCCGCTTTGACGACAGCCGCTGGGATAGCGAGGCGTATTGACTGACATCGGTAAACTGCACTGGCACATAGTCCACACGCCCACAGAACCGGACCCAAAGTTCTTGTGACCATCGCTGCTCGCCCAAGTAGGCTTTCAGCGTTTGTTCCTGGCCGGACATAAACTGTTCCGTACTCATGTCTTCTCGAGACAGCGCAAGAATGCGCAAATCCGGCGCTAACAGCCCGCTATAATCCAGATGCATGAGAGCAGGCAGCAGTTTCCTTCTGGAAAGATCTCCGGCAGCGCCAAACAGTACGAGATCAATATTGTCATCCTTCACTATTTACGTTCCTACAGAGCCGAGGAGTGAGCGGTGTTCACCGCCTGCTGAGTCAGTTCGGTGATCTCCGACCACGCGCTCTTCCGCTGCAGCGCAGCCGGCGCCAGCCAGGAGCCCCCGACGCAAGAAACGCAATCAAGTGACAAATAGTCGCCGAGGTTATGTGGCCCAATGCCGCCAGTAGGACAGAAAGTCGCTTGAGAAAAAGGCGCTGCGAGGGCTTTCAGCGCGGCGATTCCACCCGAGGCCTCAGCCGGAAAGAACTTGAACGCAGAGAAGCCATACTCCAGTCCCAGCATAATATCGCTGGCGCAGGACACGCCGGGCACCATGGGCAAGGACAATCCTTGGCCTGCCTCCGCCATGGTTCGAGTGAGACCTGGGGTGATAACAAATTCGCAGCCGGCATCCAACGCGGCCTCTAGTTTGGCGAGGTCGGTTACCGTGCCAGCTCCAACGATGACGTCCGGCACCTCGGCGCGAATCCGCTTAATCGCTTCCACGCTCACCGGCGTTCGCATAACAATCTCTAGTATGGCGATACCGCCTTTGCGCAGTGCTAGCGCGATAGGCACGGCCTGTTCAGCATCTGTGATTTGCACAACCGGTATAACCGGTGTCATTTCCAGCAAACTGTGGCTGGTTACCTGCATGTCGTTGTCCTCACTTTTAGGGATTGCCTTGATGCGCTAAGTAAGCGGCTGCACCTTTCAATCCAATATCCTTCGCCGTAATGACCTGCACCGGAATGTCAGCTAGGAAGCCGCGCAGACGCCCCTTGGACTCAAAGCGGTTTCGAAATTCACTTTGCTGAAGAATGCTCAACACTTTTGGCGCGATGCCACCGGCGATGAACACGCCGCCGCGAGCACCAAGAGTCAGCGCCAAGTTCCCAGCAAAGGAGCCAAGAATCCGGCAGAACAAGTGCAATGTGCGCATTGCCAGTGTATCCGAACCATCTATGGCAGCCTGATAAACGTCTTCAGGGTGCTCATGTGCTGGTTGGCGCAACGCCAATTCCGCTAGTGCCTGATAGGTGGATAAAATTCCGGCGCCAGACAAGAGTCTTTCATACGACACTCGCCCAAATCGCTGCAGCAGGATGTTGAACACGGCGATTTCCTGAGCGTCTACCGGAGCATAATCGGCATGACCGCCCTCTGCTTCGATCACCACGTTCTGACCCTGACAGGGTACGACGGCGCATACGCCTAATCCGGTACCGGGTCCCAGCACCGCGACGGGTTTGGTTGAATGCGCCTTGCCGCCGCCCAGCTGAGTACAGTCGCCCGAACCCAGTGTCGTGGTCGCGTAACCCACAGCGGCAAAGTCGTTAATGATATGCAATGGCACATCGTCTAACTGTGCCTTGATATCGTTTGCGTCGATCGCCCACGGACTGTTCGTGAACTTCAGCACTGAGCCGTCTACCGGACCTGCGACCGCAAGGCAGGCGCTTTGAGGCGTCTGCGCCCAGCAGCCGGCTGCTGCCACCGAGGTGCAAAATGCTGTCAATACATCCGCAAATACCTCGTATTCGCCGACAGAGTAATAGACCACATCGCACAGGCTTGCATCCTCTAGGTCAACAACAGCAAACCGCGCGTTAGTACCACCCACGTCGGCAACCAACTGCCAGCTTTTCTTTCCAGCAGAATCAGACATCTAGACTATGGCCTGATGCTTAGGATTTACCGCTTTTCCTGAGGAGTCTTGATTGACAATGGGCGGCGTTTCAAAGAAAACACTGGCTCCAGCTTCAGCACTGCCTGTTGCCTGTCGAAACACCCCAAAGAACTCGCGTCCAACGCCAACCTGACCGGCGCCATTGTCATGTGCGATCTCGCGTTCCGCCATGTCGTTTTGGGAGACCTCGACTGTAACGGTGCCAGCGACGGCGTCCAATTCAATCCAATCACCGTCACGCACCCTCGCTAGCGGGCCACCCAGACTGGCTTCAGGCGTCATGTGAATGGCTGCTGGTACCTTGCCGGAGGCGCCGGACATGCGGCCATCGGTAACCAGAGCAACACGATGCCCCCGATCCTGCAGAACTCCGAGGATCGGAGTAAGTTTATGCAACTCGGGCATACCGTTAGCGCGGGGGCCTTGAAAACGCACGACTACAATGCAGTCCCGCTCCAGAAGACCCGCTTCAAATTTCTCCTGCAACGCGTGTTGATTGTCAATTACCACGGCTTGAGCACGCACCTGACGATGCTCGGGTTTGACCGCGGATACCTTGATGACGCCGCGGCCAAGATTACCTGTGAGCAGTCGTAACCCTCCTTCTTGGTCGAAGGGTGAGTCCACGGGGGCAAGTACCTGCGTGTCCAGACTTTCAGCTTGACTGGGCTGCCAGGACAACTGCTGGCCATCCAATCGAGGTTCCGTGGCGTAATCAGCTAGGCTATTTCCCCACACCGTTCGGGCATCGCTGTGCATGTAGCCGTGCTGCATCAGTTGACTGAAGAGATAGCCCGTACCCCCGGCCGCATGAAAGTGATTGATGTCCGCTTGGCCGTTTGGATAAACGCGCGCGAGCAGCGGGACTGCGCGTGACAGCTCATCGAAATCCGTCCAATCGATGATGATGCCTGCCGCTCTCGCCATGGCAATGAGATGAATCGTATGATTTGTGGAGCCGCCGGACGCCAACAGCGCAACCACGGCGTTCACGAAGGAGCGTTCATCCAACATCTTCCCCAGCGCCTTCGGTTTGTTACCCAGGGCCGTAATCCGAGTGATGTGGTGCGCCGCCTCAGCCGTCAATGCATCGCGGAGCGGCGTATCCGGATTCACGAATGAACCGCCGGGAAGCTGCAGCCCCATGGCTTCCATTAAAATCTGATTGCTGTTGGCCGTGCCATAAAACGTGCAGGTGCCTGCGGAATGGTAGGAGGCTGCCTCAGCGTCCAACAATTCGTCTCGAGAAATCTTGCCCTCCGCAAACAGCTGACGAATTCTGGCTTTTTCGCTGTTTGCGATGCCCGATTGCATGGGCCCCGCGGGAATAAACAGCATGGGCATGTGCCCGAAACGCAGTGCCCCCATCAGTAGGCCCGGTACAATCTTGTCGCAGATGCCCAAGCACACCACGCCGTCAAACATCTGGTGGGATAAGGCGATAATCGTGGACTGAGCTATATGGTCACGGCTGAACAAACTCAGTTCCATGCCTTCCTGCCCTTGGGTCACACCATCGCACATTGCAGGCACAGCACCGGCGACCTGGGCCGTGCCGCCCATGCTGCGGACATGTTTTTTGATCAGTTCCGGATATGCAGCGTAGGGCTGATGGGCCGATAACATGTCGTTATACGCCGTCACGATGCCGATATTCGGTGCATTTACGAGCCGTATGGTTTCTTTATCTGACGCATCGCAGGCCGCAAATCCATGGGCCATGTTGCCGCATGACAGCTTGTTTCTCGGCAGTTGGTCGTTGGCACCGGCTTCGATCAGATCCAAGTAGCGACGGCGTTCTTCTCGGCTCCTCTGTGCAATACGATGGGTTACCGCATTGACGATCACGTTCATACAATTTCTTCCAAATAGGTAAGGTCTGGTTTCGCCCTGTGTCTGCGTCGGCAACCTGTCTGCATGACGTGTTAGTCACAGCCCAATGGATAGGCACGGACGTAGTCCACGATCAGTTCACCGGGTAAATCCGACTTCTTGATCTTACCACCCAAGGTTCCGCCCAACGCTAAATTGAGAATCAAATAAAAAGGCCGTTCGTCAAACACCCAAGGATAGGGGGCTATGTCCTTCGGCGTGACTCGCCCATATTCTTTGCCATCAACAAACCAGCGAATTTCCCCGGGGCGCCACTCCAGCGCATATACGTGAAAGTCATCCGCCCAAGACACTGGTGTCAAAAGCGATTCACTGTAATGCACGTTATCCGGCCACGTGTCACCAAAGTGGATGGCACCTAGAATTTTTTCGGGCGTATGCCCGCTGCTTTCAAGAATGTCAATTTCACCCGCCAGAGGCCAACGCAATTCGCTTCTAGGCATCATCCAGAATGCCGGCCAAAAACCGTCGCCCTTGGGTATCTTCATGCGAGCTTCGAAGCGCCCATACTGGGCGGCAAAACGCCCCTGTGTCGTTAGTTTTGCTGACGTGTACCAGCGCGAGTTGCTGCGCTCACGCTGCCCGGTAATGTGCAGAGCACCCGCCTCTATTCGCGCGTTTTTCGCAAGATACCACTGTTTTTCGTCATTGCCCCAGCCACACAGGTCTTCGTCGCAGCCGTCTCCTTCGACGAATTGCCATTTAGCGATGTCCACAGAGCCGCCATTGAACTCGTCTTGCCACATGGGCGTCGAGCAGGCACTTTCCGCCTGAAGATGGGTGCTAGCGAACAGCAGCGCGCCAATCAGCATGCGTTTCCAACAAACTGCGCTCATCGCGTTTTTACCACCACGTGATGTAGAAAGCGCATAAGATCAGTGTCACCAGTAAGGCGCTTAAGTTAAAACTGCCAGACGTTGCAAAACTTACGTCGCCCAGTTCCACCGCACCGGCTTGGGGTTTGGGCCGCAGATGGGAAATACCAACAGCCAGGGCGGCGCAAAGCAGAAAGACGACCCCAACGCGATCAATAAATGGTAATCCCGGCGCAAGAATCGAGAAGGCAAACGACAGGACTGCAGAGGCGATAGCGGCGGTAAGTGCTGCCGTAGCCGTGGTCTTGGCATAGAAAATGCCCAACATAAAGATCACCACGATGCCGGGCGTAAAGAATCCTGTGAATTCTTGGATGTACTGAAAAGCTTGATCGAAGTTACCCAACAGCGGGCGTGCCGTCATCATCGCAACGAGCATGGCTGCCAGCGCGACGATCCGACCAACTCGAACAGGATCGGCTGATGCCGCTCCGTTGTTAAAGGAAGGCAAGATATCCATGGTGAAAATCGTTGAAATGCTGTTCGTCATGGAGGCGAGGGACGACACGATAGCCGCCAGCAGCGCCGCAAACACCAGCCCTTTTATACCAACCGGAAGCAGTGTCATGGCGTGAGGATAGGCTTGATCCGGCCCGCTGATTTCGGCGCCTAGAACAAAAACAGCGATGCCCGGCAACACGACGATAACCGGCATCAAGAGTTTCAGAAATGCGGCGAAGGCGATGCCTTTTTGTGCTTCGTTGATGCTCTTTGCCGCCAGCGCACGCTGAATAATGTACTGATTGAAACCCCAGTAGGAAACGTTCATGACCCACATGCCACCGATCAGAACCGAAAGCCCGGGCAGGCTCATGTAGTGCGGGCTGTCTGCGCTGAGAATCATGTCGAACTTTTCGGGGGCTCTTTCCATCAACAGCCCAAAACCCGTAACGACCCCTGCCCCATCCGACACTTTGTTGAGCAAAATCCAAGCGATAAGCAAACCACCCAGCACCAACAACACGACTTGAATGATATCGGTCAGCGCAACGGCTTTTAAACCTCCGTACAGCGAGTAGCCAGCGGCGAACACACCGAGCAGCATGAGGGCCATGGTCAAATCTATCCCCGCTACTGTGTTGATCGCCAGCGCGCCCAGCCAAAGAACAGACGTTAGGTTCACCAATACGTAAACACCCAACCAGAAGAATGCCATGACCAGTCTCACCCGATGGTCGTAACGTTGCTGCAAAAATTGCGGCATGGTGTAGATTTCTGCGCGTAAGAAAACCGGCAGCAAGTATTTACCGACCAATATCAACGTGATGGCAGCCATCCACTCGTAAGAGGCGATGGCCAGACCGATGGCGTAGCCTGATCCCGACATGCCGATAATCTGCTCAGCAGAAATGTTGGCAGCAATCAGAGATGCACCGATAGCCCACCAAGGCAGCGATTTGCCTGCCAAAAAATAGTCCGAGGCATCTTTACCTGCTCCGCTGCTGCGTGATACCCACTGAGCTAGAAAAAACAGCGCTAGGGCATAAACGCCCACAATCACGATATCGATGGTTGCCAACATAAGTTTCCCTCCCAAGAACCTACCGTTGCCTCACGGACAAAACTCGATCGCCCCGGCGGGAATATCTGTCCGCAGCGAGACTTCGCTGATGCGCACCGTCATTGAACCTTCGGTGAACAGTACTGCGGGGCTACTCAGGTTGCTCAGATCAGCCCCGCGATCTGCAAAACAACTCAGCGGAATGGCGACAACTTGCCACTGCAGCAGCGAGCCATCCTGAAGCAATTTCGTCAGATCCACTTCACCATTGCAGGGGTAGGTGCAGTCCATCCGAAGCGACACTAAAGAACTCGGCGGTTCGACGACCTGAGCATCAATCACCAGATACCCTTTCTGCGAGGCGAGCGCCCTCACATCGAGAGATTCTCGCGAGCGCCAGTACACCTGACTACCCGATGCCCCGCGCCCTCGCCAGGTCAGTTCAATACTGTCCTCTTGGATGCGGCGATCGAAAGTTTTGAGCTGCAAGTTGCCGCCAGCTGTCGAAGCGGTTGAGCCAAACACCTCAATTTCCCAATCAACGGAATCGCCAACAAATGTTCGCCAAGGGTCGCGAGCAGTGCCGCCGAACACAAGGCGGTCCAGTTTATTTGGCGCGCCAACGGGCACTTCATTTAACTGACCGACCTCGCCCGGTTCGGCATAACTTAAGCCATAACCGTAGGCAAACAGGTTGTCGGCCACCGGCAGTGCGGGGTCCGTCGCGTTGAGATCGGCATTCGGCCAGTCAAAAGACAGCCTGCCCGCGAAATCGTACCGTGGTTTATCATCTGCGCCGGCGACCAGCACGTCAGCAACGGCACCTCCTTCCGAGCCCGGCAGCCACGCGGCGACAAAGGCGTCAGCGGCATTCAACTCGGCATTCATCCACATGGGACGTCCAGACAACAGCACGGCGACAACGGGAATGCCCTGGGATTTCAGCTTCCGCAACAAGCCAAGGTCGCGCTGATCTTCTTGCTGCCATGCCAAGGTCTCGACATCACCCTGACCTTCGGCATACGGCGTTTCGCCAAAGACGACGATCGCCACATCCGGTCGCTCGCTAAAGGATCCATCGACGCTTAATACCGCACTGCCTGCCGTATCCGTCATCGCTTGCTCAATGCCTGCAAAAATGGATGTTGCGCCAGGAAAGGTTTCGTTGCCGTTGCCTGTGCCCTGCCACGTAATGGTCCAACCACCGGTCTGCATTTCGATACTGTCTGCTCCGGTGCCAGCCACAAGGACATTGGCCGTTGGCGATATCGGCAACGTAGAATCATTATTTTTCAGCATTACCAGAGACTTACGAGCCGCTCTTCGCGCCACTTCTCGATGTTTGTGACTGCCTACCAGCGCCAGCAGCGGTTCTGCTCGAACTGAAGGCATTGGAGCATCAAACAACCCTGCGGTAAATTTTGCGGTTAAAATTCGGCGCACGGCTTCATCAATTCGCTCTTCAGCAATGTCCCCGCGCTTCACTTGTTCGATGGTATTGAACAGCAGCGCTTTCCAATCTTCCGGCGCCATAATCATGTCCATGCCGGCATTGATCGATTGAGCGCAGCTGTCATTGGTGCAGCCCGGTATTTGACCGACACCGTTCCAATCGCTGATAACAAAACCGGTAAAACCCAGCTTTCCGCGCAACACGTTATCCAACAGTGTTTTGTCGCCGTGAACCTTGTTGCCGTTCCAACTGTTGAAAGACGCCATCACACTGGTCACACCGGCATCTAGGGCGCTGTAGTAACCTTGCCCGTGAATTTCCAGCAGTGTTTCCAAAGAAACGTTGGTATCGCCCTGATCTATGCCGCGATAGGTGCCCCCATCGCCAATAAAATGCTTAGCGGTGGCGAGTAAACCCTCGCTTTGTAGGGCTTTAACGATCACGCCAGCATATTCGCCAACAATCTCTGGACGGTCACTGTACCCTTCGTACGTTCGCCCCCAACGGTCATCTAGAACAACGGCAACCGTTGGGGCAAATATCCAGTCGATACCGGTTGCGGCAACTTCGCGGGAAGTGATTCGACCAATTTCCGCGATTAGTTCAGGATCGTTGGCAGCTCCCAAACCAATGTTATGAGGAAAAATCGTCGCGCCAATAACGTTGTTGTGGCCGTGCACGGCGTCCGTACCCCACAGTAGCGGTATTCCCGCAGTCCCCTCAGACGTGTCCAGCGATGCTTCTCGGTAGGCGTCTGCGAGGGCTACCCAGTCTTGCAGCGATGAAAACTTTTCTTCATTGGGAAATGAACCGCCGCCATTGAGAACGCTACCCAACCCATAGGTCCTGATATCGTCGGGCGTGACATGCTTAATTTCACCTTGGATCATTTGAGCGACTTTTTGCTCAAGCGTCATCGATGCCAACAATGCCTCAACCTGCGGGGCATTTTCATTTAAATCTGCCACAGTTGCTGCTCCGACTGAAAGTTCATTACCGGGCTCAGCGCCACAGGCTACCACCAGCAGCAAAACCGAAAAAAACACCGCTTTCGTCCTAACCAAACCAACCATGTGACAACCCCAGTCTGCAGTTGAGTGGCTTTACATGAAGCCACAAGCGCTTATACCCAGAAGCACATTAAGCAATGCACAACAGGAACCAAATCCCCTTTGCGATAAAGGGGATTGGTACCAAGCCAGACAGGAAGATTGGTGCTAGCGGGCTAACGCCGGGGGCTCAGCCTTGCAGTAATGATCGATGAAGCGCTGATGCGCGGGCAACTGACCGACAATCTTTCCCACATCCCCTCGGATACCTTTCAAGAACCCATCCAATTCGCGCTTATCCATCATGTTGACAATGGGGTGGTATTGCTCTGGCTCCATACCTTGCCCCAACATCACCTGAATCCAAGAATTTTCTCCAAACAACTCGGTAGGGACTTTGAATACACGGCCGGTTTCGCGGAACAAGTCGATGCGATGCTGCAGAGATTCAGGAATTGGCATAGAGCTGCAGTGCCGCCAGAACTTTGTGTCGCGCCGATTGGTCACGTGATAATGCAAAATAATGAAATCTCGAATGTTGTCGATTTCAAACTTCATCTGGTTATTGAACTCGTCCACATCGGGCTGTCTCACGCCATCGTAGGGAAACATTTGCATCAGCCTGATCACCGCTCGCTGAATCAGATGGATACTGGTCGATTCCAGCGGCTCCATAAAGCCACTCGCTAAGCCCATGGCGACGACGTTTTTGTTCCAGTGTTTACGTCGGGTCCCCGTCGTAAATTTGATTACCCTAGGATCAGTCAACGGCTCTCCCGCCAAGTTGCCCAGCAGCTTGCTGGTTGCTTCGTCGTCAGACCAGAACTTGCTGCAAAACACCACGCCATTACCCACCCGGTGCTGGAGCGGAATACGCCACTGCCAACCCGACTCGTGAGCTATGGATCGAGTATAGGGTACAGGCGGTCCCGCACTCTCGGTTTGTACCGCGACCGCGCTGTCTGCAGGCAAAAAATGACTCCAGTCATCATAGCCGGTATGCAACGTCTGCTCGATTAGCAGGCCACGAAAACCTGTGCAGTCGATGAATAAATCGCCTTCAATGCGTTCGCCTGACTCCAACTCCACCGCTGAGATGAAGCCACTACCCGCATGCTGCTCGACTTGGCGAATTTTTCCCTCCTTGCGCACCGCACCATTGTCTTCGGCGATACCTCGCAGGAATTTGGCGTAGAGCGCTGCGTCAAAATGATAGGCGTAATTCAATCCATTGTTGGGCAGTACGGCAAAGCGGTTGTCTTGCGCGGCGACAAGTTCAGTACAGTAGTTGCCGAATTCTTCGCTTAAGCCCAACTGCTTGCCTTTCAGCCAGAAATGCTGAAACCCTGCAGCCCAACAGTCCTGTCCGGTGTAGCCAAAGGAATGAATGTAATTCTCGCCTCGGTCACGCCAATTTTCGAAGGAAATACCCAATTTGAAAGTGCCCTGCACTGCGGCAACGAAATCCTGTTCCTTGATTTGCAACAATTCGTGCAGCGTCAGCAGCGTTGGGATGGTTGCCTCACCGACACCCACCGTGCCGATTTCGTCTGATTCGATCAGCGTAACGTCCAGTGTTTTACCGAGTAATTTGGCAATGGACGCCGCCGCCATCCATCCCGCAGTGCCACCGCCTGCGACGACAACCTTTTGTACCTTGTGATGTTCCATTTTCATCCCCTATCCTTTTTCTGGCGTCAGCAACGCCATTTCCTATTGATTCAGTTTGTTGAGCAGTAACGCGCGCATTCTGCGCGCGCTGTCATTGGTAAACGTCGATAAGCAGCCACGTGCGTGCTCGGGTATGTGACTGTGTGTGCTCTCGCCTGCGTCAAATACGTAATGATTGAAAAGATTGCCCCAAGCCTTGCGCTGGTGAGAAGGCAGATCACGTATCGCTAGCATCGCGTGCAGCAGCGCTCCCGTGGGCGACCCAAGTTCGGGCAAAGAATCGCACCACCAGTAATTAACCAATAAATTCAATTCACTTCGAGACTCCACGTGATGCCACCACATACTGGGGATAAATAAGGCATCCCCCGGCGCCAGATCGACGACCCGAGCATGCTCAAGGGCCGTGGCAAACTTAGGAAAGCGCTGCAAATCCGGGTTGGCAAAGTCCACTAGGCTGATGGCTTGACCCGACGGCGTCATTTCCAATGGCCCAACATACAAATTTCCCACTTGTTCAGGCGGGAACAAAGTAAAGCGTCGCTGACCCGCGACCACACAGGCGATATTGTCCGGAAAATCATAGTGAGCGGAAATCCGTGTCCGGTTACCCAGCCAAAAACTGACCAGCGGGTTGTCTGCCGCCAGATCTAAATCGTTTACCTCGCGGAAGCCAGGCAGCCATTTATCCACCATGGTCGAACCCACATAAATCGACTGCGGCTCGTGATCCCCGGCTGCGATGGCTGTCAGCCGGCCCAACACCTGACCCAAGGGAGCGGCAGCACTTTTAAAATTAAAACCATCCATGTTGCCGTTATAAAAATAACGGCCTTGATGTTCCGGTTCAGCCAAATAAGCCGTTACCGGCTCTTCTGTGGCAAAAGAGGACAAGTAAGCGGCTATACCACTGGTCTCCCGGCAAGCAGCTACCGCCGGCCAATCCGCGATCAACCCGCGCAGCACCAAGGGTTCGGAACTTTTCAGCACATCCGAGGGAATGTCGTTCGCACGACAGTCTTTTCGCTCTGTGATGTTATTCATCGCTGGCGAGACGGCGCGCACTACTTGCTCGCTCTGAGTTGTGCGTTTTTTCGAGCGACAAGTTTTTCCATGTTGGACGTCGAAGCAATCACCATAAACGCCGCAAGCAGGAAACCTTGCTGATTCAATTCGCCCAACTGCTCAGATGTCAGCGCCGCGAACTTCGTCTCGTTGATTGCATGGAAGCCAAACAGCTGATTTTTGGACTGGTCCATCAGCTCGATCTCAACGTTAATGAGTTCCAGCAAATCCAATGCTTGCAGCGCGGACACGAATGCTTTGGCATGTTCGTATCCCAATCGCACTTGCTCCAACGTATCTGTCACTTGGTCCAGAAATGCCGAGGTGCCGCCCAGAGGCTCGAACAAGCGTTCGCCAACCGTTTCGCTGAGCCTTGGACTGTCCATATCAATAGAAACTACCTGTATTTTGTTTGCCCCTTCGCCTTGCGATCCAATAAGAAAGGGTTGTCTCAAGATACTTTTCGGAATGTATCGGGCATCCCAGCCGTGGTTGTCCAAAAACAGGTTTTCGCCTTTTTCAAAGCCAAATAGAGCGATCGGCAACAGGCCGTCTACGCTGCCGTCCTCAATGAAGAGCACCGGGTAATATGCCTGTACGTTGCGCAGTTCCGCTGGGTACGTCATGGCATACATGACCCCATCGCCGAGAGTCTCCGAGTGGCCGCTCATTACCTTCAGATTTTGATGCTCAACGTTGTTAAGTAACGCAAATTTTGTCACAGCACCTCCGCTGGCGTTTGTCGCTGCTTAAGCGGCGTTACCTGCTCGCTCACTCATTGAGCGAATCAAGTCTCTGTTTGATGGCAGCGCCGCGCGCAATTGCGAGCCTCGCTCGCGTGTCATTTTCACGGCCCCCTGTGCCTTGGCTAGATCCCTCGCTAGTCGTGAAGAGCTTTGCCTGCCATGGTTCTTTTGCTGTCTCATGCCGTACAAGACGTATTGATAGCTCGCCGAAGGGAAGAGTTCATCAATGCGCGGCGCGTCATCGTGCCAAGGGGCCTGTTGCTGCCAAAGTAGCAGCTTTTCAGTCAACGACTCGGGGCAGCTATTCGGATTACGATTATCCGCCCAATATTCGCTGTCCTGCCGCTGGCTCAGTACATAATGCAGCTTTAAAAATTCGATAATGCTTTGCCAGTGGTAGTGCATTTTTTCGTTAAATCGCTTCGACACCACATCCATAATTTGGCGGGTAGACGGGAAGTGATCGCTCAAGATATTGGCCGATTGCTCGACCAAGGCTAGGGCCGACGCTTCAAGTGGCTCTATAAAACCGGCTGACAAGCCGACGGCCACGCAGTTTCGGTCCCAAAAAGTTTTTCGGTAACCCGGTACAAACTTGAGTTCGCGAAAAGATAGGCTCTCGATGTTTATCGCCGGCGAGGTACGCTCGATGTATTGGCTCAGCGCGGTATAAGCCTGTTCAGGCGTGGTGTGCGCCGCAGAGTGCACGTAGCCTAGGCCGCGGCGACTTTGTAACCCGATATCCCAAATCCAACCAGCTTCCTGAGCTGTCGAGTGAGTGGTTGAAGCAATCATCGTCTCAGGGTTTTCATAGGGTACTTGAACCGCCAAAGCCCGATCGTTGAACAAGACGTTGTCCGCTGCGACCAGTGCCACGCCCATCTGCTGCCCCAACAGCAGAGACTGCTGCCCAGAACAATCGACGAATAAATCCCCGACCAAAGCCCCATCATCCAAAATCAGGCGCGCGATATCACCGTCTTCGGAACGCTCGACACCCGTGATATGGGCAGAAACGTATTCAACACCCAGATTCTCAGTCACATGACGTTTCAGAACCTGCGCAAATTTCCCCGCATCAAAGTGATAGCCATAGTTCACGTTGAACGCAAAGTCTGGTGTGTCACACTGTTTGGGCGCCAAGCCTGCTCTGACGACGTCGGCTTGCGGCGTGACAAAGTCCGCGAAGGCTCCCGACTGCTCTAGCATCAACCAATAATTGGCGAGGTTAAGACTGGAAAATTCGGTAGGAAGACTGAAGGGATGCAAATACCCTGAATCGCCTTGAGACGACCAGTCGCGGAACCAAGTGCCTTGCTTGAAGCTCGCGTCGCACTCATGAACAAAGTCAGCTTCCGACATCCCTAATCGCTGCAATGTCCGCCGCATTGAGGGCCAAGTACCTTCTCCAACGCCGATTATTGGCACACTGGGGGACTCAATCAGGCAAATGGATAACTCGGAATGCTCTGCGGCCAACAAACCAGCCGTAATCCACCCTGCGCTTCCACCACCAACAACCACCACTCGCCGAATAGGTGTGGTCCCTTGATCCGCAACTATCTCGCCACTCAATCTACACTCCCGCTCATTCCTATGAGCCGGCCACCCGTATATTCAAAGACGTCAAAGAATACCTCAAATCCTTCATCCTCGGCTTTCATTTATTTCGACTTTTTTGTTACTAAGTGTCTAATTTTTAAACAAAAAAAAGCTGCCAACGGCAGCCTTTTTCGCGCTCCTCTTTTACAAGGCCAAACTCCCCACTAGAACGTGTACCTGAAGCCCAAGTTGTAACGAGCGCCTGACTGTCCCGCGAACAAGGTTTGCTCCTTCGTTCGACCGTAGACATGAGTTGTCTCGTTTGTGAGGTTAATCACATCCAAGAAAACAACGGCGTTTTCGTTAATGTCATAGCTCAGGCTCATATCCCACTGGGCGTAGTCTGAAACATACGTTGGTGGCCCTGCACCCACATTGTTCTGACCGGTTCCAGCCAAGAAGTCGTCGCGCCAGTTGTAGGCGATCCGGACCTGATAGCCGTTCTTATCGTAAAAGCCGATGAAGTTTGCAGAATCACCAAGGCCTACTAGGACAAACTGCTGAGAAAGGTTCATGTTATCGTAGCCAACATCCGCTTCAACCAACGTTGCATTGGCAATCAGACCAAACCCGGTATCACCGAAATTGTGTTGAATGTTCAATTCCCAACCCTTCATGGTTGCGTCTTGAATATTCACAGGCACAGTCAAATTGAAGTTAGCTAGCGGATCTCCAGCTACGCCAGAAACTGTTCCTGCTGCAGCGTCCACCGCCGGGGAATCGGCTCGATTCTCAAGGATCCATGCCAATTGTTCACCCGTTGTCGCACCCATGCCCAGTGCAGCTTGCGCTTCTTGCGCCAATGCACCTTGACCCGGGTGTGGTAGAGAGAACAACGGCTCAATGACAGATGATGTGCCAATGAAGTTCTCCACGTCTTTCAGGAAGTATCCTGCTGACACGTAACTGCCATTGCCGTAGTAATACTCCAACGAGAAGTCGTGGTTTGTGGACTCATAAGGCAGCAGACCTGGATTACCCCGGCTACCATCGCCGCCATCGACTCGAACCAACGACTGGATTGTGATCCCGCCTTGTATGTCACCGTAACCAGGTCGGGACAGCGTCTTACTGAAGGACATACGACCGACCAGATCCTCGGTGAGATCCCAACGCAGATCAAGGTTTGGCAACGTGTAATCGTACTCGCCTTGCAACTCAGTGAAGTCTCCTCCGCCCTGAATAGCCGAGAACTCGTTACCGCCTACCCAATTGATACCCGTGTAGTTGGGTGCCAATGCCTGAGAGTCGACTTCGGTGTCTTCGTGGCGCAGACCAAGGCGCATGGCAAGAGGCTTACCAAAGGTTTCTGTCGCCATGTTGATCTGGAAGTACATTGCAGTTGACTCTTCAGTCGTTCTGCGGTCCGACGTGTAGGTGCTTGACGCACACAGACCTGTGCCGCAATCACCCATGCCACCAGAGGCTTGAAAAATTGTCGCATCGCCAGAGGCCATTAATGCTTCTGTTCGTGCAATCAATGCAGGCATGTCGTAGGTGAAGTAGTCGGTGACCAAGCGAGGGTCGCTCCCGGCAGAAAACTCATCAAACGCACCAGCAGATGACGCAGGGGTCAGCAGATCGGAGATGGCACCCGGTTGGGTAACCCCGCCCCAAGCATCCCGCTGCACAACTGAACCTGCTGAGCGATTGTTGGTTTCAGTGATTTGCACACCAAAATCAATGCTTTGAATGAAAGAGTCTTCTCCAAGTTCGAAAGTACCGCTCAGCTTGGACTGTTCAATTTCCATGCGCGCATAATCGTTAGCAAAAACACTACCGGTAACGATCATATCGTCGGCAGATAGCGGTCGTGCCAAATCCAGTTCCAACACAGGCAGTTCGCTTTCGAAATGCGTGGTCGTTTGATTCCGGCTAAAGGATGCAATAGCCAACTGCGAGGCATTACCGAAAGCGCTATCCGGCTTCGATTCGGCGCTGGAATCGTGGTGATCGAACTCAAGGGTTAATCGATCGCTCACATCCCAAACCAAATTGAAGCCCACAGACTCGTTTTCTGATACCGACGCATCAGAGCCCGCAGCCATGGCGAAGTCTCCCGCGCCACCATTGTTCTCAGAATAAAACACGGGAGATGCGTTGGGACCGTCAGTCCACTCGCTGCTTTGACCACCGAAGTTATACCAAGCCGAATAGTTGTTGAAGGTGCGCTCAAGCTCTACCTCAGAATAGGTGTAATCCAGAGTGGTTGTAATGTCATCCGCTGGACGCCACTGCAGAGTCAGTTGGCCGTTGGTTCGAACGCGATCCCATTCTGCCAGCTCGTAGCCTGTATTCTGAGGCACGGAGTACCGCTCTTCGGGAAGCGTTGTGCGATTGACTTGGGTGGTCGCATCGTTAGGTATGCCGCCCCATTCGGTAGGACTGTTGGGATTTCCCCAATCGTTATCAACGTTACCAGCGAACGTGCGCCAGCCGCCAACGCTTGCGGTGTTTGCGCCGTTATTACGCTCTTGACGGACGAAGCTCAGCGCTACGCCAACGGTATCGTCGGCAAAGGTGTTAGAAAACAACGCCGAAATCTCTGGCGTATAATCATCGCCCCGAGTCGTGGAATCATCGTGCATGGCCGAGATCGCTGCAGTCGCCTTGAATCCGGGGTCCTCCAATGGGCGAGTGGTACGAATATCGATGGTCGCGCCGATGCCGCCCGTAGGCACATCGGCCTTACCACTCTTGTACACTCGGACAGAAGAAATGCCTTCAGATGCCAAGTTGCCGAAATCGAAGGATCGACCGAGCGTGTTGGTCAAAGTCGAGGTAGGCATTTGACGGCCATTTAACAACACGAGGTTGAAATCGGGGCCGAAACCTCGAACCGTTACCTTGGCGCCCTCACCGCGTTCACGGTCAATGGCAACACCGGTAATGCGCTGCAGCGACTCCGCTAAGTTGCTGTCTGGAAAGTCGCCCATGTCTTCTGCAGAGATCGCATCAACAACACCTGCACTGGTGCGCTTAATGTCTGCAGACTTTTTCAAGCTTTCACGGATACCGTAAACAATCTGCTCTTCTAAGACGCCGTCTGCCGCTTGTTCCTCTGCGACTGCGAAGCCGTAGGGTAGCTGGAGTCCTAGGGCGAGTGCTACGCCCGCGGCCACGGGCGCCTTCTTGAATTGTGTGATCTTCATTATTCTCCCCGATCAACGCTCAGCGAACGTTGCCTTCCTTTTTCGAAGCGTGAACTTTCATCGCTGAGCCGCGATGGCTCAAGAAAAATGAGATGAGGGGGATTGTGACTGCGACGAGGCGGATTCAATCCGGGCCATCGGCGCGGGAACCCAATTACAACAGTGGTTTTCCAAATAACGGCTCAATCGAGATAGTCGACGAGGGCCTCTCGAAAGTTCCTGCTGACCTTTAATGTGACTTCATCGGGCAGATGCAACAGGCTTTCACCCTTGCCCAAAGACACAACCGAACGTATTCGCGTCAGATTGACTAGCGTAGACCGATGAATGCGTGCAAAACGAGGGTCCTGCAGCTTTGCCTCGAGCTGTTTCATTGTACAGCGCATGATGTGAGTCGCACCTCGAGCATGTATGCACATGTAATCACCAGCGGCATCAATCCAATCAATATCATCATAGGCAATCAACAGGGTCTGTTGGCCATCTCTGATGGAAAGTTTTTTCTCTACAAACTCAGGGCTGCGTCCGAGAATTTTTCTTTTGCCTTCAGGCAGCTCGCTCAACGCTGCCACCAGACGCCCTTTTTCGGCCGGAGCTCTTGCGTTTTCACTTGTTCGAGCGAGTTGACCGCGAATACGATCCAGCGATTGTTCAAGCCGACGAGGGTCAATGGGTTTTAGCAAGTAATCCAGCGCGTGAACATTGAAAGCGTCTACAGCGAAGGAATCAAATGCGGTGGCAAAAACCACCGAAGGCATTTGTTCAGGCTGGATCTTACTGATCATTTCAAACCCGCTCATGCCGGGCATCTGAATATCAAGAAACAACAGATCCGGTTGTAAGCGATTTATACCTTTTAGTGCTTGAGTTGCAGAACGATAGGCCCCTAACACTTCGACATCGCCATGCGGCGCCAGCAAAGATTGCATCACATCAAGCGCCAATGGCTCGTCGTCGACAATTAACGTCCTAATCATGCCGGACACCTCTTACCCGGGTTTCAAGGGGGAAGGCAAGGTCGACTCGAAACCCGCCCAAATCCGACGGCCCGGTCTTCAGACGACCTCTTTCACCGTAAAGCGCAGCCATACGTTCACGGACATTTTGCAAGCCCAAGCCTGCTCCGGATACTGCCTGCGCTGAATCAGATGGCCGATGGCCGCTGCCGGAGTCCTCTACCCGAACCCGAAGCATATCGCCATCGGCGTCGGCAGTAACCCTGATGATGCCCCCATCCTCGTTTTGGGCAATGGCGTGCTTGATGGCATTTTCAATCAAGGGCTGTAACAAAAAACTGGGCACTAAGGCTTCGTTCGCGTCTTCAGCAATACTGAACACGACCGTTAGCCGATCCACAAAACGAGTCTGCTCGATGGTGAGATACAAATTTGCCGCGTCTACCTCGTTGGCCAACTCGACGCTTCGTTCCGCACCGTGCTCTAGCGAATAGCGCAGAAAGTGACTCAGATTGAGCACCATGCTGCTGGCCTGATCAGCATCGCCCTTGTCAATCAGAGCATAAATCGAATTCAAGGTGTTGAACAAAAAATGAGGGTTTAGCTGGTATCGAAGCAGGGTCAGTTGGCTTTCCTTCACCGCCGTTTCCGCGCGCGTGCGTCTGAGCACTTCCTCTTTCTGCAGGGCCTCCGCGGCCAGCAGTTGATCTCTCTCGAAAAGCAGTAGGCGATAGTATTTTATGCCGTGATAAAAGGCAGCCCAACATAGAAAAATAAAGATTGAGGAGAAATACCAGCCGCCGAAATCTGCCCAGAGGTTGGTTTCCTCAGTCATTGCCTCGAATGCAGCCAGACGAATCACCGCCCATGCAAGGGCAAAGGTCATGACCGACACCACGATGACCACTGCTCTGGCTGCCCAAGAGGCGCTCCAACAACTGCGAAACACCAGTCGCAGCGGCCAACTCAGCGCAATACCTAAAAAGGACTGTAAAATGTTGTGCAGCACATAGGTCAATTCCGGTTGGTTGTACCAAAGATTCAGACTGACGTAGCTGATCAGCGAGATACCCAGCCATCCAGCCAACTGAAGCAACCAAAATTGCGCCTCCCGGTTTGTGCCGAACATAGCGCCGAGGCCCTTGAAGCGTGCCGGCATGGTCACTGGACTTATCGGGTAGGGATCAGCCACGGTATTCCTTTGTTAGACTTCGCCGTCATATTAGGGGCTCGGCTGTCGTAAGCCTAGCCGATATTTGATACCTCCGGGAGAAAATCAACGCATGAACGAATGCCCGCATGCGCTCAGGCCACTGTTCGCTGCCCTGCTGCTGCTCGCGGGTGCGACAAACGCTGCCGGCTACTCTAACGATGCGTTTGAGTGCTATGTAGCCGTGTATTCGGAACTTGGGGAAAGACCAACTTTGGTCAACCCTGCCCTGCGGATTGGTCTTCACCCTCAAGGTACCGACCCGGTGATTCATATCTACGGCGACGATCTGAATATTTTGCCGCTCAAATCCGTGAAGATCTCCGACCGCTTTATTCGGGGGCGAGTCCATTCTGCACAGAAACCTGTCGAACTCGGCGGGTTATTGCTTAGACAAAGAGGGTTAAAACTCACCTTCAACCTCACCGAATTCAAGCGGGGTACTCAGGAGCGTCTGTCGGATCTATCGTTCCAAGGCGAATGCTCCTCCGTGGGATACCAGCGCGGCTAAGTCAAGCGTGATTCACCATGCCCAGATCGGTCGCGTGACGTTACCGCTGGGGAATCGATGAAAAATTGCCTATCCGGGCAACGAAGTTGCAGCCCTGAGCGCACAACCTCGCTATACTCCACGCCTCAACCCGAGGATGTACCCGTCCCACTGCGGCAAAAGACGTGTTTGCTCAGCGATGGTGCGTCTAGGCGAATGACCTGACAGGGTAGCGTATGCATCTATTCCTCGACGGCGTTCGGTCTCTCTCAGCCCGGGTGGTGAAATTGGTAGACACAAGGGACTTAAAATCCCTCGGAGGCAACTCCGTGCCGGTTCGAGTCCGGCTCCGGGCACCATTTTTTTCAGTTAAATCAGTATTTTATGTCGCAATTTTTATGCGAGGCTTTACGCTTTCTAAGCTATGCGTGATCCGGGATCCCTTGGGAGTCCACCGGGATAAGAAGAGACAGCGAGCAGCCGTCTAAATTACATCTGGATCCTCGCTGATCGTCTAGACGTCGCCCCCACGAGAATTCTCTGACTGCTGGCGTCGATACCCGGCTAAGCCGATCAGCACGCACCAAAGAGTTATCCAGCCCAAGTAGATGAGCACGTCATCCACGGGGTTGTGCACTCGCAGCAAAAAAGCAGCCCTAACCGTTACCCAAACTGCCCAGAAAACTGCCAAACGATGGAGCTGGCTAAGGCCCAGAAAATACCAGGCCAGCGTTCCGGTTATCGCCAAAGCCATGAGTTGGGCTACAGGAACCGTAACGATCCAGAACAGTTCACCCGTCAAGTCCACGGACATGGGGGTATAGGGCACCATGATGGTGATAAACATCAGGTCTTCGAGAATCCCGTTCACTAGGCCGAGAAACACCAGACCAAGCCATCCAAGGTTGCTTCGTAATTTGCTCAAAGGCCCACTCCTTTAGCAGTTATCGGCCAGCACCCAAAATACTGCGAGTTTCCTGTAGGACGGTTTTCCAATCTGCTCGAGATCGGTAGCCAGCCTCTGCCCACTTGGCCAAAATTTCTCCGTTAGGGGATACCAGCACGACGCCCGGATGGGGAATACCATAAGCAAAGGTGCCGGGGCCATATTCCTCATTGCGAATCCCCCAAGCATCAACGTGCTGGCCGTCAACGTCCCGCAGCAGCGGGTAGGCTAGCCCCCATTTGTTATGGAATTCTTGGATTGTGTCGGCATCGTCGTAGGTCATACCGCTGACGCGCACGCCAATAGCAGCGAATTTATTCTCAATGTCACTCAGTTTCACGAACTGACGCATGCAGAATGGTCACCAATCGACACTGCGATTGAAAACAAAGAGCAGGCCTTTGGAGCCCATTAACGTGTCCAGATTTTGTGTCTGACCGTCTTGATCGCTGGCTGACATCAAGGGTACTGTGCTACCGACACTCGGACCCCAGCTTGCCGCGTAGTCGGACTCGGCATAGCTGAACTGAGT
Organism: Gammaproteobacteria bacterium; assembly: GCA_012269545.1. GTDB lineage: Bacteria > Pseudomonadota > Gammaproteobacteria > Pseudomonadales > Azotimanducaceae > UBA4421. The sequence goes on along the minus strand of JAAXKB010000061.1, from coordinate 4,051 downwards.
AAGGGTCACTAGCAAGACCGCGAATACGAATTTATGAACGCTCGGGAACACCGCTCTGGCGATATGAGTGACGCTCATCGTTGTTCTCCTTTTCCCCTTTTCTTCTTTCCCAGAATACCACCATTCCCGGTGGCCTCAAAAGCCGCGTGCTGCTCAAGGCGCCTTGTCTTGAGTTACGAGCGACGCCCCAATGGCGACCCTGAGACCCCTCGATTCCTTGGCGGGCACAAGCGTGTCGCGAAAGAGGTAGCCTCGTCGAGCAACTACAAGCACTGACGCACCAAGACCGTTTTTATACTTCGCGAAGGGTTACTCCCGCGGACCGTATGCATAAGCTACAGGAGATAATATGGTTGCTGGACGTTGACGATTTAAAAGCTTGACGCGCCGTCCTTACCGATCGTTTAAACGCAACGGAGCGAGGACAGTGCACCCAAATATAACAGAGCCTCCGTACCGCATCGGGGAGCAGTTTGAGGGCTACAAGCCGTAATCGCCGCTGAGACTAGAGTGAACGCTCAAGCACGCCCTGCTGAGATTTTGTTCCTAGAAGAACTCCGCGGCGCGCGACTACCCACGGCAGTTGCCATTGGGAGTACCTTCTGATGCAGTCCGTTCCACTTCTTCGGTGGCGGCGATCCTATGGTCGGTTAAGCTTTCTCTTGTAGTTGGCGTTTGCTATGCAGCAATCAGTGGTATTCCAGTCTATTGGATAGCGAAGGCCGGTGGCGACACGGCAGCCGCACTTCAACGTTTTTCGGGATACCCAATTAACCTACTTAACATAGATACTCCAGCAGAAATTGGGCACGCAAACGATGCACGTTAAACGTAAGCAGCAAGTCCAGCTCAGCTTTGGCCGGGCATAGCACCAGCCTTCGAAGCAACGACACCGCAACTCGACTTGATGCATAATTCGCTAACCAATAACAACAAGGAAACACTGATGCCTAAAACACTGAAAAATATTGCCCTGACCCTCGCCATGCTATTGAGCGCACTCGCTGCGCCTCTGCATGCCTTTGAAGTGAGCGGCGAATCATTTCCAGCGGAATTCAACATCACCAGCTGGACGAGCAATGCCAGTGGCAGCGCCATGACAGCCGAAGGTATCGTCGGCGAGGGCTATGGCAAGGTTTATTTAAACTACGACTTCGTCAGCAACAGTGCTGACAAAAATCAGGGCGACTTCTCCGGCGGCGCGCGCACCATCAACAACGACGGCGTCATGGTCGCAGGTACCTTGCAAGGTATTTGGCAGCGCGACGGTAAGATCGTCACCATGTATACCCTGGACCAGTTCTCCAATGGCGACATGATATACGCCAAGGGTGAGGTAGACCTCGTTAAGGGCACGATGTCCTTTACCGCCTACCCCATTCAGTAAATTCTACCCCCGAAATGCCCCCGCAGCGGAAACATGAAATCCGAAGTGGGGGCCACTCCCGGCGATTCTTGCTGACAAGCCAAAACCACATCAGGTAGTCTCCCCAGAAAAGCTGAAATACCCGTGATATCTGCTTTTGAAACGGGTGAATCAGGGAGATGCACGACCTGCCAAAGATCTGCCTTCGCCGTACCTTACCCACGATCCAAAATGGAGTTCGCCGCAGCGACACTAGCCGAATCAGAGGAGCCTTCGATAGCATCGTCTAAAAGCGTTCTGAAAGCTGTACCTGTATAGGACCTTGCTTGTTCGGACAAACGTGCGCCCTGCTCCTTGGAGGCTCTATTGAGCGCCCCAATGGGCCTTCCTTAACCGTCTCGATTGCCGCCGTGCTCGATGGCTTCGCCCATAGCTTTGCAAATCCTGAATTCACCGAACGATCAATTGCGCCAGCGCCAAATCGCATTCGGCCCAAAACAACCACGCACCTCTTCTACCGACCCGCGCCTCAGTTGCATGGTACTGTCGAGAACCCAGCTATGATCTCTCCAGTAATCCAAAGGCAAGCGCTTTAGACTCCGAAAGCGACAGCGAAACTGAAATTGTCGCAGATTCAAGAATCAGCTAAGGCTGGCGCATGCTTGGCGTTATATGTTCAACCGCGTTAGGGATGATAAATTGTGTGTGGTCGAATAAGTAACGGTCCGACGTCGAGTCTTCAGAATCATCGATGCCATCAAAGTCTTCGTCGGCGGATCTTGCTGGATCCTCTGGAAATGCATCCTTAAAGTTGGGAATTCCATCGCCGTCTGCATCTTCCAACGGCAGGTAACTCACACCAGAATAGTTTGGGTCCCGAGTTGTGTCGCTCGAAAAATCGTTTACCAGTACCGCCCCACCTTTCGGCAATGCCGTGTCCAAACTGTGGCCCTCGAAAAACGTGTGATTTTCTACGGCCAGCGTATCTCGAACAGTTAAAGACGCGCAGTTCGCCATGTCGACCTCGGGGTACACAATCCTGGGTTTCAGCTGCCTAACAATGTATTTCTGCCCCTCAGATGACGTAATTGTCGTTAAATCAGGTACATCTACAACGGGCAGGGTTGCGGGGCCGGGGTAGGCCTGCTGGCCACACTCGTCACTATAGGTCGGCTTGTCCACAACAGACCCATCAAAAAGCGAGCGACAGGCCACTGGCGGGGTTGCTTGAAAACCATTTATTTCCAAGTTCACAGTATTACCGTCGGCTCCGACGTAAGTAGCACTGAAACTCGCAGAGTTACGGTCACCGTTTTCATCGTAGACGCCGTAACCCCAACGCGGGACATACCCCCAAGGGTTGGAGCGAGAGATGCAACTGGTGTAATTTTTGACATTCGAGTACTGCTGGGTGCCGAAGTAGTAAGCATCAGCGTAGTTTTCAAATTTGATGAAGTCTTTGTCGAATGCAATGTTCGTCGCTCCCGAAATTGCAGGGATGCCCGCGGGATAAAGACCAGACGAAGAGAGATTTGGCTTAAAAAATTTATTGATAATCGTCCCGTATCCACTGTCACCTTCGGAGTATACGATGTTGACTGCGTAATACTCCTCGCTGACCCCTAAGTCCTGCGACTGATCGATAACGTGAGAGTCTAGGTACTCCACGACCTTATATTGAATGGTCCTATCATCAAGACGTGAAGACTGCGATCGCCACCGAAGCCACATTTTGGAAGGATCTGCCTTTGCATATGCTTCGGTATCAAGGGTCATGATACCGAAAGGGTTTGCGTCGCTGGCCTCTTCGGATACCACAGCCTTAAGAAAATAGGCACCGGCATCGGCAGCCATTGCGCCATTCCAATATTCAACAGTAACTGGCGAATCCGGTGAGTCCTGAGTGGCCCTCACTAGATGCGCGTTATCATCAAAAGAAATGCCGCATTGTGTTTGATCAAGCCTTGTCAAATAGGCGTAAGCAGCTACTTCATCATCTCTTTGGAGGTTGGCGAATTTTTGGTATTCCGTTTTATTGAACAGGCAGAGATAACGGTTTAGCTGCCCAAAAGGAATGTTTACCCGAAACTGATAGACAAGCGTTGCCTTGATATCAGTCCACACCGGCTTAGTTTTGTCGGTTATGTCTTCGCGTGTTAAGGCGTTCAAAAAGCTGGAGAGCAAAATCAACACAGTGAAGGAAAAACCTTTGGTTAAAGACTTTTTCATTGCTAGATCCTCAGCAAATTAATTTGTTCAGGAATCTGTTTCGCGCGGGTAACCGTGCCGGTTAGGGGAAACGGATCCTCGTAATCAAGCACGCCGTCACCGTCATCATCCGCATCAGCGCGCAGCCCGGATTCAAGACAAGATGAATCGCATTGGTCTGGCAAGCCGTCCATATCAGTGTCCGTGTTAGTGCCCAAAGAAATAAGTGGGTAGGCATCATCGGCATCCTGCACCATATCTCCATCATCATCTGTATCCGCGGTCATACCTGTTGTTTGGCATGCAGCATCACAATCATTTGGCCGACCATCACCATCTGTATCAGCCAACTCGCCCAACCCGGCTAACGGAAAAGCGTCCGCAGCGTCCAGAACACCATCAGCGTCATCATCCGAGTCGGTATTATTACCGATGCCATCTCCGTCAGTATCCAGCGTCTCGGTCTTATCCAGCGGG